>JBFMCU010000022.1:0-8495 GCA_040754415.1 Planctomycetota bacterium
AGGACGAGTCGGGAGAAGCGGTGAAGGACGGCGTGGTCTTCCTGCGGTGGGGGGAGGGAGGCGAAGGGGGATCCGTCGAGGCCCTGGCCCGGCCGGACGGCTACGTCTACGTCGGAAACGCGCCGCGGGGGGCTCTTACCTACTGGGCTTCCGCCCCGGGGTATGCCCCAAGCACCATCACTTCCCTCCTCAATCCGCAGCCTGAACCGATCTCGCTCGTGGTGGTCCTGCAACGGGCTGGTCTGCTGACCGGTCATTGCCTTCACGAAGGAGGACCAGAGGAGGACTTCCAGGTCATCTTCTGGATACCACATACGTTCCACCAGAACCGGGTACGCACCTTCCACGCCCGCCAGGACGGTTCGTTCACCATTCCAGATGTGCCCGTCGGACCCCTGCTCGTGACCGCCTCCTCGCCCGAGCACCCCGGCTGCGAGCCGGTCTGGATCGAGGTCCAAGAAGGCAGACCGACCGACGTCACCTTGATCCTGGAGACGGCGTTGCTGGGCCGGGGCACGGTGGTCGATGCGGAGACGGGGGCCCCCCTTCCGGAGGCCACGGTGCAGATTCATGTTTCCGGGGGGGGGCAGGAGCTAGCGCCGTGGGGGCCGCCCCTGCCCGTGCGCGCGGATGGCACGTTCGAGATCGCGGGATTCACCTCGCGGCAGACCTTCTACACCGTGAAGGCCCCCCGGTACTCCGATCACCTCGCGGCGATCATCCCTGAGTCTGGCGAGACCATTGACCTGGGTAGGATCGCGCTCAGCCGCACCCAGTCCATTGCGATCCGACTGCTCGGCGGCGCCGCCGAGGAGGGGGGATCCGGGTACGGCGGCTATAGCCTACACGCCACAGGTCCCCGGGAGTACGTTCTCACCAGCACAGACTCCTCGGGGGTCTTCCGCATGGAGGATGCCAGCGCCGGGTCCTACGTATTCGCCATCAACCGTCCCGACAAGACCGCGTATCTGGCAATCGCAAAACTCCGGCCAGGTGAGGAATGGTCCTATGGCCTCCGAGTCGCCGGAGAGAAGCGGCTCCGGGTCCGCGTTCTGGATGAAGCGGGCAAACCGGTTGGCGCGGATGTGCCAGTGGACGTCTCCTACACGACGACCCCCCAAGTTCTCGTGTATCAGCGAGCAATCACCGTCGAGCCCGGGGAAGCCTTCTTTCAGGGTATCGATGTCGATCGCGTCGAGGTCACGGTGCTTGAGAGTGACCACGCGACCGTACGGGCAAGTGCCTGGGTGTCGTTCCGGGGTAGTCCGGAACTGAGCATTGACATCTCCTTGGGCGGCCGCACCTTCCGAGCCCGGGTCGTGGACGAGACGGGTCGTCCCGTCTCCCAGGCCAAGCTGCGCCTCGCCGACCCGGACAATCCCAGCTTTATGCACGTGGGGATCACCGACGGCCAGGGTGTCTGCTCCCTCCTGGGTGTGGAGGAGAGGATGTACGCTGCCCACCTCTCCCACGAGGCCCTCGGGAGCTGCTTCGGGCTCCCGGCGGACGCCACGAAGGACGAGGCCGAGCTCGTGTTCGCGAGCGGCGCGGAGCTCGACATCGTGCTCGTCGACGACGGGCGGGCGGTGATGGACGCCCGGTGCGCGATGTGGGACCCCTGGGGGGAGGTGTTCGATGCCCGGACGACGGACGAGGAGGGGCGCGTGCACTACGGGCCGCTGGCGCCCGGGACCTACCGCTTCCACGCGAATCGCGCGGGCTGCTGGCCGATCGACTTCGCGGCGGAGGCGGTACGGGGGGGAAAGGAGACCCGGGCGATCCTGCCGCGGCTGGGCGGCGTCGCCTTCGAGCTCTCGACGGCGGAGGGGGTCGCGGCGGCGGGCCAGGCGATCGGCCTCTGGTCCCTCGATCACGCGACGGACGTGGCGGAATGGGTGGGGCAAGGGCGGGTGGCGCTCGAGGGAGGTCTCGTGACCGATGGGGAGGGCCGCCTCGCCATCGCGGGGCTTCCCCATGGGCCGTACAAGTGGGAGATCGCCGGCCAGAGCGGGACCTTCGTCACCGGGCGTGTCGACGTGCCGCCCGGCGACACCACCGTCGTGCGGCGGACGATCCAGTAGCGGGGGCCGCGGGCCCCGGGGGCGGCGCGGCCGCCAGGCGACCCTCCGGCGGATCCCAGCCCCTGGACTGCCCCCCGGAAGGATGGAGCGCGCAGCGCGGAGGAGGGCGACCGGCGCGTGGAGCGTCCGGAGGCGGCCGAGCGGCCACGGGCCGGGAATGGTGCGGAAGGGGGGACTCGAACCCCCACGGGTTGCCCCACAGGAACCTAAATCCTGCGCGTCTGCCGGTTCCGCCACTTCCGCATCGGGCGCGGCGAGGGAGAGTGTACGGCGGAGGAGGTCAGCGCGGCTCCTGGAACATGGGCTCGCCGTCGGCGCGGAGGAGCTGGAGGAGGGGGAGGCCGTCCTGGTCCATCGTGAGCTGGGCGCGGAGGCGGCCCTCGCCGTCCTCGGCGGCGAGGGTGGGGGTGCCGTCGGGGGCGACGAGGAGACCGAGACGGCGGCGGCCGATGGGGTCGAGGACGAGCGAGCTCGCGACGCCCTTCTCGTCGAGGCCGAGATAGGAGCGGATCCCGCCGCGCCCGTCGCGGGCGGTGAGCTGGGCGGCGCCGGTCGCGAGGTACTCGAGGGCGGCCCGCTCGCGACCCTCGGCGTCGAGGACGTAGACGCCGGAGGAGCCGTCGGGGTGGACGGCGGCGCGGACTCCGTCGTGCATGCGCGCGCTCGTCAGCTCGAGGCGCGAGTCGCCGCGCGTGTCGACGCCGAGGAAGGCGCCGGTCTTGCCGTCCTCGCCGCGCACCTGGACCGCCGGGCCGGAGAGCGTGACGATCGCGTGCGACTGGCCGCGGCGCAGCAGGAGGTTCGGATTGCCCTTGGTATCGGTCCCGAGGACGGCGAGCTCCTCGCCCGCGGCGCCGCGCAGGACGAAACGCTCCGCCTCGAGGACGCTCGCCGGCGGGGCCGGCGCGGCGGGGCAGGCGAAGCTCACCGCCAGGACGCCGGCGAGGCCGCCGAGGAGGAGGAGGCTCCCCAGCCGCCAGCGGCGGGCTTCGCGCTCCAGACGATCCAGACGGCGTTCGAGCTCTTCGGGGGCGGGCATCGCGGTCCTCGCGGGCGGGGTCGGGGGAAGGAACCGCGCCACGGCGTGGCGCCGATTCCGCTAGGCAGAATGGACCGCCCAGACTACACGCCTCTTCCGCCGAGCTCCAACCCCGCCGGGGCCGCGCCCAGCTCCCGAGGATCGCCGCGGGCCACCGCCCTTCCCCTCCCGCGAAGGAGCGCGGCGGCCGCCGATCAGCAGTACTTCTCGAACGCCTTCATCAGGCTGTGGGCGATCGAGGAGGGATCGCGCCCCACGATGTCCTGGCGGCGCCAGATCCGCGTGACGGCGCCGTCCTTCACGAGCGCCATCTCGGGGGCGCTCGTGATCTCGTGGGGGTGGAGGAGCTCGCGGAGCCGCTCGATGGCCTCCTGGTCGACGCCGGCAAACATCGTCACCAGATGGTCGGGCCGATTCCCGTTGATGAGCGAGAGCGCGAGACCGGGGCGGGCACCGCCGGCGGCGCATCCGCATACCGAGTTCACGAACACGAGTGTCGTGCCCGCTTGGCGCAGGGCGATGTCGACGTCCTCGCGAGTGGAGAGTTCCTTCGCACCGAGACGCGTGACCTCGTCGCGCAACGGCTGTACCAGTACGGGGTCGTACATGGTGGGGGACCGAAGTTGCGGACCGGACTGGGGGAGTAGGGGGAACCCGGGCCGCCGAGTGGCGGGCGGCTCGTGTGGGCCTATTGTAACGAGGTTCCGCGAAAGGGGGAGATTCCGGGGCGGGCTTCGGAGACCGCCCCCGCCGAGGCCCGGGAGCCGCTCCGGGGCGCGGGAGGGGGCGGGAGGGGCCGGAGCGGCTATCCTCGGGGCGATGGGCGACCCGCGCGCACGACACCACACTCCGCTCCCCACCGGCCCGCTCTCCGGCCGGCGGCGGAGATGGCGGCGGGCCCTCGGCAAGCTCCTGGCCGTCGGGAACCGGGCCCTGGAGCGCCTCCCCCCCGGGCGCTTCCTGCGCGAACGCCTCCACGCACCCCTCGAGATCACCTGCACCGACGTGGCGATCCGGGGGGCGGACCTCGATCTCCTCCACGTGGTCCTGATCTCCGACGTCCACGCCGGCCTCTTCCTGACCGCCGAGGACTTCCGCGCCGTCGCCGCGCGCGCCGCCGCCCTGGCCCCCAACCTCGTGTGCTTGGTCGGCGACCTCGTGAACACGCGGTGGCGGGAGGTCGAGCTCCTCGCCCCGGGCCTGGAGCTCCTGCGGGCGCCGGGAGGGGTTTTTGCGGTGCCCGGCAACCACGAGTACTACCGGCCGGGGCAGTTCGAGCGCTGGACGAGCTACCTCGCGGAGCGGGGGGTGGAGGTGCTCGCGAACCGCGGCCGGCGGGTCTCCGCCGGGCAGGGGAGCCTCTGGGTGGCGGGGATCGACGACCTGACCGAGGGCCGGCCGGATCTGGACGCGGCGCTCTCCGGGCGGCGCGCGGGGGAGCCCACCCTGCTCCTCTCGCACCACCCCGACACCTTCCTCGAGTCCTGCGACCTCTCCGTCGACCTGCAGCTCTCCGGCCACACCCACGGCGGCCAGATCCTGATCGCCGGCCGCGCGCCGCTCTCCCACAGCCGCCACGGCTTCCTCGCCGGCTTGTACGAGCGCAACGGCTGCCGGCTCTACGTGGGGCGCGGGGTGGGCGTCACGAGCCTGCCGCTGCGGATCGGCACGCGGCCGGAGGTCGCCTTGCTGCGGCTCTGGGGTGGGGGCAGCGGAGGGTAGGGCGGTGAGGGGCGTTCGGCGGTGGGGCCCGGAACAGCCGAGGAGCGGCGCCTGGCGGCGGCCTCCGCGGTCTCTCAGACCGGCCGAAGAGCGGCGCCTGCGGCGCCCTCTTCGGCCTCTAGGTGGCATGGGCTTCGCCTGGCGGCGATCCCATGCCACCTAGTGCGGCCAGAGCCGCTCGCGCTCGTGCTCCATCTCGTGAAGAACGCGAGCCAGCATCGCGCGCCCGCCGGCGGCGAGCAGGATCGCGTCGAGATTCAACTGGCAGACCGCGCACACCGGCCGCGTCCCGGCATAGCTCATGATGTCGACCTCGGGATCGAGGGCGACGTCCTCGATGCCGTACTGCTCCGCGTCGATGGGCGTGCCGTCCTCGTTGAAACCGAAGAAGGCCTTCACGTCGGCCGGCGTGCGGCGGCAGAGGAAGCAGCGGTCCGCGTTGCCGGCGCGGTCGAGGGCGGCGAAGTAGCGCTGGAAGTCGGAATCGAGGTTCATCGGGAGAGCTCGGCGGGCGCGGCGCGCCGCACGTCGAGGGGCGCCGCGGGATCGTCGGTCAGGGAGTAGCGCAGGTGGACGAGGCCGGGGCCGAGAACCCGCTCGAGGTCGGCGAGCTCCCGGGCGAGCTCCGCCGGCCGCGCGCGGGGGGGATCCAGGGAGATCGCGGCCACCCCGCGGCCGCCGGCGGTCCGCCCGAGGGCGCGCACGCACCCGCCGGCGTGGCGGCCGGTCTCCACGATCTCCTCCCCGACGAGCTCCGCCGCCTCCCGCTGCAGGTGGTCGAGGATGAGCTCGGTGCGCGCCTCGTCGAAGAGGTGCTCGAAATCGGGCTGGACGAACTCCTCCAGCACGCGGCTCCCGCGCCCGGCCTCGATCAGCGAGAGGTTGGGCTGCAGGTGGCGGAAGTGGAAGGTGAGGAAGCGATCCGCGATGCGGTAGCGGCCGCGCCGCGAGCGGAGGGGATCGGGATCGGTGAGCGGGATCTCGCGCTCCACGAGCCGGAGCTCGCGCAAGACATGCAGGTACTTGTTGGCGGTAGTCGAATCCACGCCGACGGCGAGGGCGATGTCGCCGACGCGGTCTGCCCCGCGGGCGACGGCGGCGAGGATGCTGTTGTAGGTGCTGGGGTTCTGCAGCTCGCTCCGCAGGAGGAACTGCACCTCGTCGAACAGATAGCCCTCGGGGCGCAGCACCTCGCGCAGGAGGTTGTCGGAGGGGGAAAGGGAGTCGTCGAAGCGGCGCAGGTAGGCGGGCATGCCGCCGAGCAGCCCATAGACGAGGACGCGCTCCGCCACCGGCCAGCGCGGGAAGAAGGCGAGCGTCTCCTTGGGCGCGAGGGGCTCGAGGCGCCGCTGGCCCGTGCGGCGGCCGAAGAGCGGCGAGCGCTCCGCCAGGACCTCGCGCTCCATGAACGAGACCTGGCTGCCGCAGAGCACGAGCATCAGGCTCGAGTGCTTGCCGCGCTGGTCCCAGAAGCGCTGGACGAGCGACGGCAGCCCCTTGTTGCCCTCGCAGAGGTAGGGGAACTCGTCGAGCACGACGATGAGCCGCTCGCGGCCGGCCCGCTCGGCCGCGTAGCCGAGGGCGGCGGACCAGTCGGCGAACTCGACGTTCGCGAGGAGAGGATCGCCGAGCGCCTCCTGGAGCACCGCCTGGAAGGCGGCGAGGTTACCGCGGTCGCGGACCTGGGCGGCGAGGAAGTAGGCGGCGCGCCGGGTGCGGCAGAGCTGCTGGAGGAGCTCGGTCTTGCCGACCCGGCGCCGCCCGAAGAGCACGAAGAGCTCGGCCCGGCCGGAGTCTGCGAACTCCGCCAGGACGGCGAGCTCGCGGTCCCGGCCGAGGAAGGGGGTCTCCATGGGGGAGGGAGTATACGGGCCGGTATTATACCGGCAAGTATATTCCTGCCCTCACCTGGGCCATGGACGGGGCCGGCGGGCCGGGGGGGGTTCCCTTCGGCTGCCGGTACCGGCCGCCGGAGCGGGGGCCTAGACTCGTCCGCGGCCGGAACGCCGCCCACCGCTCGCTGCTCCGCCGCCCGGCCGCCCCGATGTCCCCGCGGAAGAAGACCCCCCACTGGCTGAAGGCCCTCGGCCGGGACGAGCCGCCGGCGGCGATCGAGCTCCCGAGCGGCCGCTACGAGATCGAGCGGGTCTTCAAGCACGACTTCTTCGCCCTGACCGCCCTGTACCGGGGGGAGGCGCGGAGCGTCGTCCTCAAGATCGGCCGGCGGGCGGGCCTCTTCGGCTTGCCCCTCGGGTGGATCGGGCGCCTCCATGCCTGGCACGAGTCCCGGGTCTTCGAGCGGCTGGCGCACCTGGAGATCGTGCCGGAGTTCACCGGGCGCTACGGCCGGCACGGCCTGACCCACGCCTTCGTCGCGGGGTGCGACCTGCGGGAGGGGATGGCGGTGCCCGACGACTTCTTCGATCGCCTGCGGGCGGGGCTCGCCGCGATCCACGCCCTCGACATGGCCTACGTCGATCTGGAGAAGGCCGAGAACATCCTCGTGGGGAGGGACGGGCGGCCGTACCTCTTCGACTTCCAGATCTCCTGGTACTGGCCGCCGCGGTGGGGGGGGAACCTGTGGCCGCTCCGCTGGATCCGCCGCCGCCTGCAGCAGGCCGATCGCTACCACTGCGCGAAGCTCCAGCGGCGGGTGCGGCCGGACCAGATGTCCCGCGACGAGTTCTGCGCCTCCCGCGTCCGGCCCGTGCACGTGCGGATCTACAGCGCCCTGACCCGTCCCGTGACCCTGACCCGCCGCCGCATCCTGAACCGCATCGATCCCCGCGGCGGTCGCGGCGCCGCCCAGCGGAACGGCGAGCGCGGGCGCGTGCCCTCGCGGCCGGAGTAGGGGTGGGCAGCGGCGGGCGGGGTGGCTTGGGGCGAGGGCGCGCGGGGGCCCGCCGGGGAATCCGGGAATCCGCGCAACCGCCGCCGCGCCGGCCCGTCCCCCCCGGGTGGGTGGGGGGTAGCGGGTGGGTTCTCCCGTCCGTCACGGGAGGAGGGGGAGAGGCGGGGTCACCGCCGCAAGCTCGATCGTCTCTCCCGCCGCCGGCGGCGCGAGGCGGCGCCAGCGGCCGTTGCGCCAGGTGAGAAAGGTCACCCCGGGCGCCTCCAGGGGCTCCGCCATCCGGAAGCGGATCCGCCGGAGCCCCGCCTCGTCCACCGCGACCGCCTCCGCCGTGAAGAGCGACGTCGTCCACACCGCACCCGGGGCGGTCGGGCGCGCGTCGGCCAGGAAGACCGTCTCCAGGAACTCCGCGAGGAACGGCGCGCCCCGGCTCTCCAGCTCGAAGGTCCGGGCGTCGATCCGTGTCCAGCGCACCTCGCGCCGTCCCATCTGCAGGGGCCAGAAGCGTACGTCGGGCGCGCCGCCCTCCACCGTCCAGACGGCGCGCGGATGGAGACAGGCGAACGACGTCGGCGCCTGCAACAAGAGAACCTCCCGCCGCGCGAGCCCCGGTGGCCCCACCTCGGCCTCCAGGATCGCGGTCCGGGCGAGATCGATCGGCGCCTGCAACGCCACGGCGCGCACGAGGAGCGCGAGCCCCGAGAGCGGGAGCGCGCTCGCCGCCACCAGGCGCCCGAGCCGCTGTCCGGCCGCACCGTGCACGAACAGCCCGACGAGCCCCGCGAGCCCCACCATCGGCACG
>JBFMCU010000023.1:0-19373 GCA_040754415.1 Planctomycetota bacterium
GCAGCCAATTGGGGCATTTCGCCGAGGGCGGCTGCGCTCGCCGCAAGGCGCACCGACGACGCGGGTTAGCACGACAACCCTCGGAGGAGGTGCAACGCAGCGGCGGGCGCAGACGCGCCGGCCAAGTGCCCCGAATGGCTGCATCAGACCACCCGGGGGGGGCGGACGCGCGGCCTGCCCGCTACTTCCCCGGTTCCTCTTCCCCGCCCGGCCCCCGATGGAGGGCGCGCGCGAGGAGGGGGCCGAGGCGCGCGGGCGCCGCGCCCTCGCCGGCCTCCTCCCGCGCCGCGAAGGCCTGGCGCTCCTCCGCCTCCTCGGGAGCGATCGGCCGGCCGTCGCGGTGGAGGAGGGAGAGCGAGAGCCGCTCCCCCTCCGCGTCTACCGCCCGCAGGCGCACGGACACCGGCTGGCCCACGGCGAGCGCGCGGCGCACCGGGCGATCGGGCGGGAGGCCCATCTCGGAGCGCGGGACGAGGCCCTCGATCCCCGGCGCGACGCGCACGAAGGCGCCGAACTCGAAGGTGCGCACGACCTCGCCCGCCAGGAGGTCGCCGGCGGCGTGGGACGCGGCGAAATCCCGCCACGGATTCTCGCCGAGCTGTTTCACCCCGAGCGCGATCCGCTTCCCGCTCTTGTTCACGTAGAGCACCTTGGCGTCGAGGCGGTCGCCGATCTTGACCCGCTCGCCGGGATGACCGACGCGCTCGTGGGCGAGGTTCGAGACGTGCACGAGCCCCTCGAGGCCCGCGCCGAAGCGCAGGAAGACGCCGTACTCCTCGATCCGCGTCACGCGGCCGTTCACCACCTGCCCCGCCTTCAGACCCGCCACCCGCCGCTCCCGCTCGCTCGCCCGCTCGCGCTGCAAAACGAGCTGGCGGGAAACGACCACCTGCTGGCGCTCGGCGTCGATCTCGATCACCTCGCAGGCGAGGGTCTTGCCCACGAGCACGGCCGGCTTCTCCTCGCGCGGGAGACCGGTCTGCGACCGGGGGAGGAAGGCGTGGAGCGGGCCGATCTTCACCTCGAGGCCCCCGGGCCGGGGGCGCACGACCCGGGCGTGCACGAGGCTCCCGACCTCCATGTCCTCCCACGTCGAGAGGCTCTTCGCCTCCCGCCGGGCGAGCACCCAGAGGCTCTCCTCCTGCCCGCGCAGGGTGAACTCGTGGATCTCCCCCACCCGGGGCTCCGCGGCGAACTCCCGGGCCGAGATCACGCCCTGCATCCGCTCGCCGAGCTCGACGAAGACGTCGTCGCCGTTCCGTCCCACGACGACCCCCTCCCACACCCGCAGGGTGTGGGGACCGTGGTCGCGCGCGGGCGGCGGAGGGTCGGAGGGCCGTCTCATGCTCCTCCCGCGAGGACGCCGCGCCGAAAGGACCCTCCGGGGTCCTCCGCGCGGCGGGAAGGGTCCCATCCTACCTTCCGCCGGCCGGGATCGGGCCAGCGGCGCCACGCCGCCGGGTCAGCCCGCGAAGGGCTTCTCGGAGAAGTGCTCGCGCTTCTCCTCGACCTCCTTCCAGGCGTCGGCGTCCGCCAGCGCCTCCTTCTTCTCGGCGATGTTCGGCCAGAGCTCGGCGAACTTGGCGTTCAGCTCGGTGTATTCCGCCCACTTCTCGGGAAGCTCGTCCTCCTCGAAGATCGCGGCAGTGGGGCATTCCGGCTCACAGGCGCCGCAGTCGATGCACTCGTCGGGGTGGATGACCAGGAAGTTCTCTCCCTCGTAGAAGCAGTCGACGGGGCAGACGTCGACACAGTCGGTGTACTTGCACTTGACACAGGGTTCGGCGACGACGTAGGTCATGGCACTGTGGCTTCAGAGGCCCCGGCGGGCCGGTATCCAGGACGACCCCCGGACGGGGGTGGCGCATTTCGGCGTCCCATGATGCCGGGCCAGGCCCCCCGGTCACGATCTTTCGGGAAGTTCTGGGAATCCCGGCCGGGCTGGGGCGGAATCCCTGACCGGGACCTCTCGAAAGGTGCCGGTCCGACCGGCCGCGACGGCCGCGATCGGGCCCGACCCGCGGACCCGCCCCGAGGTGGAGCATGCCCCTTCCGGAATCCGACGCCGACGCCTACGAGCGCGCACGCCGCCGCGTGCAGGAGCTGCGCGCCCTCTACACGCACGTCATCCTCTTCGCCGCGCTCTCGGTCGTGCAGTTCGCCATCGACTGGCTGCAGGACCGCTCCGGCGAGCGGTCGATCGACTGGGCGTACTGGTCGCTCTTCGGGTGGGGCATCGGGGTCGCGGTGCACGCCTGGTCCGTGCTCGGCCAGTCCCTCGGCCAGGAATGGGAGCGGCGCAAGATCGAGGAGCTCGTCGCCCGGGATCGCGCGCGCCTGGAGACGCTCGGCCGGCGGGCCTCCGCCGCCGCCACCGCCCGGGACGCCGGAGGGGCGGAAGAGGGCAGGAGCTAGCCCCCGAACAGGGCCCAGCCGAGCGTCTCGAGGACGTCGAGCACCGAGCGGACGACTCCGCGCGGGCGGGAGGGCCGGCCGATTCCGGCGGGAGGGCGACGCCGCGGCGTCTCGAGGCCGCGGAACTCTCGCTCCGGCGGCTCCGCCCCTCCCCCGCCGGCCCCGACGAAGGCGAGGATCCGCGCCAGCTCGTCCTGGTCGAGCCACACGCCGTGCTCCCGGCAGTGGTCGAGGATCACCGTGCTCGGCGCGCCGCGATGGCGGAACTGGCGGCGGTTCATGAGCTCGCCGCAGACCAGGCACGGGATGTAGCGCACCTCCTCCCCGCCCGGGGCGCGCGCCGGCGAATCGGGCGGGGGAGCGGCGAGGAACCGCGCCTCGCCCGCGGCCCGGCGGCAGGCGTCCTCGAAGGCGCCCGGCGAGAGCCACAGCCCTCCGCAGCGCTCGCAGTCGACGACGCTCGTGCGCCCGAGGTCCCGCCAGCCGAGCCCGCCGCCGCAGCGGGGGCACGCGCCGCCGGCGGGAATCGCCACCGGGGCCTGGGGAGCGACCTCGGCCCCGCAGGAGCGGCAATGGCGGGAGTCGGCGGCGATGCGGGCGAGGCAGCGCGGGCAGAGCAGGCTCTCGCGCCGATCCGCCGCCGACAGGGCGGCCTCGCACCAGGGGCAGGCCTCGTCCGCCGGCCCGACCGGCCCCCCGCAATGAGAGCAGACCAGGGCCTCGACGGCGAGCGGCGCGCGCGCCGGCACCGCGAAGGTCTCTTCGCAGGCGCAGCGCACGCGGATCCCCGCGGCGAAGCCGGTGACGTCGTAGGCGCGGCCGCAGGCGGGACAGGGGAGGACGATCATGGCCGGCTCCCTTTCTCGGCCCGGCGGCGGGCCGGAGCGCACGGCTCCTCCCCCTTTCGGCCCCCCCGCGGCCCGGCCGGGCGGGGGGCTCCAGGAATCGGGCGGATCGGTCGATCACGGCTCCGGAATCCCTTTCCCGCCCCCGGTCCCGCGCCGCGATTCCCATGCGCCCTCGCCCCTCGCCCCTCGCCGTCTCCCTCGGCGCCCTTCTCGCCGCCGCCTGCTCCGGGGGCGGGCGCGGTTCTTCGCCGGCGGTCGATGCCGCCCTCTCCTCCGTCACCCCGAGCGCGACCGTGGATGTCGTCGCCGACGGGGCGACCGCCGTCCTGGTGGAGGTCCTTCTGCGCGACGAGGGCGGGCAGCCCCTCGCGGGCCGCGAGGTCCAGATCGCGGCGAGCGGCAGCGAAAACTTCCTCGTCCAGCCCGCCGGCCCCACGGACGGCGAGGGCCGCGCGACGGGCTCGCTCGCCACCACGGCGGCGGAGGTCAAGACGCTGACGGTCACCGCCGAGCCCGGGCCGCGGGCCGTCGTTCTGGACGACTCCCCCACCGTCGAGTTCATCGGCGATCCGAACGCGATCAGCGCCACGCTCTCCACTCTGGCGGCCGCCCCGGCCGCGGACGTGATCGCCGACGGGCTCGACACGACGACCCTCACCGTCCGCGTGCGCGACGTCCACGGCAACCCGGTGCGCGGTCAGACGGTGGAGCTCGCCGCCACGGGGAGCGCGAACGTCCTCACCCAGCCCCCCGCGCCGACCGGCGCCGCGGGAGAGGCGGCCGGCACGCTGGCCAGCACGCGCGCGGAGACGAAGACGATCACCGCGGTGGTGAATCCCGGGCCGGCGGCGATCCCGCTGGCGGCCGCCGCCGAGGCGGAGTTCGCCGGCGACCCGGCCACGATCGACTCGGCCCTCTCCGGGATCGAGGCCGCCCCCGCGGCGGGCGTGGTGGCCAACGGCGTGGACGGGGCCGTCGTGACGGTCACCGTGCGCGATGCCTTCGGCAACCCTGTGGAGGGGCAGGTCGTCGCGCTGGCGGCGACCGGCGACGAGAACGTCCTTTCCCCGCCCGCGAGCCCCACCGGCGCGGACGGCCGGGCCGCCGGCTTCCTCGCCACCACCGCCGCGGAGACGAAGATCGTCGGCGCGGTGGTGAATCCCGGTCCGAGCGAGGTTAGCCTCGACGCGACGGCGGCCGTGGGATTCATCGGCGACCTGGCCACGGTCAGCCCCGTGCTCTCCACGGTGGCCGTGGATCCCGCCGCCGGCGTGGTGGCGGACGGCGGGGAGGTCTCCGCGATCGCCGTCACCGTCCGCGACGCGTACGCGAACCCGGTGCCGGGCGCCGCCGTGCTCCTGGCGGCCACGGGAAGCGCCAACGCGCTCGAGCAGCCTCCGGCGCTCACCGACGCCGAGGGCCACGCGTGGGGATCGCTCGCCAGCACGAAGGCCGAGGTGAAGACGGTGACGGTCGTCGTCGAGCCCGATGGGGCCGCCGTGCTCCTCGCGGCCGCCCCGACCATCGAGTTCGTCGGGGACCCCTCTACGATCGACCCCGGCCTCTCGTCCCTGGCGGCGATCCCGTCCGCCGGCCTCCTCGCCGACGGGACGACGGCGTCCACCCTGACCGCGGTCGTGCGCGACGCCCACGGCAACCCCGTGGCGGGGCAGACGGTGGAGCTCGCGGCGACCGGCGCCGGCAACGTCCTCGTCCAGCCTCCCGGGCTCACCGACGCGGCGGGAACGGCCGCCGGGACGATCGCCTCGACCGTCGCGGAGACGAAGACCCTCGCGGCGATCGTGAATCCCGCCGGAACACCGGTCGCGATCGCCGAGCAGCCGGCGGTCGAGTTCGTCGCCGACACGGGATCGATCAGCTCGACCCTGTCCACGGCGACGGCCGCGCCGGCGAGCGAGGTGGTCGCCGACGGCGTCGAGCTCTCCACGATCACCGTCACCGTGCGCGACGCGAACGGCAACCCGGTGCCCGGCCGAACAGTGCAGATCGCGGCCACCGGGGCGGGAAACGCGATCGGGCAGCCCCCGGGGCTCACCGACGCCGCCGGGGTCGCCCTCGCCACCCTCGCCTCCACCGTCGCCGAGACGAAGACGGTCACCGTCACCGTCGATCCCGGCGCCGGCGCCGTCGTGCTGGCGGACGCCCCGGTCGTCGGCTTCGTCGCCGACGCCGCGACGATCAGCGCGACCCTCTCCACGGCCGCGGCGAGCCCCGCGCTCGGCCTCGTCGCCGACGGGATCGAGGAGTCGGTCGTCACGGTCACCGTCCGCGACGCCCACGGGAACCCCGTGCCGGGCCAGGCGGTGGTCCTGGCCGCCACGGGCACCGCGAATGCCGTGACCCAGCCGCCGGCGCCGACCGATGCGGGCGGCGTCGCCGCGGGGACGATCGCGACCACGAAGGCCGAGCTTAAGGTCCTCACCGCCACCGTGAATCCGGGCCCGAGCGCGGTGGTTCTCGTGCAGACGCCGGTCGTCGAGTTCCTCGGCGATCCGGACACGATCAGCGCGACCCTCTCGCTGGCGAGCGCGAATCCCGCCACCGGCGTCTACGCCAACGGCGCCGACTCCTCGACGATCACGACGCTGGTCCGCGACGCGAACGGCAACCCCGTGCCGGGCCAGATCGTCTTCTACGCCGCGAGCGGGAGCGAGAACGCGATCGCCCAGCCCCCGAGCGCGACCGACGGGAACGGCTCCGCCGCCGGCACGATCGCCTCCACGGTGGCCGAGACGAAGACGGTCACGATCACCGTGAACCCCGGGCCGGATCCGGTCGAGCTCGCCGAGCACCCCACCGTCGAGTTCGTGCCCGACACGACGATCTCCGCCGTCCTGTCGACGGTCACCGCCTCCCCGGCGACCGACGTGACGGCGGACGGGATCGAGACCTCGACGATCACGGTGACCGTGCGGGACGGCCTGGGGAACGCCCGGTCCGGGATCGTCGTGCAGCTCGCGGCGACCGGCGCCAACAACACGCTGACGCAGCCGGCGGGGCCCACGGACGCAAGCGGCATCGCCACTGGCACGATCGCCTCGATCACCGCCGAGACGAAGGCGATCACCGCCGTGGCCGATCCCGGCCCCGACCAGGTGCTCCTCGCCGATGCGCCGACCGTCGGGTTCGTCGCCGACGCGGCGAACGTGAGCGACGTTCTCTCCACCGCCGTGGCGAGCCCGAGCACTGGCCTCGTCGCCGACGGGGTCGCGACCGCGACGATCACCGTCACGGTGATCGATGCCCACGGCAACCCGGTGCCCGGCCAGACGGTCGGCCTCGCGAGCACGGGGAGCGAAAACTCAATCGGCCAGCCGCCCGGCACCACGGACGCGGCGGGAGCGATCGCCGGCTCGATCGCCAGCACCGTCGCCGAGACGAAGGCGATCACCGCGACCGTGAACCCGGGGCCGAGCCAGGTCGTGCTCGCCGCGCAGCCGACCGTCGAGTTCCTTCCCGACGCGATCAGCCCCTCGCTCTCGACGCTCACCGCGGTCCCCGCGGCCAACGTCGTCGCCGACGGCGTGGCGACCTCCCTCCTCACGGCCACCGTCCGCGACGTGCGCGGCAACCCGGTGTCCGGGCAGACGGTCGCGCTCTCCGCCACGGGATCCGACAACGTCCTGACCCAGCCCGTCGCGGTCACCGACGTGGCGGGCGTGGCGACGGGGACCATCGCCTCCACGCGGGCCGAGACGAAGACGATCGGGGCGGTCGTCAACCCCGGGGCGGCGCAGGTGGCGCTCGATGCCGCGCCGACCGTCGGCTTCATCGCCGACGCCGCGAACATCGACGACACCCTCTCCACCGCCGTCGCCGCCCCGTTCGCGAACGTGGTGGCGGACGGGATCGAGCTCTCGACGATCACCGTCACCGTGCGCGACGCCCACGGCAACCCCGTCTCCGGGCAGACCGTGAGCCTGGCGAGCAGCGGGACGGCGAACATCCTCGTCCAGCCGGGCGTCACCGGCGCCGGCGGGACGGCGGCGGGCACGATCGCCTCGACGCGGGCCGAGATGAAGACGGTCACCGCCACCGTGAACCCCGGGCCGGGGCAGGTCGTTCTGATCCAGCAGCCGACCGTCGAGTTCGTCGCCGATGCCGGGAACATCAGCGCCTCCCTCTCCACGGTCTCCGCCAGCCCGACCGCCGACGTCGTGGCCGACGGGGCGGAGCTCTCGACGATCACCGTCACGGTCCGGGACGCGAACGGGAACCCGCTCCCCGGCCAGACCGTAGCGATCGCGGCGACCGGGACGAGCAACACGATCGCCCAACCCGGGAGCGCCACGGACGCCGCCGGGCAGGCGACGGCGACTCTCGCCTCCACGAAGGCCGAGGCGAAGACGATCACCGCCACCGCGAATCCCGGGGCGGGTCAGGTCGTGCTCGACCAGCAGCCGACGGTCCAGTTCGTCGCCGATTCCGGCGCCATCAACGCGGCCCTCTCGACGGTGGCGGCCGCGCCGGACGCCGGCGTGGTGGCCGACGGGGCGGAGACCTCCACGATCAGCGTCACCGTCGTCGACACCTACGGCAACCCGATCTCCGGGCGCACGGTGTGGCTCGCCGCCACGGGGACCGGCAACACGCTGACCCAGCCCGCGGCGGTGACCGACGCCGCCGGCCAGACGGCGGGCAGCCTCGCCGCCACGGTCGCCGAGACGAAGACGGTCTCCGCGACGGTCGATCCCGGCCCGAGCCAGACCGCCCTCCTCGCGACCCCCACCGTGACGTTCATCGCCGATCCGGACCAGGTGAGCGACGTGCTGACGACGGTGAGCGCCGTCCCGAGCACGGGGGTCGTGGCCGACGGGGTCGAGACCTCGACGATCACCGTCACCGTCCGCGACGTGAACGGCAACCCGGTGCCCGGACGGACCGTCCAGCTCGCGGGCACGGGGAGCGGCAACACGATCACCCAACCCGCGGCGACCACCGATGCCGGCGGGGTGACCACCGGGACCATCGCCTCCACGGACGCCGACCTGAAGGTCGTCACGGCGACGATCGACCCGGGGCCGAGCCAAGTGGTCGCGGTGCAGACGCCCACGATCGAGTTCGTGGGGGACGCGGGCGACGTCAGCGCCTCCCTCTCGCTCGCCTTCGCCATCCCCGCCACCGGCATCGTCGCCGACGGGCTCGAGATCGCAACGATCTACGTCTTCGTGCGGGACGGCAATGGGAACCCGGTCGCCGGGCAGACGGTCGCCCTGGCGGCCACCGGAGCCGGCAACACGATCGGCCAGCCGGCGGCGACCACCGACTCCGGCGGCCTGACCACCGGCACGCTCGCCTCCACGGTGGCCGCGACCAAGACCATCACCGTCACCGTGAACCCGGGGCCGCAGCAAGTGGTCCTGGACGCCCAGCCCACGGCGAGCTTCGTGGCCGACGCCGGGAACATCGGCGCCGGCACGTCGAGCGTCGTCGCGGACCCCGACTCCGGCGTCGTCGCCGACGGCGCGACGGTTTCCACGATCACCGTTACCGTGCGCGACGGGAACGGGAACCCCCTCGCCGGCCAGACGGTGGCGATCGCGGCGAGCGGCAGCGGCAACACGATCGGCCAGCCGAGCGCCGGCACCGACGCGAGCGGCGTCGCGACGGGCACCCTCGCCTCGACGGCGGCCGAGACGAAGACGATCAGCGCGACGGTGGATCCGGCCGGAGCCGCGGTCGTGCTCGACCAGCAGCCGGCGGTCGAGTTCGTGGGCGATCCGTCCGCGATCTCCGCGTCGCTGTCGGCCGTGGAGGTGGACCCGGCGGCCGGGCTGGCCGCGGACGGAGTCGAGACCGCGACGATCACCGTCACCGTGCGCGACGGGAACGGGAACGCGGTGCCCGGGCGCACCGTGGCGCTCGCCGCGAGCGGGGTGGGGAACGTCCTGACGCAGCCGGTCGCCGTCACCGACGCCGCCGGCATCGCCACGGGCACCCTGGCCGCGACGGCCGCCGAGACGAAGACGATCGGCGCGACGGTCGATCCCGGGGCCGGGGAGACCGTTCTCGACGATGCGCCGGCGATCGAGTTCGCCGCGAGCCTGGCCAGCACCTACTACGTGCGCCAGAGCGGCAGCGATGCGGCCGGTTGCGCCGGCGGCACGAGCCCGGCGATGGCGTGGCGGACGATCGGCCAAGCGGCGCTGTGCGCGGGCCCCGGGGACACCGTGTACGTCGGCGCCGGCACGTACCTGGAGGCCATCACCCTGACGACCTCCGGCGCCCCCGGCCTGCCGATTCGCTTCATCGCCGACTCCGCCGGCGTCTACACCGGCGACGCCGGCGAGGTGGTCGTGGACGGGGGAGGCGCGAACCAGGCGATCCACGTCGACGCCGCCGACGTGGAGGTCGCCGGCTTCACGGTGACCGGCGGCGCGGGGGTCTCCGCGCCGGCCGGTGGCATCCGGGTGAGCGGCGATCGCGTGGTCGTGCGCGGCAACACCGTGTACGGGAACAGCCGCGGTATCTACGTCCACGACTGCGACGCGGCGGTGATCGAGGAGAACCGCGCGTCCAACAACGCCGGCGTCAGCGCCGATGGCATCGTGGTCGACTCCTGCACCGGGACGGTCGTGCGCGGCAACCTCGCCTACAACAACGGCCGCGACGGGATCCGAGTGCGGAGCGCTTCGACGGGGATCGTCCTCGCCCAGAACACGGCGTACCGGAACGTCGAGGACGGCGTGCACGTGACGTCGTCGGCGAACACGGCCGCGATGAGCGACTGCATCGTCGCCGACAACCTCGACGACGGGGTGGATCTGGACCCGGGATCCTCGCTCACCACCGCCTACGACGACGTGTTCGGCAACGCCGACGCCGATTTCGAGGGGCTCGCGGCGGGAACCGGCGACCTCAGCGCCGATCCCGCCTTCGTCGACCCCGATGGCGCCGACGACCTGCTCGGCGGAGCCGAGGGAACGGACGACTCCTTCCTCCTCGATCCCGCCGCCCCGAGCCCGGCGATCGACGCCGGCAGCGCCGCCGCCGCGACCCTCGCTCTCGCCGACGGCACCCCCTTCGATCAGCTCACGACCCGCCCGGACGGCGGGCCCGACGGGGTCGGGGCCGACGGGGCGACGGTGAACCAGGGCTACCACGCGCGCCCCGCCGCCGGCGCCCTCCCGCCCCTCGAGGCGGGCGACGTGCGCCTCCTCTTCGGCACGGACGGCGAGCCGGCGCCGCGCTTCCGGACCTGGGACGACTCCGGCGCGAGCTTCTCCGCCGCCGGGCGCGCGATCCCCGCCGGCGCTACGGTGCGCTGGATCGCCACGGCCGCCTCCCCCCTCGCCACGGACGAGGAGCTCGTCCTCGTGCTGTCGGACGACGGCGCCGCGACCGAGCTCGACCTCCTGCGGTGGACGGGCGCGGGGTGGATCGCCGACTGGACGTCCACCGCGATCGCCGCGACCGACGCCGGGCGGCGCGGATTCGCCCTCGCCTACGAGGCGGAGAGCGGCCAGGCGCTCGCCGTCCACTCCGACGGCACCGCGACGCCGGTGTACCGCACGTACGCGAACGGGGCGTGGTCCGCTGCGGCGTCCCTGCCGCTGAACGACGGCGGCGGGCCGGATCCCGACACGAACTCGGGGGTGGCCACGTGGATCGAGCTCGCGGCGCTCCCGGGAAGCGACGAGATAACGCTCGCCTTCGCCGACGCGAACGACGACCTCGTCGTGCTCGTATGGGACGGCGCGCAGTGGCTCACCGCGGCCGCCAGCACGCTCGAGACGGGCCTCGCGCTCAACGCGGTGACGGGCGAAGTCGAGAACCGCGCCTTCGACCTCGCCTACGAGGCCGCGAGCGGCGACGTGCTCGTCGCCTGGGGCCAGGAGGCGACGAACGGGTTCTGGTCCGCGACCCGCGCCGCCGGGACGACCGCCTGGTCGGCCCCCGCCCAGACGGGCGCCCCCACCGCCGGGAAGCCCACCTACGTCGACCTCGCGCGCGAGCCCGGCGGGGGGCGGATCGCGGGCGGCTTCTTCGACCTGGGGAGCGGGGCGGAGCGCCTGGGGCTCGCCACTTGGGACGGCGGGGCTTGGATCGACGCCGTCGAGCTCGACTCCCAGATCCGGGACTCGAACGATGCCGAGGTCGGGGATCTCCCGGGCGCGCTGGGTTGGGTCGGGACGGCGGGGCAGGCGGTCTGCGTCTACGCCGACGACGCGACCGGCACCCTCGACTGGGCGAGCTGGAGCCTGCCGACCGGTTGGGAAGCGCGGGCGGACCTCCCGATCGCCGGGAAGGGCGAGACGGAGTCGGTCGCGCTCGCCACCTCCGGCTCTGCGACTCTCGTGCTCGTCTTCGTCTCCGACGACGCGGGCGCCCTCTGGGCGGCGGGCCACGACGGCCTGGGCTGGACGCTGCTCCACGCCGGAGCGGCCCTGGAGACCGCTCTCTCCTCCGCCGCGTCCGCTCCCTTCGCGACCGTGGCCAAGGACGAATAGGGCGCACGGCGATACGTAAGGGTTCGTCCATCGCCCCAACGCCCGGGAAGGAGCGGCGTAGAAGGGCGTACCACGGATGTCGCCGCCGGCGGAGCACCAGGCAGAGGGCTCGCCGGCGGCGGGGAGAGCCCCAATGGCTACCAGCGGACTTCTCGCACGACGGATGAACAGGCAGGGAGGGATCGAGACGGCGGAGCGCGCCTTCGGGGGGGCGCTCCTGGATCGGCTGCATGGGCACGGGGTCTCTCTCGCGCTCCTTCGGCCCGCCGACGTCCGGCGGATCGAGGCGGCGGGCCGCGGCGAGCTGATCGAGCTCCTGCGGCGCCGTCACGCGGTGGTTCCCCACCGCCTCGAGCAGGCGATCGGCCGTCTCGATCCCGACTCCCTCGCCGCCGTCCTCCGCGGCGATCGGCGGATGCTCTCGGCCTTCCTCCTGCTCGCCCGCTCCGCGTGATTCCGGACCCCGCCAATCCCACCTACCAGCGGATCTGGGCCACCGTCGACTGCGTTCCGCGGGGCCGCGTCGCGACCTACGGCCAGATCGCGCGGGAGGCGGGGCTCGCGGGGCGGGCGCGGCAGGTGGGCTATGCGCTGCGCAACCTCCCGGCGGGGAGCGCGCTCCCCTGGCACCGCGTCCTGAACGCCCAGGGGCGGATCAGCGTGCGCACGGCGAGCGGCCGCCCGTCGCCGGAGCAGCGCCGCCGGCTGCGGGCCGAGGGCGTCGCGCTCGACGCGCGGGGACGGGTGGACCTCGGGCGGTTCGGCTGGCGGCCGGAGTGACGGGAGGGCGCCGTCGCGCGCCGGTGTCGTGGGCGAAGAAGGCGGGACGATTCCGCGGATTCCGCGCAACCGCGCGCGTCGCGGGGCCGTCGTCCCGGCTGGTCCCCCAGGTGGTTGGGGGCCGGTGGCGGGGCGGCGCGGGGGAACATCGCGGGTAGCATGGGCGTCTCCGGGTGCCGGGGGCGAGCGCCGGGGGCGGAACCGCGTCGGACCCGGTCCCGGCGGGGCGCGGGCCGCCGGCCCCGCCCGCGGCACCCCGTCACACCCCTCCGCGCGCGGACGAACGTCCGGCGAGTCCCCCGGTGAGCACCAGCGAGAGAAGGACCCTGTGGGCGCTGACCCGGGGGGAGCGCCTCCGGTACGGAGGCGCCATCGCCGCGATGGCGGTCGGGATCGTCACGATCTTCGGGGCGCCCCTCGTTTCGCGCTGGGCGGTCGACGCGCTCCTCGCCGCGGAGGGACCCGTCGCCCCGGCGTGGCTCGCCCGGATCGGCGAGGCGCTCGGGATCGGCTCGCCCCTCGCCCAGGTCCTCGTGGGCGCCGGCGCCGGGATCCTCCTCCTCACGGCGATCGGGAGCGCCTTCCACTACCTGCGCGGGCGCTGGGCGGCCCAGGCCTCCGAGGCCATCACCCGCGACCTGCGCGACCGCCTCTTCCTCCACCTCGCGCGCCTGCCCTGCGCCCACCTCGACCGCGCCGACACGGGGGACCTCGTGCAGCGCTGCACCTCCGACGTGGAGACCGTGCGCACCTTCCTCTCCGGCCAGGTGGTCGAGGTGGGGCGCGTGGCGTTCCTGCTCCTCGCCGTCCTCCCGATCCTCGTCTGGATCGATCCGGCGATGGCGGCGGTCGCGGTGGCCTTGTTCCCCGCCATCCTCGGCTTCGCGGTGCTCTTCTTCCGCCGCATCAAGGACGTGTTCCGCCGCACCGACGAGGCGGAGGGGGCGCTCACCACCGTCCTCCAGGAGAACCTCACCGGCATTCGCGTCGTCCGCGCCTTCGCCCGCCAGGAGTTCGAGACGGCGAAGTTCGCCGCCCGGAACGCCGCCTTCCGGGACGAGACCCAGCGGCTGATCCGGCTCCTCGGCGCGTTCTGGACCTCCTCGGACTTCCTCTGCTTCGTCCAGCTCGGGCTCGTGCTCTTCGCCGGCGCCCAGTGGACCCTCGCCGGCCGGCTCTCCGTCGGCGACCTGCAGGCCTTCCTCATGTACGAGGCGATGGTCGTCTGGCCGCTGCGCCACCTCGGGCGCGTGCTGGCGGAGCTCGGCAAGGCCGTCGTCTCCCTCGGCCGGCTCCGCGAGATCCTCGGCGTCCCCGAGGAGGGCGAGGGCGATCGGCCCGCCGCCGCGGCTCCCGTCTTCCTGTCCGGGGGGATCGACGTGGAGCGCTTGAGCTTCGCCTACCGGCCCGGCGAGCCGGTGCTCGACGACGTCACGTTCCACCTGCGCCCCGGCGAGACGATCGCCCTCCTGGGGCCGCCGGGATCGGGCAAGTCGGCCCTGATCCACGTCCTCCTGCGGCTCTACGACTACGAGCGGGGCTCCGTCCGCCTCGACGGGCTCGAGCTCGCGTCCCTCCCCCGCGACTACGTGCGCTCCCAGATCGGCGCGGTGCTCCAGGAGCCGTTCCTGTTCTCGCGCACCCTGCGCGCCAACGTCGCCTTCGGCCGCGCGGGCGCCCGCGACGACGAGATCGTGCGCGCCGCCTCCGCGGCGGCCGTCCACGACACGATCGCCGGTTTCGAGCGCGGCTACGACACGCTCGTCGGGGAGCGCGGCGTCACCCTGTCGGGGGGCCAGCGCCAGCGCGTCGCCATCGCCCGCGCCCTGCTCAAGGACCCGCCGCTCCTGATCCTGGACGATGCGCTCAGCGCGGTGGACACGCGCACCGAGACCGACATCCTGCGCGCGATCGACGCCCGCCGCGGGTCCCGGACGACGATCCTGATCACCCACCGCCTCTCCGCCGCCGTCGGCGCCGACCGCATCCTCGTGCTCGAGC
Source organism: Planctomycetota bacterium (assembly GCA_040754415.1). Classification (GTDB taxonomy): domain Bacteria; phylum Planctomycetota; class UBA1135; order UBA1135; genus JBFMCU01. Next base: position 14,516 of record JBFMCU010000023.1, read on the forward strand.
GCGGCCGGATCGTCCAGGAGGGCCCGCACGCCGCGCTCGCCGCCGCGCCGGGACCCTACCGCCGCCTGTGGAAGATCCAGGGGGCGCTGGAGGAGGATCTCGTCGCCAGCCTGGCCGCCGGCGGCGCCGCGGGAGGAGCGCCATGAGCCGGATCGACGAGACGGAGCGCGAGGAGTCCTTCGCCCGCGGCATCGACCTCGCCCTGTGGCGGCGGCTGTTCCGCTACGCGCTGCGCTACCGGCGCACGGTGATCCTGTTCGCGCTCGCCGGGGCGACCGTGGCGGCGGCCGACGTCTGCTTCCCGCTCGTCACTCGGCGAGTGATCGACGAGGCCGCGCAGCACGGCGCCGGCGCCCGCCTTCTCGAGTGCGGGCTCGTCTACGCCGGTCTCCTGCTCCTGCTCTGCGGGGGCGTGTTCTCCTTCATCCGCCTGGGGGGCACGATCCGCACCTGCGTCAGCCACGACATCCGGGCCGACGGCTTCGCCAGCCTCCAGCGCCTCTCCTTCGCGTACTACGACCGCCGCCCGGTCGGATGGCTGATGGCGCGGATGACGGCGGACTGCGACCGCCTGAGCCAGATCATGGCGTGGGGCGTCCTCGACACGGTCTGGGGGCTGACCCTCATGGCGGGGATCACGGCCGCCATGCTGGCGCTCGACGCCCGCCTGGCCCTCGCCGTCGTCGCCGTCGTGCCGGTGCTCGCCGCGGCGAGCGTGTTCTTCCAGAAGCGGATCCTCGCGAGCTCGCGCGTCGTGCGCCGGACGAACTCCCGCCTCACCGCCGCCTACAACGAGGGGATCATGGGCGTGCGCACGACAAAGGTCTTCTCCCGCGAGCAGGAGAGCCTCCGCGAGTTCCAGAGCCTCTCGGGCGAGATGTTCTCCGCGTCGGTCCGGAACCAGGTCCAGTCCGCTCTGTACCTGCCGGTCGTGCTCACGATCGGCAGCCTCGCCACCAGTCTCGCCCTGGCCGCCGGCGGCTTCCAGGTGAGCGGCGGCGCGATCTCCATCGGCACCCTGATCGCGTTCCTGAGCTACTCGCGCAGCTTCTTCGAGCCCGTGCAGGAGCTCGCCTACTGGTTCGCGGAGCTGCAGATGGCCCAGGCGGGCGCGGAGCGGATCATGGGCCTCGTGGCGGAGGTGCCGGAGATCCAGGACTCCTCCGCCGTGCGCGCGGCGATCGCCGCCCATCGCGCCGCGCCTCCGCGCCCCGGGCTGGCCGAGGACGGGCTTCCCGACGAGATCGCCAGGATCGAGTTCCGCGACGTGTCCTTCGCCTATCGCGACGGCCCGCCGGTGCTCCAGCATTTCGACCTCACCGTGCGGGCGGGCCAGACGATCGCCCTGTGCGGTCCGACGGGGGGCGGCAAGAGCACGATCGCCGGCCTGCTCTGCCGCTTCTACGAGCCCACGGCGGGCGAGATCCGGATCGACGGCCGGGACTACCGCACGCGCAGCCTCCACTGGCTCCAATCGAACCTCGGCATCGTCCTCCAGACGCCGCACCTCTTCAGCGGCACGATCCTCGAGAACATCCGCTACGGGAACCTCGCCGCGACCGACGACGAGGTGATCGCCGCCGCGCGGCTCGCCGGCGCCCACGACTTCGTCGCCGCCCTGGAGGACGGGTACGCCACCCAGGCCGGCGAGGGCGGCTCGCGCCTCTCGACCGGCCAGAAGCAGCTCGTCTCCTTCGCCCGCGCCATCCTGGCCCGCCCCCGTCTCCTCGTCATGGACGAGGCCACCTCGTCCATCGACACGGAGACCGAGCATCGCCTCCAGGCGGGGCTCGCCCACGTGCTGGCCGGCCGCACGAGCTTCGTCATCGCCCACCGCCTCTCCACGATCCGCGCCGCCGACCGCATCCTCGTGATCGATGGCGGCCGGATCGTCGAGGACGGCCCGCACGCCGCCCTGATGGCGAAGCGCGGCCGCTACTTCGCGCTCTACACCCAGCAGAGCCTGCGGGAGTCGGGGCGGACCGCGGGCGCCTGGGGGCCGCCGGTCGCCGTTCGCCCGCGCGGATGAGCGCGGCCGGCCCGGCGAGCTCGCTCCCCGGCGGAGGCGCACCCTACAATCCCGCCATGTCGATCTCCCCCGGCGCGCGGGGGGCGCGGATCCTCCTCGCCCTCGCCACCCTCCTCGGTTGTTCGCCCGCGCCGGGGAGCGGCCCGTACTCGGTCCTCCTCCTCACGCTGGACACGACGCGGGCGGACGCCTTGTCGTGCTACGGCCGCTACGCGGGAGTGACTCCCCACCTCGATCGCCTCGCGGCCGAGAGCGTGCTCTACGAGTCGGCGCACACCGTCGCCCCCCTGACCCTGCCCGCGCACGCGTCGATCTTGACCGGGCTCTATCCCGTCCGCCACGGCGTGCGCCTGAACGGGGTGTGGGCGCTCCCCACCGCCGCGGAGTCGGTGGCGGAGACCGCGCGCGCCGCGGGCGTGCAGACGGCGGCGTGCATCGCCTCCCTCGCTCTGGACGCCGCCTTCGGGCTGGATCAAGGATTCGAGGTCTACTCGGCGCCCGCCCCGGTCGCGACGCCGCAGACGAGCGAGTACCCCGAGCGTCCGGCGAACGAGATGATCGACGCCGCGCTCGACTGGCTCCGCGGGCGGGATCGCGAGCGCCGCTTCTTCCTCTGGGTGCACCTCTTCGATCCCCACTGGCCGCCGACCGACCCGGTCCCGCTCTCCCTCCCGATTCCGCCCCGGCCGCGCGAGTACCTCGGGGAGGTGGCGCGCATGGACCGGGAGATCGGCCGGCTCCTCGATGCGCTCGCGGCGGAGGACCTCCTCGCCACAACCTTCGTCGCGGTCGTCGGCGACCACGGCGAGGGCCTCGAGGAGCACGGCGAGCCCACCCACGCCATGTACTGCTACGAGGGGACGCTGCGGGTGCCGCTCCTCCTGCGCTACCCGGATGGCTATCGCGCCGGCGAGCGGTCGGCGGAGAACGCCAGCGTCGTCGACGTCCAGCCCACGCTGCTCGCGGCAATGGGCTTCACGCCGGGCACGGGGGTCGACGGCGTGAGCCTCTTCCGCCAGACGGTGCCCGCCGAGCGGGGCGTCTACTTCGAGTCCTACGTCGGCTACCTCTCCTACGGCTGGAGCCAGACCGCGGGGTGGCTCGACGCGCGGGGCAAGTACGTGCACAGCTCGGCGCCGGAGTTCTTCGATCTCGCGGCCGATCCGGCGGAGGCGCACGACCTCGCCGGCGCGGACCCGGCCCGGCTCGCGGCCTACCGCGCGGCGATCGCCGCGGTCGCCGCCCGGCCGGCGCTCGCCGCGGCGGCCGCCGGCGCGGACCTCGCCGGCGCGATCCAGAAGCTCGGCTACGGCGCCCTGGGCCGCGCCGACGCGGCCCCGCCCCATCCCCTGGCGGACTCCGGGCGGCCGAGCCCCGCCTCCCGGTTGGAGGAGTTCCGCCGCCAGTCCCACGCCGGCGCGCTCCTGAACCTCGGCCGCTTCGCGGAGGCGAACGAGATCCTCGGCCCGATCGTCCGGGGGAACCCGGACAACGTCACCGCGCTCCAGGAATACACCTCGGGGCTCCTCTCCGCCCAGCGCTTCGCGGAGGCCGTGCCCCTGCTCGAGCGCCTCGTGCGCGAGCGGCCCTTGCAGGTGATCAGCCAGCGGAACCTCGGCTACGCCCTGCGGATGGTCGGACGCGCCGACGAGGCGGTCGCGGCGCTCTGGCGCGCCGTCGAGCTCGATCCGAAGAACGAGGCCTACTTCGCCGAGCTCCGGTGGATGCTGCGGGATCGCCCCTCCGCCGTCCAGGAATACGCCGCGCGCCGCCAGGCGCTCCTCGCGGGCAGGTAGGCCGCCCACTCCTCCCCGTGTCCCCTCGAGCGGCAACAGCCCGTCTCGACCGCCAGGTGACACATAGCGCGGGCTGACGCCCGCAACCCACGCTGACGTGGGCCGGCGTGACCCGCGCGAGCTCCAACATGGTCAGATGTTGGGCCAGCATCATCTGATCTACCACGTCGAGGTTCTCCGCGGGTCGCGAAGAACCTCGAGAGTAGTAGATCAGCGCGTGAGCAGCGGCAGAACAACGTGCTCGCCCGCCGGCACATCGAAGACGTCCGTCGGTTCCTCGCCACCGTATCCGAATGGTTGGTGGAGGGTCAGGCCGTACTTCCCCGGATGCAGGAGTCCTAGTACGTGGGGCCCCGAGTTCCACGCGGAAAACACACTGACCCACCCGCCGTCCGCATCGAGCGTGAATACCTCCGCCACAAGCGATCCCCCATAGAGTTCGCCCGCTCCATCGATAACGTGCAACTCGACAAGAGAGTACCTCCGGAGGTCGAATCGAATGTCGGTCGTCGTGTTCGCATCGATCGTGCCCTCCTGAATCTGTCGTGCGTCCGTGCTCCAATCGAACAGGCCCCCGGAACTGTGCAGATTGAAGGAGTAACGCCCGACCGGGATTCCCTCGATCACTAGGCTAGACGACTCCTGCAGCCCCTTGAGAGAGAGGGCGAAGCGACTCCCCGCCGAGTCGATCATGTCGAGTAGATAGGGATGTCGCCGGTTCGCCACAATCTCCGCGCGGTGCTCGGGGGACGGCACCTCACAGTGGATGCGAAGGGATCCCCATTCTCTGGCGATGCACTCCAGCTCTGCGACGACATGGGACTGACGCACATCCGTCCGCGGAAGGGGAATCCGAATCTCTTGCGCACGGTAACCCGGAATCCGCGCCTCGTACAGGAGATCAGAGGTAACTGTTTAGCGGGTCAGTGGGCCTTTCGGGAGCGGTGAGAGGCGATCCTTCGGAGGATCCTGTCGCAACGCTCGTCGAGCTCGAGCTTCTTGCGATCAAGGCGGTGGAAGTCGGCCAGCGTGC
>JBFMCU010000024.1:0-14411 GCA_040754415.1 Planctomycetota bacterium
TCCCCGGCGCCACCCCCACCCCCCTCGAACCCGGTCCCGTCGCCGCGCGCGCCCCCGCTAGCCCGGCTACCACATGCTCCACTCGCCGGAGGGAGCCCCCGCCCCCACGACTTTGACGGGACCGTGCTTTTCCCGGCCCGCCGCTTGGCGGCCGGGGTGCGGCCCGCTAGGCTCTCCCCCCTTCAAGAGCGGGCCCGCCCGGCCGGAGCGGGTCCGAGCCCCCGCTAGCGGTCCTGGGCTGCCGGCGATCGGGGAACCGCCGCTCCCCCCCTCCGGCCGTGCGGGGGACGGCCATCCATGGCGAGGAAACGATGCCCAAGATGAAATCCAAGGGCTCCGTCAAGGGGCGCTTCCGGGTCACGAAGTCCGGGAAGGTGAAGTGCAACCGGCCGGCGCGCGGCCACATGCACGCGATCCACAACGGCAAGGAGAAGCGCGCGCTCCGCAAGAAGCTCGTGCTCGAGGGGACCTGGGCGCGGCTCGTGAAGAAGATGCTGGGGTCCTGACCCATGGTACGCGTCACCTACGGCGCCGCCCGGCACCGCAAGAAGGTCCGTTTCTTCAAGCGCGCCCGCGGCTTCCACGGCGGCCGCTCGCGGCTCTGGCGCACGGTTCGCGAGTCGGTCGTGCGGGCCTGGGCCTACTCGTTCCGCGACCGCCGGCAGCGCAAGCGGCAGTTCCGCCGCCTGTGGATCATCCGGATCAACGCCGCCGCCCGTATGCGCGGCCTCTCCTACTCGAAGCTCGTGGCGGGCCTGAAGCGGGAAGGCGTGGAGCTGAACCGCAAGCAGCTCTCGGAGCTGGCGATCCACGATCCCGCGGCCTTCGACGCCCTGGTGGAGAAGGCGCGGGCGGCGGGGTCCTGAGAGGCTGAGCAAGAACCGATGAAGCAGCCTCTCAGATGTCTTCTGGCGCATCGCCTGACGGCGCTGCCGCCCGTTCGCGAGCATTTTTTGCTCGCTCTCTGAGGGTGCCCGCGGGCGCCGAGGCCATGCTGAGCCCCGAGGCCGAGTCGCTCCACCGCGAGGCGCGGGAGGCAATCGCCGCCTGCGCGGGAGAGGACGCCCTCGCCGCCGTCGAACGGGCCTACCTCGGCAAGAACGGCGCGGTCGGCCGGATGCTGGCCGCGATCAAGGACGTTCCCCCCGCCGAGCGGCCGCGGCGCGGGCAGGAGGCGAACGCCCTGAAGGAGCGGATCGGCACGGCCCTCGCGGCGCGCCGGGCGGAGCTCGAGGCGGCGCGCCTGGAGCGGGAGCGGCGCGCGGTCGATTTCGATCCCTCGCTGCCCGGGCGGCCGCTCCTGGCCGGCTCCCTCCACCCGGTCACCCAGGTGACGCGGGAGCTCGAGGACATCTTCGCGTCCATGGGGTACTCGATCCTCGACGGTCCCGAGGTCGAGCTCGACTACTACAACTTCGCGGCGCTGAACATCCCCGCCGACCACCCCGCCCGCGAGATGTTCGACACCTTCTGGTGCGACCGCGACGAGCACCTCCTGCTCCGCACCCACACCTCCCCGGTCCAGATGCGGGCCCTCGAGCGGCTGACGCCGCCCTTCCGGGCGATCGTGCCCGGGCGCTGCTTCCGGAACGAGACGGTGGACGCCAGCCACGAGCACACCTTCCACCAGATGGAGGGACTCGTCGTGGGCGAGGGGATCACCTTGGGGCACCTGATCGGGACGATGAAGACGTTCCTGCGGGAGCTCTTCCAGCGGGAGCCCGAGGTGCGGCTGCGGCCGGGTTATTTCCCGTTCGTGGAGCCCGGTCTGGAGCTCGACGCGCGCTGCCCGTTCTGCACCGCCGGCTGCAGCGTGTGCAAGGGGTCGACGTGGATCGAGCTCTGCCCGTGCGGCATGGTGCATCCGACCGTGCTCCGCTACGGGCACGTGGACCCGGCCCGGTACACGGGCTTCGCCTTCGGGCTCGGCCTCTCGCGGCTCGTCATGCTGCGCTTCGGGATCGACGACATCCGCCACCTGATGAGCGGCGACCTGCGGTTCCTGGAGCAGTTCTGATGCTGATCTCCTACCGCTGGCTCCAACGGCACGTCGACCTCGCCGGGATCACGCCGCGCGAGGTGGCGGAGGATCTGACCATCCACACCGCCGAGGTGGAGGGGCTCGCCCGCTTCGCCCCGTGGCTCGACGACGTGGTCGTGGGGCGCGTCGTGGCGCACGGGCGCCATCCGGACGCCGATCGCCTGAGCGTGAACCGGGTCGACGTGGGGGGCGGAGAGTGCCTCTCCATCGTGTGCGGAGCCCCGAACGTGGGACAGGGGCAGACGGTCGCCGTGGCCCGGGCCGGCACGATGCTGCCCACCGGCGAGGACGGCAGCCTCGTCAAGCTGAAGAAGGGTCGGGTCCGCGGGCAGGAGTCGCAGGGGATGATCTGCTCCGTGCGGGAGCTCCAGCTCGGCGACGAGCACGCCGGCATCTGGGTCCTCGACACCGCCGCTCCGCTCGGCACGCCGATCGCGCGGGCCCTCGGCCTCGAGGACTGGGTGGTCGAGATCGACAACAAGTCGCTGACCAACCGCCCGGACCTGTGGGGGCACCGCGGGATCGCGGGCGAGATCGCGGCCATCCACGGGCGCCCGCTGCGTCCCCTCGAATTCGCGCTGCCGGCCGCGGACTCGCCGGCGCACTACCCGGTGCGGGTGGAGACGGCGAGCTGCTTCCGCTACCTCGGCCTGCCGATCGACGGCGTGGCGAACGGTCCGTCGCCGGACTGGCTGCGGGTGCTCCTGCTCGCGGTCGGACAGCGACCGATTGACCTCCTGGTCGACCTCTCGAACTTCGTGATGCTCGACCTGGGTCAGCCCAACCACCTGTTCGATCGGGATCGGCTGTCGCCGGCCGGGATCGAGGTGCGGGACGCGCGTCCGGGCGAGACGATGGCGACGCTCGACGGGATCGAGCGCCGCTTCAGTTCCGCGGACATGTTGATCTGCTCCGGCGGCGCCCCGGTGGCGATCGCCGGCGTGATGGGCGGGGAAGCGGCCCGGGTCGAGGCGTCGACGACCCGGCTCCTGCTGGAGGTCGCCTCCTTCCACCCGACGACCGTGCGGCGCACCTCGGCGCGGCTCGGGCTGCGCACGGACGCCTCCACGCGCTTCGAGAAGTACCTCGACCCGACCCTTCCCGCCCTGGCGGCCGCCCACCTCGTCGCGATCCTGCGCGCGATCCAGCCGCAGGTGGCCTTCCCGCAGGCGCTCGGCGACGCGGGGGACTGGACGGATCCCTCGCGCACCATCGACCTGCGGCCGGATCGGGTGCGCGAGGTGCTGGGGGCGGCGATCCCCGACGCGGAGATCGCGCGCATCCTGGCCTCGCTCGGCTTCGGCGTCGCCCGCGGCGCGCTCTGGCGGATCGAGGTGCCCGCGGCGCGCGCCACGAAGGACATCGCGATCGAGGAGGACCTGATCGAGGAGGTCGGACGGATGTACGGCTACGGCCGCCTCCCGGTGCAGCGCATCCGCGCCGACGTCGAGCCGCCGCCGCGGGAGCACCGCCGGCTGCTCGTGCGGCGACTGGAGGACCGCCTGAGCGGCGCGGCGCGCTTCCATCAGGCGATGACGCACTCCTTCCAGAGCGACGCGCTCCTGGCGGCGTTGCGGCTCGCGTCCCTGCCGCACGTGGAGGTCGTGAATCCCGTCGTCGCCGGCTATTCCAAGGTGCGCCGCTCGATCGTGCCGAGCCTGCTGGGGGTGCTCGCCGAGAACCGCCGCCACCGCGCCGAGATTCGCCTCTACGAGATCGGGAAGGGCTACCTCCCGGAGGGGACGGACGAGCGGGGCCAACCCGGCGAGCGGCACGAGATCGGCCTCGTATGGGCGGCGCCCCGGCTCGATCCCGGCGCGCATTTCGACGCGCCGTGCTTCGCGCGCCTGCGGGGGGTGGTCGAGGACCTGGTCGCCCACGCTGGCGCGGAGGCGCCGCGGTGGCGCCGCACGGCGCCCGGGGAAGCGCCGCCCTGGGCCCACCCCGGCAAGACGGTCCTGGCCGAGAGCCCGGGGAGCGCCGGCCCGCTCGCCCTGGTCGGAGAGCTCGAGCCCGGGCTCCATGGCGCGATCGGGCTCGCCGGCGAGCTCGATTGCCAGGTGGCGGCCGGGCTCGTGTCCATCGACCTCCTGCTCGCCCACCCGCGGCGCGCCGGCGCCTACCGCCCCCTGCCGCGGTTCCCGGGCGTCAAGCTCGACGTGGCGCTGGCCCTGCCGGTGGACGTGCCGGCGGGGGACGCAGCGGCGGCCATCGAGGCGGCCGGCAAGGGGCTCGTGCAGGCGATCGAGCTCTTCGACGTCTACCGGGGCGAGACCCTGGGGGCAGGGCGGAAGTCGCTCGCCTACCACGTGCTCCTGCAGTCGCCGGAACGCACCCTCACCGATGCCGACGCGGCGCGCTTCCTCGCGCGGCTGGAGCGCGGGGCGGCCGAGCTGGGGGGCGAGCTGCGGCGCGATTGAGAAGCCGCCCCCGGGGCCGCGGCGGGACGGACGCGCCGCCCCGGCCGGGGCGAGGGTAGGCACGCCGCGGCGGCCGCGCTACCCTCGACGGCGATGAAGGAGGGCCCCATGCGGGAGATCGAGAGCATTCTGCACGAGACCCGGCGCTTCGCCCCCGCGGCGGGATTTCGCGCCCGGGCGCGCATCGCCGACGAGGAGACCTACCGCCGGCTGTACCGGGAGTCGCTGGACGATCCTGCGGCCTTCTGGGGACGGGTCGCCCGCGAGCTGCCCTGGCAGCGCCCGTTCGCCGCCGTCCTGGACGGGGGCGGCCCGGTGCCGCGGTGGTTCGCGGGCGGGCGGATCAACGCCTCGATCGTGTGCGTGGACCAGCACCTCGGGACGGCGCGGCGCGACAAGGCGGCGCTCCTGTGGGAGGGCGAGCCGGGCGACCAGCGGCGAATCTCCTACGCGGAGCTGCACGAGCTCGTCGGGCGGCTGGCGAACGCCCTGCGGAGCCGGGGCATCCGGCGCGGGGACCGCGTGGCGATCTACATGCCGATGATCCCCGAGCTCGTCTTCGCCCTGCTCGCCTGCGCGCGCGTCGGCGCGGTCCATTCCGTGATCTTCGCCGGCTTCAGCGCCCACGCGATCCGGGACCGGGTGCGGGACGGCGAGTGCTGCGCGGTCCTCACCGCCGATGGCGTGCACCGGCGGGGCCGGGTGCTGCCGCTGAAGGAGGTGGTGGACGAGGCGCTGACCGAGGTCGAGGGCGTGCACACGGTCGTCGTCGTGCGGCGCACGGGGAACGAGGTCGCCTGGACGGCGGGCCGCGACGCCTGGTACCACGAGCTCGTGGCGGCGCAGAGCGCCTCCTGCCCGCCGGAGGAGATGGACAGCGAGGATCCGCTCTTCCTCCTCTACACCTCCGGGAGCACCGGCAAGCCCAAGGGCATCCAGCACTCGACCGGCGGGTACCTCGTCGGGACCTACCTGACGGCGCAGTGCGTGTTCGACCTGCGCGACGACGACGTGTATTGGTGCACCGCCGACATCGGCTGGATCACCGGACACAGCTACATCGTCTACGGCCCGCTGGCGAACGGGGCGACCGTGGTCCTGTACGAGGGCGCCCCCAACCACCCCCACCCCGGGCGCTTCTGGGAGCTGGTGGAGCGGCACCGGATCACGATCCTGTACACGGCCCCCACCGCCATCCGGGCGTTCATGCGCTGGGGCGACGAGCACGTCGATCGGTTCGACCTCTCCAGCCTGCGGTTGCTGGGAACGGTGGGGGAGCCGATCAATCCCGAGGCGTGGATGTGGTACCGCCGGAAGATCGGGCGCGAGTGCTGCCCGATCGTCGATACCTGGTGGCAGACGGAGACGGGGGCGATCATGCTCACCCCGCTCCCGGGGATCGCGGCGACGAAGCCCGGCTCCTGCATGCGGCCCTTCTTCGGGGTCGACCCGGTGATCGTCGACGAGGCGGGGATCGAGCTTGCGCCGAACCAGGGCGGCCTCCTCGCCATCCGCCGGCCCTGGCCGTCCATGCTGCGCGGCATCTGGGGGGACGAGGAGCGGTTCCGGCAGACGTACTGGGAACGGATCCCCGGGATGTACTTTCCCGGCGACGGCGCCCGGCGCGACGAGGACGGCGACTTCTGGATCCTGGGGCGAGTGGACGACGTCCTGAACGTCGCCGGCCACCGGCTCTCGACGATGGAGATCGAGAGCGCGCTGGTCAGCCACGACGACGTCGTGGAGGCGGCGGTGGTGGGCCGTCCCGACGAGATCACCGGCGAGGCGATCTGCGCCTTCGTGACGCTCCGCTCCGGGGCGGACCCGGGGTCCGCGCTCGGGGAGCGGCTGATCGCCCACGTCGCGCGCGAGATCGGCAAGCTGGCCCGCCCCGCGGAGGTCCGGTTCGCCGAGGCCCTGCCGAAGACCCGGAGCGGCAAGATCATGCGCCGGCTCCTGCGCGACATCGCGGCCGGGAGGGAGACCGGGCAGGACACGACGACCCTCGAGGACTACTCGGTGCTCGCGCGCTTGCGCGACGAGGCCTGACGCGGAGCGGCCGCGGGCGGGAAGAATCTTCGGGAGGGCGACGCGCCCGGCCGGAGCCGGTGCGCGAGAGGGTCGCGATCGCCTTCAGTCGCTCCGATGCGGGGACGATACCGGGGGCGCCCGGCGGCGGTCCCATGCCCGAGTCCTCCTCCTGTGCCGAGAGCGCGAACCCCTCCGCCCGGGGGTGCCCGCCGGCCCTGACTCTGCTCCCTTCGCCGCGGGCGCTCTTGCCCCGGGGACCGGACCGCCGGCGGCAGCCGACGCCCCGGCTCTCCCGGCACTCCTGGCACGGCGGGCGGCGCGGGCGGATCCGCCGGGCGGACGAGCGGGAAGGGAGTTTCGTGGACCTCTACGGGAGAGGGATCTGCGCCGCCGTCCTCTGGGTGGCCATGATGAACGTGGGCGACTCCTTCTTCACGCTGGTGCACCTGCAGGCGGGCGGCGTCGAGCTGAACCCCGTGGCGATCGCCCTGCTCGGAGCGGGCCGCACCGGCTTCGTGCTCGCGAAGTCCCTCCTGATCGGGCTGGCCCTGGCGGTCCTGGCCGTCCACAAGAACTTCTTCCTGGCGCGCGTGGGGCTGTGGACCGCCGCGGGGATGTACACCCTGCTCCTCGCCTACCACCTGACGCTCTTCCAGGTGGAGTGATCCCCCCGGGACACCCCCGGCCCGGGGCGCCCCGCGGAAGACCGGGCGGAATCCGGGAAACCGGCGAGGACAAGGGCGGTCCGGGTGGGGCCCACCCCAGGGCGGGGGGCGGGAGGCGTCCCGCGCCGGCCGGAGCCGCGGTGGAGTCGGGGGAGCGCCGCTGGTAGAACGACCGTCTATGCGGATCGCCCGGGTCCTGACGCGCCTGAACCTGGGCGGGCCCGCCCGCCAGGCCCTGGCCGCCGATCCGCTCCTGGTCGAGCGCGGGCACGTCGTGCGCATCCTGGCCGGCGTGCCGGAGCCGGGGGAGGGGGATCTCACCGGTGCCTTCCGGGGGCGGGGGCTCGAGGTGGTCGGCGTGCCGAGCCTGCGGCGGCGCCTGGCGCCCCTGGGCGACCTCCTCGCCCAGCGCCGGATCACCCGCGAGCTCCGGGCCTTCCGGCCGGATGTCGTGCACACCCACGCTTCCAAGGCGGGAGCCCTCGGACGGCGGGCGGTCGCGCACCTGCCGGGCCGGGAGGAAGTCGCCCGCGTCCACACGTTCCACGGCCACGTTCTCGAGGGCTACTTCCCCGCCTTCGTGTCCCGTCCTCTCCGGGCTCTCGAGCGCCGCCTCGCGGCCGACACCGACCGCATCCTCGCGGTTTCGCATCGGACGGCGGCCGACCTCGTGCGCCTGGGCATCGTTCCGGAGGCGAAGATCGTGGTCGTCCCCCCCGGCGTCGACCTCGGCCCCCTCCTCGCCCTCGCGCCGCGCGGAGGGCCGGGGCGGCCGGCGGGCGCCCTCCGCCGCGCGGTCGGGGCGAGCGGCGCGGACCTCCTCGCCGGCGTGATCGGGCGCCTCGCCCCGGTGAAGGACCCCGCCCGCGCGCTCCGGCTCTTCCTCCGGCTCAGGGAGAGCCACCCGGCGCTCCATCTCGTCTTCGTGGGCGACGGCCGGGAGCGCGGCCCCCTCGTGCGGCGGATCCGCGCCCGGGGGGAGCTCGGAGCCCGCCGCGTGCACCTCTGGGGCGCGGCGGAGGACATGACTCCCCTCCTCGCCGACCTCGATCTCGTCCTCTCGACCTCCCGGAGCGAGGGACTGCCGGTAGCTCTGGTGGAGGCGGCCGCCGCCGCGCTGCCGGTGGTGGCGACGGATGTCGGCGGGGTGAGCGAGGTGGTGGCGCACGGGCGGACCGGGTTCCTGGGCACCACGGACGACGAGCTCGCCGCGGGGCTCGCCGCCCTCCTGGCCGATCCCGCCCTGCGCCGGACCATGGGCGAGCGGGCCCGGGTGCGGGTCGCGACCCGCCACTCCGCGCGCGCCCTCGCCGATCGCCTGGAAGCGGTCTACGAGATCGTGCGCGCGGAGCGCGCGGGGAGGAGGCGAGCGTGAACGGCCCGGACCGCCTCGCTCCCCGCGATCCGGCCGTGGAGCTCTCGATCGTGATCCCCTCCTGGAACACCCGGGAGCTGCTCGCCACGTGCCTGGAGCGCCTCGCCGCGGCAGACAAGCCGCCGTCCGAGGTGATCGTCGTCGACAACGGCAGTGCGGACGGGTCCGCCGCGATGGTGGCGGCGCGGCATCCGGGGGCGATCCTCGTGCGCAACGCCCGGAACGAGGGTTTCGCGCGCGGCTGCAACCAGGGCCTGCGTCTGGCCCGCGGCCGCCTCGCGCTTCTGCTGAACACCGACACGGAGGTGGCGCCCGACGCGATCCGCCGGCTCGTCCTGTTCCTCGCCGCCCACCCCGAGCACGGAGCGGTCGCGCCCCGGCTGGTCCACGCCGGCGGCCACACCCAGCGGACGGTGATGGCGTTCCCGAATCTGCGCTCCGTCCTCTTCTTCGGCACTCCCCTCGAGCGCTGGTTTCCCCGCTCGCGCGAGCTGGTCCGCTACTTCATGCGCGACTGGGACCAGGAGACGAGCCGGGACGTGGATCAGCCGCCCGCCGCCTGCCTGCTCGTGCGGCGCGAGGTGTTCGAGGCGATCGGGCTCCTCGACGAGAAGCTCTGGCTCTTCTTCAACGACGTCGACTTCTCGCGGCGGATGGCACAGGCCGGGTGGCGGACGCACTACCTCGCGGACGCCGTCGTCGTGCACCACGTGGGCGCCTCCACCGCGCAATTCGCGCGGTTCGTGTTCGAGTACCAGAAGAACCGCCTCTTCTACTACCGCAAGCACCACGGCCGGCTCGCCGGCCCCTGGGTCAAGGCCTGCGGGACCCTGGCCCTCGCCGACTACCTGTGGACGCAGCTCGCGCGGCGCTGGCGCGGCGGGCCCACGGAGCCGCTGGGCCCGATCCTCGCCGACTACTGGCGCTACCTCCTTCTCTGACGCGGTGCGAGGCGGAAGGAGGCCCGTCGAGCGGATCGGAAGAACGAGCGGATCAGAAGAAGTTGTAGACGAAGGGCGAGGTGCCCTCGCCGCCCCCCAGCCACCAGGCCACGACCAGGAGCGCGAGCACCGCCAGGAAGGGGACCAGGATCCAGGGCCAGAATTCCTTGAGGAAGCTCTTCATGGGGCAGGGGCGCGGCGGGTGGGAGCCGCGGACTCGCTTGTAGCCGAGGATGCCGGATCGCGCAACGGGGGTTCGGGGGTCAGGATCGTCGGATGGTGGGCCGGCATCAGAACAGCGTGTAGATGAACGGGGCGATGAGGGGCGAGCTCGCCGCCACGACCAGGAGACTCCCGACCGTCAGCAGGACGACGACGAGCGGCATCAGGTACCAGTGGCCGCGCAGCGTGAACGCGCGCAGGAGCTCGAGGATCGTGGCGAGGCGGCGGCCGAGCTTCACGGCCACGAAGCCCAGCACGAGGACGAGGAAGCCCGCCACGAGGTAGGGAGCGAGCGACGGCGGCACCGCCGCGAGCAGGCGCCCGCCGCCGAGCACGATGGCGAAGATCACCAGGAGCAGCGCGCCCACCTTCAGGGCGGCGAGGTGGGCGGGCTCGTCCCGGTAGTTGTAGGCGTAGGATCCGCCGAGGAGGAGCCAGAGGACGGCGAAGACGCAGAGCCACGCCGGCGGCCCCCCGGGGGCGGCGGGCGCGGGGAACGAACCGGGGCCGATCGCCTCGTGACCGGGCGGGAAGACCCGGCGACCGTTGAGCGCGTCGACCAGGAACGTGGCGAAGACGCGGTTGCCGTGGGGGTTGAAGTGCCACTCGTCGGCGAAGTAGAGGGGCTCGCCCCCGAGCGCATGGGCCGCCTTCAGGGCGGCGCGGGGGTCGAGGGTCTCGATCCCGAGCTCCTGCCCGAGGTCGAGGAAGAGCTCCACCGGTTTGTCGGGGGACCAGAGCTCGTCGGGGATGCCGGCCAGGCCGATCTCGCGGAAGCGCGCCTTCTCGTCGGGTTGGATCGCGCTCTCGGAGGGGATCGGCACCATGAGGAGCCGCGCGCCGGCCCCCGCGCAGTCCGCCTGGAGGGCGGCGAGCGCCCCGCGCGTCCGCGCGACGGCATCGGCGAGGAACGGCGGCTCCGCGTGGAAGAGCGGGGCGAACTCGGAGAAGACCCACTCCTCCCGGCCCGCCGGCTGGAAGCGGTGCGCGTGATCCGCCGCCGGCCGCGCGAGCCGCCGGAGCACGACCTTGTCGAGGAAGTTCCCGATCGCCGAGCGGAGGAGGACGGGGGCGGGCCCCGGATCCGTGAGGGTGCGCGCCTCGAGGCGGCCCGCGGCATCGAGCCGGGGCTTGGGGAAGCGCGTGTAGCGCTCCTCTCGGCACCAGTAGATGTCGTTCTCGTAGGGGAAGAGGAGCACCAGGTCGGGCGCGTACTCCTTCCCGTACCGGCGGAACCAGAGGGCCTCCTGATCGGTCGAGTAGCCCTCGGTGCCGGCGTTGAGGACCTCCACCCGGCGCTGCTCGGCCCGATACCAGCCCTCCATCAGGTCGACGAAGAGGTCCGCGCGATCGACCGTGTAGCCCAGGACGAAGGAGTCGCCGAGGCAGAGGACGCGGAAGGTGTTCTCCTTCTTGGCGATCGTCGCCAGCGGGTCGTCCCGCAGCCCGCGCGAGTTGATCTCGAGGGTGATGTCGAGCTCTCGGGTCGTCCGCCTGGCCACCGCGCCCGGCCGCTTCGCCCAGCCGAGCTCGCGATGGAACTCGTTCACCGTTTCCAGGGGCCGGAAGGCGGGGAACAGGCGCAGGCCGCCCTCGAGGACGGCGAGCGCCAGCGCGATGCTCATCGCGAAGGCGAGGAGGACGTTCAGGGCGCGCACTTTCGCTGTCCCTCTCAGAGAGCGAGCGAGAATTGCTCGCGAACGGGCGGCAGCGCCGTCAGGCGATGCGCCAGAGGAAACCTGAGAGGCTGGTTCATAGATTCTTGCTCAGCCTCTCAGCTCACCATGGCGGTGACGGAGTCGCCCCCGTGGCGCAGGGCGAACCGCGTGTCGGCGATCTTCTTCTTGGCGCTGGCGCGCACGACGAAGTTGTTCATGAACAGGTAGTCCATCCCGGAGAGGCTGAACGTGTTGAAGGCGTGCGAGGGATCCTCGACGATCGGCTCGCCCTTCAGGTTGAAGGAGGTGTTCATGATCACCGGGACGCCGGTGATCTCCCCGAAGCGCTCGATCATCCGGTGGTAGGCCGGGTTAACGGCCTTGAAGACCGTCTGGAGGCGGCCCGAGCCGTCCTCGTGGGTGATGGCGGGCAGGACGGCGCGCTTCCCCTCGCGCACGGGCGTCACGTACAGCATGAAGCGGGCCGGCAGGTGGCGCGCGGGGTCCGGGATCTCGAAGAACTCGTCGGCGCGCTCCTCGAGGACGGAGGGCGCGAAGGGCCGGAACGCCTCGCGGAACTTGATCTTGGCGTTCAGCTTGTCCTTCATCTCCGGCTTGCGCGGGTCGGCGAGGATCGAGCGGGAGCCGAGGGCCCGGGGACCCCATTCGAACCGGCCCCGGAACCAGCCCGCCACCTCGCCCTCCGCCAGCCGCCGGGCGACGAAGTCGAAGAACTCCTCGTCGTCGGCGATGTGCTCGTAGGGGATGTCGTGGCGCGCGAGGAACGCGCGGATCTCGTCGTCCGAGTACTCGCTCCCGAGATGCGCCCCGACCAGAGCCGGACCGCGGGGCTGGTCGAGGAGGTGGTTGTACGCCCAGTAGGCCGCGCCGGCCGCCCCGCCGTCGTCGCCCGGGGCGGGGTGGATGTAGAGATCGGTGAAGGGGCCGCGGCGCAGGAGCTTGTAGTTGGCGACGGAGTTGAGGGCCACGCCGCCGGCGAGGCAGAGGTTCCTCACGCCCGTCTGCGCGTGCAGATGGGTGATCATCTTCAGCAGGATCTCCTCCGTCACGCGCTGGATGCTCGCCGCCATGTCGCAGTAGAAGGGATCGAGGGACTTGTCCCCCTGCTGCGGATCGCGCGCCGGCCGGCCGAAATGGGCGGCGAAGGCCGGGGACAGCGTCGTATCCCGGGAGTGATGGTAGGCGAAGTACCGCATGTCGTGCCAGAGGCTGCCGTCCTCAGCGACCTGGATCAGGTCGTAGATCCTGTCCACGAACCGCGGCTTGCCGTAGGGGTGCATCCCCATGAGCTTGTACTCGCCTTCGTTGATCTCGAATCCGCAGTAGGCGGTGAAGGCGGAGTACAGGAGCCCGAGCGAGTGCGGGAATCGCATCTCCTTGAAGATCTGGATCTTGTTGCCGCGACCGATCCCCATGGTCGCGGTGGACCACTCACCGGCTCCGTCCACCGTGAGGATCGCCGCCTCCGCGAAGGGGGAGGTGAAGAAGCTGCTGGCGGCGTGCGACATGTGATGGTCGGCGAAGAGGATCTTCGCTCCCGGCACGCCCAGGCGCTTCGCCATCATCGACTTGATCCACAGCTTGTCGGTGACCCAGCGCTGCATCGACTCGCGGAACACCGCCGCCGACCGCGGGAAGGTGGCGAGGGCCGACAGCAGCATCCGCTCGAACTTCACGAACGGCTTCTCGTAGAAGACGACGTAGTCGACGTCGCCGATCGCGATCCCCCCCGCGCGCAGGACGAACGCGGCAGCGAGCGCCGGGAACCCGGAATCGTGCTTCTTGCGGCTGAAGCGCTCCTCCGCTCCCGCGGCCACGAGGACCCCGTCCCGGACGAGCGCCGCCGCCGAGTCGTGGTAGTAGAAGGAGAGGCCCAGGATGTTCATCAGTCTTGCCGGCGAGCGGCGCGGAGATCCTCGTTCCTCGCGGTCCAGGCCCACCAGCTCCCGCCCCGCGGGCGCGCCAGGCGCAGGGGGTCGGCGCCCAGCCGGTAGAGGACCGCGAACGGTCCCAGGACCAGGAAGTAGAGCAGCATCAGGAAGATGCGGGAGAGCATGTTCCCGAAGCGTTCGGTGAACCGGAGGAGCGCCGGCATGATTGCGAGAGGAGGGCGCGGAGGAACGGAGGGTAGGGAGGCCGGGGAGGGGGTGCTTCGTCCAAACCGGCGCCGGGGCTGGAGGCGGATCGCCTCCGGGACCGCCCGGGGCGGGGCGGAGCAGTCTAGCGATCGCCGGCGGTGGCAGGGACCGCGCCTGCCGGGTAGGCTCTCGCCGTGCCGGAGCCTCCCCTTCCGCCGGATCCCCCGCCGCGGCCGGCCCGCCCGGGGGCGGAGCGCCGGCGGCGATCGTGGTGGCTCGGCGTGGCGCTCCTCGCCGTCCTTCCCTCGCTGGGCACCCTCTCCGCCCCCCTGGTCGCGGAGGACGCCGGTATCCTGGGGCACGTGCACCGCCACGGGGCGTGGGAGGACTGGGTCGGGCCCCAGTACGGGCTCCACCTCCTCGCCTTCTGGCGCCCCGTCGTCAGCGCGAGCTGGTGGCTGCAGGAGGCGATCAGCGGGGTGGATCCCCTTCCCCTGCGGGCCGTCAACCTCCTCTGCCACGCGCTCGCGGCGGTCGTCGTGGGTCTCGTGGCCCGGCGGGCGGGGGCTGGCGCCCTGGGTGCCCTCGCCGCGGGGGGCCTGGCGGCGGTCTTCCCGGAGCAGGGGGGCACGGTGACCTGGGCGGCGGGGCGCACCGACGGGATCGTCTCCCTCGGCATGGCGCTCGCCTGCCTCGCCGTCCTCGCCCGCCGCCCTGCGGCCGCGTTCGCGGCCGCCTTCCTGGCCTGCGCCACGAAGGAGTTCGCCTTCGCGCTGCCGGTCTGGGCCGCCGCCCTGCTCCTCGCGAAGGGAAGCCCGCGGATCGAGCGGCGGCGCGACCTCTGGCGCGGCCTGGCGCCCCTCTGCGCGGCGGTCGGGATCGCGCTCGTCTCGCGGCGCCTGGCCCTCGGGGCTTGGGGGGGAGGCTACCTCGCCGGCGCGAGTCGCGGCGGGCTGCTG
>JBFMCU010000025.1:0-7969 GCA_040754415.1 Planctomycetota bacterium
GTGCCGTAGCAATCCTTCCACGATTCGCCGCCCAGCGGCGGCGAATCGTGGAAGGATTGCTACGGCACCGTACTCCGTCAGAGCAGCGACTGGCGGAAGCGCGCGAAGAGGTGGGAGGAGTCGAGCGGGCCGGGGGCCGCCTCGGGATGGTATTGCACGCTGAACACGGGGAGCGTGCGGTGGCGGATCCCCTCCACCGTGCGGTCGTTCAAGTTGAGGTGGGTCAGCTCGAGATGAGCGGGGAGGGAGCGGGGGTCGACGGCGAAGGAGTGGTTCTGGGACGTGATCTCGACCCGCCCCGTCGCGAGGTCGCGGACGGGGTGGTTCGCGCCGTGGTGGCCGAAGGGCATCTTGTGGGTCCGGGCGCCGAGGACGATCGCGAGGATCTGGTGGCCGAGGCAGATCCCGAAGATCGGCTTCTTGCCGACGAGATCGGCCACTGCCTCGATCCCCCGCGCGACGGCGGCCGGATCCCCCGGCCCGTTGGAGAGGAAAACCCCGGCGGGGTCCATCGCCAAGACATCGGCGGCCGGCGTCCACGCCGGCACCACCGTCACCGCGAAGCCGCAGTGCACGAGGCTGCGCAGGATGTTGCGCTTGATCCCGAAGTCGTAGGCGACGATCGAGAGCCGCGGTCCGGTCGCGGGCGGGATCCAGTGGGGGTAAGACCGGGCGTAGCCTTCGCCCCACGCGAACGGCTCGCGGCACGAGACCGCGGAGGCCAGATCGCGGCCGTCGGTGGCGAGAGCGGCGCGCGCCTTGGCGACCAGGGATGCCTCGTCGTGGTCCGCCGTCGACACCACGCAGCGCAGGGATCCCTCCTCGCGGATGAGCTTCGTGAGCCGCCGCGTATCGACCCCCTCGATCGCCACCACGCCGTGGCGGGCGAGCCAGTCGGGGAGCGACGAGGTGGCGCGGTGGCTCGAGGGGAGGGAGGCCATCTCCTTGACGATGAAGCACTCCGCCCATGCCCCGCCGCTCTCGGCGTCCTCCTCGGCCACGCCGTAGTTGCCGATGAGGGGATACGTCATCACCACGGACTGGCCGGCGTAGGAAGGATCGGCCAGGATCTCGTGGTAGCCGCTCATCGCGGTGTTGAAGACGAGGTCGCCGGAGCGCTCGCCCGGCGCCCCCACCGACGTGCCGTGGAGCACGAGCCCGTTCTCCACGGCGAGGGAGGCGCGGAGCTTCCGGGCGGTCATCGGGGCGCCTCGACCTCGGCGGCGATCGGGCGGTTGACGAGGGCCGCGGCGTAGCCCGCGCCGAACCCGTTGTCGATGTTCACAACCGTGACGCCGGCCGCGCACGAATTGAGCATCGCGAGGAGCGCCGCGAGGCCCTGGAAGCTGGCGCCGTAGCCCACCGACGTCGGGACGGCGATCACCGGCCGCGCCACGAGGCCCCCGACGACGCTCGGCAGCGCGCCCTCCATCCCCGCGACCACCACGAGGACGCGGGCGGACGCGAGGAGCTCCATGTGCCCGAGGAGGCGGTGGAGGCCCGCCACGCCGACATCGGCCAGCCGCCGGACGCGGGCGCCCATCATACGGGCGGTGACGGCGGCTTCCTCGGCCGGCCCGGCGTCCGAGGTGCCCGCCGAGACGACGAGCACGAGGCCTTCCCCCTCCTCGGGGCCGGGGAGCCCCACGGTGAGGGCCCGGGCCCGCTCGTGGTAGGCGGCGGCAGGGAGGGCCGCGCGCAGGGGGGCGGCGCGCTCCTCGTCGAGACGGGTGACGAGCAAGCGCTCGTGGTGGGCCAGGACCGAGCGCGCGATGTCGACGAGCTCGGCGGTCGTCTTCCCCGGCGCGAACACCACCTCGGGGAAGCCGCAGCGCAGGGCCCGATGCGTGTCGAGCCGCGTGTGCCCGAGCTCGGCGACCGGCAAGCCGCCGAGCTTCCCGAGCGCCTCCTCCACCCCGAGGTCCCCGGCGCGGGTCGCCTCGAGGAGCGCCTTCAACCGGTCCCTGTCCACGTGCGGCTCCGGGCGCAGAGTATAGAGGGGTTGCTCACCGCGCGCTCGCGTCGAGGTCGAAACCGGCGGAACGCCCGGCGGCGAGGAGCTCGTGCCCGAGGCCGGCGATCATCGCGGCGTTGTCGGAGCAGAGGGCGGGCGAGGGGAAGACCGCCACGAGCCCCCGCGCGGCCGCCGCGTGCGTCAGGCGCTCGCGCAGCCGCGCGTTGCACGCCACGCCGCCGGCCACGAGGATGGTCGCCAGCTCCTCGCGGGAGGCCGCGGCGAGCGTCTGGGCGACGAGCGTGTCGACCACCGCCTCTTGGAACGAGGCCGCCACGTCGGCCGGGCGCTCGATCTCCTCCGGCGGCGGCGTGGGAGCGAGGGCATTCTGGCCCCGCAAGTGGTAGAGCACGGCGGTCTTGAGCCCGCTGAACGAGAAGCCGGGACGGCCGTCCTTGGCGCGGTAGCGCGGGAAGTGAAACGCGCCGGCGTTCCCTCCCTCGGCCAGGCGGGCGATCGCCGGGCCGCCGGGGTACGGCAGGCCCAGCATGGCCGCCACCTTGTCGAAGGCCTCGCCGGCGGCGTCGTCGAGGGTTTCCGCCACCGGAAGGAGCGCGGTGGGGGAGGTCATGCGATACAGGGCGGTGTGGCCGCCAGAGACGACGAGGGCGAGGGCGGGCAGCGCGACCTCGTGCTCCATGAGCGCGGCGTAGGCATGGGCCTCGATGTGATGGACACCGACCAGCGCGAGCCCGCGGGCCCAGGCCAGGGCCTTGGCGACGGAGAGCCCGACGAGCAGCGAGCCGATCAGGCCGGGCCGTTGCGTCACCGCGACCGCGCCCACGCCGTCGAGCGGGACGCCCGCCTCGGCCAGGGCGGCGTCGACGATCGGGAGGATGCGGCGGAGGTGGGAGCGCCCCGCCACCTCGGGCACGACCCCTCCGTACGCCGCGTGCTCGTCCACCTGGCTGTGCACGATCGAGGAGAGGATCTCCCGGCCGCCCCGCACGACGGCGGCCGCGGTCTCGTCGCACGAGGACTCGATCCCGAGGACGGGCCGACCGTCGCGGCGACCGACTCCCATCACTCGCCCTCGCTCGCCGCTCCCGCCGGGCGCTCGCCGCGCAGGAGGGCCAGGGCCGCATCGAGCTGAGCGTCCGGGGGGGGCGAGGCGACGAGCTCGATCCCCTCGCGCTCCTCCCACGCGCGGATGGCGGGGAGGGCGGCGGCCGGCGGGGGGTACGTGGCGAGGTGCGCGTACACCGCAGTCCGCGCCGCCGCGTCGAGGGGGACGACGACATCGGGGACGATGCCGCCCTCCCGGCCGTCCTCCCCGTTCCGCTCGATGCGCCGCCAGGCAGGCGTGTAGTACGTGGCGGTCGTGATCTTCACCCGCGCCGCGTACTCGGCGAAGGAGGTGATGGTCTGGACGGTCCCCTTGCCGTAGGTGGGCTCGCCGACGAGCGCCGCCGCGCCGTGGTCCTGCAGGGCCCCGGCGAGTACCTCGCTCGCGCTGGCCGAGCCCGCGTCGACGAGCACGACGAGGGGCATCCCGGCGCAGGTCGCCTCCTCCGCTCGCGCACTCGTCTCCTGGGTGAGCTGGCGAGTGCGCGTGGCGACCAGGCGGCCCTCGCGCACGAAGCGGTTGGCGAGCAGGGTCGCCGCATCCAGGATCCCGCCGGGATTGCCGCGCAGGTCGACGATGAGGGCGCGCAGGCCTTCCGGACGAAGCTCCTCCAGCGCCGCGTCGAATTCCCCGGGCGTCCGGTGGCTGAAGGAGACCACCGCGAGGTAGCCCACCCCGAGGTGGGGATCCACCAGCCGTGCGTGGCGAACGGTGGGATCCACGATCCGCTCGGGCGTGACGTCCACGCCGCGCTCCTCGCCCGCGAGATCCCGTACGACGAGGCGCACGGTGCGCGGTCCGGCGCTCCGGATGTGGGATTGCAGCGCCCCCGGCGCCATCTCCGCCACCCGGATTCCGTCCACCTCGAGGATCGTGTCGCCCACGCCGAGCCCCGCGCGCGCCGCCGGCGAATCGGGGAAGGCGAAGAGGATCCGGGCCTCGCTCACCGGCGGCCGGAACACGACGCCGATGCCGTGGAACTCCCCCGAGGTCTCCCGATCGAGGGCCGCGATCTCCTCCTCCCCGTAGTACCGAGAGTAGCGGTCGAGCCCGCCGAGCATCCCCTGGGCCGCGTCGTCGACGAGCTGGCGCGGGGGGACCTCCCGCACGAAGGTCTCCGCGGCCAGGGCGCGGACCTGGCGCAGGAGCTCCAGCCCGGGATCCCGCCGCAGCCGCTGCGCGAGGCTCGCGGCGAGGACGCCCACGAGGAGCCCGGCCGCGAACAGGAGGCGCCCGCGTCCCGCGCTCCTCCCGCGGCGCGAGATCGGATCCCGATCGATCGCCGCCATGGCGCCCCAGGATACCCGCCGCTCCGCGCCGGGCTCGCCGTTCCCGCCCCGGGAAGCCTCCCTCCTTGGCGGTCCCGGCGTCCCCTCCTTCTCACTCTTCCGCCCGTCCCGTCCTTTCCGGGGGAAGAAAGTGGGGCCCTCGTCAGCCACCACGACGAGGGCCCCGGTGCCTGGCCGGCCCCCCCGGGATCGGGGGACCGGCAGGCTCCGATCCTATTTCAGGACCGGATCCCCGGTCTGCCATACGAAGCTGCGTCGTGCTTCGCCCACTCTGCCGGGGATGCGAATCGTCAGCGGCTCGGTTCCCACCACCGTGCAGCCGAGACGATCCAGCTCGTGGCGCGCGAGCCGCAGACCCAGGCGATGCGCGGCGATCTCGGCGACGATCTCGCGCCTCTCGACCGGGTCGGCGGAAGGGCTCGCACCCAGACGCGCCAGGCGTGCTTCGAGACGCTCCGCCGCTTCCGTGCGCTCCCGGATCTCCCTGCCGATCGCTTCGAGGAGGGGCAGGAGCTCCCGGGCGCTCCGTCGGTCGTATCTCTTCTGCTTCATGGCTGCCTCCGCCGGTACACCCTCCCCAGCCGGAATCGCGGGCGGACCGGGCGGGGAATCCCCGGCCGGAGGGGGGGGCGATCTCCGGACGGGAGCCTCTGGGAAGGCGACCCCGCGGCCGGGGCTCCCCCCGGAACCTTCCGTTCTCCCCGGCCCCGGGACTATCCTCTTCGCCCCCTTCCGTCCCGGCCTTCCCCATGCCCGTCGTCGAGATCACCCACCGCGAGGAGTTCGCCGCCTCCCATCGCCTGCACAATCCCGCGCTGAGCGACGAGGAGAACCGCCGGATCTTCGGGATCTGCAACAACCTCCACGGGCACGGGCACAGCTACGAGCTCGAGGTCAGCGTCCGGGGGCCCGTTCCGGGGCGGACCGGCATGGTGATGAACCTCCTGGAGCTCGGGCGGATCCTGCGGGAGAGGGTGATTGCCGACCTGGACCACAAGAACCTCGACCTGGACGTCCCCTGGCTCGCGGGGAGGATCACCACGGCGGAGAACCTGGCGATCGCCATTTGGGAGAGGCTCGAGCCCGTGCTGGGAGCTCACGAAGGATGTCGAATGCACCGGATCCGACTGTACGAGAGCACGAAGAACCGGGTGGAGTACTGCGGCCCGGCGAGCTGAGGATCGCCGCGCTCGTCCGGAAGCTCCTTGGCGCGCTGGGGGAGGACGCCGCGCGCGAGGGCCTGCTCCGCACCCCCGGCCGCGTCGCCCGGTCGTTCGGGGAGCTGACGCACGGGTACGGAGAGACCGTGGAGGAGGTCGTGGGCGACGGCGTCTTCACCGAGGACTGCTCGGAGATGGTGGTCGTCAAGGACGTGGAGTTCTACAGCCTCTGCGAGCACCACTTGCTCCCGTTCTACGGGCGGATCCACGTCGCCTACGTGCCCAACGGCCGCATCCTCGGCCTCTCGAAGATCCCGCGCATTGTCGACGTCTTCGCCCGGCGGCTCCAGGTCCAGGAGCGGATGACGCAGCAGATCGCGAACGCCGTGCAGGACGTGCTGCGGCCGAAGGGTGTCGGGGTCGTCGCCTATGCCCGGCACCTGTGCATGATGATGCGCGGCGTGCAGAAGCAGAACTCCGCCGCCATGACCTCCTGCCTGCTCGGCGCGTTCCGCAACGACCCGCGCACGCGGAACGAGTTCCTGGGGCTGGTGCGCAGCACGGGTCAGTTCTAGCAGCGGAGTACCGTGCCGGAGCAATCCTTCCACGATTCGCGGAAGGTCATCTCCAGAATCCAACCCTGACGGCGAATCGTGGAAGGATTGCTCCGGCACGGTACTCCGGAAAGAAAGAAGGCCCCGCGTCGCGCGCAGGGCCTTCCGTTTTCGCTCCCTCCGCGTCGCGCGCGGAGGCGGGGGGTTCGGCTCGCTCGCCGCGTCGCGCGCGGGAGCGAACCTCGCCCGGGGAACCGTCAGCGACTGGCTCCGTAGGTGTAGCCGACTTGGAAGACGGTGGTGCTGCCGAAGTCGTAGCCGTCCCAGTACTCGTTGTCCGAGCTGTCGATCATCGCGACGCTCGCTCCGATCTTGCCGTTGTGGCCCACGTCGTAGCGATTGACGCCGAGGGTCAGCACGGTGTCGTCACCCCCTTCCGGACCGTCGGTCCAAAGGGGGCCGGAGTTGTCGAGGTCCTCGTAGCGGAGACCGACGCCCCACTCTTCGTTCACCTGCCAGGTGCCGTAGACCATCCACGGCGTGGAGTCGCCACCGAAGAGCAGCGGCCAGTAAAGGCTGTTCCAACCGGGGGCGGTGAGGTGCTCCCCCGCGTCGTCGTCCCGGCTTTCGACCTCGAAGCCCCAGCCGAACTGACCGAAGGTGCCTTGACCGTCGATGCCGTAGGTGTCGGTGTCCCAGCCGTTCCAGATGTCATCCATCACGTACCAGACACCGATCGTCCCCGTGGGATCATCGCCGGCCCCGTACGCATCCTCGGGGGCCATCTCGTAGCCACCGACAGTGCGGCCGAAGTTCCAGAGGGCGCGCAGGATGTAGATGTGACCGCTGGAGATCCCACCCCGGTAGTCGCCGAAGTAGATCTCGTCGCCAGCGCCGTTCATCACATCGACGTTCCAACTGAAGTCGCCGAACGACCCACGGGCGCCGATGCCGGCGTCGTACCAGTCGTACAGCGAACCCATCGCCGACCGCTCGAGGAAGAACAGGTACTCGGGGTCGGTGAAGCCGGTCCGCGTGACGTGCGGTTTGTACTGGCCGGCGATCACGTCGACCTCACCGCACTTCCACGTGGCGTAGGCGTCTTCGAGGGTAGGAGTCCACTCGAGACCATCGAAGCTCTTAGAGTAGAACCAGTTCTGGCGCGCGAAGTCGAACCCGAGGCGAACGCCGACGTCGCCCACTTGGGTTCCGCCTGCGACCGCCACGTCCCAGAACCGGACGCCCGAGATCGAGCCGTCGTCGTCTCCCACGGCGAGTTCATCGCCGCTGTAGACGTAGCCACCGCGCAGCAGCACCTTGAGGTTGGTGTAGTCGCCCGTGGCAGTCGTCGACGAGGCGAGCGTAGAGAGCTCGCTGTCGAGCTCCAGCCAATCGCTGGTGGCGGGTTCCGCGTACGCCGCAGAACCGGCCGCCGCGAGGGCCAGAGCGCCAGTTACGAATCTGTTCATGAGTCCATGCACTCCGGAAGTGTGTGAGTCAGTGTTCCAAGGGGTGGGGATCCTGGTTTGGGCGGAGAGCATAGTGCTGGTCCCCCGCCAGAAAAGGAGTAGGCGGAGTTTCCTTCGCCAATCCAACGCGTTCCTTCCCGAAATTCGGCGGGCCAGTTGGAGAACCACCGGGCCCATTCCTCGAAGTTGCAAGGACATAGACTGTTGTGTCGAATGAACTTAGGTCATCGGTTGTCGATCGATTCCCCGCTCTCCACCGGGGGGGAGCGCCGGGAAAAAAGACCGGAGAAACCCCCGCCTGCCGCCGCCTCGCGTCCCTCCGCCCGCCGCGGCGGGCTCCCGCCGCGCCGGGGCCCTACGCCTCCTCGGCGCCGCTCCGGCGGCCGCGCTTGAGCTCGCTCCGCCGGCGCTTCTCCG
>JBFMCU010000026.1:0-4508 GCA_040754415.1 Planctomycetota bacterium
ACTTCCGCTTCGGCGCGCCGCCAGAGGGCGAGCGTCCCGGTGGCCCGGGCCGGCGGGCGGCGGCGAGAGCGGGCGGCCAGCAGCAGGAGGAGGGGGAGAAGGAGCGCCCCCAGCCCCGCCGGCCGGGCCCACGCGAGTTCCGGGAGGAGGAGGAGCGGCGCAAAGGGGCTCGCCACTTCGCTCACCCCCCGAAGAGCCCCTGCACGATCTCCTCGAAGGAGCTCGCGGGGCTCCAGCAGCCGTAGGCGGCGCGGTGGCGGGCCGCGATCGCCCCCCACGCCTCGAGCTCGGCCGCCAGCAGGTGCTCGTAGGCGCCCCGGGCCCGCCGATCGACGAAGAGGGTCCGCTCGTCCCCCGACTCGGGATCGATCCAGCGCACGGGCCCCTCGGAGAGCGGACCGCCGTCCGCCCCGCCCCCGGTGGAAGGGGAGAGCTCCTCGGGGGCGAGGAGCTGGACGAAGAAGAGCTCGCGGCCGACTCGGGCCAGGCGCCGGGCCTCGCTCGGCGGCACGTCGAGGAGGTCGCCGACCAGGAACACGCGCCCCGCCCCGCGGACGCGGCCGGCCTCGCCGAGGAGCGCGGCGATGCCCGCGCCCCCCTGCGCGCGTTCGGCTTCCAGCGCCGCCATCCACGCCGCGAGCCCCGCCGGCCGGCGCAGGCCGTGGAGGCGCGTGCGCCCGCTCGAGGCGTGGAGGTCCACCGCCGCTCCCGCGCGCAGCCCGGAGGAGGCGAGGGCGATCGCCACCTCCGCGGCCCGCTGGAGCTTCCCGGGCACCCCGACCCCCATCGAAGCGCTCGTGTCGAGGAGGATCGCCCAGTGCTCGCTCGCCTCGCACCGCGTGACGCGGACGTAGGGCCGCCGCAGGCGCGCGTAGAGGTTCCAGTCGAGCTGGCGCGGGTCCTCGCCGCTCCGGTAGGGCCGGTAGCCGACGAACTCGGTGCCCGCGCCGAACCGATGCGTTCGGCCCGCCCCCTCCCGCCGGCCCGCCGCCGCGGCGAGCCGCGCCACGAGCCGCCCGAGCCGCGGCAGGAAGTCGGAGCCGAAGGCGATCCGCGGCGAGGGGAGCGCGACGGCGGGCCGGAGCGGGCGCATCGCGAAGGCCTCCATATCAGGGAGCGAGCGAGAATCGCTCGCGAACGGGCGGCAGCGCCGTCCGGCGATGCGCCGAAAGGCATCGGAGAGGCTGGTTCATCGCTTCCTGCTCGGCCTCTCAGGTCCGGCGCGCGACGACCACCGTGACGTCGTCCTCGCGCGCGCCGCCCGCGAAGCGCATCGAGGCCTCCACGAGTCCCCGGCAGATCTCCCGCGCGCCCCCGCCCTCCCCCGCGCGCGCGGCGAGCACGCGCCGGATCCCCTCCTCGCCGAAGAACTCCTCCGGGCGCGCCGGATCGCGCACCTCGCTCAGCCCGTCGGTGTAGGCCACGAGCACGTCCCCCTCCGCCAGGCGCAGGGGGGGATGGGGGGCGTAGCGCTCGTCGGGGATCATGCCGAGCGCCGGACCGCCGCGGCCGATCGTCTCGACCTCCCCGCTCGTGCGCCGCCACACGAACGGCAGGGCGTGCCCGCCGTTCAGAACCACGACCTCCCCGTCCGTCCCGAGCCGCGCGAGGAACAGGGTGAGGAAGCGGCCGTCCTCCACGCGATCGCAGAGATCCTGGTTGAGCAGGGTGACGACCTCCCCCAGGTTGGAGATCAGCCGCAAGTAGGAGCGCAGGGCGGCCTGGGCGGCGGCGGTGATCAGGGCCGGGCCCACGCCGTGGCCGGTGACGTCCCCCACGACGACGCAGAGGCTGCCGTCGCGGCCCTTCACGAAGTCGTAAAAGTCGCCGGCGGTGCTGTCGGCCGGCCCGTACCAGCCGTGCACCTCCCACCCCTCGATGTCCGTGGGCAGCGGGGGCATCAGGTCGCGCTGGATGGCGCTCGCGAGCTCGAGGGACTGCTCCAACCGCACCTTCTCAAGCGAGTCCAGGTGCAGCCGCGCGTTCTCGATCGCGATGGAGATGTGCTGGGCCAGGGCGGCGAAGAGCGAGAGGTCGGCCTGACTGAACTGGCGCGTCGCGGCCCGCGAGTCGACGTAGAGGACGCCGCGCGGCGACGCCGGCTGGGCCGGCTCGCCCGGGCGGGCGGCGAGGGGCACGCACATGACCGCGCGCAGCTTGAGGTCGTAGACCGAGCGGCTGAGCTCGAGGGCCTCCGATTCCGAGTGCACCGTGGCCCGCAGCGGCTGGACCTCCGCCAGGACCTTGTTGGCGATGGTCGTCGAGAAGCGCACCTCCTCCGCGAGCGGCTTTCCGCCGCGCTGGCGCGCCACCCGGACCTCGAGGCCGTCCCGGTCGCTGGCCGGCTTCATCAGGAGGAGCCCCCGCTCCGCCCCGGTGATCTCGATCGAGCGGTCGACGATGTCGTGGAGCAGGAGGTCGAGGTCCTGGGAGCCGGAGACGCCCGCGATCGCCTCGAGCAGCACCTGGACCGTGCGCCGGTCCTTGCCGGCCTCGCCGGTCAGGAACTGGGTCGGCGGTGCGGGAGCGCGCGCGCCGGCGGCGGATTCCGCGGGCTCCGCGGCCGCGCTCGCGCCCGCCGCGCGCGGCTCCGGCGCAGGCGCGGCGGGACGGTGTTTCCGGCGGAAGAACATGGGCGGGCCAGTCTAGCCCCGGGCCGAGACGGCCCCGGCGGCCGGGGGGAAAAATCCTTGCCAGCCGGCCGCCGGCGCCCGCATGATCCCTCGGTGCGCGGATCCCCGTTCCGCGCACCACCCCCCTGGCGAGCGACATGCAGATCACGGCCGAACCCCGCGACGACTACGCCATCCTCCACCTGCGTGGCGAGTTCGACACCTTCTACTGTCCCCTCCTCCAGCAGGAGGTGGATGGGCTCGTCACCGCGGGGGTCCACGGGGTCGTCCTCAACCTGCGGCTCGTGAAGTTCATCAACTCCACGGCGCTGGGCGCGATCATCAAGGCCTCCAAGGTCCTGGCCTCCCACGACGGCAAGCTCGTGCTCTCCCGGCCCTCCTCCTTCTGCCGCGACATCATCGAGAAGGTGGGGCTCGACCGCGTCGTCCCGATCTACGACAGCGACGAGGCCGCCGGCGCCGCGCTGCTCGCCAGCGCCACGGCCGCCGTCTCCTCCGACGAGGCGGCGGAGGGGCTCGAGGACGAGAGCACGATCCTCTTCTCGCCCAAGGACCCCGCGCGGGTCGAGCACTTCATCTCCGAGGACCGGCGCACCTCCCCCGTCAACCCCGTCCACGGCCACGCCTTCGGGACGACCTGGCGCGGGGTGGGCCGGATGAGCTCCCTCGACGGCGATGGGCTGCGGTTCACGTGGAACGGCGGCAGCACCGGGCTCTCCTCCTTCGAGATGGGGCAGATGCTCTCGCTGGGGACGGACCTGCGCGTCAAGTTCCGCCTCCCCCTCCTGCGCAAGGGGCACTGCGAGGCGGTGGTGACGGTGAGCGAGGTCGAGGAGCGCCCCGACGGCGTGAAGATCGGCGCCGCGTTCCAGGAGATCGACGCCGCGACGAAGAAGGCGGTCCAGCAGTACGCCAAGGACATGGCGTACCTGCGCAAGGAGCTGCGCCAGGCGACGGAGGAGTGACCTCCGGCCGCGCCGGCGGAGGCGGGCTCACCCCGCGCAGGAGGCGGCATCGGGCGCCGGCGCCCCGCCGCCCGCCGTCCCGGTCCCCGCGGCGCGGACGGCGCGGAAGAGCTCCTCGAACCGCCGGGCCACCGCCGGCCAGCCGAGCCGTTCCTCCGCCACCCGCCGGGCGTTCTTCGCCCAGCGGGCGCGCGCGATCGGCGATCCGGCCGCGAGGCGGATCGCCTCGCTCCAACCCCCGAGGTCGTCGGGGGGGACGAGGAGGCCGGAGTGCTGGTGTTCCACGAGCGCCCGCAGGCGAGGGACGTCCCCGGCGAGGACGGGCACGCCGCAGGCGAGCGCCCGCGACACCTGCCGGCCGCGCACGGCGTCGTCGATCGCCGGTGCCGCGAAGAGCGTGCTCGCCCCGAAGAGCCCGGGGAGCTCCTCGTCCCGGGGCCGCGCCGGCCAGTGCACGCGCACCGCCACGCCGAGGCGCTCGGCGAGCGCCCGCAGCCGGGGGCGGGCCGCGCCGTCGCCGGCGAGGACCAGGCTCCAGTCCTCCCGCTGGCCCACGGTGCGGGCGAAGGCCGAGAGCAGGGTCTCGAGCCCGCGCCCGTTCTCGAGGGGGCCGACGTGGAGCAGGATCCGCCCGCGGATCCGGTGGCGGCCGACGATCGTGCTCGAGAGGCCGGGTCGGAAGTCGTTCAGATTCACGCCGTGGGGGATGATCGTGACGCGCTCGGCGGCGAACCCCGCCTCCCGGGCCTCCCGCTCGGCGACGGGATCGAGGGCGACGAGCGCCCGGGCCGTGCGCCGCACGTAGCGGCTCCAGCACCAGCCGCCGAGCCGCCGCAACGCGCGGTCCAGGAGTGGCGAGGGGTCCCGCAGCGCCGCCTCCACGAGGACGAGGCCCGCCCCGAGCCGCCGC
>JBFMCU010000027.1:0-4844 GCA_040754415.1 Planctomycetota bacterium
CGCACGCTGGCCGACTTCCACCGCCTTGATCGCAAGAAGCTCGAGCTCGACGAGCGTTGCGACAGGATCCTCCGAAGGATCGCCTCTCACCGCTCCCGAAAGGCCCACTGACCCGCTAAACAGTTACCATCGGCCCACAGAGACTTGCGTCATTTCATTCTCCGGAACTTCGGGCTAGCCAGCCTATCGTGCGAGGGGTACGGGTGTTCGGAGCGGATGGTCCGGGATCCCGCCGCGCGCCGCGCTCGGGCGCCTTGATCGCTCGGCGGGACCCGCTACCCTGGCCCCGCCCTACCGGGTGCCGGGGGACCGGAGTGCGGGCGCCCCCCCTCATGCGCGTCCTCTTCGTCTATCCGAACTACGCCACGCAGCTCGGAGTGAGCCTCGGACTCGCTTCCCTCTCGGCCGTGCTGCGCCGGGAGGGGCACGAGACGCGCCTCCTCAACCTGAACGAGGCGCTGCCGCCCGTCCCCACCGAGGCGGACGTCTACGCCGCGATCCACGCGTGGGAGCCCGGCCTCGTGGGCTTCTCGTGCCTCTCGATGCAGTACGCGGAGGCGCGGCGACTAGCGCAGGGGCTGCGCGCGCGCGCGGCGGCGGAGGGGCGCGCGCTGCCGCCGCTCGTCGTCGGCGGCGTGCATCCGACGATGGTGCCCGAGGCGGTGATGGCGGATGGCGTCTGGGATCACGTCGGGGTGGGGGAGTGCGAGGACGCGCTCGCCCGCCTCGTCGCGGCGATCGCGCGCGGCGAGCGGCCCGACGACATCCCAAACTTTCTCTCCTGGCGCGGCGGCGCGCGGCCGGCGGCGGCCGATGCCGGCCTGATCGAGGCGGAGCACTGGCGGCGGAATCCCGTGGGCGAGTTCCCCGACCTCGCCCTCCTGCCGCCCCCCGACCACGAGCTCTTCGCCACCCAGCGCATCCTCGACGCCAAGGACGGCTGGTTCTCGATCCTGACGAGCCGCGGGTGCCCGTATCGCTGCACCTACTGCCTGAACCACCAGGTCGTCGAGCGCTACCGCGACGACCTCGGGCGCAGCACGGCGGGCATCGGCTTCTTGCGCACGCGCCCCATCGCCGGCGTGATGGAGGAGATCCGCGGCATCCTCGCGCGCTTCCGCGGCGTCACGACCTTCATCCTCGACGACGATCTCTTCACGCTGAACACCGCGCACGCCCTGGCTTTCGCCGAGGCCTACCGGCGCGAGGGCTTCGGCGTGCCGTGGGTGGTGAACAGCCACGTTCGCCGCCTCGCGCCCGACCTCGCCCGCGCGCTCGCCGCCGGCGGGTGCCGGATCGTCAAGCTCGGCATCGAGTCCGGCTCCGAGCGCGTCCGCCGCGAGGTCCTCCTGCGTCCGATGAAGGACGACGACATCCTCGCCACGATCGCCACCGCGGAGGCGGCCGGCATCCACACCTCGGGCTTCGTGATGCTCGGCCTCCCCGGCGAGAGCGCGGCGGAGCGGATGCAGACCGTCGACTTCCTCGCCCGCTCCGGGCTCGGCCGCTTCCGCACCTCGCTCTTCTACCCCTTCCCGGGCACCGACGGGCACCGCATGGCGGTCGAGGGAGGCTACATCGATCCCGTCGCCCTCGGTGAGGTGACCGACTTCACCCGCACGAGCGCCCTCGACTTCGGGCCCGCCGAGAATCTCGCGATCGAGAAGCTCGCCGCCTGCATGCCGTGGTTCGTGAACGCCGCGATGGCCGCCCACGGCGAGGCGCCCGCCGCCCGCCGCTACCGGGGGCCCGTCGAGGCCGTGCTCGCCCTCGACCGCCCCGGCTGGGAGGCCTTCCGCCCGCGGGTGCGCGAGCTCGACGCCGCCCTCTCCACCGCCGCCGCGGCAGAGGGCGAGCGCCACTACGCCCTGCGCTACGCCGATTTCCTCGGCGTGCGCTCGGACTGGTTCCTCGCCGAGGAGGCGGCGGGGCGCCGGATCACGGCGTCGGCGGTTCCCGCCTGCCACGTGGGGCGCCGCTAGGCGCCATGACGTGGCGTGCGACTGGCATGACCAGGAGATTCGGAGGTGAGCCAGTGCCATAGTAAATCCTGACCCGGGGCCCTGACGGAGGGAACCCGACCCCGAGGTGGCAAGGGCGCGGGCCGGAGCACCGGCCGGCCGGACGGTGCATGGTGGCCGTCTGGCTCCCGCGAGGGGGCGTCTGGTGGAAGCCGTAGGGGTGGAACCGTTCCGAGCGAAAGCGAAGCGCCGTGAGGCGCCCGTGGCGGGTGAGACAGCGCCCAGTGTCGAAGCCCGGTATCCGTTGGTGCCACGGGCGTAGGGGCGACGGGATGGCTCCAGTGATTTCCTGATCTTACCCAGTGAGGTCTGCTGGGTTCCGCGCGAGCGGTAGGCCGTAGGACCAACAAGACGAAAGCCGATGACCCCGCAGAAGTCGGAGGATCGCGTAGTACCGCAAGGTCGGCGAAAGCCGACCCCAACCTGGGGAGTCGAGCCCCCCGGGGGAGGGAAGGCGGTCCCGGTCAAGGGAGTGGACCGGCAGCCCTGGCTGCCCTTCGCGACAGCCGAGAATCCGCGGGAAACCCGCGGGGCCGAAAGGCGCCCTCGCCCCGGACCGGTCCGGGGCGAGGACGCACAAGGTGCCGAAGGCGAAAGGCAGTCCGAGCGAGAGCGGTCCCGCGAGGATGGAAACGGGTGGTGAACGGGGCCGACACCCACATCCGGCGTCGGCTCCGAGCGCTCGTGCCTACGCACTGGAAGCGCAAGCGCACCATCGCCCGTCGCCTGATCCGCCTGGGGGGGTCTTCCGGAAGACGGCGTGGCGCCGCGTCTACCAGGGACGTCCGTCCCGCTGGGCGCTCAGCCACGACCCGGCCGTGGACCGGGCACTCCGCAACGCGTAGTTCGCCCAGCGGGGGCTCGTGTCACTGCTGGACCGCTTCCGGGCCCTCTGGGCGGTCGCCCACGCTCCGCGACAGCTTCGGCTGTTCGCGGAACCCGAGAGGTCGTGAACCGGCCGGCGGCGGGGGTCAAAACCCGCCGTCCCGAAGAGCCGTATGTGAACAGCACAAGTACGGTTCTGTGGGAGCCGGGGCGGGCAACCGCTCCGGCTACCCGACAGGTGGAGGTCGAGGAGGGCGCCACCGGCGCCGCTCCTCGGCCGTTTCGGGCGGGGAGGATCCCGCGACGCCGAGCCCCGCCCTCCGGCGCCCGCCGCGAACCCTGGCCGGCCGTGGGTTTGGGGTGAGCCCGTCACTACAATCCGCGGCCGTGGCCGGCCCCCGGCCCGCTCCCTCGATGCCCGCCGCGAGCCTGGTGCCCGACTTCTCCTCCCTCCGCGTGGCCGTGGTGGGGGACCTCGTCGCCGACCACTACGTCTTCGGGCGCCCGACCCGGCTCTCGCGGGAGGCGCCGGTCATG
The DNA here is from genome assembly GCA_040754415.1 of Planctomycetota bacterium. Taxonomy (GTDB): domain Bacteria; phylum Planctomycetota; class UBA1135; order UBA1135; genus JBFMCU01. Next base: position 3,384 of record JBFMCU010000027.1, read on the forward strand.
GTGCTGAGGCACGAATCGGAGGCGCTCGGCACCGGCGGGGCGGCCAACGCCGCCCGCAACGTGCGCGCCCTGGGCGCCCGCACCCTCCTCTTGGGCGCCGTCGGCGCGGACGCGAACGGGCGCGAGCTGCGCCGGATCCTCGAGGAAGCGGGCGTCGAGGTCGAGGACGTGCGGCCCGTCCGCGGGTGGATGACGCCCACCAAGACGCGGATCCTCGGCGCCGACGCCGGGCGCACGCGCCACCAGGTGCTCCGCATCGACCGGGAGCCGGACGAACCGGCCTCTGCCGCCGTGCGCGAGGCAGTGGCCGCCCGCCTCGCCGCGCTCGCGGGACAGGTCGATGCGGTCCTCGTCTCCGACTACGGCTACGGCCTGGTGGGCGAGGAGGTGGCCCGGGCCGCCGCCCTGGTGCGCGCGGCGGGGGCGCCGGTGGTCCTCGATCCCCGCGCCTGCCTCGCCCCGTTCCGCGAGGCGACGGCCATGACGCCCAACCTCGGGGAGCTCGCCGCCGCCACCGGGCGCTCGCCGGACGACCTGGCGAGCGCGGAGGCGGTCGCCGGCGCGGCGGCGGAGCTCCGGGCCGCCTACCGGCCGCGGCACCTGCTCGTGACCCTCGGAAACCGCGGGATGGCCCTCTACTCCGACGAACACCCCCGGGGGCTCGCCATCCGCCCCGCGGGCCCCCGCGACGTGGTCGACGTGAGCGGGGCGGGGGACACGGCGGCCGCCGTCTTCACCCTGGCGCTGGCCGCGGGCCTGAAGGCGCCGGCCGCCATGCGGCTCGCCAATGCCGCCGCGGGGGTCGTCGTGATGGAGACGGGGGCGGCGGTGTGCCCCCCCGACCGGCTGCGCTCCGCCCTGCCCCTCTCCCCGCTCCCGGAACGCGTGGCGGCGCCGGTCGCCGGGTGAGCCGTCCCGCGCGGGCGGCGGGAGGAGCGGGTGCGCGCGCCTGGCTCGTGCCGGCGGGCTTCGCGATCGCCTTCCTCGGGAGCCTCTGCGGGATCGGCGGGGGGCTCTTCGCCGTGCCGCTTCTGCACTACCTGCGGCGGATCCCGCTGAAGGAGGCGGTGGCGACCGGGCTCGTCCTCGTCGTCGCCACGACCGCCGCGGCGACCGGGGCGGAGGCGCTCCGGCGCGATCCGGACCTCGACTGGCCGGCGATCGCCGCCCTCGTCCTCGGCGTCCTCGCCGGCACGCGGCTCGGCTACCGCGCCTCCGAGCGGGTGAACGTCCGCGTCCTGCGGGTGATCTTCGTCGTATTCCTCGCCGCCGCGGGGGCGCGCCTCGTCGCGGGAGGGAGCGGGGGAACGGGGGTGGCGGAGGGCGAGGCCCTGGTCCGCGCGAGCGCCTACCTCCTCGCCCTCCTCGTCGGGATCGGGGGGGGCTTCGTGACCCCTCTGCTCGGCGTGGGGGGCGGGCTCGTCATGGTGCCGGGGCTCTTCCTCGCGATCCCCTCCCTCG
>JBFMCU010000028.1:0-15751 GCA_040754415.1 Planctomycetota bacterium
GAATCTCGACCTCAACTCGCCTGAGCAGCGTGAAGCCGTGAGCACGCCAGCGCCGTAAGCGTGACACCGCCTCGGACGGTCCCATCCACGGTGAGACGCGAGCACCATTCAGCGTGAGACGCGACACCCAACACCTACGTGCCTCGCCGGGACCTCATATACTTCCGCGAGGGAGGGGCAATCGAGTTCTCCGGCACCAGTCTTCCCCCGAGCGCGTGGTCCTTGGGGGTCTGGCACCACGTGATCGTGAAGTACGACCGGGTCGCCCAGGGCATGGTCCGCCTCAGTTACTGGATCGACGGCATCGAAGTGGGGTCGGATACGTCCAGCGCCTTCCTTCCCGACGAGGACGGCTGGAACTGGGCCTTGTTCGAGGCCGGGGACGGTCCGGCGTGGATCGATGACGTGAAGCTCTATCGGTAGCGGCCCGAAGAGCGAAGACGTGGATCGCCGGGACCTGCCGACCGCGGGTCCCGGCGATCCATGCCCCCCGGACGGCCGCCCCTCAGAGCGAGCGAGAATTGCTCGCGAACGGGCGGCCGCGCCGTCAGGCGATGCGCCAGAAGGCATTAGAGAGGCTGTATCATCGATTTCTGCTCAGCCTCTCAGAACGGCAGCTCCATCTGCCCCGGCGAGGCTCCCTTCTCCCCGCCGAGCTCCTCCTCCAGGAGGGCGTAGAGGGCGAGCTGGCCGAGGAGGCGCACGCGGGCGTCGAGGCCGTCGGGGGCGAGCGCGGGCGCGGCGTCGACGGGGAGGCCGTAGGCGGCCGGGTCGGGGGCGCGGAGGACGCCGAGACGGCGCTCGATCGAACGCTCGGGGGCGAGGAGGCGGTCGCGGGCGGCGGTGAGGGCGCGGGCGAGGTCGGGCTCGGCCTCCGGGGGATGGGCCTCGACCCCGCGGCGCCAGGCGGCGCGGACCTCCGCGGGGGAGAGGGGAGCGGCGGGATCGAGGCCGAGCACGAGACGGGGATCGGCGACGCGGCGCAGCCCCGCCTCGACGTGGACCGGCGCAAAGCACCGCTCGGGGGCGGGAGGATCCAGGGGCAACGCCTCCTCGGAGGAGCGAACCCCAAAGGCCCGCGCGATGGCGCCCGGCGAGCGAGACGGGCCGCGCTTCCGCTTGCGCTCGGCGCGGCGGCGCCGGGCGCGGTCCTTCTCCTTGCGCCTAGCCATCGTCCTCGGCCTCGAACAGGGCCCCGATCGCCCGCTCGACGTCCGCGAAGTCGAGCGAGCCATCCTGGAAGCCGGCGAGGATCTCCTCGATTCCCGCGAGCCCCTCGTCCTCGTCCTCCTCCTCCGCCAGGAACCCCTCCCCGAGCGCCTCACGGTGCTCCTCCGCCCAGCGAGCGAGGAACGGCGCGAGGTCGGGGCGCGCCGCGCACCAGGCGCGCGCCATTCCCTCCAGGGCGTCGGCCCCGCGGTGGAGGAGGAAGGCGGTGATCTGCTCCAGCGCCGAGCGGGCCAGCGCAGGGCGCGGGGGGGGCGGAGTGGAGAGCTTGGCGGCCAAGAGAAGGGCGTGGCGCCAGGCGGCGGGATCGCTCGCGCGGCGTCGCAGGTCGCGGCCGATCTCGCGCAGGCGGGCCCGGCCGCGCTCCTCGGCGCCGAGCAGGCACGCGAGGAGGAGCTCGTCGGCCACCTCGGCGTCCCCCGGCCCCCGCGGGGCGTCGAGGGCCCGCTGGAGGGTGGGGCCGAGGCGGTCGAGCGCCGGCCGGATCTCCTTCGGCTCCAGGTAGTGGGTCGCCATGGCGGGCAGGAGGACGGCGAGGCCGATCGAAATGTCCCGCTCCACCACCGCCTCCAGGAGCGCCACGAAGGTCCGGCGCAGCCGGCGCGAAGGCCGGTGCCGGGGGTCCGTGCCGTGCTGGAGGGCGAGGGCGGCGAGCCGGCTCGCGCGCGGGGCGCCGCCGGGCTGGGCGAAGAGGGCGGCGGCGCGCCGCAGGGCGGCCGCCGCGTCGCCGGATCCGACCTCGTGCACGCCCCGGACGAGTTCGCCCCAGGCGGGATCCCCGCTCGAGGCGAGACGCTCCTCGAAGGCGAGCCGCGGCAGAGACCGCGCCGCCTCGAGGAGGATCGCCACCGTCTCGTCCTCGCTCGCGTTCTCTGCTGACGCGAGCTCGATCTGCATCTCGGCTCGCAGCCGGGGAGGAAGCGCCTGCGGCGCGCCCCCTGGCTCGAGCGCCGCGCGGGCCACCGCCCGCCGCTCCCCGCTCGGAGCTTCCCGCATGGCCGTCCACAGCGCCGCGGCGAGCGCAGGCGGCTTTCCCTCGCCCGCCGCCCACCACGCCAGGCGCTGGCGCAGGACGGCGAGCTGGGTCCAGATCTCCCGGCGGCCCGCCAGCCCCTCGAGAGAATCGACCAGCGCCTGGGCCGCCTCCACCGCTCCGATCGCCTCGGCGGGGCGCCCCTCGGCGAGGATCGTGCCGATGCGCGCGAGCAGGGTTCCGAGGACCCGCCGGCGCCGCTCGCGGGACGTGGCGAGCAGGCGGGTGGCGGCCGCCTCCTCGGCGAAACCCCAGGGCGGGGGGAGCCGGGCCGCGAGCCAGCGCTCCAGCGCTCCGTCGGCCTCCGCCTGGCCGAGGTCGGGCCAGTGGGCCGCGGGGAATGAGGCGGGCGCGGCGGGGAAGCGCTCCCGCAGGAGGGCGCGCGGGTCGGAATGGCGGGCCGCCCACGCCGCGGCGACCGTCCAGTAGGCCCGCAGGCGGGGCGACAGTGCCTCCAGGAGTGGACCCTCCTCGTATAGTGTGAACTTCGGGGAGAGCAGCGGCAGGAGGGCGCGCAGTGCGGGGCGCGCCCGGCTCGCCTTCGCCAGACTCGCCGGCCGGGAGCCCGGCGAGCGCGGGGAGCGCGCCCGCGCCGCCGCGAAGAGCCGGAGCAGGTCCAGGACGGGAAGCCCCGGCCCGTTCGCGACCCCGAGCACCTTGGCCCGGCGGCGGATCTCCGAGGGGTCGATCTCGGCGGGGGGCAGCAAGGCCAACCGCAGGAGGCACGCGAGGTCGAGCTCGCCCTCGCTGAGGAGCTCGCGGGCGAGAGGGTCGATCGGTGCGCGGAGCCCGAGTTCCAGGGCGCCCATCGCCCGCCGGATGCGCGCGGCGCGGGGCGACAGCCTCGCCGCGGCCTCCGCGGCGCCCGGACCGCCCCGCTCGCCGCCCAGGAGGACGTCCTCCTCCGCCGCGCGCCAGTCGCTCCAGCGCGGATCGGGCTCCGGCGCGCCCCTCACAGCCAGATCCCCAGCTCGAAAAGGCGGTCGGAGAGCTCGTCGTAGCGCGCCAGCGCCGCGGCGGCCTCGCCGCGCGCGAGCGCGTCCCGCCCCTCGGCGGCGAGCTCGGCCAGCGCGCAAGCGTGCGCGGAATGGCTCCGGGCGAGTTCCGCCTCGCGCTCGAGGACGGTCGCGAAGGCGTGGCGGGCTTCCTCGAGGTCGCCGGAGGCAGGATCAGCGAGGAGCGGGGCGGGGACGGCCGGGCGCTCGCTCCGGCCCGCTCGCTCCTCGCGCTCGAGGAAGGGGTCGGGATCGCGGCCGTCGCCGGGCAGGATCCCCTCCGTCTCGAGCTCGCGGCGCAGCTTTTCGCGCAGTCCCGCGACCTCGACCCCCCCCGCCGCCACGCGCCCGTCCGCCGTGCGACCCGAGAGCTCGTCGGTGACCCGGATCGACACCATCCCGTCCAGGTCGTGGCGGAACTCGACGGAGATCGGCCGGGAGGTGCGGGGCGGCGGGGCGGGCGGCAGGCCCCGGAGCTCGATCTCCCCCAGCGCCGCGTTGCGCAGGGGGTTGGGATCCGAGCCCTGCAGCACGGGGATCAGGACCGTGTCTTGGACGGGGTGCGTGGTCGAAAAGACCTCGGTGTGCCGCGCGGGCAGGGGGGAGTTCCGCGGCGTGAGGACACGGCAGGTCATGCAATGCCCGCCGTCCCCGAGGTGGGCCAGGGCGGCGACGGAGATCGAGTAGGGGGCGACGTCGACCAGCACGCCGTCGACGCGGCTGCCGTCGACGATGGCGGCCTGGATTGCGGCCCCCAGCGCCACGGCGCGCTCGGGGGGCACCGCGGCGTTCCCCTCGAGGCCGGTGCGCTCGCGCAGGAGCGACCAGACGAGGGGGATGCGGGTCGATCCGCCGACGAGCAGGAGCTCGTCCAGCTCCGCGGCCCGCATGCCCCCGTCGGCGAGGACCTCCTCCACGCAGCGGAGCGTGCGCTCCAGGAGGGGCCGGGCGGCCTCCTCGAGCTCGGCGCGCTCGAGCTCGGCCTCCAGGTGGCGCGCCTCGCCCCCGAGGTCGAGGAGGAACGGCACGCGCACCCGTGCCCGCAGCGTGGCGGAGAGCTCGTGCTTGGTGGCCTGGACGGCGAGCAGGAGGCGGGTCTGGGCCGGGATGGAGCCCGCGATCGCCGCGCGCAACGCGGGGTCCTCCTCCGCGAGCCGCGCCAGGACGATCTCCGCGAGGGCTTGGTCGAGGTCGTCGCCGCCAAGGCGCGTGTCGCCGCGGGAGGCCCGCACCTCGACGACCGCTCCGTCCTGCTCGACGAGGCTCGCGTCGAAGGTGCCCCCGCCGAGGTCGTAGACGAGGGCGCGGCGGCGGAGATCCTGGCGATGGGCGTGGGCGAGGGCGGCCGCCGTCGGCTCGTTGATCAGCCGGGCGACCTCGAGGCCCGCGATCTCGGCCGCGCGCATCGTGTCGGCGCGCTGGCCGTGGGTGAACCAGGCCGGCACGGTGATGACCACCCGCCGCACTCGCCGGCCGGTCGCCTCCGCGGCGCCCCGCGCGAGCCGCTCCAGGATCCGCGCCGAGACCTCGGGCGCCGAGATCACCCGCCCGTCGATCGTCCAGCGCCGGTCCGTTCCCATGTGGCGCTTCGCGGAGCGGACGGTGCGCTCGGGGTCGAGGGCGAGGCGGTTCAGGGCCGGGATCCCGACGAGCGGCTCGCCCCCGGGGGGCCAGGAGACGACGGACGGCACGAGATCCTCGCCGTCGATCAGGAGGAGGCGCGGGTGCCCATTCTGCACGAGGGCGATCGCCGAGCACGTCGTGCCGAGGTCGATGCCGAAGGTCGGGGTCTCGCTCACCGCCCTCCCTCCGCTCCCTCCGCGTAGACGCTCACGTGGGCCGCGCGCAGCACGAGCCGCCCGCTGCCCTCGCGGCGAACCCAGCCCTGCCGGTGGGTGGCCGCGACGGTCCCCGCCAGGGCCGGCGCAGGGGCCGGCCGCGCCTCGACCGCGCGGTGGAGGGCCGGGTCGAAGGGCCCGCCCGGAGGGATCGGCTCGATCCCCTGCGCCGCGAGGTGCTCCAGGGCGGCCTCCCGGGCCAAAGCGAGGCCGCGCCAGAGATCCTCGCGAGCCCCCTCCCCGTTTCGCCGCGCCCAGGGGAGCCACCGCCGCCGGCCACGGGTCTCCTCCCGCCGGGCGAACGTCTCGCCAAGCGCATCGACGAGGTCGAGGAGCGCCCCGAGCGCGGGCCCCTCCTCCGCCGGGCCCCCGCCCCCCTTTCCCAGCGCCTCGAGGACCTGCCCGAGCCGCACGTTCGCCTGCACCAGGCCTCGGCCAAGTTGGGTGAACCGCTCCTCGAGCTCCGGGGGGATCGGCATGGGGGGGGATTCTAGCGACCGTTCGCCCGTCCCCCCGCCGGCGGCTCGTTTCTTCCTTGCGGGCGGCGCGCCGGACGGCTGGAGCCCGGAGTTCCGCGGCAAACCGCGGACAGCGCAGGCTCCGCCGGCGATGGCGAAAGAGCAGGGGGCGGGACGCATGGGCAAGGAGATCGTGATCGCCGGGAGCGCCGTCCTTTCCGCGGCGCTCGTGGCCGGGGTGCTGGCCTCTACCTGGATGCGTGCCGGGGAGATGCCGGCCCCGGAGGCGCGGGGCTCGGCGGAGGCCGCGGCTCCCTCCCCGGCGAAGGGGGCGGGCCGCGCCGGTGATCCGGGGGGCGGAGCGAACGACGGGGAGGGTCCCCGCCGCAGGGCGCTCGAAGGCGGCGATGGACCCGGAGCCGGCGAGATCGAGGTCCTCGTCCTTGGGCCCGAGGGAGAGACGGTGGCGGGGGCGGGGGTGCGAGCTCTCGCCGGCGCCGGTCCGGAGGACCTCCGGACCCTCCGCGACCTCGGCGCCGTGGACCGCTGGATGGAGGAGCGCGCGCCGCGCCTCGTCCCGGATCCCGGTGGGCGGTGGTGGATCGAGGCTCCAGCGGAGGCGCCGACCCTGCTCGTCGGCGCGGCCGCGGGGCTGTGGGGCGCGACGGTCGTGGGCCCCGGGGATGAGAGCCCAATCGAGCTCGTCCTCGCCCGGGACGCCACCCTGCGGGCGCGCGTCGTGGACGAAGAGGGCCGGCCGCTCCCCGGTACGAGAGTCGGCCTCCGCGCGTGGTACCCGACCTGGGACCATTTCTTTCGCGAGGCGGAGGCCGTCCCGCCGGAGGCGATCGCGACCTTCCCGCATGCACAGGAGGTCCTCGATCTGGAGGGGCTCCGCTGGTCCCTGGTGGCGATGGCCGTCGCCGATCCGGCGATCGAGCGCCTGCTCGATCCGAGGAACCTCTCCGGGGAAATCGCCACCCTGGTGCTCCCGCCGATCGGATCCGTGGCGGTAAAGGTGCTCGACGAAGGAGGCGAGCCCCTCGGGGAGGGGGCCCGGGTCTCCCTCTGCGTGGTGCGAGAGGGCGATCCGCCCGTCCGTCCCCGCTCGGAGTCCCTCCCGCGCCTCCGGCTCGATCTTCCCGCCGAGGGCGGCCGCGCAGTCTTCCCACGGGTGGCGCTCCGGGTCGAGCTGGCAGTCGAGGCGTGGCGGGAGCCTCCGGGCCTCCTCGCCGGCGCGACCGACACCGTCGCTACGCGCGTCCGGGGACCCGGCCCCAGGCGAGCCGGCGAGACGGTGACGTTCACCATCCGGCTCGGCGCCGACCATCCCGTCGCCCGCCTGCGCGTGATCGACCGCGACGGAGCGCCGCGCGAGGGGGTGCAAGTGGTGGCGAATGTCGGGATCCGCGCCGGCCAGGACGGAGAGGAGGTTTGCGAGTCGTCCACGCCGGCCGTCACGGCCGAGGACGGAGGGTTCCTCGTTCCGCTGGCGTCCGGCGGGACGGAGCGCGGAATCCGGCGGATCACGGTGAGAGAGGGCTGGTTCCGGCCCGAACCTCGCGCGCGCGCCACGATCGAGGTGGAACGCGCGCTCCCCGCCGGCATCACCGACCTCGGCGCGCTGGTCCTCGAACCGCCGGCGGCTTTCGCCGAAGGTCGCGTGGTCGGCGAGCGGGGAGAGCCGGTGGCCGGCGCCGAGATCGCGCTCCATCGCTGGGACGCCGGCCGGAGCGCCTGGGACACCGAGCCGAACGTCCATCGGGTCCCGATCGACCCCGACGGCGCTTTTGCGATCCACGAGTCCTTCCCCGGGGAGCGATTCCGACTGGTGGCGAGCGCGCCGGGGCGGTATGGGATCCCGCGCGAGTTCGCGCCGGGGGCCCGCGGACTCGTCCTCGAGCTTCGCGCGGGGGGCGAGATCGCGGGGACCGTCCTCCTCGATCCCGAGATCCCCGCGAAGGCCGTCGGCGTGCGCCTCACCTCCGCGCCGAGCACGCTTCTCCACCTCCGTTCCATCGATGCCTGGACCGCGGATCTCGCCCCGGACGGCGCCTTCTGCTTCTCGGGTCTCGAACCGGGGCTCTATGGCCTCGAGATCGCTCCGGCCCTGGCGAGCGGCGTGTTCCTCGAGCTCGAGGACCTCCTCGTCCACGCGGGCGAGACGACCCGGGATCCGCGCGTCTTCCCGCTCGACCTGCGGGGCGCGCTCCACCACCATCGCATGACCCTCCTCGCTCATCGCGCCGGGCCCGAGCTCCGCGGCGAGATCCGCTTCGGGCCCGCCGGGGCCGAGGAGCTCGAGGAGTGGTGCCTCCTCCACGGATCGGAGGTCGGCCTCCTGACGGGCTACCGGTCGGTGGACGCGGAGATCCGCCCGGACGGCTACCGGCTGGAGAGGCTCTTCGGCCTGAGCGGAAAGGCGGAGGTCGCCCTTCGGCCGGCCCTTCGGGTCCGGCTCGCGCTGGCGGGCGGCATCCCCCTGCCCGATCCTCCGCTCTTCCTCCAGGCCGTTCTCATCCCCGATTCGGATCGCCGCGGCTCCGACCCCTACCCGGGGTGGAACGCTCCCTCCTTCGGTCCGTCTCGGGAGGTCGTGCTCCCCGTCCTCGAGCCGGACCGGATGCGCGTGGAGTGGATGGTTGAGGAACACGCCGGCGGTCGAGTGCAGCGTCGCTCTCCGCGGCTCTTCCTCGGCCAGATCGTCGACGTTCTGGATGTCGAGAGCGAGCAACGGGTCGACGCGATCCTCGCCGCCACGGACGTGGGAGAACTCTCGAAGAGGCTGCGGTAGGAGACACCCGGCCGGTCTACGGTTCCGCATACCGCGCCGAATACCCGCCGCCCTCGCGCCCGGCGATCTCCCGCCGGCGGTTCGCGATCTGGCGGAGGTGGAGCTGGTCGTGGACGACCCACGCGACGAGGAGGTCGCCGGCGCGCAGGGCGCCGAGGCGCGCGTGCTCGTGGGCGTTCGTCCAGGCGGGATCGGCGAGGCCGCGCAGGAAGGAGAGCGAGTCCGCGCGCGCGGCGGCGAAGCGGTCGAGCACGGCCGCGAGATCGGCGTCCTGGTAGCGGCGCTCCCCGACCCAGCCCACCGGATCGATCGGGTCCCACGCCTCCGCCGGGTCGCGCAGGGTGCGCTCGAGGCGGGCGCGGAAGTCCAGGACCTCCTCGTCGGCGAGGTGGCCGGCGACCTCGAGGATCGACCAGGCGCCCTCGGCGGGCCGGAAGCGGACCTCCTCCTCGGTCAGGCCGTCGACCGCGGCGCGCACCACGGCGGGAAAGCGCTCGAGGTGGGCGAGGAGACGGGCGAGGTTCATGCGGAGCCGTCCTCGGTGGTGCGGCGAAAGACCTCCTCGGCCACCCGGATGCCGCAGCGCGCCCGGAGGGCCAGCGCGATCGCGTCGCTCGGGCGCGCGTCGACGACGGCCACCACGTCGCCCGCCTCGTTCTCCAGGGTGAGCTGGGCGTAGAACGTATTGTGCTTCAGGTCGACGATGTCGGCGTGGCGGATGCGCGCGCCGAGGCCGGAGACGAGGTCGAAGGCGAGCTGGTGGGTGAGGGGGCGCGGCGGCTCCTCCCGGTGGAGGACGCGGTAGATCTCGCCCGCCTCCGCGTTGCCGATCACGATCGGAAACCCGCGGCTGCCGCCGGACTCCACCAGGTAGATGTACTGGCGGTCCGCGTTGTCGCGGATCACGAGCCGGCCGAGCTCGGCGTCGATCAGGTTCTGGTTCTCCATGTTCCGGCGCCCGCCCGCGCGGCGTAACCGAACTCCCTTCTAGTCGCTCGATCCCCCCCTGTCCACCGGCCACGCCGCTACAATCTCCGCCCATGTTCGATGTCTCGTTCTCCTCCTTCCCCGCGAATCCGGTGGTCGTTCGCCTCTGGCGGGGCGGCGCCGTGGAGTCGGTCCACCGGGGAGCCTGGTGCCTCGCCGACCCCGCCGGGAACGTCCTGGGCGGGGCGGGGGACCTCGGCGCCCCTCACTACGCGCGGAGCTCGATCAAGGCGATCCAGGCCCTGCCGCTCCTGGAGACCGGGGCCGCGGCCCGCTTCGGGCTCGACGACGGAGAGCTCGCCGTCACCCTCGCCTCCCACAACGGCGAGCCCGCCCACGTCGCGGTCGTGGAGGGACTGCTCGCCCGGATCGGGGCTCGCGCCGGCGAGCTCGCCTGCGGGGCCCAGGAGCCGCTCGACGGCGGCGCCCGGGATCTGCTGCGCGACGCCCGGATCGCCCCCGGACCCCTCCACAACAACTGCTCGGGCAAGCACGCCGGTTTCCTCGCCCTCGCCCGCCACCTCGGCGTCCCCGCCGCCCGCTACCTCGACCCGGCGAGCGAGGGGCAGCGCCTCGTGCGCGCGGCGCTCGCCGCCCTGACCGATCTCGACGCCGAGCGCCTCGTCCCCGGCATCGACGGCTGCAGCGCCCCGAACTGGCGCGTCCCCCTCGCGCGCCTGGCGACCGCCTTCGCGCGCCTCGCGAACCCCGCCGGGCTCCCCGCGGAGCGCGCGGCGGCGGCGCGGCGGCTCCAGGGGGCGGCGGCGCGGCGGCCGGACCTCGTGGCCGGGCGCGGCCGCCTCGACACCGACCTCCTGCGCGCGAGCGGCGGGCGGCTCTTCGCCAAGGGCGGCGCCGAAGGGATGTACGCCGTCGGCGTAGTGGGGGAGGAGCGCGGCCTCGCGCTCAAGATCGACGACGGCGGGGGGCGGGCGGCGCACGCCCTGCTCCTCGCCCTGCTCGAGACTCTGCGCCTCGCCACCGCCGCCGAGCTCGCGCCGCTCGCGGCCTGGCGCGACGGCACCCTCCGGAACCGGGCGGGGATCGCGATCGGGAGGATCGAGGCGGTGGTCGAATGAGCACCGCCGGTGGGAAGCGGAGTGCAGCGAGCCGGGCGGCGGCGATGCCGCGGCTGCGCCGGCCCCCGCGGCTCGCCGACGATGCCCACAAGGGCGACGCGGGGCGCGTCCTGTGCGTCGCGGGGAGCGAGACGATGCCCGGCGCGGCGGTCCTCGTGGCCCGGAGCGCCGGCCGGGCCGGGGCCGGGCTCGTGTGCATCGGCTGCCTCGACGACGCCCCTTTCCGCGCCCTGCCGGCTCTCTGCCCGGAGGCGGTCCTCGTCGACCTGCGCCGGGCCTTCGACGCCCGCGGCCGCCCGTCGTCCGCCGCGGCGGCCGGATTCGCTGCCCGGGAGCCCCACGCCCGGCTCGTGGGGCCGGGGATCGGGGACGACGCGCGCGCGCGCGCCGTGATCGCCCTCGCCCTGGGCGGGGGCCTCGCCTCGCCGCTGGCGATCGATGCCGACGGCCTGAACGCCCTGGACGGCGAGCCGGAGCGCCTCGCCGCCGCTCCGGGCCCCGTCGTCGTCACCCCCCACCCCGGCGAGGCGGCCCGGCTCCTCGGACACGCCGTGCCCTCCGGCGAGGCGGGGCGCGCGGAGTGCGCGGTGGAGCTGGCGCGCCGCGGCCGCTGCATCGCCGTCCTCAAGGGGGCCGGCACGGTGGTCACCGATGGCGAGCGGGTGCTCGTGAACCGCACCGGGAACGCCGGCATGGCGACCGGGGGCGCGGGCGACGTCCTCGCCGGGATCCTGGTCGCCTACCTCGCCCTCACCGGGCGCGGGCGAGGGGAATGGACCCCCTTTGACGCCGCGGCCGCCGCCGTGCACGTCCACGGGCTCGCCGGCGATCTTGCCGCCGCCCGCCTCGGCCGCCGCGCGGTCATGGCCTCCGACCTCGTCGCCCTCCTCCCCGACGCCCAGCGGGCCGTCGACGGGGAGGCGGCGGGGGCCGGGGCCTAGGGGTCGGCGGTGGGCGCGCTCCTCCTCGCCGCCGCCTTCGCCCTCGGCGCCGCGGCGGATGGGGAGGCGGTGGAGCGCGAGTGGCGCGTGCGGCGCTGGGCCCTCTTTTCCGCCGAGAGCGGCGCGGAGATCGCCCAGGCCCTCTCCGCGGCGGACTGGGAAGAGCGCGCCGCCGCCCTCGACGCGCTCGCGCGGTCCGGCGCGGCCGGGGGAGCCCTGCCGGCGGCCCTCCGCGCCCCGCTGGCCGCCGCGCTCGACGATCCCCATCCCGGCGTGCGCGCCGCGGCCCTCCTCGCCCTGGCGGCGAGCGAGGGCGCCGCCGGAGACCTCCTGGCGCCGGACTCCCTCCCCCGGCGGTCGGCGGAGCGGCTCCCGGCGGTGCGCCTCGCCCTCGCTGCGGCCCTGGAGCCGGGGACGGGACCGGCGCGCGCCGAGACCCTCGCCGTCCTCGGCGCCGACCCCGATCCGCGGGTGGCGGCGGCGGCCCGGGCCGCTCTGGCCGTCTCCGAACCGGCGGACGGAGCAGCGGAGGCCGCCCTCCAGAACCTTCTCGCCGCCCTGGACGAGCGGCGGGACGAGGAAGCCCTCTTCGACACCCTCGAGCTCCTCGGGCGGGGCTGCCTGCCGGCGGCGCTCCTCGCCGGCCTCCGGGGGCGCTATGGCGGCGACGACCTCCGCTCCCAGGGGCTGCGGGCCCTCGTGGAGGCTCTCGGTTTCGCCCGCGGCGCCGGGGGCGACGCGGGGCGGCTCGCGGCGGGGTGGGTCGGCGAGGGGCCCTGGGTCCCGCGGCGCCAGGCGCTGCTCGCCGAAGGAGCGCGGGGGGCGGGGGAGGAGGTCGCCGCCGCCCTCCTCGCCGTCCTGGACGCTCTCGCGGGCGGGCGCGCCCCCGAGGGAGGGCAGGGCGCCGCGGCTCCCTCCCCGACCTGCTTCGAGCTCGCCGAGGCGGTGGCGAGCGCCCTGTCGCCCCCCGCTCTCGTCCGGCTCCTGCTCGCGCGCGCGCCCTCCCCCCCGGCCCTCGTCCCGGTCCTCGCCGCGCTCGGGGCGCGGGCCGAGGCCTGGGACCCGGACGGGGCGGGCCGGTGGCTCGATCCGGCGGGCGATCCACGCGTCCGCCGGGCGGCGGTCGAGGCCTTCGCCGCCACCTTCGCGCGCACGGCCGAGGCGGGGACGCGGGCGCTCCTCGCCGCGGCGCTCGCCGATCCCGACGCCGCCATCGAGGCTCGCGCCTGGCGGGCCCTCGCGGAGGCCCCCGACCCCGTTCCGGCGGGGGAGGCGCTCGTCGCGGCCTGGCGGCGGTGCGACCCCGCGGAGAGGCTCGCCCGCCTCGCCGGGTTGACGCGGGCGCATCCCTTCCCCGCCTTCCGTGGCGAGTTCCTCGCCCTCGGGGACCATCCCGACGAACGCCGCGTCGCGGCCGCCGAGCTCCTGGCCCCCTTCCGCGGCGACGCGGAGGTGCGCTCCACCCTCGAAGGGTGGCTCGCCGACGAGATCGCCCGCCATCGCGCGGCGCTCGCCGCGAGCGCTCCGGGGGCGGGCGAGCCGGCCGAGCGGCGGCTGGCGGCCCTCGTGGAGGCCCTGGGCAGCGTCGAGCCCGCGGGCGCGGCGGGTTCGCTCGAGGCGGCCCTCGTCCACTCGCTCGGCCGCTCGACCGAGGTGGGGAAAGCGGCCGCTGCCGCGCTCGGGCTCACGGCAGCCGGCCGACGGAGGCTCGCGAGCTACCTCGGCGCCGGGGTGGATCGCCGGATCCGGGTGGAGGCGGCGATCACGCTCTGCGGGCACCCCGGCGAGGCGGATCCCGCGGCGGCGGTCGAGGTGCTCATCGCGGCGGATCCCCACGCGGCATGGGATCTGCGCGTGCGCCTGCTCCCCGCCCTGGGGGAGGCAGGGACCGCCCCCGCCCTCGCCTTCCTGCGCGAAATGGCGCGGGATGGGGACGAGGCGGCCCGGATCATGGCCCTCCACACGCTCGCCGAGCGGTCCGGAGGGGCGGAGATCCCCTTCCTCGAGGGGCTCGCGCGCCACGGGCCGGACCTGGAGGCGCGCCGCCTGGCGATCCGGCTTCTGCCCGTGGCCGGGGCGGCGGAGGCCGCGGCGGTGACCGAGCGGCTGGAGAGGCTCCGCGCCGAGCTCATGGCGGGGCTCTTGGGGCCGGAGCGCACGGCCGAGGAGCGCGATCTCCTCGAGAGCGAGCTGCTCGCCGCCCTGGGCGCCGCCGGCATGTTCCCGCCCGCCCTCGAGCCGGCGTGGCTGTGGCGGCCCCTGGCGGCGGCGGCGGACGAGCTCGAGGCGCGGTTTCGGGGTGAAGAACTCCCCCCTGAGCGCTTCCGGTGGGGGACCGAGCTGGCGCTCGCCGGCCACCTCGCCCGCGCCGGCCGGCTCGGCCCCGCTCTGGAGCGCGCCGGGCCGTGGTGGCGGCTCGACGGGCGGCTCCTCCTCGAGCTCGCCGCGGAGGCAGAGGCGGGGCGAGAGCCGCCCGCGCTGGGTGCGGCGCTCCGGCGGGCCGGCATCGTGGCGCTCCGGGGGGAGCCGGCCCGGAACGAGCGCCGCCTGGCCTTGGCGCGGGGCGAGCAACTCGCCCGCGGGTGGGCGGCGGGGAGCTGGGAGGAGTGCGCCCGCCTGGCCGCCTCCCTCCGGCGCGATCACGGCGCCGGGCGGTTCCCGGACCAGGTCTGGGTCCGGCTCTTCGGGAGCCGCGATCCCGAGCGCGGCAGCGACCCGCGGGCGCGGCTCGAGAGCGCGGCCCTTCAGGCGCGCGCGTGGGCGGCCCTCGCGGCGGGGGACCTCCCGGCCGCCTGCGGGTGGGCGGATCGCGCCGGGGGACTCTGCCGGACCTCCCGGATCGCGGCCGCGGAGCAGGAGCGGCTGATGGCGGCCCTGGCCGCCGCCGGGCGATCTTCCGAATCCGGAGACCGCTGACCCAGCGCTGGGAATCTCCCCCCGATCGGGCGCCGCCGCCTCGCATCCTCGACCCCCTCCGACCAGGAGAACAAGGGATCTCTGCATCGGTTGCTCGACTTGGCAACTGGGTCCCGGATTCGGGGATCCGGGCCGCCCCCCGGCTCGTCTCACCGGAGGCTTCTTCGTGTCCCTCGCCACCCCCTTCCGGAGGAGATCATGAAAACGCTCGACATCCTGACCGCCGGTGCGATCGCCGGCGCGCTCGCCCTCTCCGTCTCCCTCGCCGGTGCCCAATCGCAGTACGGATTCGCCGCCGGCGGGCTTGTGGTCGAAGGCGCCGGACCGCCGGCCGGAGCATGCGGCTACCCCAACGGCCCGCTGCTCTCGGCCTTCCCCGTCGTCGTGCCCTTCGGCTGCCCCCTCCCGACGCCCCCCGCTCCGCCGCCGATGATCCTCGGCGACATCGCGGTCGACAAGGTCGCCGACACGGCGTGGGCGACCGATGGCTTCATCTGTGGGGAGTACATCGCCTCGGGCCCGGCTCTGGGCACGCCGATCACCGGCTTCGTCCCGCTGCCCTTCGGGGCCGGCGGGCCGATCACCGGGCTCGGCTACGACTCGGCCGCGGGATTCCTGTGGATGACCGAGGGGATCTTCGCCCAGGCCCTGATTCCTCCTGCCCCGCCGGGCTGCCCCGGCGTGGGCGTGGTGGCGATCGCGGCCTTCCCGCTCCCGCTCTTCGCCGGCGCGATGGCCACCGACATCGATTGGGACCCGGTGACGGGGACCCTCTGGATCTGCGACACCCTGGGCCTGGTCACGAACGTCCTGATCGGCGGGGCGATCGGGCCCTTCGGGTTCTTCGCCGCCGCTCCCGGGCCGTGCGGCCTCGCCGTGCCCCTGGAGGGCCTGGCCATCGATCCGGTGGGCTCCACCGTCTTCGGCATCCCTACCATGTACGTGACGGATGGGTTCACGATCGCCTACGAGATGCTCGGCGGCGCTCCCGGCCCGCCCACTTTCTACACGCCCGCGCCGTGCTTCCCGGCCCTGGGGCCGCTCGTCGGGCTCGCCTTCGCCGACCGCGCCCTCTCCTACGGGACGGGGGCGGACAACTCCGGCCTGGCCCCGCCGACGATCGGCTCGACCGGGCAGACCCTCTCCCCGAGCGGGACCTTCACGGTGACCCTCGCCGGCTCGGTGCCCGGGTCCACGGCGGTCCTCTACATGAGCACGTCGGGCTTCTACTGCCCGCCGCCGGTCGTCCTGGGGCTGCCCATCTACATCGACCTCAGCACGCCCGTCAGCCTGCTCGGGGTCGTCCCCGTGGGGGCGGCCGGGACGGCGTCCCTCGCCACCGGCATCCCGCCGGGCCTCCCGCCCGGGGTGACCGCCTGGCTGCAGTGGCTCGCGGTCACTCCGACCCCCTCGCTGCAGGTGAGCGAGGGGTTGGAGGTGATCGTCGATCTGCCCTGAACGGGGAGGGAACCTCCCCGTTCAG
>JBFMCU010000029.1:0-136587 GCA_040754415.1 Planctomycetota bacterium
CAGGAGGGCGGCGCCGAGGCCGGCGGCGCCGGCGGCGAGGAGCGATTCGCCGTGCACCGGCGGACCGCCCGCCGGCGCGGCGAGGACCCACGCGACGAGCGCCGTCGCGGTCAGGGTGAACGCGAGGAGCGGCCATTCCGCGGCGAGACGGGCGCGCGCGCAGGGGGCGCTGGCGCAGTGGTAGCAGGCGTAGGAGAGGTGGAACTGCGGCGCGGCCGGCACCCGGGCGGCGTTGAACGTGCTGATCCGCCGCCAGCTCGTGCCCCAGGGGAGCTCGTTCTCGATCGTGCACGCGATCCGGCACGCCGCGCAGCCGGTGCAGGCGTTGAGATCGAGGCGGAAGGCAACGCTCATCGCTCGTCCCTCTCGACCTCGACGAGCACGCCGTGGAAGGCGGCGCCGTGGCCCAAGTCGGTCTCCCGCCCCTCCGAGCAGCGATTCACCGCCGCCCCGTCCTCGCTCCAGGCCCCGTTCGGCACGAACACGATCCCCCGGCGCTGGCCGTGGTCGAGACGCGCCCGGGCCCGGAGCTCGCCCCGTGCGTTGCGGAGGCGGACCGGATCGTCCTCCGCGATGCCGCGCTCGTGCGCGTCGGCGGGGTGGAGCGACGCCCGCGGCGGCCCCTCCACGTCGCGCAGCGAGCGGAGATTCGCGAACTGGGAGTGGATGCGGTTCTTCGTGTTCGGCGTCAGGAGCTCGAGGAGCGCCGGCGCGCCCGCGCGGGGCGCATCGGGTGGCGTCCGGACCGGCTCCCGGTAGTCGGGCAGCGGATCGACGCCCCAGCGCCGCGCGGCCTCCGCCGAGCGGAGCTCGATCCGCCCGCTGGGAGTCGGGAACACTCCGTCGGCGAAGGCGACCGCCCGATAGGCGGGCGAGAGCGCCGGACCCGCCCGCAAACGCGCGAGCGTGAGCTCCGGGAAGCGGGCGAGCTGCTGCGCGAGCCACGCCTCGACCTCGGCGTCCGAAGAGCCCGGGAACGCCGCCGCAACCTCCGCCTCCGGCACGCCCAACCGGCGCGCGAGGGCGGCCCAGATCTCCGATTCGGGCCGCACCTCCCCGGGCGGATCGAGGACCTTGCGCTTGAGCTGGACGTACGGATGCCAGTACGCGCCGATCACGTCCGACTGCTCGAACATCGTCTTGGCGGGCAGTACCACGTCGGCCTCCCGCGCCGTGTCGGTCAGGAATTGATCGACCACCACGCGGAACTCGAGGGCGCGAAACGCCGCGCGCACGCGATGGGAGTCGGGATTCTGGAGCAGCGGGTTGCCGCGCTCGACCCACGCCATGCGCAGCGGCGGCTCGCGCGTCGCGAGCATCTCCGCGCCGAGGCGGGCGGTGGAGATCGAGACCCGGATCGGATCGTCGCCGGTCGCGGAGGGATAGAAGGCGAGCGGGTCGGGCACCGCGCCGAACACGTCGGTCTGGAGATTGGCGAACTGCCAGCCGGCGCCGGGCCGGCCGAGGTTGCCGGTGAGGGCGACGAGGGCGATCATCGCCCGCATCGTCTGCCCGCTGTTCGTGTAGCGCTGCATGCCGAAGCCGGCGACGACGGTGGCTGGCTTCACCGTGCCGAGGAGCTCCGCCAGCTCCTCGACGGCCGCCGCCGGCACGTCGCAGATCTCCGCCGCCCGCGCCGGCGGGAACTCCTGCACGCGCGCGCAGAAGTCGTCGTAGCCGAGCACGTGGGCGGCCACGAACTCCCGATCCACGTGCCCGCGGGCGACCAGCAGGTGGGCGGCGCCGAACGCGAGGGCGCCGTCGGTGCCCGGCCGGGGCTGGATCAGGAGGTCGGCCCGCTCCGCCGATGGCGTGCGGCGAGGATCGATCGCCACGAGCCGCGCCCCGCGCGCGATCGCCGCCTCGACGAACGGCATCTGGTGGATGTTCGTCTCGGCGGGATTCTTGCCCCACAAGACGATCAGGCGCGCGTTCGGCAGGTCCCACGGGGCGTTGTGCTCGTTCGCGCCGAGGGTGAGCCGTGTCGCCTCGAGCCCCGCCGGCCAGCAGAGATCCCCGTAGGTCGTCGTGCAACCGCCGTAGAGGCGCCAGAAGGTCCGGCCGAGGCCGTTCAGGAGGCCCTTGGTGCCGCTCCCGGCGTAGTAGAGCACGCTCCGCGGCCCGGGCGCGGCGCGCAGGCGCCGCAGGACGGCGGCGATCCGCTCCAGGACCTCGCCCCAGCCGGCCGGCGCGAAGCGGTCGGTGCCGGGCACGCGCACGAGCGGCGTCCGCAGGCGATCGGGCGAGGCGACGCGCTCGACGTAGGAGAGCCCCTTCAGGCAGACGCCCGGCGACGTGGCGAGGTTCGCGGGGTCAGCCTCGATGCGGCGGAGGCGCCCCCCCTCGACCTCCACGCGCATCGTGCACGTGCTGTAGCAGTTGCGAGGGCAGGCGGTGGAGAAGATGGGCATGGGGCCGCCCGCCGCGCGGGGGAGCTGCCGTCAGATGTTGCGCCCGTCGCTCTCCTTCGCGGCCGGAGGCCCCGGCGGAAGGAACTGCGCGCGTAGGAAGCTCTCGACCGCCTTCCAGTAGGCGGCGGAATCCTCCTGGACCGCCCACAGGGCGCTCGCGCCGTGCCGGCCCTTCGTCTCGGGCAGGAAGGAGACCTTCGTCTTCGCCGGGATCAACGCGAAGATCGCCGCCCACTTCTCCTTCTCGTCGGCCGCCGAGGTCACGAAGACGGGCTGCTCGACCTTCTTCGCCGCGATCCGAATCCAGTCGGCCGGCTGGCCGAGCCGCTCGAAGTACTCGCCCGGCGAGAAGGCGAGGACGCCGTCCACGAGCTTGGGATCGTCGCCGGCGACCTTCAGGGCGAGGGAAGCCGAGTAGGAGCTGCCCCAGGCGATGAGTTTTCCTTTCGCGTACCTCTCCCTCGCGAACCGCAGGGACGCGACGACGTCGGGCAGGGCGTCGACATAGGTCGTGCCGAGACCGCCGCGCACCGCCCGCTCGACCGTCTCGTTCGCCACCTCGTTCACCGTGCTGCCGGAGCGCTGGTCGACCGCGAGGCAGTTGAAACCGAGCGCGTTGAGGCGCGGCGCGATCTCCAGGTACTCCCCGCGGCTGTAGCCCGCCTGGTGGAAGAGCACGATGAATGGGGTCGCGGGATCCTCGCGGGCGAGGTAGAGGTCGGCAGTGATCCGCAGGCCGTCGATCGAGGGATAGGTGATCTTCTCCTTCGCGGCGAGGGCGCTCGCGGGGGGGGCGGCGGCGCCGGCGAAGAGGAGGGCGAGGCGGAGGACGGTGGACGTCTTCATGGCGAGGTACGGTACCACGGCGCGCCGCGCGTGCCAGTCCGCCCCTCGCGCGGCGGTTTCCCACGGGACGGCGGGCTTGCCAGGATCCGCGGCCAGGGTAGCGTGGAGGGCGTGTCGTTTCGTAGGGTCGTCCCGCGCGCGCGAGGCGATCCGCGCGCGCGGGAGGTCAAGACCGCTTCCCCCGGAGAGCTGCCGATGACGAGTTCAGCGTTTGTATGCCTTCCCCGGCGGATCGCGGCGGCCGCGCTGCTCCCCCTGCTCGCGGGGTGCGCGGCCGGCTGGTCCGGCCGGATCGAGAGCTGGGGAACCCTGAAGAGCGTGCTGCGCGATGGAGACACCTCCGGCCGCGTGCCGCTCGGCGCGATCCCCGTCACGCCGGATTCCGTCGGCCTCGGGATGATCGAGGGCCTCGATGGGGAGATCCTGATCCTCGGCACCGAGGTCTGGCAGGCGCGGGCTCCGACCGAGGATCGGGTGAGCGCGAGCGCGGGCGATCCGGCGGACGTCCGCGCCGCCTTCCTCCTTCACGCGCGCGTGCGCCGCTGGCGCGAATTCGCGGTCGAGGGGGACCTCTCCTGGGCGCAGCTCGAGGCCCGGCTAGCCGAGCTGGCGCTCACGGTGGGCCTCGGGACGGAGGAGACCTGGCCCTTCCTCGTCGAGGGCCCGCTCGCCGATCTCGAGAGCCACGTCGTCCGCGGCCAGTGCCCCTTCGCCCCGGCGCCCGCGGGAGCGCCCGGGAATCCGCCGCTCTGCTTCGCGATCGCGGCGGAGCAGGGCACCCTCGTCGGCTTCTACAGCCTCGCTCTGCCCGGTACGTACACCCATGCCGGCTCCCGCCTCCACGCCCATGCCCTGCTCTCCGGAGAGCACTCGTTCGTGGGCCATCTCGACGCCGTCACCGTCCGCGCCGGCGCGGTGATCCGGCTGCCGGTCCGGTGAGCGCGGGTCCCGCCTCGCGCGGGATCAGAATCCGAGCCGCGTCTCGAGCCCGTTCGAGGCGGCCCAGCCCGCGCCAGCGGCGTGCGGATCGTTCGGGATCCAGGCCTGCCAGAAGAAGCTGAGGCCCGCGAGGTTCGGGTTGACGGGGAGCAGGATCGGCAGGCTCGCGGCGCCCGCGGCGTCGATCGGGAGCTGGAAGTACGCGAAGTAGTCGACGAGCACCGTGGCGCCGTCGAAGAGGTAGGAGTCCGGGCTCACGCCGTAGATGAAGTAGGCGTCGCCATTGGGGAGGGCACGGGAAAGCCCCAGCGTGAACAGGCTGCCGAGCACCGGCGGCGCCGGGGCGTCGAGCAGCGGGACGCCGAGCGATCCAGCCTTGCCGGTGCCGTAGGAGAGGAGCGCCGCGTAGGGCGTGGCGGAGATGGTGAAGTCGCCGTCGCTGTCGTCGGAGCCGCTGCGGCCCGTACCGTCATGGGCGAGGACGCGAACGCGCGCCTGGGTGGTGTCGAGGACGGGCACCACCCAGTCGTAGGAGCCCATCGGCGCCAGCCCGGCAGCGATCGTCGTCGGGAAGCTCGCTCCGCCGTCGGTCGAGAGCAGGAGATCGACCGTGCTCACCTCCTCGTCGTCGTCGCTGAGCCACTCGATCGTCGCCGTCGTGCCGGGCTCGAGGGCCTCTCCGCCGGCGGGGAAGATCAGGTAGGCCGTGGGATCGACTCCCCCCCGATGGACGGGGAGGTGCATGACGATGCAATGCAGGACGCCCGCCGCCGAGACGATCGCCTGCGAGTCGATGGCGACGACCGTCCGGGTCGGGCAGGCCTGCTGCCAGGTCGCGAGCGCCGGGGCGTTGAACTGCTGGACCGTGGAGTTCGTGTAGGAGGGGATCAGCACCAGGTCGTTGCACATCACCACGTTCGTGTAGGTGTAGTGAACGCCGCCGGTGGGGTGGGCCGGCGTACGGAAGACCGTGTAGCCCCGGCCGGCCATGGTCACCGCCGCCGCCTCGCAGAGCTGGTCCTGGGTGGAGCCCGACTGCAGGGGCCAATCGCTGATCACCACGATGTCGTCGGCGACGACCTGCAGCCACATGTCGATGTGCTGGGTCGCGTCGATGTAGGAGGGCAGCGGCGTGAAGAAGGTGGTGGCCACGTGCTGGAAATCCCACCAGATGTCGTAGATCTGCTGCTCGGTGAGGTAGGTGTTCTCGTTGTTGATGAGACGGGCGACGAAGGAGGAATCGAGGGCATCGAGATGGAAGTTCCCGCCGCCGTGCACGAGCTGGTGCTCGTAGAAGGCATGCCCGATGTAGCCCGCGAAGAACGTCGGGAACACGTTGTCGTTGGGGCGCGGCCGGTTGTAGGTGTGGTCGACGATCGACCGCACGTCGCCCTGGTAGACGTAGCGCGGGCCGTAGTCGCGGATCCAGACCGAGTCCGTCGTCACGACCATCGTGTGCACGCGGGCCATGTCCGCGCCCCCCGCCGCGATCGAGTTGAGCGCGCTCGTGCCCTCCGCGGCGGAATCGACCGCGACGTAGAGGTCGGCCTCCCCCACCGTGGTGATCTGAGCCGCCATCTGGACTAGGATCGTGGTCCAGCCCTCCCACGCGATCAGGATCCCCGCCATGGGCTCGTATTCGGCGACGCAGTGGATCGGACCGGGCGGCGGCGGGGTCACCGCGCGCAGATCGGAGCCCAGCGGGTGCGACTCCAGATAGCGGGCCTCCGCGGGGGTCAGGTAGCGCGGCAGAGGCGCTCCATCCGGTTCGATCGGCCGCTCTTGGGCGGCGATCGGCGCGAGGGGAAGAGAGGCGATGGCGAGCGCCAGGGTTGGGAATCGGTGCATGGTGTGGGCTCCGGAGGCAGCAGGAACGCCGCGAGACGAATCGTACTGTAACCCGGCGGCGGCGCGTTCGGTAGCGCCCACCGGACGCGGGGTAGAATGCCGCCGGCGAACGGCAGAGCAGGAATCGCGGCAGAGCGGGGATCATGGTCGAGAAGAAGCAGCGCAGGTTCGGATGCCTGGCGAGGATCTGCCTCGCGGCGATCGCCGGGATCGTTCTCGTGGTGGTCGTGGGCCCGCTCGTCGCGGCCCCCTTCGTGCGCCGGGCGATCGAAAAGGCGATCGAGGAGCGGACCGGGGGGACGGCGAGCATCGAAGCGCTTTCCTTCTCGCTCCGCGGCCGGGCCGCGGTGCGCGGGGTCGACGTGAAGGACTCCGCCGGGCGGCCGCTGGCGGCGATCGCCGCGGCCACGGCGGATCTCTCCCCGCTCGCCCTCGCGCGCGGCCGCCTCGAGGTCGGCGCGACGGCGAGCGGCCTCGATCTGCACTCCTTCGTCGACGAGGAGGGGCGCTGGAGCCTCGCGGAGCTCGGCGGTCCCGCGGAGGAGGAGGAAGCGGAGGCTGGACGGACCGCCCTTCCCGACCTCGGCGCGCAGGTGACGGTGAGGGATCTGCGCCTCCACCTGCACGGCCCGGCGGGAACTACGACCGTGACGGCGGCGATCGACGCGGCCATCCCGGACCTCGCCGCGCCGGCCCAGTTCGAGGTCGCGGCGACGATCGCCGGGCCGCAGGGCGAGAGCGGGGCGCTGCAAGTCACCGGCGCCGTCACGGCGGCGGCGGACGGCCGGGACGCGGGGCTGGTTCCGACCGGCGAGATCGAGGTGCGCGCCACGGCGGTGGAGCTCGCGGCGTTCACGCCCCTTGCCCGGGTCTTCGCGCCCGTGGCGGAGCTCGCCGGCCGGCTCGAATGCCGGCTCGAAGGGCACCTCGAGCGCAACCTCGCCCTGCGCGCCGACGGCGCGTTCACCGTCGAGGGGCTCCGGGTGCAGGGGACGGCGCCTGACGCCCGCTTCGCGGTAGCTGCCTTGAATCTGGAGGCTTCCAGCGCGTTCGAGGACGGCGGCCGCCTCCGCCAGCGGGCGCGGCTGACCGCCGACGACTTCCTCGCCGCCGGCTGGGACGGCACCTGGCAGGCAAACGACGACGGCTCGGCGGAGCTCGCCGGTACCTGGAGCCTCGACGCGTCGCTGGCCGGGCTGACCGGCGCCCTCGCCGCCGTACTGCCTCTGCGGGCGGGCACCTCGCTCGCCGGCCAGACGCGGGCGAGCGGCGCGCTGCAGGCGACGCTCGCCGGATCGGAGCCGCGGCGGCTCGCCGCCTCGATCGACGCCTCCTTCGCCGATCTCGCGGCCCGCGACGCGGCCGGGCATCCCGTGGCGCTCGGCGAGCTCGCGACGCTCTCCCTGCGGGCGGGCGCGGAGGTCGATCTCGCGGCGGGGACGCTCGCCGTTTCCGACCTCGATCTCTCCGCCGGCCCGGTGCGCGCGACGGGGAAGCTCGCGGTGGTCGGCCTGGCGGCGGACTCGCCGGCACCCCTCGAGATCCGCGACTCGGCATTCGCGCTGGAGGCCGATCTCGACCGCCTGCGCACCCTCCTCGCCGGCTTCGTCGACCTCGAGGGCGCGACGCTGGGCGGCCGCCTGAGCGGGGACTTCACCGCCCAGGGCAGCGGGGATCGCTCGCGTCTCGCCGGCCGCCTGCGCACCGCGGGGCTCGTACTCGGCGCGGGAGAAGCGGGGCCGGCGTGGACGGCGGGCGACATCCAGGTCGGCCTCGATGCCTGGTGGATCCCGGCCGAGGATCGCCTCGAGCTCACGGCCGCCGAGCTCGCCAGCGCGCCGCTCGCGGTGAAGGTGGCCGGCCGGGCGAGCGGGTTGACGCGCGCGGCCGCGCCGGAGCTCGATCTCGCGATCGACGTCCAGGGCGCGCTCGAGCGGCTGCGAGCCGCCGTGCCGCTCCCCGCCGATTCGCCCCTGCGCGACGCGCGGGGGAATCTGACCGCCCGCCTCACCGCCCGCGGCACGACCGCCGACCTCGCGGTGACAGGCGAGGTGGCGCTACCCGACGCCCTCGCCGCCGGCGGGGACGGCACGTGGCGGCGAAGCGACGACGGAACGGCGGAGCTCGCCGGCACGTGGACCCTCGACGCGACCCTCGCCGGGCTCACGGCCTCTCTTCCCGCCGCGCTGCCCTTGCGCGCGGGTTACACGATCGCCGGCGACGTGCGGACGCGGGGCGAGATGCGCGCGACGATCGCCGGCACGGAGCCCCGTCGCCTGGGCGCCTCGATCGACGCCTCCCTCGCCCATCTGGCGGTCCGGGACGCCGCGGGCGGCGAGGTGGCGCTCGGCGAGCTCGCGGCGAAGGAGCTCACCCTGCGCGCGAGCGCGGAGGCCGACCTCGCGGCGGGCACGATCGCCGTCCCCGATCTCGACCTCGCCGCCGGCCCGGTGCGGGCGACGGGGAGGCTCGCGGTCGCCGGCCTGGCGGCGAGCGCGGAGGCGCCCTTCGAGATCCGCGATTCCGCCTTCACGCTGAACGCCGACCTCGACCGCCTGCGCGACCTCCTCGCCGGCTTCGTCGATCTCGAGGGCGTCGCTCTGGGCGGCCAGTTGAACGGGGACTTCACCGCCCAGGGGAGCGGCGATCGCTCGCGCCTCGTCGGGCACCTGAAGACCGCGAAGCTCGTGCTCGGCGCCGGGACACCGGAGACGGCGTGGAAGGGGGGCGACGTCCAGGTCGATCTCGACGCCTGGTGGATCCCGGCCGAGGACCGCCTGAAGCTCACCGTGCTCGGGCTGCGCGCGGATCCGCTGCGCGTGAAGGTGCAGGGCAACGTGCACGAGCTGACCGCGGCCGCGGCGCCCCGGCTCGACCTCGCGATCGACGTGGAGAGCGCGCTCGAGCGGCTGCGGCGCGTCCTGCCGCTCCCCGCCGATTCCGCCCTGCGCGACGCGAAGGGGAGCCTGGCGGCGCATTTCACCCTCGGCGGCACGACGGCGGAGCTCGCGGTGGCCGGCGACGTGACGGTGGACGATCTCGCGCTCGCGATCCGGACCGCGGAGGGCGAGAAGCCGTGGACGCTGGCCCAGCCCAAGGTCACCGCCGCGGTGCGCGCCGCCGGTGCCATCGGCGCCGGCGACGTCCACCTCGAGCGCCTGGCGCTCGCGGCCGATGCCCTGCGCGTGGAGGCGGCGGGAGAGCTGCGCAACGTCCTGCCGGCCGCGGAGGGCGCGCGCGGGACGGGAATCGTCCTCGAAGGGGTGCACGGCGAGGCGTTCTACGTGCCCGATCGGCTCCAGGCGCTCCTGGCGCCGTGGCTGCCGGGCCAGCTCTCGGGGGACAAGGAGGAGCGGGTGACCTTCGCCCTCGACGGGCGCCTCGCGGAGGTGGACCCGCTGGCGCTCTTGGCGGGGACGCGGGGGACGGCGGACGTCGGCCTCGGGCGCTTCGCGGCGGCGGGGTTCGACACGGCGGGCACCGTGCACGTGGATCTCGAGGGCGGACGGACGGCGTGGCGCGGGTCCCTCGCCGCCAACGGCGGCACGCTGGCCCTCGAGGGGGCGCTCGATCACTCTCCCGCCGCGGCCCCCGATGCGCCGCCGCCGCGCTCGACGCTGAAGGTCGCGATGGCGGGGGTGGGGGCGAACTCGCGCCTGAGCCCCCTGCTCTCGCTCATGCACCCCGCGTTCGGCGCGGTGGATGCGCTGAAGGGGGGCGAGATCGGCGGGCGGATCGACTGCGACCTCGAGCTCGCCTACACCGGACCGCTGACGGCGGAGGTCCTGGCGGGCGGCTGGCCGGCGTGGCCCAAGGAGCACATCGACGGCCGGGGCACGTTCGCGATCCGGGGCGCCACGCTGCGCGGCTCGCCGCTCCTCGGGGCCATGCTGGGCGAGCTCGGGCTCGACGCGGGACGCACGATGGACGTGCACCCGATCGAGCTCACGATCGAGAAGGGTCGGGTGAAGTACGCGCGGCCGTGGACGTGGACGATCGGCGAGACGAAGACGGCGTTCACCGGCTCGATCGGCCTCGACGAGACCGTCGAGCTCGCCTGGAAGGTGCCGATCGACGACGCGCTCGTCGCCAAGTACGGATTCCTCTCCGCGCTGCGCGGCGAGCAGATCGAGGTGCCGATCACCGGCACGGTGCGCGCGCCGAAGCTGGAGTGGAAGGACCTGATCACCGACCTCGCCTCCCGGGCGGCCAAGAACGAGCTGCAGAGCCGGCTGGGGCTCGGCGGAGGCGGGGACGCGGCCGGCGCGGGCCACGCGACCGACGATCCGGCGGAGCTCCTGCGCCAGGCGGATTCGCTGTGGAAGGCGGGGAAGAAGGCCGAGGCGGCCCCGATCTACAAGCGCCTCCGCGACGAGTACAAGCTCTCGCTCGTCTATGCCCTGAACCGCGACCGCATCAAGGAGCGGGCGGGATACCGCGAAGGCGGTTGAGCGCCGCGGCCCGCCCCGCCAGCTCCTGCAGGCGCTCGGGCCAGGGCTCGGCCGCCAGCGGCAGGACGAGGTGGCCGGCGCCGGAGAGGATCTCCAGGCGGGCGTCGGGGAGGCCCTCCTGGAGGACGGTCGCGGCGGGAACCGCGGCCACGATCCGATCCCGGTCGGAGGCGAACAGCGCGACGGGCGCGCGGATCTCGGCGAGGCGCGGGCGCAGGTCCAGCTCTCGGATCATGCGCAGGCGGCGGCGGTAGCCGGCGTCGAAGGCCGCCGGCGGCGTGGCGAGGAAGGCGCGGCGCGCGGCGGGATCGCGGCGGGGGTGGAAGAAGGCGCGCGGCGCGACGACGGGCCGCAGGGCGCGCACGAGCGGCGCGGGAAGGAGGGGCGCGATCAGCCGGGAGACGGCGAGCCGGCGGCGCCAAGCGTAGTGGGCGAAGCTGTTGACGATCAGGAGCCCGGCGACGCGCTCGGGAGCGTCGAGGGCGAGCTGGAGGGCGACCGCCCCTCCGAACGACTCGGTGAGGACGAGGGGGCGGTCGAATCCCGCCTCGTCCAGGCCGGCGAGGACGGAGCGGGCGAGGCCGGAGTAGGTGTCGCCGCCGGGCGGGGGCGGGATCTCGGCGGTGTAGGCGAGGCGCGCCAGGCGGAAGCGGGCCGCGATCCGCGCTGCCGTACCGAGGAGGTAGCGGCCCGAGCCATCGATGCCCGGGACGTAGACGACGGGGGGCCCCGCCCCGGCGACCTCGAGGAGGCGAGCCAGCATGGGGCGGGCCAGTGTCGCGCTCCCCGGCGGGGGCGGGGAGTTTTTTCGCGGCCGGGGGGGGAAACCGCGCGGGGGGCGAGGGGGTCTCGGGGGCGATCCCCCGGGTGGCGGGGGCCGGTGGCGGGAGGCCCCCGAACCGCCGGGGGGTCGCCGGCGCTGGCCCGGAGGGGAGCGCGGCCCGGATGGGAAGCGAGCGCAACGCCATGAAAACGCAGGAGTTACGAGCATCGGCCGGCGGCGGCGGGGCGGCCGCTCCCGCTCGCCTCAAGCCTCCGGCGGGGCGAGTCCGATAGGCGGGGGACCGGGGCCTCCCGCCGAGGCCCCTCTTCCGCGCTCCTTGACACCGAGCTCCCCCGCCCGCCGGACCGCACGGTCCCGGTGGACCGGTGCGCCGGACGGGCCTTCGAGCGCTTCCTCGGTCGTCCCCTCGAGGAGCGAAGGAGGTTCCACACATGAAGATCACCCTTCCCCGCGTGATCGCCGCCGCCTTCCTCTTGGCCGCGGCTCCCACATCGTCCGCGGAGATCTACCAGTGCCGTGAGGTCACGGGCTGCGTAGCGACCTTCAACACGGAGGACGGCGTGCAGAAGAAGGTCATCTTCCGCAAGGGCGACATCGTCTCGACCGATGCGGGCTGGATCGTCTCCACCGACGACGGGTGGGTGCGACTGCGTTCCAATCGGAACGATCCGTGATCGGAGGAGCTCGGATGCCCCGGCAGGCGCCCCGATCGGGCGCCCCAGCGCCCGGCGGCTCCGCGACCCGGCGACGAAGCGGTCGGGTGAGCGCGCCGCGCGCGATCCTCCTCTTCCTCCTTCTCGCCGCGCCGGCGGCGATCGTCTTCCCCGGGCGATCTCCCTCGCCTCCCCTCCCCGCTCCTTCCCCCCCTGCCGAGCTTGCCCGCGGGAGCGATCCGCGCCTCCCCGCCGCTCTTCAGGAACCGGCGCCGCCGGCGGCGCGCCGCGCGGTGAACCTCGCCGTCCCCGCCGGCATCGCGGCGCCGGCCACCGCGCTCCCTTCCGCGGTGCAGCAGCTCGCTTCGGGCGGCACGGCTCATCTCGAGGTCCTCGTCCTCGCCTCCGATTGCCGCCCGCTCCCGGCCGCCTCGGTCGAGCTGCGCCAGGGTTCGCCCCTCGACGGTGCGGAGGAGCTCCAGCTCGCCCGCACCGGCGATGCCGGGCGGGTGACCGTCGCGCTCCACCCCGGCCCTCTCGCGATCGTCGCGTGGAGCGAACGCGGGATCGGCGGGCCGCTCGCCGTCGAGCTCGCCGCGGGCTGGAACGGCACCGTCGAGGTCGTCGTCGCGCCCGCCCGCGAGGTGCGGGGCCGGATCCGCGACGCGCGGAGCGGCGCCCCGATCGCCGGGGCGTCGATCTCCTTCTGGTGCACGTCCACCCTCGACCGGGTCCTCTCGGCCGCGGACGGCACGTTCCACCACCCCCGCTTCCCGGCCGGCGAGCTCGCCCAGCAGATCCGGGTGGAGGCGGCGGGCTACGGTCCCGCCGTGCGCTACCTCCGCGTCGATCCCGGCGGGGAATGGGAGTTCCCCTCGGCCACCGCGGCGGGGGGCGAGACCGTCCACGCCGCCGGCTCGCCGTGGATCGAGATCGAGCTCCACCCCGAGGTCCGGCTACGCGGCCGCGTCGTCGATCCCGGCGGGCGGCCGATCGCCGGGGCCGCCGCCGCCGCCGAAGGCTACTACCTCGTCCTCTCCGGCGTGGCGTCGCGGGACGGGGCGGAGGCCCTCACCGGCGCGGGGGGCGAGTTCGTCCTCGCCGCGCTCCGCTCCGACATCAGCCATTCGCTCGCGGTCCGCGCCCCGGGCTACGCGGAGCGCCGCCTCGAGCTCCCCGCCGCCTCCCTCCCCGAGCAGGACCTCGGGACGATCATCCTCGCGCCGGAGCTCCTCGTCGCCGGCGTGGTCGTCGATCCCGCCGGGCGGCCGGTGGAGGACATCGCCGTCGAGCTCGTTCCGCTCGCTCCGGAGGGCGACCCGCCGGCGGAGGGAGCTGCTCCACCGGCGGCGGGGGAGTCGGAGCTCGACGTGCACCTGCGCGCCCCGAGCCGCTCCGAGCGCCAGCGTACGGATGCGGGCGGTGCCTTCCTGTTCGCCGGGCTGGTCGATCGCGAGTACGAGCTCTTCGTCGCGCGCGACGGCGACCCGCTGGTGGTGGAGCGCGTCCGGCCGGGCGATGCCGCCGCCACGCGGCTCCTTCTCGCGCTCCCGGCGACCTCGCTCGTCCTCGCCGGCGAGGTTCGCGACGCGGACGGGCCGGTGGCGGGCGCCCGGGTCGAGGTGTGGCGCCACGCCGCGGTGGGCGCCGTGCTCACCGACGAGCACGGCCGCTTCCACGTGGCGGGGCTCGACGATCGCGCGGCCTACCGCCTGACGTGCCTGGCCGCCGATCCCGGCGGCCTCGTGCGGCGCGTGCAGACCGTCGCCTGGGCCTTCGAAGCGCCCGTCCTCCTCCTGGGGCCCGCCGCCCGGGAGAGCCTTGCCCTCCGCGACGAGTAGGGTCCACAATGGCCCGGGTCGCCGGGGCGACCGCGCCGATGTCGATCGACGAGGGCCAGGCACGAGACGGAGCTCCGCTGCGCGGAGCCCTTGCCACACCGGGAGCCGGGGAGCCCCTGCCCCCCATCGTTGCCGCGGCGCTGGAGGAGGCCGGGCTCTCGCTCCTCGCCCGCCTGGACCGGATTGCCGCCCACAGCCCCTCGAGCGAGCGATACACGATCCTCGGCGAGATCGGGCGCGGCGCCATGGGGAGCGTCCGGCGGGTCTGGGACAACGATCTCCAGCGCGAGCTGGCGATGAAGGAGATCCCGGCGCGCCGGCCCGAGCGGACGGACGAGGAGGCGTGCGCCGACCACGAGCGCCGGCTCGCGCGCTTCATCGACGAAGCGCGGATCACGAGCCAGCTCGATCATCCGGGCATCGTTCCCGTGCACGAGATCGCCGTCGACGCCGCCGGGCGGTTGTTCTTCACCATGCCGCTCGTGCGCGGGCGGAACCTGGAGGAGGTCCTGGAGTGCGTGCGCACGGGCCGGGACGGCTGGAGCCGCCCGCGCGCCCTCCACGTGCTGCTCAACGTCTGCCGCACGGTGGCCTTCGCGCATTCGCGCGGCATCGTGCACCGCGACCTCAAGCCCGCCAATGTCATGGTGGGGCCGTACGGCGAGGCCTACGTGATGGACTGGGGGCTCGCCCTCGTCCTGGGCCGCCGCGAGCAGCGGCGCGTCGTGGGCACGCCCGCCTACATGTCGCCCGAGCAGGCGGAGGCGCGGGCGGAGGACGTGGGGCCGCGCTCGGACGTGTTCTCGCTCGGCGCGATCCTCTACCAGATGCTCACCGGCCGGATGCCCCATGCCCTGTCCGTCGAGCAGTCCGGGGGCAACTTCGAGGGCGTGATCGGCTCCGTGCCCCGTCCGGTGGCCGGAGTCGTCCCGGGGGTGCCTGGGGAGCTCTCCGCCATCTGCGCGAAGGCCATGGCCCGCGACCCCGCCGATCGCTACGGGAGCGCGCTGGCGATGGCGGAGGACCTGCGCGCCTTCCTCGAGGATCGCGTCGTCGGGGCCTTCGACTCCCGCCGCGTGACTCGCTTCCGCAAGTGGCGCCGGCGCAACCCCAATCTCTGGCGCGCCATCGAGGCATCCATTCTCCTCGGCCTCGCGAGCGGCGCGCTGCTCCTCTACCAGCACTGGAGCAACCTGCGGGAGGCCCAGGCGCACCAGGCAGCGCTCATCCGCACCTCGTACATCAAGAACATCCGCGCCACCGCGAGCCTGCTTCAGCAGGGAGCGACCGCGGACGCTCGCGAGTCGCTGCCGGACTACGATTCCGGGCTCTGCGGCTGGGAGTGGAACCACCTGCGGCTCGCCTTGGACTCGAGCGAGTCCTCCCTCATCCCCCACGCGGGAGCGGATCTCAAAGACATCCTCCACACGCCCGACGGAGCCGCCTTCCTCACCGTCGCCGCGGACCGGACGATGGCGCTGTGGGACGCCGCCACGGAGGAGCGGATTGCCACCTTCGCCGGCCACGAGAGCGAAATCACCTGCGCGGCCATCGATCCGCGGGGCCGGTACGTGGCCTCCGGCGACGAGGACAACCGCATGATCCTGTGGGAGCTGGGGACGGCCGCGATCCACCAGCAGTGGGGCGAGCGGCAGGCCAACGTGAGGTCGGTCTGCTTCGCCGCGGACGGGAGCCGTATCGCCTGGAGCGACGAGCGGGGAATCGACGTCCGCGGGCTCCCGGACGGAACGCTTTTCGCGCATGCCCCGACTCCTCCCGGGGAGGAGGCGGTCGGACTCGTCTTCGGCGTCGATCCCGGCCAGCTCATCGCGGTCCACGGCGACAATTCCATTCGCCGGTGGGAGATCCGGGCCGGCGTGGCGAACGAGAAGGCGCGCGGCGGCATCGTGCTCGGCCCCAAGACCCCCCTCGCCGCCCACCGGGAGCGATCCCTCCTCGCCGTCGGGGGGCAGAGGCAGCAGTTCCAACTCCTGGATCTGGTCTCCCTCGCGCCTCGGGGATCCCCCCTCGAAGCGGTGGGGATGCCCACGGCGCTCGCCTTCGACGCCCGCGGCGATCGCCTGGCGGTTGGAACGAACAACGGCGTCCTGGAGACGTGGGACGTGGCGAGCCGCCGGCTGGTCTGCCGCCAGCATGGCCATCGAACGGCGATGACGGGCCTGGCCTTCCATCCGGAGGGCGAGCGCATCCTCACCTCGTCCGCAGACGGGACGGTGCGCGCCTGGTCTCCGGGGGGAGGCGCCGAGCTGCTCGTTCAGGGCCCCGACGATCGGATCCTCGGCCACCCCATCAGCCTCGCCTTCAGCGCGGACGGTGCGACGCTCAGCGGCAGCTCAATGGCTCCGAATCGCCCGGAGCCGGAACTGCGAACGTGGGACACCCGCACCGGGCGAGTGGTCCGTCGCCTGACAACCGGGGGAACTGTCAGCACGATCGCCTTTCATCCCACGGATGGGTCCTTCGCTTACACCACGCAGGAAGACCCGGTGCCCCGTCCCAGCGCGATCCTCCTGCGGGACGCGGGGGCATCCGCCGATCGGCTGGTGCTGCGGGGACATGCTGGCTTCGTCCGCTCGATTGCCTTCGACTCGGCTGGCGAGCGGCTTCTCTCCCGGGACGACGTGGGGGGCATCCGGCTCTGGGCGGTCGCCGACGGCCGGGAGCTCCTGGTGATCGAGGACGTCGATTCGAACAACCACGCGATCGCCTTGCACGCCGGTGGCAAGCGCTTCGCGAACGACTCGATCGGCGGCCAGGTGGAGATCCGCGACTGCGAGGACGGCGCGATCGTGCGCACCCTGAAGTGGACGGAGGACATTCGCTCCCTCGCCTTCCACCCGACGCGGAACGAACTCGCCGCGGCGACCGCGCAGGGGACGATCGTCCGGTGGTCGCTCGACCGCGACGATCCCCCGCGCACGATCCAGGATCCCCTGCCGCCGATCACCGCCTTCGCCTACGATCCCGCCGGTACGCGGATCGTCACCGGGTCGCACACCGGCCGCGTGCGGTTGTGGGAGCTCACGCAGGGCGAGCTGCTCCTCTCCCTGGGCGGACCTACGAACCAGGTGGTCGCCATATCCTTCAGCCCTCCCGGCGGCGACCGCATCGCGGCGGCGGCCCTCGACGGGAGCGTGCACATCTGGCGGACGGCGGCGGCGGGGGGCGCGGGACGGGGAGAGTAGGGCGCTCCGTGGGCGGGGGACCGGGGGCTACAATGGCCCCCCCCCACGAGGGGGAGTCGCAAAGACGCCAGACGGAGGATGAGCCATGGCACGCGAACTGATCACCACCGTTGGGCTCGGCCTCGCCGTCGCGGCGGGGCTGACCCTGGCGACGAAATACGAGAAGGACCGGACCCTCCGGATCGAGACCAAGTCCACGGTGGAGATGGAAACGACGTCCTTCTCCATGGAGCGGGACGGCGAGCCGGTCGAGGGACGCATGGGCGGCGGCGGCAGCTCCTCGGACGTGCGGACCGTCGTCCAGCTCGACACCGTGCTCGAGAGCGCCGATGGGGCGCCGACCAAGGTGCGGCGCGTGTACGAGACCGCCGAAGGGAGCACGAGCCGGACCTTCGGAGACCAGTCCTCCGAGCAGGAGCGCGAGAGCCCCTTCTCCGGCCTCGAGCTCGTCCTCACCCTCGAGGACGGCGAGGTGGCGGTCGAGGTAGTGGACGGGGACGAGCCCGAGGACGAGCTCCTCGCCGGTCACCGCCTCGATCTCGCCCTCGATGCCCTGCTGCCCGCCGACGAGGTGGCCGAGGGCGACACCTGGGAGCTCGACTCGGCGGCGATCGCCCGCGCTCTCGGAGCGGACCTGGACGCGATCCTCTTCCCCCGCCCCCGCGTGGAAGAGGAACCGAGCGGGGGCGGCGAGGGGCGCGGGGGCGGGATGCGCGGCGGCCGGGGGCCCGGGGTGTTCCAGCTCCTCGTGAACGAGGAGTGGGAGGGCGAGGCGAAGCTCGTTTCCGAGAGCGAGGAAACGGACGAGGGGACCGGCGCGGTGATCGAGTTCACCGCCGAATGCTCCGGCGACGTCCCCGTGCCCGAGGACCGCGGCGGATTCGATCGGGAGCTCGCCATCGCTACGGCCCTGGCGTCCGGGCCGGTCGCGCGCCGCCAGAACACCTACGAGATCAAGCTCGAGGGGCGCCTGGTCTTCTCCCCCACCGAGGGCCGGCCGATCCACATGAGGGCCGAGGCCAAGATCGTCCTCGAGAGCCACACGACCCGCACCCGAGGCGAGTCCGAGATCACGATCGACAGCACGCAGGAGGGCACCCTCGCCTACGAGGTGACGGTGTCCGCCGAGAAGCCCGCGGACCAGGACAAGTAGTCCGGGGGAGTCGATCCCGCCCCGCGCGCGGTCCTACTCCGCGACGGGGCGGGGCAACCTCGCTCCCACTCGCGCCAGCTCGGCCGCCAGCCGCGCGCGCAGGTCCGCCACGAGCTCCGGCCGGCTCGCGGCGAGGTCCCGCGTCTCGCCGGGATCCGCGCCCAGGTCGTAGAGCTCGAGGCGCGGCCCCTCCCACCACTGGATCAACTTGAAGGATCCGGCGCGCAGGATGCTGAAGGGGCCCCCGACGTCGTCCCGGTAGTGGGGGAAGTGCCAGAAGAGGGAGTCGCGGCGGAGCGGTTCCTCCCCCCTCGAGCGGAGGTGGGCGAGGAGGCTCTGTCCGTCGAGCGCGACGCCGCGCGGCGTCTCCACGCTGCAGGCCTCCGCGATCGTGGGCAGGAGATCCATGCTGATGACGGGCGCGTCGCTGACCCGGCCCGCCGGCACCACCCCCGGCCAGCGCACGATCCAGGGCACGCGGATCCCCCCCTCGTAGGGGTACCCCTTGCCCGCGCGCCACGGCACGTTGTCCGTGACCCCGGCGAATCCCCCGTTGTCGGAGGTGAAGATCACGAGGGTGCGCTCCGCGAGGTCGAGCTCGTCGAGGGTGGAGAGCACCCGCCCCACCGCGTCGTCGACGCTGTGCACCATGGCCGCGTAGTCGGGATTCGCGTGGTTCGTCGCCGGCTTGGCGCGATAGCGGGCGACCAACTCCTCCTTGGCCTGCAACGGCGTGTGGACGGCGTACGGGGCAAAATGGAGGAAGAACGGCTCGTCCCGGTGCGCCCGCAGGAACGCCACGGCCTCGTCCGCCTCGCGGTCCGTGAGGTACTCGCCCTCCCGCCGCGAGGGCAGGGTCGGGATGTCGCCCTGCCCGTCCCGGAAGTACGGGTCGAAGTAGCTCGGCGGCTGGCCGTAGTCGCAGCCGCCGCGATTGAAAGCAAATCCCTGGTGCGCAGGGAACCAGGCGCAGAGGCCCAGATGCCACTTGCCGACGTGCCCGCTCGCGTATCCCGCCGGCGCGAGCATCTCGGCGACGGTGACCTCGGAGTGTTCCAGCCACAGGGGATTCTGCGGCACTTCGAGGGAGCACCCGGCGGGGCGCACGAAACCGGAGGGATTCCGGCCGTCCGGCGGGCGGACTCCCCCCTGGAATCGCGCGCGGATCCAGTCCGTGAGGCCGAGACGGGCCGGCGCGCGCCCCGTGAGCAGCGCGGCCCGGGTGGGCGAGCACACGGCGGCCGCGGCGTAGGCGTTCGTGAACCGCACGCCTCCCGCGGCGAGACGATCGATGTTCGGCGTCTCGTAGTATTCGCTGCCGCAGCAGCCGGCGTCGGTCGCCCCGAGATCGTCGACGACGATCAGGAGGACGTTCGGGCGCTCGACGGCTAGAGGGTTCGGCGCGGGCGCCGCGCAGGCCGCCAGAATCGAGAACGGGAGAAGATCGAGCGACCGCATGGGACTCACGCGTCGAGCATGGCGAGGAGGCGATCGAGCAGCACGTCGCCCTTGGCCCGCAGCCCGTTGTGCTCGTACTCGTTCGTGATCCACACCCGGGCGCCGCGGATCGCCCGCGCCGTCTCGAGCGAGAGGTCGCGCTCGACGTAGGGATCGTCGTAGTACACGGCGGCGGCGGCCGGCACGCGGTTCTCGGCCAGCACCGCGGCGTCGTACAGCGGCGGCCAGTCCGCCTTGACGGCGAGCCGCTCGGCCGCCTCCCGCAGCGGGACGAGGGCCGGGATCTCCGCGAACATCCGCGGGTAGATCATCTCGCCCGTGAACAGCACCGGGACGTCCGGGCGCGGCTCGAACTCCGGGAACTCGGCCTTCACCCGGGCCGCCGACCAATTGGAGGCGCCCCCCTGCGTATAGCAAGCCTCTTGGAGGATCGAGTAGAGCGGATTCGCATCGAAGCTGAGGGCGTTCTCGAAGTGGCGCCGGAACGCATAGGAGAGCTCGCGCCCGGCCGGCCCCGCCACGAAAGCATCCTCCACGAGGTAGTGCACCGTCTCGAAGCCGTCGCTGAAGCCGAAGAGCGAGCCGAGCTGGAGGAAGCGCCGCACCGTGAGCGGGCCTCCGGTCGGCAGCTCGACCTCGTTCGCCGCGAGGTAGTCGACGATCTCGTGGACGCGCACCACGTCGACCGGGTACCGCGAGTAGTAACGGTGGTTCTTCTCCGCCACGAGCCGGTACGTGCACCGGTAGATCTCGTCGCAGGTGGCGGAGAGCGGCGGTAGACCGCCGGTCGTGATCACTCCCCGCAGCCCGGCCGGTGCAGCGCACAGGTAGTGCACGGCGCAGAAGCCGCCGTAGCTCTGTCCGAGCACGGTCCACGACGCAGTCGGACCGAGGAGAGCCTTGCGCACGAGCTCCGCGTCGCGCACGATCGAATCGGCGCGGAAGAGGCTCAGGTAGTCGGCCTGGGCCGCCGGTCCGCCGCGCGCCGCGAGGGTCGTAGCGTCGACCGGGGTGCTGCGGCCGGTGCCGCGCTGGTCGAGCAAGAGCACGCGGAAGTCGCGCACCGCGCG
Organism: Planctomycetota bacterium; assembly: GCA_040754415.1. Lineage (GTDB taxonomy): Bacteria > Planctomycetota > UBA1135 > UBA1135 > JBFMCU01. The sequence goes on from JBFMCU010000029.1 coordinate 20,661, forward strand.
CCCGATCCATCCCGATGCCTCGATCGGGCGCGGCGCCCCGAATCCCGGGCCTCCCTGCAGGAACAGGAGCACGGGCAGGTCGGGGCGCTTCTCGCCCGCCGCCGTCACCTCGCGGGCGAACACGGCGATCGTCTCCCCGCCGGGAACCGCGTGGTCGAGCGGGACGTGGAAGGTGTGATCGCGGAGAACGAGGCCGGGCACTCGCACCGGATCGACGGTCCGGTGGGGCACCGTTGCGGGGGGAGAGGAAGGCGTGCGCTGCATGCGGCCATGATGCCGCCGCCCGCGGCCGAGGGCCAGAACGGCGCTCCCGCGGGCGACTCAGAGAGCGAGCAAGAATCGCTCGCGAACGGGCGGCAGCGCCGTCAGGCGATGCGCCAGAGGACATCTGAGAGGCTGTATCATCGATTCCTGCTCAGCCTCTCAGTAGGATGCTCGCGACATGGCCAGCACCGGCGAGGATTCCTGTGCCTGAGCATCCCCGGCGCCGCGGGCGAATCGCGCGCCGCCTCGGCGTCCTCGCCGGCGGGTCACTCCTGGCCCTCGCGGCCGGCGAGATCGGCCTGCGCCTGAGCGGGTACGAGCCGCTCCCCGGCGTGATCGGTCCCCGGCATCTCTTCGTGCGCGATCCCGAGCTCGGGATCCGCTTGCGGCCCGGCTTCCGGGGAGTGCACGCGACCCGCGAGTTCCGAGTGGAGGTCGCGGTCAACTCCCTCGGCCTGCGGGACCGGGAGCCGGAGACCGCGGATTCCGAGCGGCTGCGGATCCTCTCCCTCGGCGACTCGTTCGCCTATGGATGCGGCGTGCGTGCGGAGGAGACCTTCGCTCGCCGTCTCGAGGAGATCCTGTCCGCCGGGCGGCCGGTGCGCGTCTACAACGGGGGCGCGCCGAGCTACGGCACTCGCCAGGAGCTGACCCTGCTCCGCCGCCTCGCCCCGGCGCTCCATCCCGACGTTGTGCTCGTCTCGTTCTTCTTCGGCAACGATCTTCGCGACAACGTCGACCCTCCGCTGACCGAGCGCGGCGGCATCGTGATGACGCCGTACTTCGGCGCCCGCGTCGACGAGTCGTTCCTCGAATCCCTGGCGGTGGGGCGGTCGGATCTCCTGACCCTGTCGATCCTGCGATGGATGGAGCTGACCGAGGGTCTCGAGCTCCCGCCGCCCCCCACTCGACCCCCCGCGGATCCGGCGGCGGTGATCGAGACCCCGACCTCTCCCGAGGTCCTGGCGATTCCCGCCCCGAGCGAGGTCGAGGCCGCGTGGCAGGCGACGGCGGCCAGCCTTCGCGAGCTTCGCGAGGCGGCCGCGGAGGCGGGGGCGCGGCTCGTCCTGATCGACATCCCGATCCTCTATCAGCTCGACGACGCGCTCTGGCGGCGGAGGTGCGAGCGCCATCGCCTGGTCGAGGCGGGCTACGACCGCGCGGCGGCCGCCAAGCGGCTGGCGGCCTTCGCCGGGAACCTCGGGATCCCGCTCCTGGACCTGGCGGCAGCCTTCGCCGCGGAACCGGATCCGGAGGTGCTCTACTTCCCGATCAACAAGCACCTGAGCGCCGCGGGTCACGATGCCGCGGCCCGGGCGATCGCCGGATTCCTGGCGAGCGCGGGGGTTCTCGACCGTTGAGCGCGCTCCCGACCGGGAGCCGGGCCCGGCGCGGCGGCCGGCGCCGGTCTACGGAACCTGCGGCAACGGCGGCAGCCCCTCCTCGAGGACGCCCCGGGCGCGGCGCCACAGGAGGAGCGCCTCGGCGACCATCCACGCCTCGAGGAGAATGGTGGCGAGGGCGACGCCGACGAGGAGCCAGTTGGGCCGCTCGCCGCTGGACCACTCGACGAGGTTGGAGATCATCGCCCAGGCCGGCATCACGAGCATGAAGAGACCGGGAAGGGCGGCGAAGGCGACGTGCCGGCCGCGGCGCCACAGCCAGAAGACGATCACGAGGAAGGCGAGGCCCCCGATGAGCTGGTTCACGGCGCCGAACATCGGCCAGAGGAGCATCCCGCCGGTGCCGGCCGTGCTCCACGTCCACTCGGAGACGTCGCCCGCGGGCAGGGCGGCCATGCCGAGCGCGAGGAGGACCGCGAGAATCGTGGCGCCGTGCGCGTTGGTGAGGATCCGCAGCGGATGCGCGCCCGCCGCCCGCCGCCCGCGGCGACGCCGGAGGGCGCCGGCGAGCTCCTGGATGACGTAGCGCTGCAGGCGGCAGGCGGTGTCGAGGGTCGTGCCGGCGAAGGAGGCCACGAGCACGCCCATCAGGGCGACCGCCGCCCCCGCGGGCACCCCGAGCACGCGCAGGAAGTTGGCCGATCCATCCACGAAGGCGCCCACCATGGCGCCGAGCCCGCCGGCCGCGCCCCACGAGGCGTAGCGGCTGCGCCACACCGCCTCGCCCGCGAGGCTCTCCCCGCCGGCGAGGATCCCGAGCCCGAGCCCCGCCCCGCAGGCGAGGATGACGATCACGGCGAGGTAGCCTTCCGTGAGCATCGATCCATAACCGACGAGGAGGGCATCGCCTTCCTTCGCGAGCTGCTTGCTCGACGTGCCGCTCGACACGAGGCAATGAAAACCGCTGACCGCGCCGCAGGCGATGGTGATGAACAGGAAGGGGAAGATCGCGGGCGCCCCCGCCGGATTCCACTCGACGGCCGGCGCGACCATCTCGAGCGGCGGCCGCCCCATTCCGGCCATCTCCGCCCCGCCGAAGAACGCGGCCGCAGCGAGCCCCACGAGCACGAGAGCGAGGGCGCTCAGGAGCTGCAGACTGTTGATGTAGTCGCGAGACTGCAGCAGCATCCACACGGGAAGCACCGAGGCCGCGTAGCAGTAGACGAGCAGAACCACCACCCACGTCATTCGCGACCACTCGGCCAGCGCCAGGTTGAACCTCCCCAGCCAACCCACGTCGCCGACGACCACCGTGAAGTACATGATGGCGAGGGCGACGAGCGATGGCACGAGGAGGCCGATGCCGCGGCGATGGAGGAGGACGCCGATGGCGATGGCGATGGGCACCTGCGCCACGCAGGGGAAGATGCTGGCGGGGAACTGCCGGAACACGGCGGCGATCACGATGCCGAAGATGGCGAGGACGACGGTCAGCGCCAGGAGCAGGATCAGCAGGAAGAGGATGCGCGCCCGCGGATTGATCACGCGCCCGGCGATGTCCCCCACCGTCTGTCCCTGGCTGCGCAAGCTGATGACGAGGGCTCCGAGATCGTGCACCGCCCCGATCAGGATCGACCCCAGGAGCACCCACACGAGCGCCGGCACCCATCCCCACATCACCGCGATCGCCGGCCCGACGATCGGCCCCGTGCCGGCGATGGAGGTGAAATGGTGCCCGAAGACGACGCTGCGCGGGGTGGGCACGAAGTCGTGGTCGTCGTTCAGCGCCCGGCTGGGGACGAGCGCGGAATCGTCGAGGGCGAAGGCCCGCCGGGCGAGCCACCGCCCGTAGGTGTGGTAGGCGAGGACGTAGAGGGCGAGGCTCCCGAGGGCGATGGACAGGATCAGCATGCGGGTTCTTTCTCCGGCGCGGCGAACGACCCGGGCTCCATCCTACTCGCTCGCTGGGAGAGGCTGCGGTCATGCGCCCGGCCGAGGGCGATCAACGCACCCGCGGCTCCGCAGAGGGCGAGGAACATGTCCCACTGCGTGTCCCAGGGATCCCCCTGCGTGCCGAGGAAGTCGGCGGCCGCCTCGCCGCCGAGGAGAGCGGCCCCCCACTCGACGAGCTCGTAGGCCGCACTGATCGCGACGCACACCGCCAGGACGAGGAACGAGAGCCACCCGCCGCGGCGCAGGGGAGAGCAGCGCAGCAGCACCTCCCGCGCCAGCAGGGCGGGCGCGAAGCCCTGCATCAGGTGTCCGATGCGGTCGTAGTGGTTGCGCGCGAATCCGAAGAGATCCTGCACCCAGAACCCGATCGGCACGCGCGCGTAGGTGTAGTGGCCGCCGAGGATCAGGACGAGTGCGTGCAGGGCGATCAACCGGTGCACGAGTGGGGTGAGCGGGAAGCGCCGATGCGTGGCGACGAGGATCGGGGCGCCGAGGAGGACCGGCGCCACCTCCATGAGCCACGTCGCGCGGTCGTACGGCGCGATTCCGCTGGCGACGAGAGCGGCCGCCACGAACGCCAGGAGGAGGAGGGGCTCGTGCCTCGCGTATCGGCCCATGCGCGACGCCAGATACTCTCCCGGCCGCGGCGGCGCAATGGTCGCGGGCGAATCGCGCGCCCCGGGAACGGATCCCATACGGCCCGAGCCGTCGACGGAGGGGGTGGAATCCGGGTAGCCTGGAGGCGAATCTGCCGCGTCCAGAACCCGCTGTCGCCGCCATGAAGACCGTCGTCGTCCTGAACACCGACCAGATGGGGCATGGAGATCCCGTGCTCGGCCAGAAGATCCTCGGCACTTTCCTCCGCAGGGCCGCCTCGATCCCGGGCCTCGAAGCCATCCTGTTCTACAACGCGGGCGTCAAGCTGCTCACCGCTGGCTCGGCACACCGATCGGAGCTCACGATGCTCGAGGAGAGCGGGATCGACCTCCTGGCCTGCGTGACGTGCATCGAGCATTTCGGCATCGAGCTGGCCGCCGGCACGGTCTCCGACATGGGATCGATCATGCAGGAGATGGGGCGGGCGGAGAAGGTCATCACCCTCTGACATGCACGCCCCTCCGAAGGCGGTCGAGCTCGAGGGCGTCACGAAGGCGTTCGGCGAGCACGTCGCCGTCGACGATCTCGCCCTCGCGGTCCCCGCGGGCAGCGTCTACGGCTTCATCGGACCGAACGGCTCCGGCAAGACCACGACCCTGCGGATGATCATGAACATCTTCTACCCCGACCGCGGCTCGATCCGTGTCTTCGGGGAGGAGCGCCGGGGGGCGAGCGGCGACCGGATCGGCTACATGCCGGAGGAACGCGGCCTCTACAAGAAGATGCGCGTTCGGACCCTCTTGCGCTTCTGCGGGCGCCTGAAGAAGGGTCGCCATGTGGAGGCCGAGGTGGATCGCTGGCTCGAGCGACTCGAGCTCGCGGAGTGGGCCGACAAGCGCGTGCAAAGCCTCAGCAAGGGGATGAGCCAGAAAGTGCAGTTCATCGCCACGGTCGTCTCCCGGCCCGAGCTCCTGATCCTCGACGAACCGTTCAGCGGCCTCGATCCCGTGAACACCGATGCGATCCGCCGGGCGATCCTCGATCTGCGCGATCAGGGCACGACGGTCATCTTCAGCACCCACGATATGGCGACCGCGGAGCGGATGTGCGACTTCATCTTCATGATCTTCCGCGGGCGGAAGGTGCTCGACGGGACCCTCTCCGCCATTCAGGGCGAGTACGGCGAGGACACGATCCGCGCGCGCATCGACGGAGAGCGCATCCGATTGGACGGCCTCCCCGGCGTCGAGAGGATCAACGACCACGGGCGGGTCCAGGAGCTGCGCCTGAGGCCGGGAACGGATCCCCAGATCGTGCTGAGGTCCCTGGTGGAGCGTGTTCCCGTCACCCACTTCGAGCTCGCGAAACCATCGCTGCACGACATCTTCGTGCGCATCGCCGGTCCGGAGGCCGCGGAGGCGCGCCGTGTCTAAGGTCCTTCGGGTCGCCCTCCGCGACTACGCGGAGGCGGTGCGTTCCAAGGCCTTCCTGATCAGCATCGTGCTCGCGCCGGTCTTCATGTGCGGCGGGATCATCGCGATGACCCTGCTCGAGGGACAGGAGGACGTCTCCGACAAGCGAGTGGCCATCATCGATCGCACCGGCCTGATCGCTTCCTCCCTGATCGAGCGAGCCGAGTCCCGGAACGCCGAGGCGACACACGATCTGGCGACCGGCAAGAAGCGGCACCCGGCCTATGTCTTCGAGATCGTCCCCCCGCCCGAAGGCGGCGGGGACGTGCGGGTCGAGCTTTCGCGCCGGGTGGAGGAGAAGGAGCTCGCCGGCTTCCTGGAGATCGGCCCGCGGGTGGTCCATCCGGTAGGGGCGGACGAGGCGGACGGCATGCGCTATTACTCCGAGGGCGCGGCGTTCGACGAGCTGCGACCGTGGATCGCCGGCCAGGTGAACGAGCGCATCCACAGCCTACGACTGCAGGACGCCGGCCTCGACGAGGCGGCCGTGCGGAGCTGCTTCGCGGGGGTACCGATGGCGGAGGCCGGCCTGGTGACGATCGACGCGGAGACCGGCGAGATCGTCGCGAAGCCGGCGATCGACGAGGCGGCCGCCTTCGGCGTGCCTTTCATCGCCCTGATGCTGCTGTTCATGATGGTCATGACGGGCGCGGTCCCCCTCATCCAATCGACGCTCGAGGAGAAGATGCAGCGCATCTCGGAGGTCCTCCTGGGCTCCGTCCGGCCCTTCGAGCTGATGATGGGCAAGCTGATCGGCAGTTTCGGCGTGTCCCTCACCGTGGCTTTCGTCTACCTCGCCGGCGGCCTGGGCTTCGGGTGGTACGCGGGCGGCCTCGAGCACGTGCCGCTCGACCTCCTGCCGTGGTTCTTCGTGCACATGGTCGCCGCGATCTTCATGTACGGAGCGCTTTGCAGCGCGGTGGGGGCGGCGTGCAACGACGCGAAGGAGGCGCAGTCGCTGACCATGCCGATCATGGTGCCGATCGTCCTGCCCATGATGATCGTCATTCCGGTGATCAAGGAGCCTCTGTCGAGCTTTGCGACCGGGATGTCCCTGGTCCCCTTCTTCACGCCGTTCCTGATGCTCCTGCGCCAGAGCACGCCGGCGGGGATCCCGGCCTGGCAGCCGTGGGTCGGGCTCGCCGGGATGCTGGCCGCCACGCTCTTCGCGGTCTGGGCCGGCGGACGCATCTTCCGGGTCGGCCTCCTGATGCAGGGCAAGGCGCCGCGGCTCACCGACCTCGCCCGCTGGGCGATCCGCGGGTGATCCCGCCGGGGATCCACGATGCGCTCGATCTTCGACCCACTGCTGGCCGGCGGGTGGACCGGACTCGTGTTGCGCCACGACCGGGGGACCGGCGCCGTGGCGGCCTTCGCCACCCGCGAGTGGGACTCCGACCGCGCGTTCGCCGCCTACGGGCGGGAGTTCGATCACGAGACCGTGCTCACCCCGCGCTGCGCCCGGCTCGACGCGGCCGCGACGCGCGCCCTCTACGGCGCCGCGGGGTCCACGGACAAGCTCGACCTCGCCGCCGAGCTCCTGCGCGCGGGAGGCCACGAGGGGATCGACCTCTGGATCCACGCTGGGCGCGACATCCGCTTCCTGAACAACGTGCACTCGACCCGCCTGGGCATCGGCAACGGCCGCCATGCGCTGCGGGGCGGCGGGATCCGGCGCCACGATCGCGCGGACGGCGAGGAGGAGGTGCTCGTCGACGGCCTGAACCTCGCCCGCGGCATGAGTTTCAAGAACGCGGCGGCCGGGCTCCCCTACGGCGGCGCCAAGCTGTGCGTCCACGCCGCGCCGATCGCGCTCGACGATTTCGAGGCCCTGGGCTTCGTCGCGTGGTGCATCGACAGGAGCCGCGCCTTCACGGGGCCCGACATGGGCTTCCTCCCCCAGCATGCCGATGTCTTGCGCCGTGACTTCACGCGCAACATCGTCGGCGGCCCCGGCGGCGCCCTGGGCCCGACCGGCACGCCCACCGCACGTGGGGTCTTCCTCGCCCTGCGCGAGGCGGTTCGCCAGCACATGGGGCGCGAGGAGCCCGCGGGGCTCGCCGTGGCCGTGCAGGGGCTCGGGGCGGTCGGCGCGCCGCTCGCGCGGGAGCTCCTCGCGGCGGGCGTGGGGCGCCTGCTCGCCGCGGATCCGAGCCCGGAGCGCCGCGATGCCTTCCTCGCCGGCCTCTCCGGGGCCGATCGCGCCCGCACGGCCCTCCTGCCGCCCGCGGAGGTGCTCTTCGCGGCGGTCGACATCGTCTGCCCGTGCGCGATCGGCGGGATCCTCGGCGCGGAGGAGATCGACCGCCTGCGCTGCCGCATCGTGATGGGCGCCGCCAACAACCAGCTCCGCGCCGTGTCCCAGGCCGCCGAGCTGGTCCTCGCCGACCGGCTGGCCGCGCGCGGGATCCTCTACCAGATCGACTGGATGCACAACGGCGCCGGGGTCCTCGCCGGGATGGAGGAGTACGAGCGCCAGGAGGAGGCGAGGATGGAGAACGTCCTCGCCCGCCTGGAGCGCGTCTGCGGCGAGGGCGTCCGCCGGAATCTCGCCGACGCGGCGGCCCGCGGCGTCACCCCCACCGCCCTCGCCTACGAACGCCTCGCGGCGCGCATCTACGGGCCTCCCGGCGGCGGATTCCGCTAGACTTCCCGCCACCAGGTCGCCGAAGCACATGACGATCACCGAGAGACTGCGGCGCGGCCCCGTGCTCCTCGATGGCGGGCTGGGCTCCTCCCTGATCGCCCGCGGCCTGCCCGCGAGCGCGTGCGCGGTGCTATGGAACGTGGAGCGCCCCGCGGTCGTTCGCGAGGTCCACGCCGGCTACGTGCGGACCGGCTGCGACGTGATCGAGGCGAACACCTTCGCGGGGAACGCCATCGCCCTCGGCGACTACGGTCTCGCGGCGCGGATGGAGGAGCTGAACGCCGCCGGCGTCCGGCTGGCGCGCGCGGCGGCGGAGGAGGCGAGCGCGGCCCGCCCCGTGCTCGTCGCCGGCAATCTCGGCCCCTCGGGCCGTTTCCTCGCGCCGGTGGGCGACGTCGATCCCCGGGCGCTCGAGGACGCCTTCGCCGCCCAGGCGGCGGCGCTCGCCGCGGCCGGTGCCGACTACCTCGCGATCGAGACGATGACCGACGTCCAGGAGGCGCTCTGCGCCCTGCGCGGTGCGGTGGCGGCCACGCGCCTGCCGGTGACCGCTTGCCTCACGTTCGAGCGCAAGAGGCGGGGCTTCTTCACGCTGATGGGAAACCGGATCGAGGACGCCATGCGCATCCTCGCCGGCGCGGGCGCGGTGGCCGTGGGAGCGAACTGCTCCATCGGCAGCGAAGCGATGCGCGAGGCCTGCCCGCAGCTCGTGGCGGCCTCGCCGGTGCCGGTGATCGTCAAGCCGAACGCCGGACTCCCGGAGATCGTCGCCGGCCGGCCGGTGTACCGGCAGTCGCCCGCCGACTTCGCGCGCGACGTCGCCGCGATGGCTGCCGCGGGGGCGGCGGCCGTGGGCGGGTGCTGCGGCACGGACGAACGCTTCCTCGCCGCGCTCCGCGACGAGCTCGCCGCCGGGACGGGGGGGGGAGCGCGGTGAGGTCCGGCCGCCGCATCGAGCGCCTCGCCATCGAGATCCCGCGCGAGCAGACGATCCGCTATCTCGGCATGCACCGCGGCGGCCGCGCCCCGAAGCCGGAGGTCCGGCGGGTCTTCGAGGAGGAGCTGGCCCTTGCCGCCGGCCTCGTCGAAGCGCGCGCCGTCGTGCAGGCCTTCGAGACGGCCCCCCCCGGCTCGGACTTCGTCTCCGCCGGCGAACCCGTGGCGCTCGTCGTCTGCACGATCGGCATCGCTCTCGAGCGGCGCGTCCACGACCTCATGGCCGCCGGCGACGTCGCCCGGGCGATGATGCTCGACGCGATCGGCTCCGCGGCCGCCGAGGAGGCGGCGGACGCCAGCAACCACGCCCTCTGCGCCGAGGCCCTCGCCGAGGGCCGGCGCCCCGACCGCCGCGGCAGCCCCGGCTACGGCAAGTGGAAGCTCGTCGAGCAGCGCTGGATCTTCTCCCTCCTCGATCCCGCCGCGATCGGCGTCTCCCTCACCGAGCGCTGCATGATGATCCCCGCCAAGTCGGTGTCCTTCGGCCTGCCCCTCACCGGCGGCGAGCGGCACGCGAGCCCTGACCGCCGCTGCGTGCGCTGCGGCATGACCGACTGCGCCTATCGCGCCGTATAGAGCCGATCGTGACCACGGCAACGACTCCGCGCGTCCGTTTCCTCTCCTCCGCGGCCGTCCGGGGCGTGGTCGGCGAGGCGAAGCGCATCCTCGCCGAGGTGGGGGTGAGGGTGGAGTACGCCGGTGCGGTGGAGCTCCTGGCCGGCGCGGGAGCCGTCCCGGGCGAGGATGGGCGGATCCGCCTCTTTCCCGGCCTCGTGGACCGGAGCCTGGCCACCGTCCCGCGCGAGATCGTGCTGTATGACCGCGACGGCGAGAACCCGCTGCGCCTCGGCGCCGGGGCGCTGGCCTTCGCCCCCGGCTCGGCCGCGCTCCACGTGCACGAGCCCGCCACGGGAAGGCTGCGCCCCGCGGTGCGGGAGGACTGCCGGCGGTTCGCGCACCTGACCGAGCTCCTGCCCGCTCTTGCGTTGCAGTCGACGTGCGTCGTGCCGAACGACGAGCCCGTCGAGCATCAGGACCGGGCGCGCCTGCGCGAGGCCCTCGTCCACTGCCGCAAACCGATCGTCACCGGCACCTTCGCCGCGCGCTCGTTCCCGGTGATGGCCCGGATGCTCGAATGCGTGCGCGGCGGCCCGGAGGGCCTGCGCGCGAAGCCTCTCGCGATCTTCGACTGCTGCCCGACGGCGCCCCTCGCCTGGAGCGAGCTCACGTGCGGCGCCCTCGCCGGCAGCGCCGAGCGAGGCATCCCCGCCGAGCTGATCTCGATGCCGATGACCGGAGCCACCGCCCCGGTGACGCTCATCGGCGCCGTGGTCCAGCATGCCGCCGAGAGCCTCTCCGGGGTCGTGATCCATCAGCTCGCCGGCCCCGGCGCGCCGCTCGTCTGGGGCGCGTGCGCTTCCGCCTTCGACATGCGCCTCGGCACGGCCCCGCTGGCGGCGGTCGAGACGCTGATGATCGACTGCGCCGCCGCGGAGGTCGGCCGTCACCTCGGCCTCCCCACGCACGCCTACTTCACGGTGTCCGACGCCAAGATCCTCGACGCGCAATGCGGCGCGGAGAGCGGCTTCGGCGCCGCCCTCGCGGCCCTCGCCGGCTTCGACGTGATCTCCGGCCCCGGCCTCCTCGAGCTCGGGAACTGCCAGTCGCTCGAGAAGCTCGTCCTCGACCACGAGCTCTGCCGGCAGGCGCATCGCCTCGCGGCCGGGATCGCGCTCCATCCCGAGAACTCGCTCTCCGGCATCCTGCGCGACGGCCTCGCCGCCGGCCGCTTCCTCGACCTCGAGCACACCCTGCGCCACCATCGCTCCGAGCTCCACCGCCCCGGCCCCACCGTGGACCGCCAGGTCGCCGGCGCCTGGCTCGCGAGCGGCGCCCCGACCGCCGCCCAGCGCGCCCGCGCCGAGGTGGAGCGCCTCCTGGCCGCAGAGGGCGCGCCGCCGCTCGCGGCCGAGGTGGAGGCGGAGCTCGATCGGCTCGTGGAGGCGTGAGGCGAGCGGACGGGAGGGTCGGGTTGCCCCCCCTATCCGGACCCTGGGCCCCGTTCGCCCTCCGGCCCCCGCCCCGCCCGCCGCCGGAGGGCCTCGCGCAGCAGGTACTCGATGTGGGCGTTCAGGCTGCGCAGGTCGTGCGCGGCCCAGCGGCGGAGCGCGGCGAGGAGGTCGGGGGGGAGCCGGAGGAGGAACGGCTGGCGGGACGGGCGCGCGGCGCCGTCCGGGGGCTCGTCCGGGGCGGACACGAGTCGGGTCAGGTGTAGAGGGTGCCGGTGTTCAGGACCGGCTGCGGGGCGGACTGGCCGCAGAGGACCACGAGGAGATTGCCGACGAGGGTCGCGCGGCGCTCGCCGTCGAGCTCGACCACGTGGCGCTGGCTGAGGTCGGCGAGGGCCTGCTCGACCATGCTGACGGCGCCCTCGACGATCTTGTGGCGGGCGGCGATGATCGCCTCGGCCTGCTGGCGCTGCAGCATCGCGGAGGCGATCTCCGGGGCGTAGGCGAGGTGGCTCAGGCGGGCCTCGATCACCTCGATGCCCGCGCGATCGAGACGCTCGGCGAGGGCGCCTTGCAGCTCCTGGGCGACCTGGACGCTGTCGCCGCGCAGGGAGATCGTCTCCGGCGCGTCGCTCCGCTCGTCGTAGGGGTGCGAGCTCGCCAGGCTCCGAACGGCGGTCTCGATCTGGATGTCGACGTACTCCTCGTAGGCCTCGACGTCGAAGAGCGCCTGCGCCGTGTCGCGCACCCGCCAGACGACCACCGCGCCGATCTCGATCGGGTTCCCGCCGAGATCGTTCACCTTGATCTTCTCGCTCGCCACGTTGTGCGCCTTCAGCGAGACGTGGTGCTTCATGGTGAAGGGATTCGTCCAGAAGAAGCCGGGCCGGTTCACCGTCCCCCGGTACTCTCCGAAGAGCACCATCACCCGGCTCATGTTCGGGTTGACGAGGTAGAAGCCCGGGGCCATCAGGACGAGGAAGAGGATCCCGGGGATGATGGCGCCGAGGACCCAGGCCGGCTCGATGCGGGGGGAGCGGGCGATGGCGACGGTCGCCGCCACCGCCGCCGCCTCCACTAGGACCAGAAGGCCTAGGAGCGGCCAGCCGGACAGAGGGGACACCTTGCGTTCCAGGGACTGTTCGCGTTCGCTCATGGGAAGACCTCCGTGCTTGCGGAATGATATCGTTCCGATACCGTCGCTGGGATCGCCTCTTCGCGGAAAAAGGCCCCGATGCCGCCCGGAGGGCCGTTCCGGGCCCCCCCGGGAGGCCTCCGATCAGCGGGCGACCCCCCGGAGGAAGGCCCGGAGCTCGGCCTCCGCCGCCGCCGCGCTCTCCCAGCCCAGGGCCTTCCACCCCTCGGCCGCCGTGCGCCCCTCGTAGTGGTCCCGCAGGGCGCGGAGGAAGGCCGCACGCCCCTCCTCCCCCCGCCGGTTCCAGAGGAGGAAGGCGAGCGCCGCCGCCTCGCAGTAGAAGGCGTGCCGCGGGGAGATCTCCACCTCGCCCGCGGCGAGCGTGTAGCGCGGTCGGACCCGCGGTCCGCCCTCGCCGCTCAGACCCTGGAAGGCGCGCGGCGAGAGGTCGAGGAGCGCCGCCAGGGGAAGGAGGGAATCCGTCTCCGCGAGCCGCGCCGCGACGTCGAGGGACAGCACCGTCGGATCGTCGAACCGCCGCTCCGCCCGCCCGAGCTCGAGGAACTGATCGCTGACGAACTCGGCGATCCCCTCCACGACCCAGAAGCCCGGCTGGTCCGGATCGAGCGCCTGCCGCCCGCCCATCCAGCGGCGGAAGAGGTAGTGGTGGGTCAGCTCGTGCGCCAGCACGCCGTCGAGGCTGCGCGCGAGGGGATCCCCGTCCTTCCCGCGCGGCACAAAGAAGCGGGACACGTTCTCCGCCGGCGAGAAGAGGCCCGCGCTCCAATCCGCCGCGTCCCCCTTCTCCCCGAGGGCGGCCTGGTAGGCCTCCCGGTCGGTGTAGATCCGCACCTGGAGCCGCTCTTCCTCCGGCGCGGCCGCGACGCCGAGGATCTCCCCCACCGCCCGCATCGACCCCTCCCCCTTGCGGAGGCAGCGGCCCAGGAGCGCGGCATCGGGGGCCTGGCTGAACACGAGGAGATTCTTCGTCCGCAGCGCGATCGCGTCCGCCGGCCAGCTCTCCTCGAGCCGCTTCCAGTCGGGATCCTCCCGCCCGCAGAAGGACGCCGCCGCGGGCAGGAGCTCCTCGGTCCAGGCCATCCAGCGCTCCGCGGCGTCCTTCTCCGCGCGCCACGGGAACTCCGCGGGCGCGAGGGCGGCGGCGGCCTCGATCACGTCGGCGTTCTCACCCCCTCGACGCACGTGCCGGGCGTGGGAGTAGAGCACGGTCGCGGCCCCGCGCTGCCCCCGCTCGCGGCACCAGTCGGCCGCCGCCACGAAGGAGCTCCGGACCTTTTCCCGTCGCTCGTCCTCCTCCGCCCGGATCCGGCGCCGCTGGTCCTCCACGTTGCCGCTCTGGTTCGCCGGCTTCCCGGCGAGGAGCCCCTCCAGCGTCGTGGCCTGCCGCGAATCGAGGCCGTAGTCCTTCGCCTCGGCGAGGAGCCGCCGGCACTCGTCGAAGAGGCGGACCTTCGCGTAGGAGCGGAACGTCGCCTCGATCTCCCCGACGAGCTCCGCGTGCAGGGCGTTCCGCCAGGCGAGGAAGAGGGGGTGTTCTTCCCCGGTCACCGTGAACCCCGCTTCGTTCCCGCGGAAGGCGATCTCCTCCGGAGGGGGTTCCGGCGCGCCGCGGGGCAGGACCCGGCCGTCGGCGAGGATCACCACCTCGCCGTCGTCCGGGCGGCGCGGCGGCGGGAGCGCGCCCGCCTCCCCGCCGGCATCCGCGGGCGCTTCGGCCGGCGCGTTCGGATCCACCAGCCCGACGAGCGCCCCATCCGCCGTCGCGTACACGACGCGATCGTCGGCAAGCGGCAAGAGCGGCGTCGCCGGGCGCAGGTCGGCGCGGCACCACAAGACCCGCGAGTCCGCGAGATCCACCGCCCAGTTCCCGAGATAGGCGACCCCGGAAGCGATCGTCGCCGGTCCGGGACGGGCGCCGGCGGGCATGTCCGCCGCGGACACGAATACTCGATACCTGCCGCCGGTCTCGAAGGCGACGAGCTCCGAATCGGCGGAGAACCCCAGAACGAGCCGCTCCCACACGACGGCGTCCGTCACGATCGGGGAGAGCCAGCAGCCTTCTTCTGATTGCGGCAAGACCGTGTAGTACGTCCCCTTCCCGCTCGACCGCAGGCCCACGGGCGAGTGGACGAGCCACCCTTCCACGCCGTGATCCTCATCGGCCCACCGCGCGACGTAGCCGGCGGAGATCGCGGCCCGCTCGTCCACCATGGTCAGGATCTGCGAGCGCTCGTGGCGCAGGGAGACCTCCTTCGTCCCGATGCCCGTCAGGCGCGCCAGATGCAGCGCGAGGTACGTTCCCCGGAGCCTCGGGGGGCTGGCGACGCCACAGGAGGACAGGATCGCGTCTCCGCCCCCGGCGGGGCAGACCGACACGCGGCCCCCGCCAGCCTCCGCCGTCCCCACAACGCTCAGCCGCTCGAGGTCGATGCAGGAGAGCTCGCCCCCGCCGGCCAGGAACAGGAGCCCCTCGTGCACGCTCGGCGGGCCATCCCACTTCCCTTTCAGACGCTTGCGGAAGGCGAGGCGGTTCGCCGCATAGGCGTAGGTGACGATCTCGTCCTCCGCCACCACGATCGCGGTTCCCTGCCAGACGGCCAGGCCGACCGGCCCCTTCCCCCCGAGGACCGCGGAGGCGAGCCGCTCGCCGCCCGACGCGCGAAACGCCACGAGCTTCCGCTGCGGCCCCTCCTTCACTGCGGCGTAGACGACTCCGCCCCAGGAGACCGGCTCGGCCAAGATCGCGCCGAAATCGTGGCGCCACTCCTCCCCGGGAGTGGAACGGATCGCCCGGAAGGACGAAGTCGCCGTGGCCGCCGCATCGCCGCGATGCTGGTTCCAGCCCGTTTCTCCCTCGCGCCCGGATCTCCCTCCCGCGTGCGGAAGGGCGCCGATCGCCAGGCTCGCCGCGACGAGCCAGCCGAGGAGGGAGAGCGATGGTCGTCGCCGATCGTCTCCGCCGCGCAGGAGCTTCCCCATCGAGCATTCCTCCTGGACGCAGAGGCTGAGCAGGAATCCCTGCTCCAGCCTCTTCGATGCCCCTTGGCGCATCGCCTGACGGCTCCGCGCTCCGTTCGCGAGCGATTCCTGCTCGCTCTCTCAGCCGCCGGCCGCCGGCGAGATCGCCGCCGGCCGCCCGCTATCATGCGTGGCCGCTCGCGCCTCCGCCAGGATCGTCTCCGATGCACCGACTCCTCGCCGTTCTCGGTCCCGTCCTCCTTCTCGCCGCGTGCCACGCCGCCCCGCCCGCGCCCGCGGGCGGCGCGTCTCTCCTGGAATACACCGTGCGGATCGACGATCCGGCCGAGGAGCGGGTGGAGGTGGAGCTGGCGATCCGCGGCCTCGCGCCGGAGACCTCGTCCCTGGCATTGACCCTGCCGGAGCAGGTGGCTTTCGCCCGCCTCGAGGATCCCCTGCCCGGCGGGGAGGTGAGCGCGCGCGATCTCGCCGGGAACGCGCTCGCCGTCGTGCGCGAGGCTCCCCACCGCTGGACCGTCGCCACCGCCGGAAGCAGGGAGCTCGCCGTCCGCCTCGGCGTGCCCCTGCGCCACCGCGAGATCGCCGCCGTGCTGGACGCGAGGGATGCGTACGAGTACCCCTACCTCGCCGCCGATCACGGGATGCTCGTCATGGGGACGATGCTGCTCGCGCCGGAGCTGGCGGCGGGCCGCGTCCGCCTGCGCTTCGCGCTCCCCCCCGGCTGGGAGGTGCGCTGCCCCTGGCCGGAGGCCGCGCCGGGCGAGTACGAGCCTCCCGCGCTCCAGGCCCTTCAGAACGACCTCGCGGCGGTCGGCCGGTGGGAGGAGCAGGTCGTCGCCGCCGGCGGCTGCGAGGTCACGGTGGCGGTGGCCCCCGGCCAGGACGGCCTCCTCGCCCAGGTGGGACCCCTCGTGGAGCGCATCGTCGCGGCGGAGCTCGATCTCTTCGGCTGCGTGCCGCGGAAGAAGTACCTCTTCCTGTTCGGCCGCCCCGATCCGCCGCCGGAGCCGGGGGTGCGGGCGATCTCGCTCGCCGGCTCGCCCAAGACGGGCTCGATGACCCTCATGGTGCAGGGCGTGGGAGAGGGACTCGATGCGGCGCGGTACGTGGGGCACCTGATCGCCCACGAATTCCATCACGTCTGGACGAACGCCGGGATCCCTCTGCCCGACGAGCTCAGGTTCGTGGGCGAGGGATTCACCGACTACTACGCGTTCCTCGTGCTCGCCCGCGAGGGATCGATCGGCTGGGAGGAGTTCGCCGGCGTGCTGCGGGAGAAGCTGCGCGACTACCTCGCGAACCCCGCGCGAAAGGAGCTGTCGCTCGTCGCCGCCGGGGGGCCGCGTTTCTTCTCCGATCGCGACGTCTACGGCTTGACCTATGCCGGCGGAGCGCTCTTCGCGGCCCTCCTCGACCGCCACGTCCGCGGGGCGAGACCCGGAGCGAGCCTCGACGAGCTCCTGCGGGCCTTCTACAACGATCCGCGGTGGGCGAGCGAGGCGGGCGCCCCGACCGCCGGCGACTTCATCGCCGTCCTCCACGATTTCCTGCCGGCGGAGATCGCCGCGCACCTCACCGATCTCGCGTATCGCGAGGACGGGATCGACTTCGCCGCCGAGCTCGCCGCGACGGGGGCCGCGGTGACCGTCGAGCCCGCGATCACCGTCGATGCCGCCCCCTGGCGGGAGCACCTCGCCACGCGGTCGGATCGCTGAATGGCGCGGGGGAATGCCCTGCTCCCCGCCATTCAGCAATCCGACCGCCTCTCCGGCATAGCGCTGGCAGCGCCCCGCGCCCCGGAACCCGGCGCGCAACGGCGAGCCAGAGGTCCGGAATCGATCTCCGCCGGGCGGCGCCCCCCGGTGGCCGGCCCCCGCCGAGTTTCTGTGCTAGAGTTCCCTGAGCGTGCGCATCCAGCTCATCCACCCCCCCGTCTACCTGAACATCGACGCCCTGACGGCGCTGCGGCCGAGCATGCCGCTCGGCCTGGCGTACGTCGCCGCGGCCCTCGAGCGCGCGGGCCACGAGGTCTCCGTCATCGATGCGGTCGCCGCGGCGCCGGACCGCACCACGGCCGCGGGACAGCTCCATCGCCTGGGCCTATCGCCGGAGGAGATCGCCGCCCGCGTCGCGCCGGAGACGGAGATCCTGGGCATCACGAACATGTGGTCGTTCTCCTGGCCCCTGGTCCGGGAGATCCTCCACGAGCTGAAGCGGCGCTACCCCCGGATCCCCATCCTCGCCGGCGGGGAGCACTTCACCGGCCTGCCCGAGCTGTCGCTGCGGGACTCCCCTGTCGACTACGTCGTGCTGGGCGAGGGAGAGGAGACCGTGGTGGAGCTGGCGCGGATGCTGGAGGAGGGCCGCACCGACCCTGGCGACCTGGCGGGAGTGGCGTTCCGGCGCGACGGCGAGATCGTCATGAATCCGCGCCGGGCCCGCGTCCAGGCGGTGGACGATCTGCCGTGGCCGGCCTGGCACCTCTTCGACCTGGCCGCGTACAACGATCACTCGCTCCTCGCGGGGGTCAAGGCCGGGTGGACGGTGCCGATCCTGGCCACGCGGGGCTGCCCCTACCAGTGCACGTACTGCTCCTCTCCGGGGATGTGGACCACGCGCTGGGTCGCCCGCGATCCGGTGGACGTGGTGGACGAGATCGAGCACTACGTCCGCACCTACGGGGCGCGGAACTTCCCCTTCCAGGACCTGACGGCCATCGTCCGCAAGGACTGGATCGTCCGGTTCTGCACGGAGCTCCTCGAGCGCAGCCTCGACGTCGTCTGGCAGTTCCCGTCCGGCACGCGCTGCGAGGTGATCGACGACGAGGTCGCGGCGCTCCTGGCGCGGTCGGGCGGCCGGCACCTCGCCTTCGCGCCCGAGAGCGGCTCGGAGAACACCCGGAAGCTCATCAAGAAGCGGATGAGCGAGGGCGGGCTGTTCGACGCCGTCGAGGCCTCCGTCCGCCACGGGCTGAACATCACCGCGTTCTTCGTGATCGGCTTTCCCCACGACACGCGGGCGGACCTGGCGGAGACGGCGCGGTGGGTCCGCCGGCTCGCCTGGAAGGGCATCGACGACATCGCCATCGGGTTCTTCTTTCCCATCCCGAACACGGAGCTCTTCCGCTCCCTGGCGGAGAAGGGGCTCGTCGACTGCTCGGACCGCTCTCTCATGACCCCGATCTTCGCCAACGACGTGCGGCTGCGGGCGGAGAACAACTATTGCGAGCGCCTGAGCCACCGCGAGCTGACCGGGTGGAAGTACTGGCTGCTCGTGAACTTCTACGCTCCCTCGTTCCTGCTTCACCCCCGGCGCGCGCTCCGGCTCGTCGCGAACAGCCTGCGCGGCCGGGAGACGCGCAAGCTGGAGACCTTCCTCGTCGAGCTCAAGCGCAAGTCGGGGCTCTGGTCCCGGGCTCGGGGGTCCGCGGCCGGGAGTCCGGCGAGCGCCCCTCCCCCCCGGACGGCGGAGGAAGGGAAGAAGGTCCCGGTCGGCTGACCCGCTTTCCGGATCGCCCGCTCGGGTGGAGCCGTCCGTCCCTCGGCGGCGGGGGCATTTCCCGTGAAGGTGCGGTCTCCTCGCCCCCGCGGGGGCGATCCGGGGGAAGGAAACCTGGGACGGCGGTCGCCGGAGGACGGATGGGGTAGGGGGAGTCCGGCGCCGCAAGCGGCGCCGTAGTGTCCGGCCAGAAACTCGTAAACGAGTTTCTCGCGCAGGACACTAGAATGCGCCCCGCGAGCCGGCCGGTGGGACCCGGCCGCGGGACGGCCCGGTCCGGCGTCCGCCTCGCCTCGTAGCCACGGGAGCTCGCCCGGTCCCTCGACCCCGCGTCGCGCCGGCCGTCACCGCCTACGACCCTTCGCATCCCCCTTCCGAGGAGATCATGAAGCACTCATCCCGGCAATCGATCCTCTGGCGCGGCCTCGTCGCGTCCGCCCTGTCCGCCGCCCTGCTCGCGGCATGCCACAACGGCGGGGGCGGCGGCGGCGGCGGCGGCGGGTTCGTCGCCACCGTCTTCGAAGACGAACCCAATGACACGGCCGCCGATGCGGGGGCCGTGGAACTCGATCAAGTGGGCTCCGGCGACGTCGACACCGCCGGCGACGTCGACTTCTGGTCGATCCTGCTCGGGGCCGGCCAGGCCATCGAGATCGAGCTCTACGCGGTGCGCACCGATCAGGCGGCCTGGGACACCGCGATCAACGTCCCCCGCCTCACGGTCTACGACACGGACGGCGTCACGAAGATGCTCGAGCAGGACTACGGCGCCTACTTCAGCGACGGCTGGAGCTGGGGGTCCCAAGACATCGACATCGCCCTCTTCCAGGCGCCCGTCGCGGGGACCTACTTCGTCGCCGTGACCCAGGACGACCAGACGCTGGCCGGCGGGGCCTACGGCCTCCTCATGTCGGAGGTCGACCTCGGCGCCCTCCAGGAGGAGATCGAGGCTCCCGGCGTCAGCGGCGACAACGACACCGCGCTCACCGCCGAGCCGATCACCCCCGGCATCCTGCACGGCTGGCACGTGGACGAGGAAATGGACTTCTACTCCTTCGACATCGCCGGACCGAGCATCGTGCGCTTCACGCTGACGGCGTATCGCAACGGCGTCTACGCCGGGGACGACGAGTACTACGACCCGGAGATCAACCTCTACGACACGGACGGCCTCACGGTCTTAGACAACGGCGACGACTCCTACTACTACGACTCCGCGATCCACTACCGGATCGACACCCCCGGGACGTATTTCATGGACGTCGACGAGTGCTGCGAAGCGGGGGACGCCGCCTACTTCCTCAACTTCGAGCTCATCGACGCCTCGACCGCCGTCGCCGAGGTGGAGCCGAACGACGACACGACCACGGCCACCGCGATCGCCTATGGCGATCTCGTGGATGGGGACATGGGCGTCGGCGAGCACGACTGGTTCTCCTTCACCGGCACGGCCGGCGATCTGGTCTGGCTCCAGCTCTTCGACTCGTCGAACTACGTGGAGGCCGACGTCCCGGTCGACTGCGACCTGCTCGCCCCCGACGGGCTGACCGAGGTCGGCTACGGCGGTGAGGGCCAGTTCCAGGTGAAGAGCACGATCCTCCAGGAGTCCGGCACGTTCTACGTCCACGTCGAAGACGTCAGTGGCGCGCCCACCTCCTACTCCTTCGCCCTGATCCTCGTCGGGTCCTCGGGGTACGAGACGGAGGCGAACGACGACATCGCTTCCGCCGACGGCCTCGACGCCGACGAACGGGCGGCGGGAGTCCTCGACCCCGCGGGAGACGCCGACTACTTCGAGTTCACCGCGACGGAGAACGAACCGGTGACGATCGCCATCTACGCCGGCGCCTCGAACGGCAGCGACGGCTTCTTCGAGTACTCGGACTACGGATCGTCCCTGAACGAGCCGGTGCTCACCATCTACGACGCGAGCGCGACTCCCCTCGCCGCGAGCAACGGGGACTTCGACCTGAACGCCTTCGCGGAAGGCGTCGTCGACGGCCAGCCGACGATGGCGGTCTCCTTCATCGCCCCCGCGAGCGGGACCTACTACGTGGCGGTGGAGGAGGTCTCGAGCAGCGGCGGCAGCGACTACTACTACGTGATCCAGCGGAAGTAGTCGTCGCGGCGCGCGGATGCGCCGGCCTCCGGGCTGCGATCCGGAGGCCGGCGGCGCCTCGCCCAAGACGAGGCCGGAGTCGACATGGGCCTTCGGAGCCGGGGCCGGAACGCGGCGCTCCTCCTCGTGGCGCTCCTCGCGATCGCCACCGTGGTCTGGATCGGCCGCGGTGCATGGGGTGGCGCCGGCCGCGATCCCGCGCCCGCTCTCCCCGGCCTGGCCGCCGGGGAGAGCGCGGCGGCGCCGGGCGCTTCGCCCTCCTCGTCGCGCGTGGCGGTGGACGCGAGCGGGGAGCGCCCGGGCTCCTTCGCGCGGCCCCGGGGCACGCTCTCGTTCGAGGTGCGCGGGCGCGTGGTCGATCCCGCCGGCACTCCCGTTCCGGCCGTGGCGCTCCTCGTGCGGGAGGAGGGCCCGCGCGTCCGGGCCACGAGCGACGAAGAGGGGCGCTTCTCCCTCGTCGCGCGCGGATCGCCCGCCACGCTGCTCGCGGCCGGCGAGGGCTGGGCGACGGTGCGCTCCTGCCTCGCGGTCGCGGGACGGCCGGAGGCGGAGAACGTCGTCGTGGTCGCCCCGGCGATCGCGCTGGGCGGCGTGGTCGTCGCTGCGGACGAGACTCCGCTCGAGGGGGCCAGCCTCGAGGCGGCCGCCCGCGCCGAGGATCTCCCGGGTTTCGTTCCCGCCTGGCGCGGGACCGGCCGCGTCGAATGGCGCGCGGAGAGCGGATCCGACGGCCGGTTCCGCCTCGCGCCCGTTCCGGCGTTCGAGGGCGGGTTCCTGCGTACCACCCGCGCCGGGTTCCTCCCCGACGAGCGCCCGCTCCCGCTCGCGCCGGCCGACGACCTCTCGATCGTGCTCGCCCGCGCGGAGCCGGAGGAGATCCCGCTCTCCGGCACCGTCGTCCATGCCGACGGCCGGCCGGCGGCGGGAGCGACGGTCCGGCTCGGGTCCGCGGCAGCGCGCGCGAAGCTCGACGGCGCCTTCCGCCTCCTCGTCCGCCGGATCGATCCCGGCGCGGACCTCGTGGGCGCCCTCGCGGGATTCCAGCCCGCCGTTCAGCCGGGCTTCGGGGCCCGCCTCCTCGAAGCGGCCGGGGCGCCGGCGCCGGTCGAGCTCGTCCTCGGTCCCCCCGCCCTCGCCCTCGCTGGCCGGGTCGCCAGCCTCGCCGGCGAGCCCGGGAAGGGCTGGCGCGTCGCCCTCGCGGCCGGGACGGAGGCCGCGGGCGCGGAGGGAACGCTCCTGGAGGAGCTCGCCGGCGCCGTGACGTGCCGCACCGACCGGGAGGGCCGGTTCCGGATCGAGGGGCTCCTCCCCGGGCGCTACGTCCTGCGCGCGTTCGAGACGCCGGGGGGGCCGGTGATCGAGTCCGCGCCGATCGAGCCGCCCCGGGACGACGTCCTCCTCCAGATCCCGGCCGGTCCGGAGCGCGGGCCGCTCGCCGGGCGCGTCGTGGACGAGCGGGGCGAGCCCGTCGCGGGAGTCCAGGTGGGGATCGCCCGCGCCGACGTGCGGCGCCCGGGACGCGAGGCGGATCTCCTGCCCCGGGTCCGCGCCCGCACCGACGAAGCGGGGCGCTTCCAGCTCGAGGGGGCGGCCGGGGGCTGGACGAGGATCGTGGCGCTCGGCGAGGCGATCCTGCCCGCCGCCATCACGTTCTCCCCCGCGGAGGAAGGCCCGGAGGTCGAGCTCGCCGTCGTCCGCGCGCTGCGCCTCGGCTTCGCGGCCGGCGGCATCGAGCCGCCCGAGGAGCTCGGCGCCCTCGACGCCGCGGGACGGGATCTCGAGCTCTGGCTGCCGGAAGGGTCAGGCCCGCCCGCGGTCCGCCGCATCGTCCTGGCGGAGGGCCGTTCGCCCCTCTTCGCGATCGATGCCCGCGCGCGGGCCCTGGTCCTCTGGCGAGGCGGGCGGGTGCTGGATCGGATCGCCGTCGACTCGGCGACGAGCGGCGTGGTGCGCTGGCCGTGAGCCGCGTTCGTCGCGCGGGCGCCCGCGCGGATCGTTTGCCGCCTTGCGGCATGCCGGGGGCCGGGTAAGCTCTCGCCGCCGCCACCCGCCGATTCGCCAGGGCCTCATGGAGCTACCGCAAGAGATCCCCGAGATCATCTATCTCGACTGCGCCGCCACCGTCTTCCCCAAGCCGAAGATCGTCCTCGATCGGATGATCGAGACGTATCGCCGGTTCGGCGTGAATCCCGGCCGCTCCGGCTACGACATGTGCATGGTAACCGGCAACATCGTCGAGGAGACCCGCGTCGAGCTCACCAAGTTCTTCGGCGGCCGGAATCCGGAGCGGTTGTGCTTCGCGTACAACGCCTCCGACGCCCTGAACATCCTCCTCAACGGGCTCGTCGATCCCGGCGATCACGTGATCTCCACGACGGTGGAGCACAACTCGGTGATCCGCCCCCTCAACCATCTCCGCCGCGACCAGGGGGTCGAGGTCGACTACGTACCGTTCGCCGCCGAGGGCCGCGTCGATCCCGGCGACATCGCGCGTGCGTTCCGCCGGAACACGAAGCTCGTGGTCGTGAACCACGGCTCGAACGTGACGGGCGCCGTACAGCCGGTCGGGGAGATCGGACGCCTTTGTCGCGAGCGAGGGATCCTCTTCGTCATCGATACCGCCCAGACGGCCGGCGTCGTCCCGATCGACGTGGAGGCGATGTGCGTCGACGCCCTCGCCTTCACGGGCCACAAGTCCCTGCTCGGACCGACCGGGGTGGGCGGATCGTACGTGCGGGAGGGGGTGGAGGTGCGCCACACGCGCGCCGGCGGCACGGGTGTGCGGTCGGCCCATCCGTTCCACCTCGACGAGTATCCCTGGCGGCTCGAGGTGGGCACGCCCAACGTCCTTGGCATCGCCGGCCTGCACGCCGCCCAGGAGTGGATCGCCGAGAAGGGCCTCGCCGAGATCTATGCCCACGAGGTGTCGCTCTTCGCGCGCTTGCAGGAGGGCCTGGCGGGGATCGCGGGGGTGACCTTGCACGGCACGACGAGCCTCGAGCATCGCCTGCCCGTCCTGAGCTTCACGATCGGCGGCTGGGACCCCTCCGACGTGGGCACCATGCTCGACGTGGACTACGGGATCGCGGTGCGCACCGGACTGCAGTGCGCGCCGCTCGTCCACGCGCAGATGGGCACGGCGCCTCGCGGCACGGTGCGCATGAGCATCGGACCGATGAACGTGGCCGCCCACGTGGAGACGGCCCTCGAGGCGGTGGCCGCGATCGCCGCCCGGCGGCGCTGACCGGGACGGAAGAGCCCGATCCTGCCTCCCCCGCTCCCTGCTCGCCCGCGCCGGCGGGGGCGCGTCAGCGAGCGCCGGGCAGGGCCGCGAGGCGCCGGTCGCACTCGTCCGCCTCGGCTGTCTGCCCCGTCGCGCGGAGCATGGCGGCGAGATCGCGCAGGAAGATCGGCTCGGCCGTGTCGAGCCGGACGGCCTGCCTCAGGGCGTCGATGCCCTCCTTCACCGGCGGGACGTTCCGATCCCTTTGCCCGACGCTGAAGAGGCAGATCCCCAGGTTGTAGTAGGTTCCCGCCCGCTGCGGCCCTTCGGCCACGACTCGCCGCAGGAGCGGAATGGCCTCGTCCGGCTTCTGCAGGTTCACGTAGCAGAGGCCGAGGCGCTCGAGGGCGAGCCAGTTGCGCGGGTTCTCCACCAGCACCTTCTGGAACGCCGAACGGGCCTCCTCGAGCCGCCCGGCCTCGACCAGGGCGAGGGCCTGCTGGCACGTGCGGTACGTGCCCACCATGCTCGCCGGGCTGGGAAGACCGGTGTCTTGCAGCGGAGGCGGGATCGGCGCGGGGAGAGGGCCGGCGGCGGCGTAGCCGAGGCCCTGGATGGCCTCCAACACGTCGGCCGCGATGCCCGCCGCGCGATCGGTCGCCAGGGGGGACTCGCTGCCGATCGCGGCCAGGGCCGCCCGGTACGGGCGAAGGTCGATCCGTCCCTCCGGCAGGACGTTCTTCGTCTCGTCCGGATCGGCGGCGAGGTCGTAGAACTCGGGCGCGGAGCTGTGGATGTACTTGCCCTTCGCGTCGAGCCAGCCGGCGAGCGGGCTCCAGCCGAAGGCGATGAACCCCGTGTACGCCTCGAAGTAGGCGCCGCGTCCGGCGGGGACGGCGCGATGGAAGAGGCTCACGCCGTCGAGCGCGCTGGCGACCGAAAGGCCCATGGCCTCGAGCAGCGTCGGGTAGACGTCGACGACGCTGACCACCTCCGCGGATCGCTCGCCGGCCGGGGAGCCATCGGGGTAGCGGATCAGGAGCGGCACCTTGAGCGTGCTCTCGTAGCAGAAGTGGCTGTGCGTGGCCTCCTGGTGCTCGAAGAGCGACTCGCCGTGGTCGGAGACGACGATCATCGTCGCCTCGGCGAGCGTGCCGTCCTTGCGCAGCGCATCGACGAGGATCCCGACCGCCTCGTCGATGTAGGCCACCTCGCCGTAGTAGGTCCGGTTCTTCTCCGTCACCTTCAGGAACTTCGGCGGCGGGGTGTAGGGCTCGTGGGGATCGAACAGGTGCACCCACAGGAAGAACGGGCGCGCGCGGTCCCGCGCTCCCAGCCACTCCAAGGCGTCCAGCACGACCGCCGTGCCGGTGCGCTCGACGAAGTGCGTCGTCGTCTGCTGCGTCCGGCGCGGCGGCGCGGAGAACGTGGCGAAGCCCTGGTCGAGGCCGAAGGCCTGGTCGAGGACGGTCGAGGCGACGAAGGCCGCGGTCTGGATCCCTTCCGCCTGGGCCGCCTCGGCGAGCGTCACGGCCGCGGCCGGCAGGGGCTGGAAGCCGTTGTCGCGCACGGTGTGGCGCGGCGGATAGAGCCCCGTGAGCATCGAGGCGTGGGCCGGCAGGGTGATGGGCGCCACCGTGTGCGCGAACTCGTAGAGCACGCCCTCCGCCGCCAGCGCGTCGAGGTTCGGCGTGACGCCGGGATGCACGCCATGGGCGCTGAGGGCGTCCCAGCGCGTCGTGTCGAGCGTGACGAGGATCGCCGATCGCGGCGGTTCCCCCCCGCCGCACGCCATCGGCGCGAGGGAGAGGGCGAGGAGGAGGGCGAGGGCCGGCGGGCGGCAGGAGGAGCACATGGGGGAAGAGGCGTCCCGGGACTCGGGGGCGCGGCGATCCGGATCATATCCGCCTCGCGGGCGGCTATCGCCGGGGCGCGCGGTCCATCGCCGCGCGAATCCACCGGGCAGTCACGGGATGGGTCGATGCCCGTACCGGAGGTCGCCGTCATGAAGGAAGCTGGTGCGGCCATCGTTCTGACCCTCTTCGCCCTCGGCCCCGGCTGCGAGGAGGATCGGGCGCCGGAGGGGACCGCGGGGGCGGCCCCGGCCGCCGAGGACTCGAGCACGGGATTCCCGAGGAAAGAGATGCGCAAGCTGACTCCCGAGGAGGAGCGGGTCATCGTCCACAAGGGAACGGAGCGTCCCTTCACCGGGGAGCACACCGGGAACCATGCGGCGGGCCTCTACACCTGCAAGCGCTGTGCGACGCCGCTCTACCGCTCGGGGGACAAGTTCGACTCGGAGTGCGGGTGGCCCAGCTTCGACGACGAGATCCCGGGGGCAGTGAAGCGGGCGCCGGACGCCGACGGGCGGCGGACGGAGATCCTCTGCGCGCAGTGCGGGGGCCACCTCGGCCACGTCTTCGCGGGGGAGGGCTTCACGCCCAAGGACGTCCGGCACTGCGTCAATTCCATCTCCCTCGACTTCGCCCCCCAGGAAAACGTCGGGCGGGCCATCTTCGCCTCGGGGTGCTTCTGGGGCACCGAGTACTGGCTGCGCCGGGCGGCGGGGGTCCTGACGACCACCTGCGGATACACCGGCGGCGATCGCGAGGCGCCCACCTACCAGGAAGTGTGCAGCGGAGCCACCGGGCACGCCGAGGCGGTCGAAGTGCTCTACGACACCCGAGCGACCGACTTCCGGGCCCTCTGCCGGCTCTTCTTCGAGACCCACGATCCCTCCCAGGTCGACCGCCAGGGGCCGGACGTGGGCGAGCAGTACCGCTCCGAGATCTTCGTTCTCGACGAGGAGCAACGAGGGATCGCGGAGGAGCTCGCCGCCGCCCTGCGGGCGAAGGGGGTGAGGGTGGCGACCCGGATCACCCCCGCGGCGACCTTCTGGCCGGCCGAGGGCTACCACCAGGACTACTACGAGAAGAAGGGCGCCACCCCCTACTGCCACTTCTGGCGGAAGAAGTTCTGATCCCCCGCCGCCGCCCGGTTCGCCCGCGGCGGGCGGGCGGGCGGCAAGTCTCCCCGGTTGAGAGGAGCGCGGCCGGGGGAATCTCGGTACCGTAGGCGCCTGGACGCCAAGGAGGGTTCCGAGATGAAGTGGATGGGAATCGCCTGGCTCGCGGCGCTGGTCTCCTCGGCGGGCGCCGCCGGCTCCGGACCGGACGCGACGATCGACTTCGGGGGCCTGCTCGACGAGATGGTCGACCGCACGGCCCTCGCCCGCTATCCCTCGCCGCGCTACACGTGCCGGCAGTTCTCGAGCTACGACCGCGCCTCGGTGTCGCCCGCCGACGCCGAGGGGTGGTTCGCCAACGGCGACCGCGGGCAGTACCTGCGGGTCGAGGAGAACGCCGGCCGCCAGGAATGGGTGATGATGGATGCCCCGGGCCCGGGGGCCGTCGTCCGCATCTGGTCGGCCAACCCCCAGGGCAACCTGCGCATCTACCTCGACGGCGCGGACACGCCGGCCCTCGAGGCTCCGATGGCCGACCTGCTGGGAGGCACGTGGAGGATCGCCCCGCCCCTCTCCGCGACGCGCTCGCGGGGCTGGAACCTCTACCTGCCCGTCCCCTACGCCGAGCGGTGCAAGATCACGAGCGACCAGGGCGATTTCTACTACCAGGTCAACTACCGCACCTACGCGCCGGGCACGAAGGTCGCGTCGTTCTCGCTCGCGGCGCTCGACGCGGAAGAGGAGCGGCTCGCGCGCGTGCAGGAGAAGCTCGCGTTCGCCGACACCTCCTATCCCCGCAAGTGGTCGTCCCACACGATCGGCGCCGGCCAGACGCACAGCTCCGCATTCCCGCCCCGCAATCCCTCCGCCATCCGGGACATCACGGTCAAGGTCGAGCACGCGGACCTGGAGCAGGCCCTCCGCACCACGGTCCTCGAGCTCGTTTTCGACGGGGAATCGACCGTCTGGTGCCCCGTGGGCGACTTCTTCGGCACTGGGGCCGGCCTGCAACCCTCCAGCGACTGGTGGAGGACCGTGCGCGAGGACGGGAGCATGAACTGCCGGTGGATCATGCCCTATCAGAAGACCGCCGAGATCCGCTTCCACAACCTCGGCGCCACGCCCGTGGTCGTGCGCTACGGGGTCTTCAGCGAGAGCTGGGCGTGGGACGCCGACTCGATGTACTTCCACGCCGCCTGGCGCCAGGAGGACCCGATCCACACGCGCCCGATGCACGACTGGAACTACGTCGAGGTCCAGGGCCGGGGGGTCTACGCCGGTGACAACCTGGCGGTGGCCAACCCGGTCGAGGACTGGTGGGGCGAGGGCGACGAGAAGATCTGGGTGGACGGCGAGGCCTTCCCCTCCCACATCGGCACCGGCACTGAGGACTACTACGGCTACGCCTGGTGCTGTCCGGAGCCCTTCCGGGCCCCCTTCCACGGCCAGCCCCGGTGCGACGGTCCCGGCAACTACGGGCATACGCTCGTGTCCCGCGTGCGATCCCTCGACGGGATCCCGTTCGAGCGCTCGTTCCGATTCGACATCGAGGTCTGGCACTGGGCGGTGACGGACGTGGGGTACGCGGCGACCGCGTGTTTCTATGCCCGGCCGGGCGCGGTGGTGAATCGCGGTCCGGCGCCGGCCGAGGCCGCCCGCGGCCTCCTGCATCCCGCCCCCCTCCCGCCGCCCTTCGCGATCGAGGGGGCGGTCGAGTGCGAGAAGATGGCAATCGTCGGCCAGACCGCGGGCATCGCCGTCGGCGCCCAGGGAGGATTCGCGCCCGGGCTTTGGTCGGGCGAGCAGCAGCTTTGGATCCAAGGGCTCCGGCCCGGCGACTTCGTCGAGCTCTTCGTGCCGGTGGAGACCGGCGGGCGATACCGAGTCGAGGTCTTCGCCACGCGCTCCTGTGACTACGGCCTCGTCCTCTTCTCCATCGACGGGAAGCCCACGGGGCTCGGCGCCGACCTCTTCAACCTCGCGGGCCAGGAGGTGGCCGCCACCGGTCCTCTCGACCTCGGCGTGCACGAGGTGACGGGCGGCGGGCTCGTCCTGCGCGCCGAGGTCGCCGGGGGCAACCCGGCGTCGAGCGGCACGCGCTCCTTCTTCGGCCTGGACTGCGTACGCCTCACGCCGGTCGAGGGATCGGGCGGCTGACGAACCGGCCTCTCCGGCGATGACCGCGGCCCTCGCCCGCCTCTCCGGGATCGGCAAGATCTTCTCCGGACACGCCGTCCTCGAAGACGTCGACTTCGAGCTGCGGGCGGGCGAGGTGCACGTCCTCGCCGGGGAGAACGGCGCGGGCAAGTCGACCCTCATCAAGATCCTGGGGGGCGTGCACGCCGCCGACGCGGGCGAGGTGGTGGTCGGAGGGATCCCCCGCCGGTTCCGCTCGGTGCAGGAGGCGGCGCGGGCGGGTGTCGCGGTCATCCATCAGGAGCTCTCCCTCGCGCCCGCGCTGAGCGTCGAGGACAACCTCTTCCTCGGCCGGGAGCGGCGGGGGTTTCTCGGCGTCGTGTCGGCCCGCGCCCAGCGGCGCGCCGCCCGCGCCCTGCTCCAGCGCGTAGGGCTGGCGGTCGATCCCCGGGTGGCGGTGGGAGCACTGCCCGTCGCGGCGCGCCAGCTCGTCGAGATCGCCAAGGCCCTCGGCCAGGATGCGCGCGTCATCGCCATGGACGAGCCGACGAGCTCTCTCGCCCGCACCGAGGCGGAGCGACTGTTCGCGCTGATCGAGGAGCTGAAGCGGGGCGGCGCGGGCATCGTCTACATCACTCACCGCATGGAGGAGATCTACCGCCTCGCCGATCGCATCAGCGTGCTGCGCGACGGGCGGATGATCCTCACGCGCCCCGCCGGCGAGCTCGATCGCGCCACCCTCGTGCGGGCGATGGTGGGCCGCCCGCTCGACGAGCAGATCCACCGCGAGCCCGTGCCTCCCGGGGCGGAGGTCCTCGCCGCCGATGCGGTGACGGTGCGCGGGCGAACGGGCCTGCTCCTCGCGGGCGTGGGATTCGCGCTGCGGGCCGGCGAGGTGCTGGGCGTTGCCGGGCTCGCCGGCTCGGGATCGAGCGACCTCCTGCACGCCCTGTTCGGGGACCGGCGGGCGGAGTTCCGGGGGCTGCGCATCGGCGGCCGGCCGGCGCAGGTGCGCTCGCCCCGAGAGGCGATGGGCCGGGGAATCGCGCTGCTCACGGCCGATCGCAAGCGCAGCGGCCTGTGCCTCTCGCTCTCCGTCGCCGAGAACGCGACCCTCGCCGCGCTGCCCCAGCTTTCGCCGGGGGGAATCCGCCGGCCGCGGCGCGAGGCGGCCGCCGCCGCGCGGGGGGTCACGGCGCTGCGGATCCGGTGCCGCTCCGCCGCCCAGACCGTGCGCACCCTCTCCGGCGGGAACCAGCAGAAGGTGGCGTTCGCCAAGTGGATCGAGACGCGGCCCCGCGTGCTTCTGCTCGACGAGCCCACGCGCGGCATCGACGTCGGCGCCAAGCACGAGGTCTACGACCTGATCAACCGCTGGACGGCCGAGGGAATGGGGATCCTGCTGGTGAGCAGCGAGCTGCCGGAGCTGCTCGGCCTGGCGGATCGGGTGATCGTCCTGCACCGGGGACGGCTCACCGCGCAACTGGACCGGCGGGAGGCGACTCCCGACCGGGTGATCGCCGCCGCCTTGGGCGGCGAGGATCGAGGAGGGACCGCGGCATGAACGCGAGGCCGGGCGGCTTCTCCGTGTCGCGCGAGGTGCTCTTCGCCTTCGCCGCTCTCGCGGTCGTCCTCGGGCTGGGATCCGTGTTCCACGCCCACGGGCTCTTCTTCAAGCCCGAGACGCACGCCCTCGCCCTGTGGGCGGTGTCGGGGTACGGGATCCTCGCCTGCGGGATGACGGTGGTGATCGTGACCGCGGGCATCGATCTCTCCGTCGGCAGCCTGGTGGCTCTCGCCGGCATCGTGTTCGCCATGGGCACGATGAATGCGGAATGGCCGGGTTGGATCGCCGTTCCGGCCGCGGTGCTCGTCGGCGCGGCCTGCGGCCTCTTCTCGGGCACGCTCGTCGCCCTCCTGCGGCTGCAGCCGTTCATCGCCACGCTGGCGATGATGGCCTTCGCGCGGGGGATGGCGAAGTGGCTGACCGGCGGGGTCAAGGTGCAGAAGATGCCTCCCCCGGCCACGGTGGAGGCCCTGAACGCCAAGCTCGCCATCTTCGGCGTGGACGTATCGATCAGCGTGTTCCTGTTCCTCGGCTGCGTGGCGCTGACGGCCTCCTTCCTGCGCGCGCTGCGCTTCGGGCGCTATGTGTACGCGATCGGCGACAACGAGGAGGCGGCCCGGCTCTCGGGAGTGCCGGTGCGGCTCACGAAGACGCTCGCCTACGTGCTCTGCGGCGCCCTGGCGGGCCTCGCGGGGGTCCTCTTCGCGGCCGTGGAGCGCCAGGGGAATCCGGATGCCGGCGTGGGATACGAGCTTACGGCGATCGCCATGGTCGTCGTCGGGGGCACTTCGCTCATGGGCGGGCGGGGCGGCGTCGTGCTCACCGTGCTCGGGGCCTTGACGATCGGGTATCTGCGCAAGATCCTCGACATCAACGGCGTGCCGACGCCGCAGCAGCTCATGATCACCGGCGGCATCATCGTGCTGGCGGTCCTGGTGCAGAGTCTGAAGACGGAGGGATGACGATGGCTACTGGAGGAATCGGGCAGCGGATCTTCCTGGCGATGATCGCGGCGGCGGCGGCGGGGGGCTGCGGCGGGGGCGGGGGAGACGAGCAATGGATCATCGGCTACTCCCAGTGCAACCGCGGCGAACCGTGGCGCGAGCAGATGGACGCCGACGTCCAGGCCGCCGCGAAGAAGCACGCGGAGATCGAGCTGATCATGAAGGACGCCCAGAACGAGGCGTTCCAGCAGATCGCCCACGTAAAGGAATTCGTCTCCCAGGGCGTCGACGCGATCATCATCTCCCCCAAGGACACGAGCCTGACGCCGGCGGTCGCCGAGGCGCACCAGGCGGGCATCCCGGTGATCGTGCTGGACCGCGCCGTCGAGGGAGACCAATTCGCCTGCTTCATCGGCGCCGACAACAAGAAGATCGGCGCGGAGGTCGGCAAGTGGGTGGTGGCCAAGCTGGGCGGCAAGGGGAAGGTCGTCGAGATGAAAGGGCTCTCCTCGAGCCCCCCGGCCATCGATCGCTCCGCCCCGTTCCGCGCCGCCCTCGCCGGCACGGAGATCGAGATCGCCTACGAGGCGGACATGGAGTGGCTGGGTCCCCTCGCCCGCGAGAAGATGCTCGCCGCCCTCGATCGCAATCCGGAGCCGGGCAGCATCCAGCTCGTCTATGGCGCGAACGACCCGGCGGCGATCGCCGCCTACTGGGCGGCGGTGGACAAGGGGCGCGAGGACGAGATCCTGTTCGTGGGCGTCGACGCCCTCCCCCACGAGGGGCTCGAGGCCGTGCGCAACGGGTACCTCGATGCCACCTTCGAGTACCCCAATGGCGCCGCCCTCGGCATCGAGACGGCTCTGAAGATCCTCGCCGGCGAGGAGGTGCTCAAGCACATCGTCCTCGGGACCCGGCTCTACACCCCCGAGAACGTGGAGAGCGGCGGCGTGCCGCTCGATTGATCCGCATGCCCCGCCCGCAAGGAAGGAGGGAGCGATGACGAGACGTGCACTGGTGACGGGCGCGAGCCGCGGCATCGGCCGCGCCGTCGCGCGGGAGCTGGCGGCCGCCGGCTTCGCGGTGGCGATCAACTACCGCGTGAACGAGGCCGCCGCCCGGGAAACTCTGGCGAGCATCGAGGCGGCCGGCGGCGCGGCCTACCTCCTTCCCTTCGACATCTCCGACCGCGCCGCGACCCGCGCCGCCCTCGAGACCGATCTGGCGGCGCGAGGTCCATTCTGGGCCGCAGTCCTGAATGCCGGGGTCAACCGCGACCGCGGTTTCGCTTCCCTGACCGAGGAGGACTGGGACATCGTCGTGCGCACGAACCTCGACGGCTTCTTCAACGTCGTCCAGCCCCTCTTGATGCCCATGATCTCGCTGCGGGACGGCGGCCGCATCGTCGCCCTCTCGTCGGTGGCGGGAGTGATCGGGAATCGCGGGCAGGTGAACTACAGCGCAGCCAAGGCCGGGATCGTGGGCGCCACGCGCTCCCTGGCCCTCGAGGTCGCCCGCAAGAGCATCACCGTGAACAGCGTCGCCCCCGGCTTCACCGCCACGGAGATGATCGCCGGCTTCCCCCTCGAGAAAGTGGAGGAGATCGTCCCGCTGCGCCGGGTGGGAGCGCCGGAGGAGGTCGCTGCCCTCATCGCCTTCCTCCTCTCCGACCGCGCCGGCTACATCACCGGCCAGGTGATCTCGATCGACGGCGGGATGAACTGCTGAGGATAGTACGGTGCCGGAGCAATCCTTCCACGATTCGCCCGCTCCCCCGGTGACTTGCCTTCCGAATCTCGCCGGGCGGCGAATCGTGGAAGGATTGCTCCGGCACCGTACTCTACTCTAGAAGTGGAAGTACACGAACGGCTGGTAGTCGGTGGCCATCAGGACCAGTACGAGGGCCGTCGCCCCGCCAATCACCGCCGCCCAGGCGTAGTCGTTCAGCCGCGTGATCGCTTTGGGGTAGAGCCGGTAGAAGAGCACGATCTGCACGGCGGCAAAGGCGACGAAGAGGAGGATCCAGCGCGGATCGACGCTTTGGGGCCCCGCGCCGCCGAGGAAGAAGAAGATCCGGAACTGGTCCATGCACTTGTCCCAGCTCTCGGCGCGGAACACGATCCAGTTGATGAAGAGGAAGTAGTTGATGAGGAGCGGGCCGAGCAGCGTCGCCGTCCGCCGCAGGCGCGAACCCTTGGGCACCCACTCCGACCAGAGCCGGGCGACGATGATCGCCCCGCACATCAGGAGGCCGAATCCGGCGTGCTGCCATCCCGCGCCGTGCCACACGCCGACCAGGAGCATCGTGACGCATCCCGTCATGATTCCCCGATAGACGCCGCCCTTGCTGCCGCCGATCGTGACGTACAGGTAGTCGCGGAACCACGTGGATAGCGTGATGTGCCAGCGGCGCCAGAAATCGCTGATGTTGCGGGCGAAATAGGGGAAGTTGAAGTTCAGCGGCAGCTCGTAGCCCAAAAGGCCGGCCGTGGCGATGGCCATGTCGGAGTACCCGGAGAAATCGCAGTACTCCTGCACGTGCCACATCAGGACCGCGATCCAGTTGCTGAGCGTGTCGTGGAGGCCCGGATCGGCGAACACTTGATCGGTGATCGGGGCGATGTTGTCCGAGACGACCGCCTTCTTGAAGAACCCGAAGAAGAACAGGGTGAGGCAGGCCCGGACGTTGACGTCGCGGAAGAGCTTCTTGGCCGCGAGCTGGGGAATGAAGTGCGTGGCCCGCACGATGGGTCCCGCGACGAGCTGGGGGAAGAAGGTCACGAAGAGGGCGAAGTCGAGGAAGCTCGAAACCGCCCTCATCTTCCGCCGGTACACGTCGATCGTGTAGCTGAGCGTCTGGAACGTGTAGAAGCTGATTCCGACCGGAAGGATGATGTTCAGGTGGAGCCGCTCTCGATCCCCTTCCCAGCCGAGAAGGTCGAGCAGCCCGACGCCGGCGTCGACGAAGAAGTTGTAGTACTTGAACCACCAGAGGAAGCCGAGGTTGACGACGAGGCTGAGGGCGACCAGGCGCTTGCGGGGCCCGCTTTCCGCCGCCCGCTCGAGCCAGAGGCCCGCGACGTAGTCGACGCCGGTGGAAATCAGGATCAGCCACAGGAACCGCCAGTCCCACGAGGCGTAGAAGACGTAGCTCAGGGCGAGGAGGCAGATCTTGCGCGGCCGGTTCCGAGGCAGCACCCAGTACACGCAGAAGGCGACCGCGAAGAAGATGAGAAAGCGGGACTCGGTGAAGATCACGGGACCCCGTTCACCCGCCGCGGGAGAGCGACAGGTACTCCTTCGCGAACACGCGCGTGAACTCCACGGCCCCCGCGGCGGTCAGGTGCCCGGAGTCGAAGCGGAGCTCCGGATCGTAGAACTGCGGGTAGTCGTCGGGCCGGTCGAACCGCAGCACGGGGACGCCGAGCTCGGTCTCCATCCGCGCCTCGAAGGGCCGGTCGCAGCTATTGGATGGCATCACCACGACCACGATCTCGACCCCGACCTGGCGGGCGTCCTCCACCATGCGGCGGTAGAACTCGAGGTCGGAGAACCGCTCGACCTCGGCATTCATCCACTCCTGGTCGCCCCAGACTACGTCCTCCGTCCGCAGCCGCCCGATGTGGGCGAGCCAGTCGTCGTGGCCGGCCAGGAACGCCTCCCGGCGGCGGAGGATGGAGTTCCTCTCGTTGCCCTCCTCGGCCAGGCTCCGCCCGGCGTCCTCGAGAGAGAGGTAGCCTCGCGTCCGCCCCCACATCCCCGTCATGCCGTGGGGGCGGCCGAGCAGGCCGCGGGCGACGTCCTTGGCGCGGGCCACCATCGCCTCGCGCTTCACGAGGTGCTGGAAGTGCTGCCGCGCCAGGTAGAACCGGGACGGCAGCATCCGCTCGAGGATGGCGAGGATCGCGTGCCGGCGCTTGGGATCCGGGGCGAGGCGAATCCCGCCGGGCGCGGACGAGTCGATCGCCCACGACCGCTCGATCGAGAGCGCCGTGTCCTCGAGATCGTGCCAGTAGACGTTGCGGGGGATGAAGGCCTGCTCGGGATCGACCTGCGGCGTCAGGGCCTGGTACTGCACGAAGACGCGCCGGAGGCGCCCGTTCGCGGCGGCGAGGGTCTCGCGGAGGAGGTAGTGGAGCTCCGCCTGGTTCGGGAGCTGGATCCCGAAGTTGTAGGAGCTCGACGCCACCCCGTGTTCGGCCAGCACGCGGTCGAACTCTGCGGGCACGAACGAGCGATAGACGTGGCTCGACCCGAGGAAGACCGTGTCGTACCGCTCCGCGGCGAGCGCGAAGTGCTCCCGCTTCGAGCCGACCATGCCTCCGCCCCCCGGGGAGGCGACGGCCCGCAGGACGAGGTGCACCGCCAGGAAGGCCGCCAGGGCCACGGCGAGCCGCGCCGCCGCCCCTCCCGGTCCGGGATGGGGGCCGCGGGGCGGCTCGAGCGGCCACGTCTCCTCGGGGCGGTGGAGCGTCTCGGTCATGGCGGAGCGGGGCCGGGAGCGGCCCGCCCGAGCGCAGAGGATACGACCCGCCGGTCACGCCACCAGGAGGTAGACCGCCGGGCCGAGGTCCGTCCCGGACCGGCCGCAGGAGCCGCGCCTAGTGGTCTGATGCAGCCAGTTGGGGCATTTCGCCGAGTGCGGCTGCGTTCGCCGCAAGGCGCACCGACGACGCGGGTTAGAACGACAACCCTCGGAGGAGGTGCAACGCCGCGGCGGGCGCAGACGCGCCGGCCAAATGCCCCGAATGGCGGCATCAGACCACTAACGGCGCCCGCCTCGTCCTCCCGACGGCGTGGATTCGCCCCGGGCGGCGCGCTCCCGGTCATCGGAGAGGATCTCGAATACGACGTCCTGGCGGAAGACCCACCCGCGGCCGACCGCGGCGACCGCGGCGGGGTCGAAGCGCCAGCGCCGGAGGTTCCGCTGCGCCGCCCGGTCGAGGGTGCGGTTCCCGCTGCTCAAGAGGACGCGGGTGGCCACGACGGAGCCGTCGGCCCCGACCTCCACGGCGATCGAGGCCACGCCCTCGATCCCGCGCCGGAGGAGCGCCGCGGGGTACTCCAGGGGCTCGCGGTGGAGGACGAGGCCGGAGAGGTCGGCGAGCGACGGCGGCCCGCTCGCCGCGGCGGGCGGTGCCGCATCCTCCACCGGCGGCGGCGCAACGTCCACGATCGGGGCGGGGGAGACCGCCCGCAGCCGGTCGACGATCGGGGGATGGACGGTCGCCGGCGCATCGAGGGAGCGGGGCAGGAGATCGAGGACGAGCTCGACCTCGATCGGCGCGGGCGGCCGCTCCACCGCGAGCGCCGGCCACTCGAACGCGGCCTCCGCGTGGGTGGTGATCGCCTCCTGGAGGGCGGGGAGCGCCGGGCGCACCCGGGGCTCGAGGATCTCCCGCACGACCTCCGGGGCGAGCGCCACGACCTCCAGGGCCGGCCGGCGGAGGCCCTCGCCGGCGAGGGGCTCCGCGGGACGCCAGGACGGCACGGCGGCCCACACGAGGCCATGGAGGGCGACCGACGCGAGCGCTCCCGCGAGGAGCCGGGTCCTATCCCCCATCGTCCGGCCTCCCCACGATGAGCACGCGGTTCTGCCCCGCGGCGCGGATGCGGTCGAACACCCGTACCACGGTCCCATGGGCCGTCGCGGCGTCGGCGTTCACGAGCACCTGGAGATCGGGGGTCGCGTCGCGCCGCGCCGCCACGCTCTCCGTCAGCCCGGCGAGGTCGATCGGCTCCCCCCCTACCGTCAGGCGCCCGTCCCGCTCCACGCTCACCACCAGGACGGCGGTCAGCTCGCTCTCCTCCCCGGTGCTCGCGGTGGGCAGCTCCACCGGGATGACGTAGGCCCGCACCATGGTCAGCATCGAGTAGATGAAGACGGTGAGGAGCAGGAACATGACGTCGATCATCGGCACCATCTCGAGCCGCGGTGCGCTGGCCCGCCCCCGGCGTCTCACGGCCGCTCCTCCCCCTCGAGGCGCCGCCGCATCTCGTGCTCCAGCGCCCCGAGGCGATCGCGCACGAGGGTGCGGAAGTAGTTGTAGGGGAAGATGACCCCCAGGGCGATCACGAGCCCGCTGGCGGTCGTGATGAGGGCCTCGGCGACCCCGCCGGTCACCGCGAGGGGATCCTGGACGCTGCGGGCGGAGAGCAGCTCGAAGGAATCGATGATCCCGAGCACCGTGCCCAGGATGCCCAGGAGCGGCGCGGCGGTGATGATCGTGTCGAGCACCGCCATGCCCCGTTCCAGCCGCCGTTCCTCGACGCGGAGCGGGAATTCGAGGTCGGTCTCGCCGCCGCCGTTTCCCACCTCGGGATGGGCGGCGAGGAGCTCCACCACCGCGGCGGAGGCCGGCCGCCGGCGCTCGCGGAACCAGAAGAGGAAGCGCTCCACGATGAGGGCGACCGCCGCCAGGGAGAGG
The DNA here is from genome assembly GCA_040754415.1 of Planctomycetota bacterium. Classification (GTDB taxonomy): domain Bacteria; phylum Planctomycetota; class UBA1135; order UBA1135; genus JBFMCU01. The sequence goes on from JBFMCU010000029.1 coordinate 58,957, forward strand.
GCGAGGAGCGGCCACATGACCGGCCCGCCCTTCACGAACCACTCGCTCATCGCTCCTCCATGTACCGCCGGACCTCGGGATCGTCGCCGCCGAGCTCCAGATAGCGGGCGAAGGCAGCCCGGGCCCGGGCGGCGTCCCCCAGCCGATGGCGCCAGTCCAGCCCGGCCTGGAGCCAGGCCGCTGCGAAGTCGGGCTGGAGGAGGGCGGCCGCCTCGTACTCCGCCACCGCGTCGCGGTACCGGCCCAGGCGGTCGAGACAGACGCCGCGGTTGAACCGGGCCTGGGCGGCGTAGCGCCCCTCTGCCCCCCGCGCGAAGGCCGCCTCCGCGGCCGCGAAACGGCCCTCGGCGTACTCGAGCAGGGCGAGCTCGTACCAGGCGCGCGGGTCCTGGCCGCTCCGGGCGAGCTCTTCGAGGAGCGCGCGCGCCTCCACCGCGCGGCCCGCGCGGCGCAGGGCCTCGCCCTCCACGAGCCGCAGGGGGTAGAGGGCGCGGACCGCGGCGGGGACGCGGGCGAGCTCCACGAAGTAGAGGGCGAGGCGGCCCTCCTCCACGTGGGCGGAGAGCAGCTCCTTCCACGCTCGATCGTCGCGGGGATCGGCCTCCACGCGGCGGGCCGCGAGCAGGACGTGCAGGTCGCGGCGGTGCTCGAAGATCTCCCCGATCTCGTCGAGCACGGCCCGGTGCGTCGGATCGGCGAGCATCGCCGAGCCGAGGATCGCCACGGCGTCCAGCACCCGGTCGGCGCGCAAGGCGATCCGGGCGGCGAAGAGCAGGACGTCGGGGGGGGTCTCGGCAGCGAGGAGCGGCTCCACGACCTCCCATGCGTCGACCGCCCGATCCTGGTCGAAGCGGAGGCGGGCCAGCGCCAGGCGCAGGTCGGTCTCCTCCCCCCCGGCCTCGAGCCGCGCGGCGAGGAGCGCCTCGGCGGCGGGGCTCTCCCCCTGGGCCGCGAGGAGCCGGGCGCGCAGCACGGCGACGCCCGCCAGGTCGCCCGCCTGGGCTGCCAGGGGCTCGATCACCTCCTGCGCCTCGTCGAGCCGGCCGCCCGCGAGGAGGAGATCGCCGAGCCGCATCCGGGCCTCGCCGCCCCGCGGATAGACGCGCAGGGCCTCGCGCCAGACCGCCTCGGCCTCCGCCGGACGGGCGAGGCCGGCCAGGGCCCGCCCCTGTTCCGTGCGGAGCCACGGCGAGGCCGGCAGGATGGCCAGGGCGGGTTCCAGGACCGCCAGGGCCTCCGCTCCGTGGCCGAGGTCGTTGTGGGCGCGGGCGAGGAGTAACCGCACCTCCGGCTCCCCGGGGGCCTCGGCGAGGGCGGCGGCGAGGGAGGTCACGGCCCGGCCCGGCTCGCCCGCCTGAAGGGCGGCGCGGGCGGCCCCGAGGGCTCCGGCGACGGGGTCGAGGCCGGGCGGAGGCGGGGCTTCCTCCTGTGGAGGGGTGCCGGTGAGGGGGAGGACGGAAAGGAGGGGGAGACTGGCGGCGAGGGGGAGGAGGAAGGGGGGCATGGGGGTTCGCGCGGAGGGGCCGGACGCCGCTCGGGGCTGGGGAGAGGGGCAAACGCCATTCCCTGGCCCGGAGAGCCTGGGGGCCGGCGCCGGATCCACTCGGGACAATGAGAGCGGAAGATCCCGCCACGGAGGCGTAACGCGAGCGGAGGGGCCCGCGGGACCCCGGGTCGCCCGGATCTCGCCCAATCTACCGCCGCGCGGCGGCTCCGGCACCGCTCCCGCTCCCCCCGGGAGGTGCGGCACGGCCCTTGCCCGGCCGCGGGGCCGGCCGCGCCGTCCGAGCGCCCGATCTCCCTGGTCCCCCACACCTCCCCCCGCGAATCCCATGATCCCCGGCCTCGCATCCGGCCTCGTTTCCCTGGCCGTCCTGCTTCCGCTGCGCACGGAGACACCCTCTTCCGCGGCTCCGCCGTCCGGCTCCGGGCCCGCGGCCGGGTCCCCGGCCCAGGCTGGGGAGGAGGCCGAGGACGAGGCCGCGGACACCGCCGCGAAGACAGCGGGCGAAGACCTTCTCAAGCTGCGGGACGTCGTGGTCACCGCGACGCGCGGCCCCCACGCGGCGATCGACCTCGCCCGCAGCGTGACGATCGCCGACGAGAAGGACCTGGAACACCAGAGCCAGCTCGTCGCCCTCGATGCCCTGGACCGGCGGATCGGGGTGTGGGTCGAGAAGCGCAACGTGGTCTCCTCCGATCCCGTGCTCCGCGGCCTCTCGGGGGCGAACGTGCTCGCCCTCGTCGACGGCAACTCACTGACCACGCTGTGGGGCGAGGGCGGCTATGCCGGCGACGACATGTATGGCAAGGTCGACGGCGAGTCCGTGCGGCGGATCGAGGTGGTCCGCGGCCCCTCTTCCGTGCTCTACGGCTCGAACGCCCTGGGCGGGGTCATCAACTTCCTCACCTGGGCGCCGCCCTTGGACTACACGGAGGCGGGGGCGGCCTACGGCGGCCGGCTGAAGAGCACGTACGCGAGCTCCTCGGACTCGGTGCTGGGCCGGATCGACGCCTGGGGGGCGACCCCGTGGGCGCGCTACCGCGTGGGCTTCACCTTCCGCGACATGGACCACGTCCGCGGCGGCGGGAGCCTCGGGCTGCTGAAGCCCTCCGGCGGTCAGGACTACAACTGGGACGTCTCGAGCGAGTTCCTGCTCGCCGAGAACCAGGTTCTCGAGGTCTCGGGCCAGCTCGTGAACCGCAACAACATCCCCAAGTACTTCCGGCCGACGCAGCGCAACTTCAACGACCGGGCGGCGGTCGCCGCGAAGTGGCGCTCGGAGGATACCCCCCTCGGGGATCGCTTCGAGTGGACGGTGTACGTCCAGGATAAGGAAGACGAGCGGGTCTGGCTCGACCGGGAGATGCACGGCGTCGCGCAGTGGCGGACGATCTCCACCGACTTCCAGTCCTCGGCGGCCTTCGGCGACGGCAACCACCTCCTCACGTGGGGGTTCCACGCCAACATCGACGAGGGCGAGAGCCCCGACGACGAGCAGTTCACGATCACGACGCCGGCGACGGGCACCCAGAAGGCCTCTCCCGACAGCACCTGGACCAACACCGGGGCCTACGCGCAGGACGAGTGGATCCTGAGCGATGACTGGAGCGTGGTGACGAGCGCCCGGATCGACTGGTTCCGCTACCACGCCGCGGGCAACACGTTCTGGACGATTCCCGGCTCGACGGCGGCGGAGAACGTGCCGATGACCGATCCCGGGACGACCGACGAAACCGCCCTGACCGGCGGGATCGGCGTCGTTCGCCACCTGGATCCGGATTGGACGATCCACGGCTCGTGGTCCAGGGGCTACCGCCTCTTCCCCCCGAACTTCGGCCTCCGGCAGTCCGGCTTCGGGATCGTCGCCCCCACGGACGGCTTCCTCGATCCGATCACCGGCGATCAGCTCGAGATCGGCACGCGGGCGGTGCGCGACGGGTGGGAGGCCGCGGTGGCGGTCTACTACACCTTCTTCCACAACTTCCAGCAGCCGACCCCCGGCGAGTGGAACGGGATGACGGAGTACGACCTCGACGGCAGCGGGACGATCGACGCCGACGAGTCGATCTTCGTGGTCGACGAGGCGAAGGGCTACGTGACCGGCATCGAGGTGGAGACCGTCGTCGACCTCTCCCGCTTCCACTCGGACCTCGAGAACTGGTCGTGGGTGAACGGGTTCATGATCAACGAGGGAGAAGTCGAGTACGAGGGCGACGAGGAACCCCTGCGCCACACTCACCCCCCGCGCTGGATCACCGCCCTGCGCTGGGAGGAGGACGACCCGGTGCGGCAGGGCTGGTTCGAGGCGAGCGCCGACATCGTCGATCGCTACGACGACGTCGCCGAGAGCCGCCTGACCGGAGACGTGGGCTACCTGAACGACCCCCAGGATCCCGGTTCCGGCCTCCTGCGCCCCTACGGCCTCCCCGGTTTCACGATCTTCGACCTGCGCGGCGGCCTGCAGGTCGGCAGGAACATCGCGCTCACCCTCGGCCTCGAGAACATCTTCGACAAGAAGTACCGCATGGCCCACAGCCGCATGGACGCCGCCGGCCGGACCCTGCTCGCGGGGCTCGAGATCACGCGGTGAGCGCCGACCGGCGGACGCGCCGGGACGTTCCTACTTGATCCCCAGCCGCCGGGCGAGGTGGTGGAGGTTGCCGCGGTCGACGCGGAGGTCGCGGGCGGCGGCGGCCCAGTTGCCGCCGTGGCGGCGGACGGCGTCCTGGACGAGCTGGCGCTGGAAGTCGTGGAGGGACTCGCGCAGGGAACGGCCGCGGGGGAGCGGAGGTGCGGGCAGCTCGGAGGGGCGGGCGGCGGCGAGACGGGGGCTCGCCTCGAGGTGCTCGGGGCGCACGAGGACGGGCTCGCCGGCGCGCGAGCCGGCGTGGGCGCGCAGGATCGCGCGCGAGATCGCGTTCTCGAGCTCGCGCACGTTGCCGGGCCAGCTTCCTTCGGCGAGGGCGGCGTGGGCGTCGGGGCTGAAGCGGATCGGGCCCGTCCCGAGCTGGCGGCGCGTCCGGTCGGCGAAGTAGCCGGCGAGCGCGGGGATGTCTTCGCGGTGCGCGCGCAGGGGGGGAACCGCGATCCGGCAGACGTCGAGGCGGTGCAGGAGGTCGGCGCGGAACCGCCCGACCGCCGCCTCGGCCGCGAGATCCCGGTTCGTGGCCGCGAAGAGGCGTACGTCGACGTGCCCGGGTTCGTCGGCGCCCACCCGCTGGATCTCGCCCCCCTGGAGCGCGCGCAGGAGCTTGGGCTGGAGGTGCAGGGGAAGCTCGCCGATCTCGTCGAGGAAGAGGCTCGCGCCGTCGGCGACGGCGAACTTGCCGAGCCGCTCGCCCGTCGCGCCGGTGAAGGCGCCCTTCGTGTGGCCGAAGAGCTCGCTCTCGGCGACCGCTTCGGGAAGAGCCGCACAGTTGACGTAGACGAGGGGCAGCTCCGCGCGCACCGAGCAGGTGTGCAGCATCCGGACGACGAGCTCCTTCCCGACGCCCGTCTCGCCGGTGACGAGCACCGGGAATCCGGACCGCCCCACGCCTCGATCAGGTCGCTCGTGCGCAGCGCGGCGGCGGCCAGGGCGGCGAGGTGGACGAGGAAGGAAGGGGCGAGGGCATCGAAGGCGCCGGGCTCCAGGGCGTCGGCCGTGAGCACGCCCACGAGCTCGCCCTCGACGCGGAGCGGGCAGCCCAGGCAGGAGTGCACATGCCCGCCCAGGACCGGCGCGCCGGCGACGAGCCCGTCGTAGGGATCGGGCAGCGGGCTCGTGGCCGGGAAGCGGGTCGGTCCCTCGCCGGCGCAGATGATGTCGAGCCGCGGGTGCTCCGCGCGGCGGAAGCGCCGCCCGAAGAAGTCGGCGGCGAGCCCGCGGGCGGCGACCGGCACGAGCACCCCCTTCTCGGCCTCCCACCGCAGGAGGGCGACCGCGTCGCAGGGCAGCGCCCGGTGGACGACCGCGACGAGGCGGCGCGAGCGGTCCTCCGCGGAGAGCACGGCGGTCATGTCCAGGGCGATCGGGAGGAGATCGGCGACGGCGGGCGATGTCATAGGAACATCCTCTGCTGTTCGGGGCACAACGGTGGGATGTTGTACTCAGGACAGCCCACGCCGGCAATCCTTTGGATTCCAAGGACTTATGGCCTTGGCACGGGCGGTGCTCCCCTCTCGGTCCAACCCCCAACCCAGAGCGATCCCATGAACGCCATCCCTGCGATCCGACCGGAGGCCACCCTCGCCGAGCTCGCCGTCCTTCGGCCTGGCGCCTCCCGCGTGTTCCATCGCCACGGCCTCGACTTCTGCTGCCACGGCCGGATCCCCCTGCGCGAGGCCTGCGCCCGCCGCGAACTCGCCGTCGAGGCGCTCGTCGCCGAGATCGAGGCCGAGGCCCAGCCGGGCGAGGCCTCGGTGCGCTGGGACGAGAAGCCCCTCCCCGAGCTCATCAACCACATCCTCTCCCGCTACCACGAGCGGCACCGGGAGGAGCTGCCCCGGCTCCTCGCCATGGCGAGGAAGGTCGAGGCGGTCCACGCGGACAAAGCCTCCTCTCCCCGCGGCCTCGCCGCCCTCCTCGAAGAGGCGCACGGGGCGATGGAGTCCCACATGCAGAAGGAGGAGTTCGTCCTCTTCCCGCTGATCCGCTCCGGGCGGGGCGCCCTGGCGGCCTTCCCGGTCCGGGCGATGGAGGCGGAGCACGAGGACCACGGGCGCAACCTGGCCCTCCTGCGGGAGCGGTGCCGCGGCTACGTCGCCCCTCCCGAGGCCTGCGAGACGTGGCGGGCCCTCTACCTCGGCCTTCACGAGCTCGAGCAGGAGCTCATGGAGCACATCCACCTCGAGAAAAACGTTCTCTTTCCGCGCGCTCTGCGGAGCTGAATCGCGGGGAAGCCCGGGCGGGGGCTTCGAGAGGCTGCACTCCCCGCGACGCCGGCGCTCGCAGAATACGGTGCCGGAGCAATCCTTCCACGATTCGCCGTCCGGGTTGGACCGCTGAGGAGGTCTACTGCGAATCGTGGAAGGATTGCTCCGGCACCGTATTCAGTGGATCGTCACGACGACGTCGGAGCTGTCGATCAGGGCGCCGGTCCAGTGGATGCCGAAGGCGTGGAAGGTCAGCGAGTGGTGGCTCGTGACTCCCGGCGGCACCGTGGCCGTGAAGACGAGCTCGCCGCGCGGATCGAAAGTGCCCTCGAGCACGGGGACGAACACCGGCGTGCCGTCGATCTCCACGAGGTAGATGGCGGCGGGGCGAAAGAGCGTGCCGAGGCCGGCCACCAGCGTGAGGGTATCGCCCGTCCCGAGGGCGGCCGGGGTCGCGGTCAGGAAGAGGTCGTTGCCCCTGAAGAGCGCGACGCGCCCGCTGGACGGGCCGCTGTACTCCGGCGATCCGACCACCAGGTCCGCGAAGCCGTCGCCGTCGGCGTGGAGGCCGCCGGCCACGGCGGCGCCGAAGAGCTCGTAGGGCTGCGCCCGCCGCCAGGTGTAGAGGAGGGCGCCGTTCTGGCCCGAGAAGGCGTAGACGGATCCCCGCCGGCCGTCGTCCAGCATGCCGAGCGGCGCGCCCACCAGCCAGTCGCGCCGGCCGTCTCCATTCAGGTCGCCGGCGCCGCTCACGGCCGTCCCGAAGGCCTCGTGGTCCAGCTCGCCTTCGAGGAGGTAGAGGAGCTCGCCGCGCCGGCCGTCCAGCACGTAGGCCTGGCCGTCGACCTCGCCCATCGGGGCGCCGACGAGGAGTTCGGGGATCTCGTCGTAGCCGAGGTCGCCGAGCGAGGCGACGGCCATCCCATAGCCATCGCCCGGGAACCCGCGGCGGCTCGTGTAGAGGATCGTTCCGTCGAGGCCGGAGTGCACGCGTACGTAGCCGCCGCTGCTCCCGACGAGGAGGTCGTCCCGGCCGTCGCGGTCCACGTCGCCCGCGCGGCACAGGGGCCGGCCGAGGTAGTCGAGGGCCTGCTCGCCGAGGGTCTCCCACAGGACCGCGCCCGTCAGTCCCGAGAAGACCGTGACCCCGCCCCTCAGCATGGAGCGCCGGACGGCGCCGACGGCGACGTCGGCGTGGCCGTCCAGGTCGACGTCCCCGGCGTCGCTCACCGCCACGCCGAACTGCTCGGAGGGGTTGCGCTCGGGGAGCGTGTGGATCAGGTGGCCGTCGAGGCCGGAGTACACGAAGGCCTGGCCCGGCGGCGTTCCGGTGCGATAGTCGCCCGGGGCCCCGATGACGAGGTCGGGGGTGCCGTCGGCGTCCACGTCGCCCGCCCCGCTGACCGCCGCCCCGAAGAAACCGCCGCTCGTCTCCCCGTGGAAGATCCAGAGGGCGCTGCCGTCGGCGCCGGAGAGCACGTGGGCCGCGCCGGCCCAGATCCCGTGCGTGACGTCGTGGGAGGCGCCCACGACGACGTCGTCGAAGCCGTCCCCGTTCACGTCGCCGGCGGGGCGGACCGCGTGGCCGTAGAGATCGCCGCCGGTGCCGGAGGCCTCCCACGACTGATCCTGGGCCGCCGCGGCGCCGGCGAGGACGAGGAGGGAGGCGGACAGAAGACCCGTGCGGGGCTGGAGAGCGTGTTCCATGGGAGGGACCGGGGGAGGGTGGTGCAGAGCGGAGGGAAGTCGGACCTCGCCGGTCCCCGGGAAGAACCGGCGGCGCAGAGCGCTCCGCCGCAATCCTCGTTCCCGCGGCGCGGGCACCGGCGCGGGCGCCCGATCCCCTCCCTCGCCCCGCATCGCGTCACGGGCGCGAAACGTCTCCGTCCGCCCGGGGCATCCCGGCGGGGGCGGCCACCTACCACTGGAAGTAGATGAACGGGGTGTTGTTCGTCTCCATAAACACGATGGAAGCGGCGAACATCGCCCCGTAGGCGGTGGCGAAGGCCCAGCCGGGGAGCCGGCGCCAGACCCGCTCGCCCCAGCCGCGGTAGCTCGCGTAGTGCCCGAGGTAGAGGAGGAGCACCGGCAGGAGCAGGTGCTGGCCGCCGACCCGGTTCGGCCCCGGCTCGCCGATCCAGAAGACAGCGAGCACGCCGTGCCAGGCATCGGCCATGGAGAGGCCGCGGAAGAGGAAGCCCGTCACCCCGAAGAGGAACAGGGTGAGAGCGATCGAGAGGACGGCGAACGCCCCCTCCTTCCGGCGCCGGCGGCGGAGGAACTGGCGTTGCAGGGCGTGGACGACGAGGAACACGCCGCTCAAGAAGCCCCACGTGACGAACGTCCACGCGGCCCCGTGCCACAGCCCGGCGATGGCCCACGTGACGAGCAGGTTGACGGCGAGGCGGGTCGACGTGCCCCGGGCTCCGCCCAGCGGATAGTACACGTAGTCGCGCAGGAACGACGTGAAGCTGATGTGCCAGCGCCGCCAGAAGTTGCCGACGCTGGTGGCGAAATACGGATGCTGGAAGTTGAGGCAGAGCTGGTAGCCCAGGAGCCCCGCCGCGCCGATCGCCATGTCGGAGTAGCCCGAGAAGTCGCAGTAGAACTGGACCACGCCGTAGATCATCGCGATCCAGGCGCTGAAGTGGTCGAAGGTGGCCGGTCCCGGCCCGCCGGTGCCACCCATGCTCACGACGAGGCTCGAGGCTCCGAAGTACTCGTCGACGTACGGAGCGAGGAGGTCGGAGACGCAGGCCTTCTTGAAGAAGCCGATCAGGAAGAAGATCAGGCACGGCCGCAGGTCGACCTGGCTCCACCGGCGTTTCTCCTCGGCCTGGGGCAGGAAGTCGTGCGCCCGCATGATCGGTCCCGCGACGAGCTGCGGGAAGAAAGCCACGAAGAAGGCGAAGTCGAGCAGGCTCTTCGTGGGCTTCAGGCGCCCGAAGAAGATGTCGAGGGAGTAGGTCAGCGTCTGGAACGTGTAGAAGCTGATCCCGACGGGCAGGATGATCCGCAGCGTCGAGAGATGCGGCTCGAAGCCGAGGAAGGACAGGAGATCGGCCGCCGACTCGATGAAGAAGTTGCAGTACTTGAAGTAGCCGAGGATGCCGAGGTTGGTGACGACGCTGAACAGCATCCAGGCTCGCTGCACCTGCCGCGTCGTCGCGGCGTGGATCCGCGCGCCGGCGATCCAGTCGATGGCGGTCGAGATCAGGAGCAGCCCGAGGAACCGCCAGTCCCAGCTCGCGTAGAACGCATATGACCCGAGGATGAGGAAGACCTTGCGGGCCCGGTTCGTCGGGAGGCTCCAGTAGACCAGGAACGAGACCAGGAAGAAGACGGCGAAGTTGAAGGTGTGGAATAGCACGACCTACTCCAACCCTGCCGCCAGGAGGTCCGCGACGAGCCGCTGGGTGAACGCCCGCGCGGCGTCCGCCGTCGGATGCCCGCTGTCGAAGTGCGTGTGCGGATCGTAGAACTCCGGGAAGCGCTCCGGGGCGTTGTAGACGAGGACCGGCACGTCGAGCTCGTCCACCAGCCGCTGCGCGAAGGCCCGGTCCCGGCTGTTGCCCGGCATGATCACCAGGTAGAACTCGAGCCCCGCGGCGCGCACCCCATCGGCGACCTGCTGCACGATCTCCACGTCCTGGACGAAGCCGAGCTCGCCATTGTACCAGTCGGTGTCGCCGAAGACCGGCGCCTCGCCTTTCATCGCTTCCACGAGGGCGACGTAGTCGTCGATCTCGGCCAGGAACTTCTCGCGCCGGAACGTGAGCTGGTTGGGCATGACGCCCTGCCGCTCGAGGCGGGCGAGCTCGGCCTCCAGGGAGAGGTAGCCGCGGTTCTCCAGCATGGCGAGCAGCTCCGGCTTCTCCCGGCCGAAGAGGCCGCGCGTGACGTCCTTGCCGCGCCCCACCAGGAATTCGCGCGTCAGCCCGTGCTTCAGGTGCTCGTAGGCGATGCGCAGATCGGCGGGCCATCGGCGGAAGACCACCCCCGGCAGCGTGTGAGCCGCGCGCGGATCCTCCACGTACGCCTTCCCGCCGCTCCGGCGATCCCCGAGCCGCAGCGCGGTCTCCATGGCCAGGGCGGTCTCGCCGGCATCGTGCCAGTAGACCATCCGCGGCTTGTAGGCGTTCAGCGGGTCGATCTGGGGCATGAGCTCCTGGTACTCGAACAGGACCCGCTTCAGGTTCCCGCCCTGCGCGATGCAATCCCGCATCGCATGGTGCAGCTCGTAGAACGAAGCACCCGGCATCCCCATGTTGAACGAGGAGCTCCGCACGCCGCGCTCCGCCAGCCGCGCGTCGAACTCGGCGGGGATGAACCAGCGGAAGGCCCGGCTCGTCCCCACGAACACGGTGTCGTACTCGCCGGCGGTGCGGCGGAAGGCCTGGACCTTGGCCGTGATAATGCCGCCCCCCGGCGGGTCGGCGACGGCACCGCAGAAGGCGATCACGGCGATCACCCCCGCGCAAAACCCGATCACCCGCACGAGGATCCGCGCCAGCCCGAGGGGCTCCCGGGGGGCGTCGAGATAGACCGGGGCCAGCGGCAGGGTGGACGAGGACAGCATGGGATCGGGACGAGGGAGTAGGCGGACCGGGCCTCGACTCCGCTTCCGGGGAACGAACGAGGCGCCCTGGTCCTATCGGCGGCCCCAGGGGGAGGGCTTCAGCCGGGGGGGGACATAGAGTAGGACCTCCCCGGCCGATCCTCGCAAGCCCCCTTCGGGGCGGTCTAGTAGACGAGGACCTTGTCCGCCTCGAGCGTGAGCGTCGCCAGATCGGCGAGGCGCGTGATCAGGACGCCTTCCATCAGGTCTTCCGGCGTCAGGCCCCGGGCCTCGGCGCACATCCGGCAGGCCATGACCTTCCCGCGGCGGAGGACCGGCTTGAGCATCCGGCCGACGTTGTAGGTGCCCTCCGGGGTCGCCTGGCCCTTCTTGGCGCAGAAGACGCCGTCGGCGGTGAGGTAGACGGTGAGCTCGAGGTCCTCCTCGACCTGCAGGAGGGCGTCGGCGAGGCGCAGGGCCTGGTAGGCGCGCTCGGAGCCATAGGGGGCGTCGTGGAGGATCATCAGGAGCTGCATGGAGAAGCCTCGCTTGCGGGGTGTCCGCGGGGGCGCATCCGGTCCGCCGGAGGCCGATGCTAGGCGCCGCGGAGGCCGGCGCGGAACCGATTTCGCTCTTCCCGGATCTCCGGACCGGGAGCTCTCTGGCCGCGGGCCGGGGATCCCGGTAGACTCGTCGCCTTTCGTATCGGGAAGGCCCGCCGCGCCCGGCCGCGCCCCCCCCCGCCCCGGCCGTTCCGCCGGGGTTTCCCGCCCCCATCGCCCCCCCCACCCCGAGCGCCCCTCCCGGGGCCGAGGACCCTCCCCGTGGGTAATGAGATCGTCGCCGCCAGGGAGCTGGCGCCCAAGACCCTGCTTTTCGAGGTGAAGGCCCCCCACGTGGCGGAGCGGGGCCGCGCCGGCCAGTTCGTCATCCTCCGGGTGAGCGAGGCGGGGGAGCGCATCCCCCTCACGATCGCCGCCCGCGACGCGGCCCGCGGGACGATCACCCTCGTGGTGCAGGAGGTGGGCAAGACGACCCGCGACCTGAACCGGCTCGCCGCCGGCGACGAGATCCTCGACCTGGCGGGCCCCCTCGGACGCCCCACCGACATCCCCCCCGGGAAGAAGACCGTGGTCTGCGTCGGCGGCGGCATCGGCAACGCCGTCGTGTGGCCCCAGGCGACGGCGCTCAAGCGCGCCGGGAACCGCGTGATCTCCATCCTGGGGGCCCGGACGAAGGAGCTCCTGATCCTCGAGGACGAGATCCGCGCCGTCAGCGACGTGCTGATCGTCACGACCGACGACGGCTCCTACGGCAAGAAGGGGCTCGTGACCCACGCCCTGAAGGAGCTCCTGGACGGCGGCGAACCGATCGACGAGGTCATCTGCATCGGCCCCGTCGTGATGATGAAGTTCGTCTGCGCGACGACGAAGCCCTACGGCGTCCCCACCCAGGCTTCCTTGAACCCGCTCATGGTCGACGGCACGGGGATGTGCGGCGCCTGCCGGGTCACCGTGGGCGGCAAGACGCGGTTTGCCTGCGTCGAGGGACCGGAGTTCGACGGGCATCAGGTGGACTTCGACGAGCTGATGACGCGGCTCGCCTACTACCGCGAGGAGGAGCAGGAGTCGCTGGCCCGGGCCTGCGCCTGCCGGTGAGCCGCCCAGAGTGCACGAGGAGCGCGCCATGATCGACCAGCCCGATGCCAAGAAGCGGAAGATCAACAAGCAGAAGACGAAGACGCCGATGCGCGAGCAATCGCCGGCGGACCGCATCTTCAACTTCGAGGAGGTGCCGCTCGGCTACTCGCCCGACGAGGCGCAGAGCGAGGCCCTGCGCTGCGCGCAGTGCAAGGAGAAGCCCTGCATCCCAGGCTGCCCGGTCGGCATCGACATCCCCGCCTTCATGCGGCTCGTGGGCGACGGCGACTGGGCGGGCGCCCTGCGGAAGATCAAGGAGAAGAACTTCCTCCCCGCCATCTGCGGCCGCGTCTGCCCGCAAGAGAACCAGTGCGAGCTGGTCTGCACCCTGAACCAACCCGCCAAGGGCCGCGCACCCAGCGCCGTCGGGCGGATCGAGCGGTTCATCGGCGACTACGCCATGGAGCACGGGCTCGACGCCCTGCCCGCGATCGATCCTCCCACGGGGAAGAAGGTGGCGATCATCGGCTCGGGCCCCGCCGGCCTCACCGCGGCGAGCGACCTCGTCCAGCGGGGTCACGCGGTCACGATCTTCGAGGCCTTGCACAGGCCGGGCGGCGTGCTCTTCTACGGCATCCCGCAGTTCCGCCTCCCCAAGGAGGTCCTGATCAAGGAGATCGACGGGCTCAAGCGGATGGGCGTGAAGTTCGTGATGAACTACCCCGTCGGCAAGGCCGAGCCGCTCGACTCGATCCGCCGGCGCTTCGACACGACGTTCATCGGCACGGGAGCCGGTCTGCCGTGGTTTCTCGGCGTTCCCGGCGAGAACCTAAACGGCGTCTACAGCGCCAACGAGTTCCTGACCCGCGTCAACCTGATGGGCGGCTACAAGTTCCCCGCCGGAGCGGATACGCCGGTCAAGAAGATCAAGCGGATCGCGGTCATCGGCGCCGGCAACACGGCGATGGACTCCGCGCGCACCGCCAAGCGCTTGCGGCCCGAGCACGTCTACCTCGTCTACCGCCGCAGCCGGCTCGAGATGCCGGCCCGGGCCGAGGAGATCCATCACGCTGAAGAGGAAGGCATCGAGTTCTATCTCCTCCACTCCCCCCTCGAGTTCCTCTCCGACGGCAAGGGCGCGGTGCGCGCCATGCGCCTCCAGGAGATGGAGCTGGGCGCACCCGACGCAAGCGGCCGCCCCCGCCCCGTGCCGAAGCCGGGAGCGATCAAGGAGTTCGCGGTGGACACGGTCGTCATCTCGATCGGCCAGGGTCCGAACCCGATCCTCGTCCAGGGCTGCCCCGACCTGAAACGCCATGAGAAGAAGGGCACGATCCTCGTCGACGAGGAGACGATGCAGTCCTCGCTGCCCGACGTCTTCGCCGGCGGCGACATCGTCACCGGGGGCGCCACCGTCATCCTCGCCATGGGCGCCGGCCGCAAGGCCGCCACGGCGATGCACCGCTACCTGATGACGGGCTGCGCCAAGCCGGCGCCGGCGGCCGCGCCGGTCGGATCGTAGCCGCCGGGGGACAGGGACGACGCCTCGCGGCCGGCGGCTCGGCGCGGCTCGAGCCAGCCGTAGAGCACCGGCACGAGGAAGAGCGTGAGCAGCGTGCTCGTGAGGATCCCGCCGACGACCACGGTGGCGAGCGGGCGCTGCACCTCCGCGCCCATGCCGGTGGCCAGGGCCATGGGTACGAATCCCAGCGCGGCCACGAGGCCGGTCATGAGCACCGGGCGCAGGCGAACGAGGCTGCCCTGCCGGACGGCGTCGTCGAGCTCTGCTCCGCCCGCGCGGAGCTGGCGGATGAACGTGATCATCACGAGACCGTTGAGGACGGCGACGCCGGCGAGGGCGATGAAGCCGACCGCAGCGGAGATCGAGAAGGGCATGCCGCGCAGCCACAGCGCACCCACGCCGCCGGTCACCGCCAAGGGCACCCCCGTGAAGACAAGCAGGGCGAGTCGGGCCGAGCCGAGCGAGAGGTACAGCAGCCCGAAGATGAGGAGCAGGGCGAGCGGAACGATCACCGCGAGCCGCAGGCGGGCCCGCCGCAGGTTCTCGAACTGCCCTCCCCATTCCAGGCGATAGCGTCCGGGCGGCAGCTCGACGGCGGCCGCGATGCGCTGCTGGGCTTCGGACACGAAGCCGACGACGTCCCGCCCGCGCACGTTGAACTGCACGGTGATCCGCCGCCTCCCCCACTCGCGAGTGATCGTCGACGGCCCCTCCACGACGTCGAAATCGGCGAACCGCGCGAGCGGCAGGCGCTCGCCAGCCGCGGTGGGGAGGAGCACCTCGCCCAAGGCGTCCGGCCGCTCCCGCAGCGCGGCGGGCAGGCGCACGACGAGGGGGAAACGGAGCTCCCCTTCGTAGATCTCCCCCACCGCCGTCCCGCCCAACGCTTCGACGAGGGTCAGGACCTCGCGGGCGGACACCCCGTACCGGGCGAGCTGCTCCGGCCGGACCTGCACCCGGAGCACGGGCTGGCCGGTGACCTGCTCCGTGGAGACATCGGCGGCCCCGGGAATCGCCCGCAGCGCGTCCTCGATCTCGCGGCCCTTCGCGGTCAAGACGGCGAAGCCATCCCCGAAGAGCTTCACCGCCACGTCGGAGCGGACGCCGGCGATCATCTCGTTCAGCCGCATCTCGATGGGCTGGGTCATCGCGATGCGCTGCCCGGGGAAGTCGCGGAGCTCCCGCTGGACGAGCGCGACGAGCTCGTCCTGGGTGCGGGCCCGCATCCAGCGGTCCCGCGGCGTCAGGGCGATGAAGATGTCGCTCAGCTCGACTCCCATCGGATCCGTGGCGACCTCGGCCGTTCAGATCCGGCTCCAGACGCGGGCGATCTCGGCGGGGAAGGCGGCGAGCAGGGCGCGCTCCATCTGCGTGTTGTATCGCACGGACTCCGCGAGGTCGGTGCCCGCGAGCCGCACGATGTTCACGACGATCCCGCCCTCGGAAAGCCGGGGCACGAAGACCGAGCCGAACCCGCGCGCCGCCATGACCGTCAGGAGCAGGATGGCGAGGGCGAGCCCGACGACGGCCCCGCGCTGGCGCAGCGCGAGGCGCAGCAGGGGATCATAGATCCGCTCCGCGAGGCGAAGCACGAGCGGCTCGCGGCGTCCCCCGCGCCGCGCGAGGACGAGGCTCGCCAGGGCCGGCACGACGGTCAGCGACAGGACGAGCGAGCCCAGGAGCGCGAACACGACGGTGAGCGCCATCGGCCGGAAGAGGCGCCCCTCGACTCCTTCGAGGGTGAGGATCGGCAGATAGACACCAGGATGATCAGCTCGCCGAACATGGTGGGCCGGCGCACCTCGAGCGCCGCGTCGCGAACGATCGCGAGCCGGTCTCGACGGTCCTCGCCCGCCGCGAGGCGCCGCACGGCGTTCTCCACCATGATGACGGAGCTGTCGACGATCAGCCCGAAGTCCAGAGCCCCCAGGCTCAGGTGGCTGCCCGCGATGCCGAACCGCACCATGCCCGAGAAGGCGAAGAGCAGCGAGAGCGGGATCGCGAGGGCGACGAGGAGGCCGGCCCGCAGGTGCCCGAGGAACACGAAGAGCACCGCCACGACCAGGAGCCCCCCCTCGAAGAGGTTCTTGCGCACCGTCTCCAGGACGTGATCGACGAGCTCGGTGCGGTCGTAGACGGTCTCGACCCGCACCCCCCGCGGCAGGATCGCCGCGATCTCCGCGAGCCGTTCCTTCAGGCGCCAGGTGACCTCGTGGCTGTTCTCGCCCATCAACATGAACCCGAGGCCGAGGACCGCCTCGCCCTTCCCGTCGGCGGTGACCGCCCCCCGCCGGATCTCGTGGCCGATGGCCACCTCCGCGACGTCGCCGACGAGCACGGGGACGCCATTCCGGGCCGCGACGACGATCCGGCGGATCCCCTCGACGCTGCCGGTCCTCCCGCGGCCGTGGACGAGGAGCATTTCGCCCGCGGCGTGGACGTTTCCGCCGCCGACGTTCAGGTTGTTCGCGCCGAGCGCCTCGACCACCTCGTCGAAGGTGAGGTCGTGCTCGATCAGGCGCGCCGGATCGACGTGCACCTGGTACTGCTTCTCGAATCCGCCCCAGCTATTGACCTCGGCGACGCCGGGCACCGTGCGCAGGACCGGCGCGACCACCCAGTCCTGGATCGTGCGCAGCTCGGTCAGGTCGCCGCCGCCGGTGACGAGGTAGTGGAATACCTCGCCGAGGCCCGTGGAGACGGGCCCCAGCGCGGGCCGCGGCATCCCGTCCGGCAGCTCGACGGTGCCCAGCCGCTCCGCGACGAGCTGGCGGGCGAAGTAGATGTCCACGCCGCCGGCGAAGGTCGCCACCACCTGGGACAACCCGAACTTCGAGATCGACCGCAGGCTCTCCAGGCCCGGGAGCCCGCTGATCGCCTGCTCCACGGGGAGGGTGAGCTGCTTCTCCACCTCCTCCGGCGCCAGCGCCGGCGCGACGGCGTTGATCTGGACTTGGACCGGCGTCGTGTCCGGGAAGGCGTCGATGTCGAGCCGAGCCATCGAGAACAGCCCGACCGCCACGAAGATCGCGGCGCCCAGGAGGACGAGCAGGCGGTGGTCCAGGGACCAGTCGATGATCCGGTTCAGCACGGATTCCCTCGGGCGCTCACTCGTCCACGCAGCCGGCCCCGAGCCGGCCCTTCAGGAGCTCGGATTTCAGGACATGGCTGCCCGCGGCGGCGATCGTCTCGCCCGGGCGGAGCCCCACGAGGATCTCGGCGTACCCGTCCTGGCGCACGCCGAGGCGGACCTTGCGCGGCGCGAAGAGGGGGTCGCCGGCCGCCACGAAGACGACGTGGCAGCAGCCCTCCCACTGCACGGCCTCTTCGGGCACGATCAGCGCGGCGGGGCTCTGGCGCAGGACGATGCGTCCCGTGCCGAACACGTTCGCCCGCAGCCTTCCGTCCGCGTTCTCCACCTCGGCGCGCGCGCGCACCGTGCGCGTCTTCTCGTCGACGGCCGTGCTCGTCCAGGCGAGCGTTCCGGCCGTCTCCGGCGCCCCGGGCACGTCCGGGAGGAAGGTCACGGCCTGTCCGACGGCGAGACGACCGGAATCCTCGAGGGCGACGTCGAGCAGGATCCACATCCGTCCGACGTCGGCGATGGAGAGGAGGACGTCGATGATCTCCACGACCTCGCCGGCGACCACGTGGCGCTCGAGCACGACGCCGTCGAACGGGGCGCGCACGGCGAGCAGGTTCGCGGTCGCTACGGCGGGATCGAGCGCCGCCACCATCTCGGGCGGGAGGCCGAGGAAGCGCAGCCGCTCGGCGAGCTCCGGATCGGAGGATTCCGCCCGATCGAAACCTTCCACGACCAGGCCCAGGTTGGCCAGGGCCTGACGAGCATTGAAGTGGCGAACGCGGGCGGCGCGCGCCGCCGCCTCCGCCTCCTGCAACTCGGCTTCCGTCCGGAAACCGCGATCGCGGGCGGTCCGGAGGCGATCGAGAGCCCGCTCGCCCACGTCGGCGGCCGCCACGGCCAAGAGGAGCTCGGCCTTGGCGGCCCCGACCGCGGCGGAATCGACGAGCGCGAGCACCTCGCCCGCGCGCACCGCCTCCCCCGGCCCCTTCTCCACCCGCTGGACCGTGCCCGCCGCCTTCGGGGCGAGCCGCGCATAGCGGGTGCGGTCGTAGTCCACGCGGGCGGGCGCCGCGATCACCTCGGTCAGCGCGCGGGTCGCGACGGGGACGAGCTCGATCCCGGCCTTGGCCACCGCGGCGGCCGACGCGAGCTGGACGCGCGACACGTGCGTCCGGCACGCCCGGGAGCGGGCGAGCGCCGCGGGATCGACGCCCGCGAGGAAATCCGGCGGCGGGGCGGGTGCCGCGGGATCCGGGCCTGGATCGCAGATCGTGCACTCCGACTCCGGAACGCCGTGCTCGCGGCACCAGTTCGCGGGATCGGCGCCGGCGAGGACGGGATTGCAGGCGAGGCAGGTCGACTCGGGAATCCCGTGCTCCTCGCACCAGTCCTCGTCCTCGCCCGTCGCGACCCCCCCGAGGAGCTCGGCGACCGGTCCGATCCGCCAGCCGTTCGCGTGCCCCCACCAGCCGGCGGCGGCCAGGATCGCCAGGACCAGGAACGTCGGCATCGCGGACCGGATCCGGTGGAGCATCACTGGTCACCTCCTTCGGGGGGGGCGAGGGAACGCTCGAGGGGCATCCCGAGGGCGGTTTCGAGATCGATGAGCGCGCGGCGGTAGGCGGTGAGGGCCGCGAGCCAACCGCGGCGCGAGCGCAGGGCGCGTTCCTGGGCGACGACCCAGTCGAGGACGCTCAGCTCGCCGGTGCGGAAGGCCTCCTCGTAGAGGGCCTGGTCGCGCTCCACGAGGGGGAGCACCTCGCCCCGCTGGACGTCGACCTCGGCGCGCGCGCGGGCGAGACGGGCGCGAGCGGCCCAGGCCTCGGCCCGCAGCCGGTGCAGGGCCGCCACGTACTCGGCCCGCGCCTCGTCGCGCCGGGCGGTCCGCGCGGCGATCTCCCCGCGGCCGCGATCGAGGATCGGCAGGACGAGGGAGACGCCGAAGCCCAGGTACTTCTGGCCCTCCTCGCGGGCGAGGGCCGGCCCGCAGGAGAGGCGGGGAAAACGGGCGAGGTGGGCGACCCGGAGCTCGCGCTCGGCCCGCGCATGGGAGGCCTCCAGCGCCCGCAGCTCGAAGCGGCCGCCGAGGAGCCCCTCGTCGAGCTCTTCGGCGGTGATGGCGTCGTAGAGCACGACCTCGAGCGGCTGGTGCGCGGCCGGTCCGGCGCCGGACGCCCAGCTCCCGCCGGCTCGCGCGTCGTAGAGCGCGGCGTCGAAGGGCCGCCCCGCCGCCTCGAGCACCAGCGGGAAGCCCGGCGGGAGGCCGAGGAGGGCGGTGAGCATGTGGAGGTCCGCCTCGCTCCGCGCGCGCGCCGCCCGGAGCTCGGTCCGCACCGCCGCGAGCTCCAGCTCGGCGACGGAGACGTCGAGCTCGGTCCCCTCCCCCACTCGCCGGCGTTCCCGGAGGAGCTCGAGGGCGCGATCGCGCAGGTCGACCGCGCGCTCGAGCTGGGCGACTTCGGCGCTCGCGGCGAGCACATCGAGATGCGCGTGGCGCACGGCCCCGACGAGGAGGCGCTCGGCGGCGAGCACCTCGGCCTCCACCTGTCGCGTGCCGGCTCGCGCCGCCTCCCGCCGCGCGCGGCGCTCGCCCGGGCGCCGGAGGGCGAAGGCGAGCTCCGCCTCCAGGTTGGTGCTGCGCTCCTCGCCGAGGCCGGGCAGCACGGCGAGGCCGAGCTCGGGATCGGGCCAGAGCCCGGCGGCGAGGAGCTCGGCCTCGGCGAGCCCCCGCGCGGCGCGCCGGGCGGCGAGATCGGGGTTGAGGGCGAGGGCGACCGCGACGAGCTCGGCCTCGGCGAGGCCGTCCGAGGGGTCGAACGGTGCCGTCGGCAAGCGTGCGCAGGTCGAGCCGCCGCAGCTCGTCCTCCGGCACGAGAGGCCGCGGGGCGTAGCTCGCGCAGGCGGCGAGGAGCAGGGCGGCCGCTTCGAGCCCGGACCGGGCCGGCCCGGACCGGCGCCGATCCGTACCCTCCTCCGGCGCGCCGATCATCGCTCCCCAAGCTGGGCCACGGGGCGGGGGAGTCAAGGCCCCAGGAGCGGATTCGGCCGCGGAACCCGGGACCGGTCGCTGGCGCCCCCGGGCCCGGCGGCCCGGCGGGCGGCCCCTACAGGGCGAGGGGACGCGGGACCGATAGGGCCCCCGGGCTGGTTCCCCCCATGTCCCTCCGTCGTCCCTCTGTCCGGCGGCTGGCCCCCGGTTTCCTCCTGCTCCCCATCCTCGTCGGGGCGGGGTGGAGCGCGCCACCCCCGGGGAAAGAGGGGGACGAGGAGGAGCTCGCGGACCTCACCGAGCTCTCGATCGAGGAGCTGCTCGAGCACGAGGTGGAGATCGTCTACGGGGCGTCGCGGCATCGCCAGCAGATACGCGAGGCTCCCTCCTCGGTGACGATCCTCATCGGCGAGGACTTCCGCACTTTCGGCTGGCGAACGCTCGCCGAGGCGCTGGAGAGCGCGGCGGGGCTCTATGCGTCCGACGATCGCAACTACCTTCACCTCGGCGTGCGCGGCTTCAGCCCGCCCGGGGACTTCACGACCCGCGTCCTCCTCCTGATCGACGGGCACCGGGCCAACCAGCTCGTCTACGACGCGGCCAGCAGCGGTCTCGACATGCCGATCGATGTGGACCTGATCGATCGGCTCGAGATCATCCGCGGGCCGGGATCGTCCCTCTACGGGAGCAACGCCTTCCTCGCGGTGGTCAACGTCGTCACCAAGGACGGCGAGGATCTCGGCGGGATCGAGCTCCAGGCCGGGACGGGGAGCCACGGGACTCGCGACGGGCGAGCGACCTGGGGCGGGACCGCCGGGGATGACCTGCAAATCCTCCTGTCGGGGAGCGCCTACCGGAGCGCCGGCGCCAGGCTCTACTACCCCGAGTTCGCCGACACCCCGTCCGGCGGCTGGACCGAGGGAACCGACTACGAGGAAGCGGTCTCCCTGTTCGCCGAGGTCCTCCGCGCCCCGTTCTCGCTGCGGGCCGCCTTCGTCGATCGGACCAAGGGCATTCCGACCGGCTCCTACGAGACCGTGTTCGACGACGATCGGAGCCGCACGATCGACCAGCAGGCGTTCCTCGATCTGGCCTGCGACGCCGATCTCGGCGGTGAATGGTCGACCCGCGCGCGTTTCTTCTACGACGAGTACCGCTACCGCGGCTTCTTCCCCTTCGATTACGAGGAGACCGGCGTTCCGCCGTTCGTCGTGAACCGCGACCGGACCGACGGGCGATCGTGGGGCGCCGAGATCACGGCGAGCGGCCCCGCCGGCGGGCGGCACGTCCTGACCGCCGGCGCGGAATTCCGCGATCTCCTGCGCCTGGATCAGGCGAACTGGGACGAGGAGGTGTACCTGGACGACCAGCGCAACGGGATGGTCTGGGGGGTGTTCGTCCAGGACGAGCTCGAGCTGGGCGAGAAACTGTCCGCGACCGCCGGCCTCCGCCACGACCACTACGACACCTTCGGGGGCACGACGAACCCCCGCGTGGGGCTCCTCTACGCGCCGCGCGAGACCACGGCGGTAAAGCTCGTGTACGGCACAGCCTTCCGCGCCCCCAACGCCTACGAGCTCTACTACGACGACGGCGACCGGACGATGAAGTCGAGCCCCGACCTCGACCCGGAGACCATCGCGACCTACGAGGCGATCGTGGAGCAGGACCTCGGCCACGGGCTCGACGCGAGCCTCGCTCTCTTCGACTACCGGATCGAGGATCTCATCGTCCAAACCGTGGATCCGTCCGACGGGCTCCTGGTCTTCGAGAACTCCGACGAGGTCGAGGCGTTCGGGGCGGAAATGGGGCTCGGAGGGAGGTGGCGGAGCGAGTGGCGCTTCCGCCTCTCCTACAGCGCGCAGCTCGCGCGGGACGCGGACACCGAAGCCCACCTGCCCAGCTCTCCGAACCATCTGAGCAAGCTGAACCTGGTGGCGCCCCTGCCGGGCGACGACTTCCTGCTGGGCCTCGAACTGCGGTACAGCGGGCGCCGCATCACGCTGGCCGGCGACACGGCGGATCCCTACCTCCTCGCCCACGTGAATCTCGTCGGCCGCGAGCTGGCGAGGGGGCTCGGGCTGGCGGTCGCCGTCCGAAACCTCTTCGACGAGGAGTACGCGGATCCCGTCAGCGCCGAGCTCGAGCAGGACCTCCTCCCGCGCGACGGCCGGACGATCCTGGTGCAGCTCACGTACCGGCGCTGATCGCCGGCGCCGGCTCCAGCCGGATCACGACCCCGCCCCGCGGGGCAGGCGCGCCTCCACCGGCGCCAGGGCCAGGTACTTCAAGCCGAGGACGAAGAGCAGACCGACGATCCCGAGCACGCCGACGGCCTGCAGGGCTTCGTAGGAGCTGATGCTGTAGCTCACGAAGCCTTCGTCGAGCGGAGAGGTCGTGATCACCATGCCCGGGAAGAGCTCGGGGGGGTTCGTCTGCCCCGGGATCACGATCACGTACCGCTCGCAGAGCACGCCGAACACTACCATCGCCGCGGCGAAGACGATCCAGGGAATCGTCCGTCCCAACCGCGGATGGAAGAGGATCACCGACGGGATCAGGCAGCCCACGATCATCAATCCGCCCCACAGGAGCACGCTGTGGAACCCACCGAAGAGATAGAAGCGGGCCGCCTCCCGCGATTCGATGAGGTAGTAGCGATACGCGCTCTCGATGAACATGAAGTAGAAGACGACGACCAGCGAAATGGCGAGCAGACGGCCCAGCCAGACGATCAGCGCATCGTCGAGGTGCCGGCGGGTCAACCGGAACAGCGTGACGAGGACGATGATCATCAGGGCCGTTCCCGAGGCCAGGGCCGCCGCCACGAAGCTCGGCGGCAGGAGCGGCGATTGATGGAGCTCGCGGGGGATGAAGCCCAGGATCATGCCGGTCCCCGTGTGAACGGTGATCGCCCAGAGGACGACGACCACCGCCGCCACCCGCGTGAGCAGCTTCTTCTCCCGGAACAGCGCCCACAGGTAGACGACGCAGAGCACGATGTGCCCCATGTAGAGGCCGGGGTTGATCGAGAACATCGATCGCACGTTGAAGTGCGTGAACGGCTCGACGAAGACCCGGTCCATCCGGCCCTGGTCGGTCAGGATCGACAGGAGGCCCGCGATGAGGAAGAGCATCGCGATGTAGGCCGCCAGGCGCGCGAACGGCTTGTACTCGATCCGGCCGAACACGCCATAGAGCCCGGAGACGACCAGGGAGCCCGCCGACAAGCCGATGTAGAACACCGCCATCGTGATCTGGACTCCCCACGGGATGCGGTTCGTCATCCCGGACAGGTGGAGCCCCTCGGACCACAGGATCCAGGTGGCCACGACGCCCGCGACGGCCATCACCGTCAGCACGAGGAGCATCTGGTAGAACGGCGTCGACCGGCCCTCGATGCGCCTGTACTCGATCTGCGTGTCGCTCATCTCGTCACCGCCTACAGGCCGACGTAGTACACCTTGGGCTCGGTGCCGAGGTCCTCGCGGATGCGCTTGGGCGCCGATTCGTCGATCAGGCGCGAAACCTCGCTCTGCGGATCGTTGAGGTCTCCCACCGCGATCGCTCCCACCCCGATGCGCTGGCAAGTAGTCACGCAGGCCGGGAGCTCGCCGCGGTCGATCAAGTGCGCGCAGAAGTTGCACGATTCTGCGACGCCGTGCGACCGCTTGGGGTAATCCCGGTTCGGCCAGTCCGGATTCTCGCGGAAGTTGAAATACCGCGCGTTGTACGGGCAGGACATGACGCAGTACCGGCACCCGATGCACCGGTGATGGTCCACGAGCACGATCCCGTCGTCCCGCTTGTACGTGGCCTGCACCGGGCAGACCTGGGCGCAGGGGGGATGATCGCAGTGGTTGCACATCAGGAGCACGGTGCGCTGGAGCGAGCTCTGGGAGTGCTTGCTGCGCACGGTGACCTTGCGAATCCAGTGGATGTCCCACCGCTTGTCGCCGTGGAAGGCGACGTTGTTCTCGGTCCGGCAGGCCTGCAGGCACTTCGTGCAGTCCGGCCGGCACTTGTTCAGGTCGATGACCATCCCCCACCGGCGCGTCGACGGCGGACGAGGCGACATCAGGCCCCCGGGCGCGGGGGTGGCGATGAGAACCATCCCGTACGCGCCGGCCCCGCCCAGGAGGATCGTCCCGCCCGCCGCGGTCAGGAAGTTTCTTCGGTTCATGCCGCGCTCCTTTCTCTCACTGGTAGTCGTGGCACCCGAAGCAGTCGGGCGTCAGGTTCACCCTGTCGTGACAGCGGTCGCAGAACTGCGCCCGGCTGGTGTGACATCCCTTGCAGCTCGCGAGCGAAACCTCGCGCTTGGCCCCGCCGCGCACCCCCGCGTCGCGCAGCTCCTTCAGGAGATCCATGTGATGGAAACGCATGTACGGGGTGTCCTTGATGCAGCGCTCGTGCTCGGCCGCTGGCCGCTCCAGCAAGGGAGGCGGTCGCTCGCCGCCGAGGGAGAGCACGCGCGATGCGATGGCGAGGCCCAGAGGGCAGAGCACGAGGAGCGCGGCCCCCGCCACGAGGCCGCGCCGCCCCCGGTTCGTGATCTTCCGCTCGAATCTCATGACCGTCCTCCCGAACTGGCGGCCGAAGACTTCGCCTTCCCTTCGCTGCGCCCGCCCCAATCCCAGCCGACGTGCGCCGCGAAGACCAGTGCCGTCGCGCGGTAGACGGCATGCGCCAGCTTGGAGTAGGGCAAATAGACGAGCAGGGCGAACACGAGGACCAGGTGGGCGAAGTACACGGCATGCCGGTGCGGCTCCACGCGCACGTAGTGCAGGATCTCGGCGAGGAACCCGGTGGCGACCACCAGGAGGATCGCAACGATCAACGCCCAATCGGCGTAACCGCCCCTCCCCGACGCCCGCCGGGCCCGCCAGCGGTCCCCACCCATCAACAGCAGGCCGGAGAGGACCGCGAGGCCGCCCAGATTGGCGAGCACCTTCCACGGATCGAAGAAGCGGAAAGGGTAGACGAACTCGCTCCGCAGAAGAGGATTGAATCGGGCGGTGATCGCCCAGAGCGAGACGAGAGCCAGCGCCGCGAAACCGAAGAACACCAGCAGGTGAGACAGCGAGCGCGGGGCAGCCTCGGTGCACCGCGTGAAGTGGCGGTGCGCGACAGCGTCCCGCAGCACCGCGCCGATGCTGGCGGCGATCCCCTGCACCGGCTCGACGCAGCCGTACCGCCGGCTCTCGTCCCGCAGCGCGCCCCAGAATCGAGCCACTCCCATCGCCATCGCCGCCAGGGAGAGGCCGGCGGCGGCGAAGAAGACGGCGTTCAGGAGCCAGTGGGGGAGGTTGCTCGAGTACGAGAAGGAGATCTTCCGTCCAACCTCGTCCCCCAAGCCGAGCGCCGCGGCGATCGGTTCTCGCGCCAGGAGCGCCAGGACCAGGACCGCGGCGGGTATCGCCAGGAGGAGGGGAATGGTGCGGGGCCGCCGCACCCACTCCCCGAGGAAACGCGGCACGGCGTAGTGGGCGATGCACTCGACGCGGATGGCGGC
The DNA here is from genome assembly GCA_040754415.1 of Planctomycetota bacterium. Taxonomy (GTDB): domain Bacteria; phylum Planctomycetota; class UBA1135; order UBA1135; genus JBFMCU01. The sequence continues at coordinate 84,624 of JBFMCU010000029.1, forward strand.
CAGGACGTCCCCCGGCCGGGCGCCACGGGGGCAGCGGGCGGAGCAGTCCTCGCACTGGTGGCACAGCCACACGTCGGGATCCACGAACAAGCGGTCCTTCCAGCCCCAGACCGCCCACGCCATCTCCTTGCGCGGAAAGGGGCGAGCGTCCCCGGAGAGATCGCACGTCCCCGAGCAAGTGCCGCACTGGAAGCACTTCTTGAACGTGCCGCCCGCCTGCCCGACGAGCGAGCGAATGAAGTCGAGGTCCGAATCGACCAGCAAGGACCGCGGGCCGCCGGCCGCCAGCGCGGCAGCGGTCGACCCTTCCGAGCTCGGATCGTCGCTCTTCACCGGTCACATCCCCTTGAACGGGTTCATGCCGTACTTCTCGATGACCGCGGAGAACGCATCGAAAATCTGCGGCAGGCGATCGTATTCGGCGATCTCGAGCTGATGGAGCTCCACCCGGGCGTCGTCCATCGCCATCTTCTCCAACTTCTCGCGGATGTTCTCGCTCCGGGTGAAGGCCAGCTCGCTTCCCTTGATGAAGTGGCACTGGTAGTCGTCGCCGTACTTGCAGCCGATCAGGAAGATCCCGTCGAATCCCGCCGACAGCGCCTCCGTGACCCAGACGGCATTGACCGACCCCAGGCAGCGCACGGGAATGGCCCGCACGAACGGATTCAGCCGCCGGCGGTGCAACCCGACGAGATCCAGGGCCGGGAAGGCATCGTTCTCGCACAAGAGAGCCAGGATCCGCGGCTTCTCCTCGGACTCGTCGGGCACCTGCACGGCCTTGATCATGGACGCCACGATGTCGACGGAATAGTCCTTGAACGAGACGATGCGCTCCGGGCACGCTCCCATGCACACGCCGCACCGGCGGCAGCGCGTCGCGCGAAGCTGGGGGTTGCCCTTCTCGTCCTCGTTGAGGACCCCGAATGGGCACTCTTCCGTGCACCGCTTGCACTGCGTGCACCTCTGCAGGAAGAAATCGGGGTACGAACGGTCCCCCGCCCGCGGATGGACGGCCTCGCCGCGCGCGGTCATCTCCACGCACTGGATGGCTTTCATCGCCGCTCCCGCGGCGTCCTCGCGACTGGCGGCGCCATCCATCGGCTGGCGAACGGCCCCGGCGGCGTAGATGCCGGTGCGCCGCGTCTCGTAGGGGAAGCATATGAAGTGCGAATCGGGGAAACCGTGCGCAAGGGCGGGCAGATCGGGCCCCTGCCGGTAGGCGAGGTGCAGGATCGCGGTCCCCTCGTGCTCCTTCAGCCGCTCCGCCTTCGCGGCGGCCTCCTGGCGCACGCCCTCGGAGTCGCCCTTGACAGAGGCGGCCTTGGCATCCTCGAGCGCCCGGATGGCCTCGCCGTCCGCGGAGTTCGGAACCATGCCCGCGGCGAGCACGAGGAGATCCACCTTCACGCGGATCTCCTCGCCGAGCATCGTGTCGCGGGCCGTAAGGACGAGATCGCCACGGTCCAGCTCCACGCCGGCGATCTCCCCGCGGGTGAGGAAGACCCCGGGGTCCTCCTGCACGCGCCGGTAGAAGTCCTCGTAGAGGCCCGGCGTCCGCATGAACTCGTAGAAGACGTACACCTTCGCGTCCTCGTCGCGCTCGCGGAGGTAGAGGGCCTGCTTGAGGGAGGTGAGGCAGCAGACGGAGGAGCAGTAGGAAGGACGCTCTCCGTTCCGGAGCCCTCCGCAATGGACGAAGGCGACGCGGCGCACCGGCGCGCCGTCGCTCGGTCGCACGAGCGGCTTTCCGCTCTTGATCATCTCCTCCATCTCGACGTTCCGGATCACGCCGGGCAACCGGCCGTAGGGCAAGTGCTCGCGGGGATCCGCGGGCCGCCACCCGGTGGCTTGGATCACGGCTCCCACCCGGAACTGGTCCGCCACTTCCTCATTGGGCGTGCCGTTGGGGGTCGGCTTCAGGATCACATCGAACGCCCCCGGCGCCCCCGTGATGGCGGCGGTCACCGCCGCGGTGTGCACCCGGATCCGCGGATGAGCCTCGATCTCCGCCACCAGGGTCTCGATGCCGGTCTCCTCGAGGTCCCGGAACGGCGGGCGGGTCGGAATCGAGCGGTGCTGCCGCGCCAGCCATCCGCCCAGCGCCTTCGACTTCTCGACGAGGCGGACCTCGTACCCGGCCCGGGCCGCCTCGAGGGCCGCCGTCATCCCGGCGATCCCCCCGCCGACCACGAGGATGTCCCTGGAGAGCGGCCCCTCCGGCTGGAAGGGCACCGGCGGCTCTTCCTTGCGCACCTTCGCGATGTACATGCGGAGGTAGTCCTCCGCCAGCATCTGGGTGTCTTCATGGCGCGGCGGCTGGCACCACACCACATGCTCGCGCAGGGCCACCATCTCCACGACCACGCCGGGGGGGAAGACGGGCGCTGGGTGGCGGCGGCGGGAAATGCCGGCGATGACGACCCGGGTCAGCCCCTCGCGCGCGATGTGCTCGTTGATCAGAGCGAGCCCGGCCCCCTCGCACGTTTCCACCGTCACGCAGAAGGGAACCTCGCATTCCCCGGTGACGACCTCGCTCAGCGCCTCGATGTCCAGGGCCTCGGCGATCCCGTATCCGCTGCAGAGGAAGACCCCGATCTTGTTCTCCACCCGATCACCTCCTGCCGTTCAGGCACTGCACGGCCTTGAGGGCGGCGGCCGTGGCGTCCTTGGTCACGCGGGACACGTCGCTCGGGCGCTTCACGCAGCCGGCGGCGAAGATCCCGTCGCCGAGCGTGCCGCCGGCGAGGAACCCGTAGCCGTCGCGCGGCAGGGGGAACGGGACCTGACCGTCCCCGGTCGGGAGCTCGGCGGTGTTGGGCACGATGCCGGTCGCCAGGACCACCAGGTCGAACTCGTCGTGCCGGGCGGTCCCCGCCAGCGTGTCCTCGAGGTGCACCCGGAGGTTCCGGCTCACCGGGATCTCGTCGATCCGCGCCACCTTGCCCTTGACGAAGGAGACCCCGTCGATCCCGACGAGCTCGTGGTAGAAGTCCTCGTGACGGCCGACGGTGCGGATATCGATGTAGAAGACCGTGGCTCGCGCCCCTTCGTTCTTGTCGCGGAGGTAGCGCACCTGCTTCAGGGAACCCATGCAGCAGACGGCCGAGCAGTAGGGCAGGTGGTTCTCGTCTCGCGATCCGGCGCACTGCACGAAGGCCACGTGGCGCGCCTTCGCGCCGTCCGAGGGACGCACGATCTCCCCCCCCGTGGGTCCGTCGCGGGCCGCGAGCCTCTCCACCATCACGTTGGTGACGACGTTCGGACACCGCCCGTAGCCGAGATGGTCGAGTCGCGAGGCGTCGTACGGCCGCCACCCGGTCGCCACCACGATGGCTCCGACCTCGATCTCCAGATCCTCCTCGGCCATGTCGAGGTCGATGGCTCCCGGCGGACAGTGCTGGAGGAGCTTGGCGCCGTCCGCGTCGGAGAGGCTCTCCCGATCAACCACGAATGCCGCCGGAAAGGCCATGGGGTGCGGCAGGTAGAGGGGGGCGATCCTGTTCATCCCGAGGTTGAACTCGTCCGCCCGCGTCGCCGTCAACCCGGCGGCCATCGTCGCATCCAGGTATCCGTCGCCGGTCACGAATCGGGGCCGCCGCCGGATCCGCACCCGGAACGCCCCCGCTCGACCGGAGATCGCCTTCACCGTGGACAAGGTGTGGACCGCGATGCGCGGATTCTCGCGCACGCGGCGGGAGTTGACCTCGAAGCCGCAGGCGGGAGGACACATCTTCGGGAAATAGCGGTGCGTGCGGAGGACGCGGCCGCCGAGGTAGGCCTCCTTCTCCACCAGGACGACGCGGCAGCCATACTCGGCGGCCTCCACGGCGGCCGTCATTCCCGCGATGCCTCCGCCGATGACGAGAATGGGCTTTCCCTCCGCGCTCATGAGAGTTCCCTCGCGCCGGTCGATTCGGGATGACGGACGAGCACGCGCGGGCGGAGGGGCGATTCGTCTCCGCGGCGCGACGGTGGACACGAGACGGACCGGCGCGCGGCGGGAAGATGCGTCCGGGTGCCCCCGGACCGGGATGCATCGTGTCCTCTGCTGGCGACGAGTCCCATTCTCCACCCTCGCCCGTTCGGGTCTCCTCGCTCCAGGGCGATCCCTGCTTACCACTCCCCGGCCGGGACGTCAAGGGCGGTCCTTCCCGGCAGGGGTCGCTCCGCATCGCGCTACAATGCCCCCATCCCCGAGAACGAGGTTCGCCATGCTGACACGCCGAGAGGTCGAGGAGCATCGCCAGGACGCCGCGCGCCGCCTGGCGGAGATCGGCACCGTGCTGGCGCCGGAGGAGCGGGAAACGATCGAGATCGTCGATCTCGGCCTGGGGAGCTTCGAAACCGAGGGCCTGGCGCTCGTCGTGTACGTGAACACCGACCGCTACTGCGCGAAGGAGCTCGTGCTGCGGCCCGGCCAGACCTGTCCCCAGCACCGTCACCCTCCCGTGGGGGTGAGCCCCGGGAAGATGGAGACCTTCCGCTGCCGAGCCGGGCGGGTCTTCCTCTACGTCGAGGGGACGCCCACGGCGCGCCGCCAGGCCGCTCCCCCCGCCCGGAGCGCGCGGTACTACACCGTGTTCCACGAGATCGTTCTCGAGCCCGGCCAGCAGCACACGATCCCGTCCGACACCTGGCATTGGTTCCAAGGCGGCCCGGCCGGCGCGATCGTCTCCGAATTCTCGAGTCCCAACACCGACGAGCACGACGTCTTCGTCGATCCGCGCATCGTCCGCGCCCCCGTGATCGCCGAGGACTGAGAGGCTGAGCAAGAATCGATGAACCAGCCTCTCAGATGTCTTCTGGCGCATCGCCTGACGGCGCTGCCGCCCGTTCGCGAGCAATTCTTGCTCGCTCTCTGACTCCTTCCCGCCGCGATGTCCTCGCCCGCCTCCGAAACGCGGGGCCCGAGCGAGCCCCCGATCCCTCCCTCGATCCATCTCGTCTGCAACGCCCACATCGATCCGGTCTGGCTCTGGGAGTGGGAGGAGGGAGCGGCCGTGGCGCTGGCGACGTTCCGGACCGCGGCCCAGCTCTGCGAGGAGTTCCCCGCCTTCGTGTTCTGTCACAACGAGGCGATCCTCTACGAGCACGTGGAGGAATACGATCCGCCGCTCTTCGCGCGCATCCGCCGGCTCGTGCAGCAGGGCCGCTGGCATGTCATGGGCGGCTGGTACTTGCAGCCGGACTGCAACATGCCCAGCGGGGAGTCCTTCGTGCGCCAGATCCTGCTCGGCAAGCGCTACTTCCGAGCGAAGCTCGGGGTGGACGTGCGCACGGCCGTGAACCTCGATCCGTTCGGGCACTCGCGCGGGCTGGTGCAGGTCCTCGCCCGGAGCGGGTACGACTCCTACCTCTTCTGCCGCCCCGATGCGCCAGCCTGTCCGCTGCCCGACGACGCCTTCACATGGGTGGGGTACGACGGCTCGACGGTGATCGCCACGCGGGCCTCCTCGCACTACAACTCCCCGCCCGGCGGCGCCCGGCGCAAGGTCGAGGAATGGATCGCCGCCCATCCGGATCGGGCGTGCAGCATCGTGCCGTGGGGCGTCGGCAACCATGGCGGCGGACCCTCCCGCCGCGACCTGCGCGAGTTGGAGACGTTGATGGCGGGGCAGCCGGGGTTCGTCGTCGCTCACTCCACGCCGGAGCGGTACTTCGCCGATCTCCGCGCGCGCGGCGGCGCCCGCGTTCGGCACGCCGGGGACCTCAATCCGTGGGCGGTGGGCTGCTACACGTCCATGCACCGCGTGAAGCAGGAGCACCGCCGGCTCGAGGACGAGCTCCGTCTCGTCGAGAAGATGGCGAGCGCGGCGATCCTCGCCGGACGGCTCGTTGCGCCGCGCGCCGAGCTGCGCGAGGCCGGGCGCGATCTCGCCGCATGCCAGTTCCACGACGCCCTTCCCGGAACGTCGATCGAGCCGGTCGAGCAAGCACTGCTCCGCCGGCTGGGACACGGCCGCGAGATCCTGGGCCGGGTGCGGGCCCGCGCCTTCTTCGCCCTGGCCGCCGGCCAGCGGCCGGCGCGCGAAGGAGAGCTCCCGATCCTCGTGTACAACGCCCACCCCTGGCCGGTGACGGCGACGATCGAGTGCGAGCTGCAACCTCCCTGGCCCCATGGCACCGACGGGTTCCTGCTGCCGAGCGTCCGCCGCGGGGGACGGAGCGTGCCGTGCCAGACCGAGAGGGAGCTCAGCAATCTCGCCGAGGACCACCGCAAGCGGGTCGTGTTCCGGGCCGACCTCGAGCCCGCCCGCATGAACCGGTTCGACTGCCGGCTCGATATGACCTTCGCCGCCCCGCGGCGGGAGCTGCGCGAGCGGGAGGGCCGCATCCGCTTCCGCACCGACGAGCTCGAGGTGGTCGTGAGCGGGAGCACGGGCCTGGTCGACCGCTACCGCGTGCGCGGCGTCGACTTCTTCCGTCCCAACGCCTTCCGCCCGCTGCTGCGGCGCGACGATGCCGACCCATGGGCGATGCGCGTCCGGCGCTTCCGCACCCCCGCCGGGCGGTTCCGGCTGATGGCGCGGGAAGCGGGAACGGCGATTTCCGGCGTTTCGGCGGGTACTCTCGGTTCGGTGCGCATCCTCGAGGACGGGCCCATCCGCAGCGTCGTCGAGGCTCTCCTCGCCCACGGCCGCTCGGTCGTCCGCCTGCGCTACGCGCTGCCCCGGCGAGGCACCGAGATCGGGGTCGAGGCGCGGGTGTACTGGGCCGAGCAGGACCGGATGCTCAAGCTATCGATCCCCACGACGATGCGGCACGGGAGCGTGCTCGGTCAGGCGGTCTTCGGAGTCGCCGATCTGGCCGCCAACGGCGACGAGGTCGTGGCCCAGCGATGGGTGGCGATGGTGGATCGCGAGCAGGATCGGGCGCTGACGGTCGCAAACGACGGCGTGTACGGGCTCGACGCCGCGCGGGGCGAGCTGCGCCTCTCCCTCCTGCGGGCGCCGGCGCACTCCGGGCACCCGGCCCGGCGCCCCGCGATCACCCCGCAGGATCGCCACACGCCGCGGATCGACCAGGGCGAACACACGTTCCGGTTCTGGATCGACGCCGGGCCCTATCTCGACCGCTTGAATCGCATCGATCGCGAGGCGACGGCGCACTCCGAGCCGCCGTTCGCCCTTGCCTGCGCGCCATCCGGCGAGGGGGAGCTGCCGCCGCCCGGCGTCCTCCTGAGCGACGATGCCGTCCAGCTCGCGGCGTGCAAGCCCGCGGAGGACGGCGATGACCTCGTACTGCGCCTCTTCGAGCCCACCGGACGGCGGCGCTCGACGACGGTGACGATTCCCGCCGCGGAGGCGAGCGCGCGCGTTACGCTCGCTCCGTTCGAGATTCGCACGCTGCGGTTCCGCCGCCGCGACAGCACGTTCGTCCCGGTCGATCTCCTGGAGGAGCCGGTGGGCGAGGGGTGATCGCATGGGCGGGGGGATCCGCGTCGTCTTGGTGGGCCTGGGCGGGTACGGCGAGGTCTACCTTGGCGCCCTCCTCGACCGGCCGCGGCGGAAGCACGTGCGCCTCGCCGCCGCCGTCGATCCAGCCCCCGATCGGTGCCGGCGGCAGGGCGAGGTGCGCGCGCGGGGCATTCCGATCTTCCCCGATCTGGCGCAGGTGCCGGAGGGCGGCGAACGGTGCCTGACCGTCGTCTCCTCGCCCATCCACTTCCACGCCGAGCACACCCTGCTCGCCCTCGCCCGCGGGAGCCACGTGCTTTGCGAGAAGCCGGCGGCGGCAACGGTGGGAGAGGTCGAGCGGATGACCGCGGCGGGCGCGGCGGCCGGTCGCTTCGTGGCGGTGGGCTTCCAGTGGTCGTTCTCGGCCTCGATCCGCGCCTTGAAGCGGGATCTCGCCGCCGGCGTCTTCGGCCGGCCGCGGCGGGCGAGGAGCCTCACCCTGTGGCCGCGGCCGGATGCCTACTACGCGCGCAACGACTGGGCCGGGCGCCGGCGGGACACGGCGGGGCGGTGGATCCTCGACAGCCCGGCGAGCAACGCGATGGCCCACGACCTCCACAATCTCCTCTTCCTGCTCGGCGAAGCAGAGGACGCTACGGCCCGCCCCGTTGAGGTGGAGGCGGAGACCTACCGGGCCTACGACGTCGAGACCTTCGACACGGTCGCGGCCCGCGTGCGCACCGCAGGCGACGTGGAGATCCTCTTCCTGGCTTCGCACGTCACGGCGGCGACGCGCGATCCCGCCTTCGTCCTGGAGTGCGAAGAGGCGGTCGTGCGCTTCCCCGGCGGTCTCGCCCCCATGGTCGCCGCCGTCGCCGGTACGACGGTCCGCGAATACCCTTCTCCGGAGGGCGTGGAGCAGACCGAGAAGCTCTGGGTGTGCGCCGACGCGGTCGATGGGGGCCCGCTTCCCTGCACGGCCGCCACGGCGCGGGCTCACGTCCAGGTCGTCGAGGCGATCGACGGGGCGAGGGAGACGCGCGGCTTCCCCGCCGCCCGCCGGCGGCGCGGGAACGACTCCCTCGGCCCGCGCACCTGGATCGAGGCGCTCGACGACGAGCTCGGCGCCTGCTTCACGGCGGGGCGACTGCCGAGCGAGCAGGGGCTCCCCTGGGCCGCTCCGGCGGGACGCGCGATCCTGGCCCGGCGAGCGTGATCCGGGAGCCGGCGATCACGCGCCGACGGTCGCCACCAGCCAGAGCAGACCGAGCACGGCGAGGACGGCGAGCCAGCTCGCGCCGAAACCGATCCAGTCGGCCGAGCCCGGCTTCCGGATCTCCCAGCTCGTGCCGGGCAGGAGCCGGCGCTCCGCGGAGAGTTCCGGGTGGAGCGCCGCCCGCTCGACCGCGGCGGCATCCATCTCCGGCGTCGGCTGCACGGGCGTATGCAGCTTGCCGTAGAAGCGATCGAGACGGAGCCGGTCGACCGGCTTCGTGAACGCGCTCGCGACAAAGAGGAGGAGGAAGGGGAAGAAGGCGGTGAAGTAGAAGCGGGCCGCCATGAGCTCGGCGCTCGTCCAGCTCGTGAAATCGAGACCAAACCAGCTCAACACCCATACCTCGGCGTGGAAGCGGCCCCGTCCCTCGCGCGGAGAGCCGGGATCGGCGGGATCGACACGCACGACGTCCTCGAAGAAGATCCCCGCCGGCTCGAGCCGTCGCTCCTTGCGGATCGACTCGCCGATGCGGGCGGCGCGCCCGGCCGCGACGTCCTCCTCGAGCGCCCCGGTGAGGATCTCCACCGCGCGCGGCGCCGTCTCCGCGAGGAGGGCCGGATTCCGGCGCACGCTCTCCAGCGCCGGGAAGAGGTTGGGGATCACCGCGTACACCGCGAGGCACAGGACGACCTGCACGATCACCGCGCCCTTCGTGAGCCGCCTCCAGAGAAAGGCCAGCCAGATCGAGGCCCCGAAGATCGAGGGCAGGGCGATGAAGTACTTCGTCAAGTCGAGCAGGTCGTCGACGATGACGGCCGCCGCGACGCCGCCGAACAGGACGGCAAGGATCACGAGTCGGCCGGCGAACACGCAGTGCCGCTCGGATCGGCCGGGACGGAGCGGCTGGTAGAGGTTGCGGATGAAGAGGGCCGAGCACGTCACCGATTGGGCATCGAGGGTCGACATGACCGCGGCCAGCACGCCCACCAGCATCAGGCCCACGGCCCCCGGCCCAAGGAGGTCATTCGTCATGTACCCCCAGATCTGGTCGGGGTCGTGCAGATCGCCGGCATAGAGCCCCACGGCGAGCAGGCCGGTGAGCGCCCAGAACAGCATGACGATGCGCTTCCCGAACATCCCGGCCAGGGTGCCCACCCGGGCGGCCATTTCGTCCGTGGCCGCGCTCGCCGCGGCCATCATCGGCGCGACAGCGACGATCGAGATCAGATTGGCCACGACCAGGGCGAGGATCGAGAACCACGCGTACTCGCTCGTGGCCTCCGCGCCGAAGAGGGCGAACATGAAGTCGGGCACCTTCGCGTGCAGCCCCGTGAATCCGCCGATGCGCGCGAGCCCCGCCGGGATCAGCATCACCGAGAACGCGACGATCAGGACGCTCTGGATCCCGTCGGTGATGGCGGCGGCGGTGAATCCCCCCAGTACGGTGTAGAGGGCGACGACGAGGGCGAACGCGAGGTAGAAAGTCTCGAGATCGAAGTAGGAGACGAACGAGCGCAGCTCGCCCCGCTTCTCGCGGTCGGCCAGCTCCTCGTATCGCGTTTGCTCCGCGGGGGTGAGATCGACGACCCCACGCTCGCGCAACGCCCGGTACTCGCGAAAGAGGGCCACGGATTCCGCCTCGGCGGCCGTGTACTCGGCTTCCGGCTTGGGGGTCAGCGCCTGCATGGTCTTTCCGGCAACCATGTAGCTGGCTCCGCCGCCGACGATCGCCATCACGATCGTGAACAGCGCATACGCGCCGCCCAGGAACGGGCTGCGGAACCGCTCGGTGTACATGTCTCCGAGCGTGACGAGCCGCAACCGGCGGTAGAGCATCGTGGTGAACCAGTAGAACGGCGTGAGGAACAGCACGAGGTACTGGATCCACATGCCTCCGATCCCCCGCCGGTAGATCTCGCGGGAGACCGCCACCGCCTGGTTCGCGTCGGTGGCGGTGCCGAAGCTCAAGAAGAGCTGATAGAGCTTCCCGAGCCGCCGGCCGGCGATGAAGAAGTCCTCCGTGCCCCCGATCCGGCGCGCCACGCGGACCCCGAGCCACAGGACGAACGCGACGTAGGCGGCGAGGATCGCCACGTCCAGGATGTGCAGGCCGAGGAACCGCATGCGATCGTCACCCGTCTCGCCCGGCGGCGAGCCGCCGCAACGTCGCGATGCCGCGCGCGACCCGCTCCTCGCCGGCGGCCGGCCAGTCTTCCCGCGGGAGCGGGCGGGCGCGCTCCGCGGCGGGTCGGTCCTCGTTCCGCTGCACGAGGTGGACGATCCGCGCGAGCTCTCCCGCAGTCAAGTCCGGGAAGCGCCGCAGGAAGGCGGGAGCGAAGATCGGGATCTCGAAGCTGCCGCCGTGGTCCTCGAGCGTGAGATTCGGCACACGGGGCAGAGTGGCGAGCAGATCGAGGATCGCGCCGAGGTTCACGACGCCGGCCCCGGGTTCGACCGGAAAGGACACGAGACCGCTCGCTCCGAGTCCCACCGCGCCGTCCTTGATGTGCGTGGCGACGACCCACGGCAGGATCCGCCGCGTGCCCTCGACCGGATCCTCGAGCATCGTCAGGAGGTTCATCGTATCCAGGCAGATGCCGAGGTACCCGCCGGGCTCGGCGCCGCAGGCCTCGAACATCCGCCGGAGCTCGAAGGTGGTGAACTCGAAGTGCACCTCGATCGCGAGCGTGACGCCGAGGTCCTCGTACACCGGGCGCAGGGCGGGGAGCGCCCGGGTCATCGCCGCGAGAAGCTCCTCCGTGGGCGGCGCCTCGTCCGTCCACCGGAAGAGGCCGCCCGAGCAGGAGCGCACGACGTTCGCGCCGACGGCTCGCGCCTGCCGCGCCGCTCGCTCGCAGAGAGGGACGATGGAGCGCGGCCGCCACGTCCGCGTGTCGAAGGGGAGGTGCTGGCCGCCTCCCCACTCGACGTACATCCGGCGCGCCCGCGCCTCCGCCCCCAGCTCGGAGAGGAACCCATCGTCGCCGGCGCGCTCGGCGGGGACGGCGCCGCCGGAGAACTGGACGCCCTCCGCGCCGTGGGCCTCTGCCCAGGCGAGCACCTCGAGGGCGGACGGGCGGAGGTCCTGCAGGCAGTAGCTGTCGATCCCGATCCGGAAAGCGTGCATCGCCGCGCGCGCGGACCGGGGATCAGCCGCCGATCATGGCCTGGATCCGGGCCAGGAAGGCGGCCGAATCGATCGGCTTGTCCATGAACATCTCTGGTTTGATCAATCCCTCGCTGCGCATCTCCCGGATCGTCCGGCGCAACGCCTCCCGCAGGCTGTCGAAAGGCCGAGCGCTCGTGTCGGCGCTCTCCTCGTCGAGCTCCTCGAGAACTCCGGCGACTCCGGTGAGCATGAGGACCGGAAGGTTCTTGTACTGCTCGTCCCGGCGAAGCTGCTTGAAGAGGGTGAAGCCCGATTTCTTCGGCATCATCACGTCCAGGACGATGAGGTCGGGATTCAGCTCCTGGATCTTCTGGAGCCCTTCGCGACCGTCGTAGGCGGCGTACGTTTCGTAGCCGTTCTCCTCGAGAACGACCGACAGATACTTGACCGCGTTCTTGTCATCGTCGATCAGCAGAACCTTCTTGGCCATCAGCCGACTCCTTGCGCTGTCTCGGTCCACTCGTAGGAAGGACGATCCGGAACATGGAACCCTTGCCGGGCTCGGATTCCACGTCGATCGTCCCTCCGTGCACGTCGATCACTCGTGATGTCAGGGCCAGCCCGAGGCCGGTCCCCCACTGCTTCTTGGTGCTGAAGAACGGAGTGAAGATGTTCTTCAGGATTCCCTTCGTCATGCCGCAGCCGTTGTCTCCGACCTCGATCTCGTAGCTCTGGCCCCCGTCCCGCGCGCGAACGGAGAGCACGATCCTGGGCGTCTCCCCCTCCGGATAGTCCTTCCACGCGCAGGCATCGATCGCGTTGCTCACGATGTCCACGATCCCCATGTGCACGAGCCGCGGATCGCACCGGATGTCGGCCGGACCGGGGGCCGGATGGACGGTCAGGGCGATCCCCTTGCTCGCCGCGGTCTCTCGGAACACCGCGTGGATCTTGGCGACCAGGCCGTTCAGATCCACGGGCTCGATCTCGGGCCTCCAGTCCTTGGCGTAGTTGAGCAGGCTCAGCGAGAGGGTGGTCATCCGTTCGATGCCCTCCTCGACCATCCCCCACCCCTCCTCGATGCGCGGCATGTTGTTGCGCTGGATGCCGTTCTTCACGAGGTAGGAGCCGCCCTTCAGGGCATTGAGCATGTTCTTGACCGCGTGCTGGATCCCGGTCACCGCCTCTCCGATCGCGGCGAGCTTCTTCGACTGGATCACCTGCCGGATGAGCCGCCGCTCCTCCGTGATGTCCTTGCTGATGCCGAACGTCCCGATCGGATTGCCCTCGGCGTCGCGAAGCCGGGAAAGCGTGAGCAGGACGTGCCGGATCTCGCCGCTCTTCGCTCGGAAGTCCGTGCGGAAGTTGCGGACGTTGTCGGTGTGGACGAGCTGGTTGAGGGCGTACTCCCGGTCCTTGGGATCGGCGAAGAGGAGCTCGATCCGCTGGCCCTGGATCTCCTCCCGCCGGTAGCCGAGAGCCTGCTCGGCCCCCCGATTGAAGGTCTGGATGTTCCCCCGGGGCGTCACCGTGATGATGATGTCGGCGGAGTTCTCGATGATCCCTTGGAGGTACTCCATCGCGTCCCGGAGCTCCGCCTGATGGGTGCGGACCCTCGTCGTCATCGCGTTGAACGACCGCTCGAGCTCCCCGATCTCGTCCTTGCGCTTCGCGGGGAATTGGAAGCTCAGATTCCCCTCGGCGATGCGCCGCGTACCCTCGATCAACCGGCCGATGGGAACTTGGACGAGCCGCCGCAGCAGGAGGCCGAGGATCAGGCCGCTGAAGGCCACGGCGAGCGCCGTCACGAGCACCGTCCGGATCAGCCGGCTGCCGCTCGAAGGATCCAGGGCGGCGAGCGAGTAGTCCGCGGCCAGCAGGCCGAGAATCTCGCCGTCCTCGGCGTGGGCGTGACACGCGTCGGACCGGCACGAGGGGCGGTTGACGAACGGAGTCACCATGGCGAGCAAGCGCCCGCCCCTCGGCGCGTCCACGATCGTGTCCTGCGCGGCGTAGCCGGCCCGTTCCGGATCTTCGAGGTCGTGGCAGACGGCGCACTCCCAGTCCTCGAGCGTGTAAACCCGATCGTACGCACCGCTGCGGCAGACGACGACCTGACCCTGCTCGTGGGAGACGACCCGCAGCCCGTCGTAGATCGGATTGCCCGCCGAGAGGTCCTCCAGGAAGGCGGCGAGGCCATCCCGGCTGTTGCTCATCATCAGGTCCTCGACGCCCTGTACGATCGAGGCCGAGTGGAAGCCGAGGATCTGCCGCGCCGACTCCCGGGTGTAGTGCTCGCCGGCCAAGTGGCCGAACCAGGCGAAGACCACGATCACCAGGGACACGATCGTGATCACCACGACGTTCAGCTTCCAAACGATGTGGCTCTGCTGCTTCATCGGGAGTCGCGGCATCCGAGCCCCGGACCATTACACCCCCCCGGCCGGGGCAGGCAAAGCACCTGCTCCACGTCCCGGCCGGCGGTCGCGCGGCAGCGCGCGCGTCCCCGCAGTTTTGGTGAGGTGCCGGTTCTGCCGCGCGCGGCCCGCGCGCGGATGCGCGACGCGCCGGCCGCCGCGCGCTCCGCCGGCCAGTGCGGCGGGCCGGCGCCCCTTGCCCGCAGATCCCGGGGCAGCTAGCCTGGGCGGCTCTCCCCATCGAGAACGGCTCATCCACCGGAGGCTGGAATGTCAGGCATCGTGGGCTACGGGGCGTTCGTTCCCCGCAACCGAATCAGGTCCGAGGAGATCGCGAACCAGTGGGGCAAGGACCCCGCCACGATCGAGAGAGGACTGCTCCTGAAGGAGAAGTCGGTGCCCGGCATCGACGAGGACACGATCACGATCTCCGTGGCCGCCGGCCGGAGCGCCCTGTCGCGGGCGGGCATCGATCCGCAGCGGATCGGAGCCCTCTACATCGGCTCGGAGTCGCATCCCTACGCGGTCAAGCCCAGCGGCACGATCGTGGCCGAGGCTCTCGGCATCGGTCCGGAGCTCCACGTGGCGGACTTTGAGTTCGCCTGCAAGGCCGGCACCGAGGCGATGTTCGTCGCCCTCTCGCTGGTGAACGCGGGCGCCTGCGAGTACGCGATGGGGATCGGCGCGGACACGTCCCAGGGCGCTCCGAACGATGCCCTCGAGTTCTCGGCCTCCGCGGGGGGCAGCGCCTACATCTTCGGCAAGAAGGAAACTCTGGCCGAGGTGCTGCACACGTACAGCTACACGACGGACACGCCGGATTTCTGGCGCCGCGAGGGCCGGTTCTACCCGCGCCACGCGGGACGCTTCACCGGCGATCCGGCCTACTTCAAGCACGTGCTCGCGGCGACTCGGGGCATCCTGGAGCGGTCGAAGCTGAAACCGTCCGACTTCAAATACGCCGTCTTCCACATGCCGAACGGCAAGTTCCCGCTCGCGGCCGGCAAGAAGCTCGGCTTCACGCCCGAGCAGATGGAGACGGGGTGGCTCGTGAACACGATGGGGAATACCTATTCCGGCTCCTCTCCCACTGGGCTCGCCGCCGTCCTCGACGTCGCCGCCCCCGGAGACCGGATCCTGATCACCTCCTTCGGCTCGGGAGCCGGCAGCGACTCGTTCGTCCTCCAGGCGACGAGCCGCCTCCCCGTCCGGCGCGACCTCGCCCCCACCGTGCGCTCCATGCTCGACGCCCCGCGCCGCTACCTGACCTACGGCCAGTACGCGAAGTATCGCGAGAAGATCATCCTGAACGACTGACGGAGGCCTCGCGCCGCCCCCCCCATCCCAACCATCGAGAGGACTACGACATGCGCGATGTCGCGATCGTCGCCGCGGGAATGACCCGGTTCGGAGAGCTCTGGGAGTCGAGCTTGCGCACGCTCTGGGCGGACGCGGCCCGCGAGTGCCTGAAGCACGCGCGGGTCGACCGCGTCGACTCCATCGTCATCGGCAACATGTCCGCCGGGCAGTTCGTGGGGCAGGAGCACCTCGGTCCCTTGATGGCCGACGAGATCGGCATGACCGGCGTGCCGGCGATGCGAGTGGAGTCGGCCTGCGCCTCCGGCGGCGCCGCCTTGCGCGCGGCCTACTTCGAGGTGGCCTCGGGGGCCAGCGATCTCGTGCTCGCCTCGGGCGTGGAGAAGATGAACGACGGGGGCGACGTGACCGCCGTCCTCGCGTCGGCCGCCGATCAGGAGTACGAGGCCTACCACGGGATCACCTTCCCGGGCCTCTACGCCATGATCGCCCGCGCCCACATGGCCGCCCACGGCACCACCGAGGCCCAGCTCGCCTGGGTCGGGGTGAAGAACCACCGCCACGGCGCCCTCAACCCGCGGGCGCAGTTCCGACTCGAGTTCTCGCTGGAGGCGATCATGAGCTCCACGCTCGTGGCGGACCCCTTGCGCCTCCTGCACTGCTCGCCGGTGAGCGACGGCGCGGCGGCCGTGCTGCTCTGCCCGCTCGACCGCGCGGCCAAGTACACCGATCGGGCAATCAAGATCCGGGGCAGCGGCGCCGCGACCGGAACGATGGCCCTCGCCAACCGGCAGGACATCTCCTTCCTGGATGCCGTGCACCGCTCGGCCGTCCAGGCCTACGAGATGGCCGGAGTGGGCCCCGAGGACATCCAGGTCGCCGAGGTGCACGACTGCTTCGCGATCGCCGAGATCTGCTGCCTCGAGGCCCTCGGCCTCGTCGAGCGCGGCCTCGGCGGACGGGCCGCCGAGACGGGCGAGACGGCGCTGGGCGGCCGGATCCCGGTGAACACGAGCGGGGGCCTCAAGTCCAAGGGTCACCCCGTGGGCGCCACCGGCATCGCCCAGGCGATCGAGATCTTCGAGCAACTGCGGGGCGAGGCGGGCAAGCGTCAGGTGCGCGACGCCCGGATCGGTCTCGCGCAGAACATGGGCGGGTCCGGAGGCAGCTCCGTGGTCCACGTCTTCGAGAGGGTTTGATCATGCCGAGCCCGAGATACTGGCGGGAGATCCCGGCGCGCTTCCGCTTGGAGGCCGTCCGGTGCAAGTCCTGCGGCAAGGTCCTCTATCCGGTGCGCCAGATCTGCTCCGGCTGCCGGGGGGAGGACCTCGCGCCGATCCGGCTGACGCCGAAGGGCAAGGTGATTACGTACACGGTGATCCGCACGCCTCCCGACGACTTCCTCATGGAGGGTCCCTACGCGATGGCGATCGTGGAGACCCCGGAGGGCGCGCGCCTCATGACCCAGGTCGTGGATGGCGATCCCGAGGCGGTCGCCATCGGCACCGAGGTCGATCTCGAGTTCCGCCTCGTCCGCAAAGAGGCCCGCGGCGGCATCCTCTGCTACGGCCACAAGGCCGTTCCCGCCGGTTAGGCGGCGCCCCGACCGCCCGATCCTCCCGGGGTGGCGGGGGGTGGAGTCCGGCGGACCCGCGCGGCGATCGCGCGCACGAGCGCCGCGGGATCGGCATCGGCGGGGAGCTCGTGGATCGCGGGCCAGCCCCGGGCGCGGGCTCGTCCGGCGGTGTCCGCGCCGAGGCACCAGGTCCGCGCCGCGCTGCTCCAGCTCGGATTGTCGCGCTCCTCGTCGAGGGAGTCGACGTCGTCGGGGCTCCGCAGGAGGCAACCGGTGATCGGCAGCGCGTCCATCACGACGCGAGCCGCGGCGGACACGGGCAGCGCGACCGGCACCGGCTCGGCCCCCGCGCGCTCCAGCTTGGCGGCCCACGCACCGGGGGGCGCGGTCAGGAGGATCCGCTCCCCGACCAGGGGTCGCCGCTGGAACCAGTCGAGCTCCGCGGCGTGGGCCACCGTGGGTCCGATGACGAAGAGCGCCGGCGGCTCGAGACCCGCCCTCCCGGCGGCTCCCGGCAATTCGGACACCGCGGCGCGCACGACGCGCTGGGCCGAGGTCGTGCCGCGCTCGATCATCGCGGCCGGCGTCGCGGGATCGAGCCCGGCGGCGAGGAGCTTCTCGACCACGCCCGAAAGGCTCGTGACGCCCATGTAGCCGACGATCGTCGCGTGGGGATCGGCCGCGAGGAGGTCCCAGCGCACCTGCGCCCCCTCGGACTTGATCGACTCGTGGGCGGTGACGATCGTGACCCGCACCGCTTCGCGGCGGTGGGTGACCGGGATGCCGGCATAGGCCGGAGCGGCGATGCCGGCGGTGACGGCGGGGACGACCTCGAAGGGGACGCCGGCCTGCACGAGCGCCTCCGCCTCCTCCCCGCCTCGCCCGAACACGAAGGGATCGCCGCCCTTCAGCCGCACGACGCACTTGCCCGCGCGGGCGAGGCGGACGAGCAGGGCGTTGATCTCCTCCTGGGGCACGGGATGGCGGCTCGCCTGCTTCCCGACGCCGTGCAGCTCCACGCGGGACGGCAGGTCGAGCGGCAGCGCGGTCGCCGCGAGCCGGTCGTACACGATGGCGTCGGCCTCCAGGCAGCGCTGCCGGCCGCGCAAGGTCAGGAGCCCGGGATCGCCCGGGCCGGCTCCCACCAGCGAGACGAGGCCCGCCGCCGGGCCCGGCGCGGCGGCCGTCCAATGCCGATCCTCCGCGGCGGCCGGCGCCGCGAGCTCCACGCCGTACGACGCGCCGGCGAGATAGGATTCCTCCTCGCCGCTCGTAGGGACGCGCGCCGTCAAGCGCCCGGGATCCACCGTCTCCGCGAAGAAGGTGTCGTAGCGGCGCTCCTCCTCGGCGATCGGGAGCTTCCGCCGGCGCACCTCGGCCCGGAACCTCCCGGCCGCCTCGATCCACTCGGACCATTCGGCGCCGAAGCGCCGCTCGAGGAGCTGGCGCAGGCGCCGCGTGACGAAGGGGGCTTCTCCGCCCGAGGCCACGGCGAGCTGCAAGGCCCCTCGCTGCACGCGGGCCGGCAGATGGAAGGAGCAGAGCTCCGGATCGTCGGCAACGTTGGCCCAGATCCCCGCCGCCTCGGCGTCCCGGAACACGCGCCGGTTGACCTCGCGGTCGCCGGTGGCGGCGAAGACCAGGCGGCGGCCGGCGACGTCGCCGTCCCGGTACGGCCGCCGCTCCAACCGGATCTGACCCGCGACGGCGAGCTCCGCGAGGGCGGGCATCGGCTCCGGCGCGACCACCGTGACCTCCGCCCCCTCGGCCCGCAGGCCGTCCACCTTGCGCAGCGCCACGCCGCCCCCGCCCACCACGAGGCAGGAGCGACCGCGCACTTCGAGCATCACGGGATACATGATGGGGCCTCCCGTTCCGGATTCTCGCGCCGCGGAGCGACGCGGCGGTTACGCCTCTCGCAGCTCGCGCTCCGCGAGGGCCATCTTGTAGAGGACGACGAGGATGAGCGCGCCCACGCCGTACACGCCGAGGCCGATCATCACCTCGTAGATCGTGGGCCAGTACTCGGTGACCTGCCCCAGCGGGCCGGGAACGAGGCCGCCGGTGATCATGCCGAGGCCCTTGTCGATCCAGATGGACACGATCACCGCGGTGCTGAGGAGTGCGAGCATCCCGTACTGCCGGCGCACCTTCGGGAAGAAGAGCAGAGCGAGGGCGCAGACCCCCAGGATCTGCGAGAACCACATCCAGGGCACCAGGGTCGTCTTTCCGTCGAGACCGAGGAAGAGGTAGCGGAAATGGCTCGTGTGCTCGGGGATGTCGCTGTAGATCGCGGTGAACAGCTCCATCAGCACGAAGAAGACGTTGATCGTCATCGCGTAGGTGACGATCGTGCCCAGCTTGTGGATCGCCGTCTCGCCGGCGTCGAACCTCGTGAACCGCCGGAGCGCCAGGCAGAGCAGGATCAGGAGGGCCGGGCCCGAGGCGAACGCGGAAGCGAGGAAGCGCGGGGCCAGGATCGCCGTGAGCCAGAACGGCCGCGCCCCGAGACCGGCGTACAGGAACGCGGTCACGGTGTGGATGCTGATGGCCCACGGGATCGAGAGGAGGATCACCGGCTTGATCCACCGGCCGGGCGGGACGCCCCTCGTCTCCGCGCCGAACGTGACGTAGGCGATGACCGCGTTCAGGAGCAGGTAGCCAAAGAGGACGGCGCTGTCCCAGAACATGATCGAGTTCGGAGTGGGGTGCAGGAAGACGTTCAGCACCCGCGTCGGCTGCCCCATGTCCACGAAAATGAACAGCATGCACATGACGACCGCGGCGATCGCCAGGAACTCGCCGAGAACGACCAGCTTGCTGAAGGCCTTGAAGTCGTGGAGATAGTAGGGCAGGACGAGGATCACCGCCGACGCCGCGACCCCCACCAGGAAGGTGAACTGCGCGATGTAGAACCCCCAGGGCACGTCGCGGCTGAGGCCGGTGACCTGCAGCCCGACGCGGAACTGCTCGAGGTAGAAGCCCAGGCCGACGAGGATCGCACCCAGGAGGATGGCTACCACGCTCCAGTAGGTCCGGCTGCCTCTCAGCGTCTTCTCCAGCATGGCTCCCTCGCTCTTCTCTACAGCTTGTAGTGGACGTGAGGGCGCGTGCCGACCTCGGCCTTGCGCCGGACCGTGAAGTTGGTCTGCAGGAACGCCCGGATCTCCGAGCCCGGGTCTTCGAGATCGCCGAAGAGCATCGCGCCGGCCGGGCAGGCCTCGACGCAGGCCGGCCGCAGGCCGCGGGCGAGGCGTTCCGTGCACAGCGTGCACTTCTCGACGACGCCCTTCGAGCGCGTCGGGTAGCGGGCGTTGGTCGGCTCGCCGTTCGGTAAGAACTCGCGGGGGTCGCCGTAGTTGAAGCTGCGCGCCCCATAGGGGCAGCCCACCACGCAGTAGCGACACCCGATGCAGCGGTGCATGTCCATCATGACCGGCCCGTCGGCCCGCTTGTAGGTGGCCTGAGTGGGGCACACCCGCACGCAGGGAGGGTTGTCGCAGTGGTTGCACAGCACGGGGATCTCCCGCCGGCGCAGCTCGTCGCTCGTGTAGTCGTCGAAGTACTCGTGGAGGGCGTGCTCGGCCTCCTCCTTCCAGATCCACTTGATCTCTCGCTCCGGAACGTCGACGGCCGGGACGTTGTGCTCGGCGTGACAGGCCGTGATGCAAGCGGTGCATCCATGCTGCGCCGCGCACTTCTGCGTGTCGATCGCGAGAGCGTAGCGCACTCCCGCCGCCGTCTTTCCGCCGTCGTGCTGGCCGGCCGCGATCGCCCGGGCCGCCACGTACGATCCGCCGCCGCTGATGCCGAGGACGGCGATGCCGGCGGTCCGGAGGAAGGTCCTTCGGCTCTGGTCCATGGTTCATTCCCCTCCCGGGGGGACGACGTGGCATTTCCAGCACGTGGGAGCGATCCCGGAGTAGTCGTGGCACCGGTCGCAGAACTGCTCCTTGTCGTGGCAACGCAGGCAGGTCAACGACAAGCTCTTCTCGTCACGCTCGCGCCCGGACTCGAGGCCGTAGCCATCGGCAGCCGTGAAGAACCGCGCGTCGTTGCGGACCACCTCGTCGCGCCACCGGTTGAGGAGATCCATGTGCGCCGCGCGCATGTAGGCCGGCTCCATCACGCACGGCTGGGCCGTGGCCGCCGGAAGGTCGGGAGGATCGGCGCCGGGCTGGCCGGCGGCGGCTCCCCACCAGAAAGGAAGAAGGACCACGACCAGGAACGCGCCCAGCCCGGTGAGGATGATGCCTCGGTCGTACATCGGTCTACGCCTCCTCCTGGCCGTCGCCGAGGGGCTCCAGACGCAGGTTCATCGTCCGCTCCTTCTGGCCCGTCATGACGAGGGCGTTGGCCACCAGCTCGTGGACTCCGGTGACCTTCACCCCGGGCGCCCAGTAGTCGCAGACCGTGACGAGGGTGGCCCGGTCGATCGCGCACATGGCGGCGAGCTGGTTGACGCCGAACGTCTCCTGGACGTACCGGACGGCGCTGCCGCGCGGCAAGCCGCCGCGCAGCCGCATCTCCATGTTCTCGTCGGTGCCGAGGCCGGCTCCGCCGCCGCAGCAAAACGTCTTCTCGCGGATCGTGTTCTCCGGCATGTCGTGGAAGTTGTTGCACACGTTCCGGATCACGTAGCGCGGCTCTTCGAACAGCCCCATCACGCGGGCCGGATTGCAGGAATCGTGGAAGGTCACGTGGATGCGATCGTTCTGGCTCGGATCCAGCTTCAGCTTCCCGTGCCGGATGAGATCGGCCGTGAACTCGATGATGTGGATCATCTTCGTCGCGGCGGCGTGATCGAACCGGGTGCCGGTGATTGGCGACACCGGGACCTCCAGGAAGTCCGCCGGGCCGTTCATCGTGTCCATGTAGCCGTGCATCACGCGCCACATGTGACCGCACTCCCCGCCGATGATGTACTTCACGCCCAGGCGCTTGGCCTCGGCGTAGATCTTGGCGTTCAGCGCCTTCATCTTCTCCGCGGAGGTGAAGAGTCCGAAGTTCCCGCCGTCCGAAGCATACGTGCTGAACGTGTAGTCGAGACCGATCTCGTGGAAGAGCATCATGTAGCCCATGCACGTGTAGGTCCCGGGATCGGCCAGGAAATCGCCCGAGGGCGTGACGAACAGCACCTCCGCCCCTTTCTTGTTGATCGGCACGTCGATGGCGATGCCGGTCACTTCCTCGATGTCGTCGGCGAAGAACTGGAGGGTGTCCTTGAGCCCGTGGGGCTGGATCCCGAGGTGGTTGCCGGTGCGGAAGCAGTTCGCCACCGGCTCCATGATCCAGTTCACGTTGATCCCCAGAAGGTGCAGGAGCTCGCGCGCCATCATCGTGATCTCGGTGGTGTCGATCCCGTAGGGACAGAACACCGAGCAGCGGCGGCACTCCGTGCACTGGTAGAAGTAGAAGAACCACTCCTTCAGCACGGCGGGGGTGAGCTCACGCCCGCCGGCGAGGCGACCGAGGAGCTTGCCGGCCGTCGTGAACTCGCGCCGGTAGATCGACCGGAGGAGCTCGGCGCGCAGAACGGGCATGTTCTTCGGATCCCCGCCGCCGATGTAGAAGTGGCACTTGTCGGCGCACGCCCCGCACCGGACGCAGATGTCCATGAAGACGCGGAAGGAGCGGTACTTGTCCAGCCGCTCGCGGATTCCTTCGAGGACGATCTCCTTCCAGTCCGCGGGGAGCTGCCAGTCCTCGTCGAGGGGAGACCACTGCCGGGGATTCGGCATGCCCAGGTACTCGAGGTGCCTGGCCTTCGCGGGATAGATGAACGCCCCCGGCCGCATGTCGACCGGGGTGTCCATCCAACCGGTCGGCGGGGGGGTCGTATCGACGCGGGAGAGCTTCTCGCGCTCGTAGTACGCGACTTCGTCGGGCTTCGCCTTGTGCGTCATGACCTATCTCGGCCCGACGGGTTCCTTCTCGAGGGGAAGACCCGCGGCCTCCATCTTGTCCCGGAACTCCTCCTCGTACTCCGCGTACGTGTGCACGGGCACCGGGTAGTCCCAGGGGTTCACATGCCGCACCCGGCGGTTGTTGTTCGCCATGTTCCGCGTCGGGCTCAGGAACACCCCCCCCATGTGCATCAGCTTGCTGAACGGGAAGTAGATGACGAGCACGCTCACGAAGGTCAGGTGGGCGTAGGCCAGCCAATGGATGCCCTCCACCGCCGCGGTGAAGTCCAGCCCGGCGAGGTTCATCGCCAGCTCCTTCACCCCGGTGATGTCCGCGCGGACGAAATGGCGCAGCAGAATGCCCGTCGTGGCGATCCCGAGGATCAGGAACAGCGGGAAGTAGTCGGCCGGGAGCGAGAAGTAGCGCACCTGCGGAATGGCGAGGCGGCGCAGGAGAAGGAACAGAGCGCCGGCGACGAGGCCGGCGCCGCTCATGAACAGGGCCGGCACGCCGACCTCCATGAGGGCGTCGAGGCGAACGAGCCACAACACGGGCGCCGGCACGGGGTCGAGGAAGAAACGGACGTGCCGCAGCAGGACCACCGCGAAGCAGGCGTGGAACAGCAGCGCTCCGGCCCACAGCCAGACGGTCGTGCCCTGGATCACCCGGCCATTGCGGACCTCCGCCTTCGTGTTGCGGAACAAGGAGCGGAACAGGAGCACCTCGAGCGCCATCCGCCCCACGACCCCCGCTTTCGTGTGCGGGTTGTCAAGCGGCGCGTTCCGGATCCAGGGCAGGGACTTCTGCTGCCCGCAGGCAGTGGGAATGCGGAACGGCACGGGCGACCGCGCCCAGAGCACGATGCGCCCGACGAAGCCGCCGGTGAAGACCAGGACCGCCGCCCAGGGCAGCGCCACGCCGAACAGCGCACGGGTGGGTGCGCTGTCGGCGAGGGACGTCCCGGCCCAGGCCGCCAAGAGGAGGACCAGCACCGCCAAGAGCGAGACGAGGATTCTCATCGGCCCCAATCTCCCTGGGATCGCGTGCTCGACGGCAGGTCGTCCCAGTCCATTCCCGCCATCTTCACCAGCGTCGAGACCCGACCCCGGACCTCCTGCACGCGGAGGTCGGCGATCCGCTGCCGGAGCCTCGCGTGGCGATCGAAGGCCCGCAGCGCCAGCCGGTCGATGCGCGGTTCGAACTCGCGGAGACCCTCCAGGACTCCGCGCTCATCCCGAGCGCTCGCCAGCGCCCGGCGCACGGTCTCGCGCAGGGCGAACACGAAGGCGATCCCCTGCGAAGGCGCCGCGTCCTGCAGGCAGGTGATCTGGACGATGCGATCCAGGGGGGGGTCGAGCTCCTCGTCGGGCGCATCCCTCGCGACGGCGTCGAAGAGGCGCCCGATCTCGGTCGAGATCGTGCACCCGGCGGGATTGGCGAAAGGATCGGCCACGTTCGCGAAGAACGTCCTCGCCTCGACGGGGAAGATCGCCAGGGCCGCTTCGATCCAGCCCCGGACGATCTCGTCCCGCTTCTGCTTCAGGGTCTCTTCCACGACCATCACCCCTGGGGCCCCTCCGGAGCACGCACCCGCCTCGCCGCGCGCTCATCGGCACGTCGTGCCGGCCCGGTCCGGATAGGGCCCGACGGCAATCGCGCGCCGGATCAGACGCAGCCCGTGGGCTTGGGCAGTCCCGCGACCTTGCAGGCGCCCTTCGCGGGGCCCGACGGGAACATGTCGTAGATCTCGTTGAGCTTGAAGCCGGTCGACTTGCACAGCTTGCGGATCATCGGCGCCACGCCGAACTCGAGGTAGTACTCGCGGAGGTAGTTCACCAGCTTCCAGTGGTTGTCCGTCATCTCCTCGACCCCTTCCGTCCGCGCGAGGGCTCTCGCCACCTCCTCGTCCCACAGGTCGGGCTGTTGGATGAAACCGTCCTCGTCGATGTCGAGGGACCTACTTCCGAATGTGAACATGGGCATCGGTATTCTCCTGATTGAGCGTGATGCTGCTGCGTCGAGGCGGGGATCCCTTCCCCGCCTCGGGGCCATCGCCTATCTCCATGGTGAGGACTCCCTCACCGCCTTCCTTTCTCAGGGCATCGTCGATGGCCCTGATGAGCTCCGGTTCGGGGTGGAATCCGAGGGACTCGGATTTGAGCAGGCTCAGCTTCGCTGCGGCCACCTTCCCCAAAGAGTTCAACCCGGCCGCCAGGTAGTAGTGCCCACCCGCGTTCTCCGGATCGAGTTCCACGACACGCCGGAAGCAGTCGACCACCTCCGCGGCCTGCCCCATGTAGAGGCAGGCGAGGCCGAGGTTGTAGTGCGCCTGCACGGCCGTGGGCCGGCAGGCTACGGCCTTCCGGCTGATCTCCGCGCTTCCGGCGAAGTCCCACCGCGCGAAGAGCACGCCGCCCAGATTCACCCACGCCTCGTACAGGTCGGGATCGAGCTCGACCGCGCGGCGCAAGTGCCGTTCCGCCTCGCCCCCCTGCCGCGCCTTCTGCAGCATCGTGCCGAGCCGCAGATGGGCGCGGGCGGAGCCCGGATTCCGCTCCAGCTCCTCCGCGAGCCGGCGGAGCTCCTCTTGGCCGGTTCCCTCAGGCAACATCGCTTTCCCCTCCTTGCCAGCGCTGGTTCAACGCCTTCTGCATCTCCTCCCCCACGCGGCCTGGGCACCGATCGGACACGATTCGCAGGGCGGCGGCAAGCCCCGCGTGGAGCCCCTCGTCGGAGGCCAAGCGGACGAGATCCGCCACCATGGGCAGGAGCAGCTCCGGGGCCTCGTTCGCGATGGCCAGGATCACCGGCGGGGCGGTGAGGGCGTTCGTGCCCGACTCGTCGTTCATCGCCCACACGAGGCGCCGCACGAGGTTCTGCACCAGCCTCCGGTGGTGCTTCCCGGCCAGGGCCACGCCACGACACGCCACCTGCCGCACCGGATCGGCGGGGTGATAGGTCAGGCCGAGGAGATGGCGCACGGCACGAGGATCGCCGGCCACCAGCCCCTCGATCTCGCCGAGCTCTCCACGCTCGACGGCGTCCCGGATCCGCGCGCGCAGGCTCATGAGGAGACCCCCGCGGCCGTGTCGACCAGGGCGGTGGCCCACTCGGGCACCCCCAGGGCGTGGAGATGGATGTACGTGGCCACCACGTTGCGCGCGCGCAAGCCGTCGCGTCCCGCCCCGAGTCCCTCGCCGCGCTCGAGGCGGATCACGGTGTCCAGGGTGGTGACGTTGTCGCGCAGGCGGGAATAGTGGAATTCGTGGCCACGGAAGGCGGTGCCCGCCGGCAGGAAGGGATTGTCGCGCTCGACGCGGGCCTCCACGTAGCCGTGCGCCTGGGGGCGAGAGGTGTGCTCGACGGTGACGGGCAACACTCCCACCATCGGATGCACGATCCCGTCGACGACGACGGCCCGCGACAGGTACATGAGCCCGCCGCATTCCGCCCACACCGGCATGCCGTCCTCGATCCGGCGGCGCAGCGCCTCCCGCAGCGAGGTGTTTCCCGACAGCTCCTCGCCGTGTTCCTCCGGGAAACCGCCGCCCGCGTAGAGCGCATCGACCTCGGGCAGCTCCTCGTCGTCGATGGGCGAGATGGTCACCAGCTCTGCCCCGGCCATCTCCAGTGCCGTTAGGTTCTCGGGGTAGTAGAAGGAGAAGGCTCGATCCCGCAGCACGCCGATCCGCGTGCGCGGGGCCGGGCGGAGGCCGGAACGGGGCTCTTCCTCGATCACCGGGATGTCGTGGCGCCGCACGCGCTCCAGGATCGCGTTCACGTCGACGTACTGGTCCACGATGTGGGCGATCTTTCGCAGGACGGCCTTCGTGTCGGGATGCTCGAAGGCGGTCACGAGCCCGAGGTGCCGGCTGGGCAGGTGCTGGTCCGGGAGGCGGGGGATGGCTCCGAGCACGGGGACCCCCGTCTCGGCTTCCACCGCGGCGCGGATGAGCTCCTCCTGGCGCATCGTGCCGACCCGGTTCAGAACGACGCCGGAAATCGTGAGCTCGGGATCGAGCGCCTGGACCCCGGCGACGAGAGCGGCGATCGTGCGGGTCACCTTGCGGGCGTCAATCACGAGGATCACGGGGGCGCGCAGCAGGCGGGCGAGGATGGCCGTCGAGTGCGTGCCCTGGGCGTCGACCCCGTCGAAGAGGCCGCGGTTGCCCTCGACGAGCGTCACGTCCGCGGCCCGGCCGTGCTCCGCGGCCGACGCGAGGATCCGGGCGTCGGACATCAGGAAAGTGTCCAGATTGCGGCCAGGACAGCCGGCCGCCGCGCCGAGCCAGGCCGCATCGATGAAGTCCGGCCCCTTCTTGAAGGGCGCCACCACGAGCCCCCGGGCCCGCAGGGCCCCGATGATGCCCAGCGAGACGAGGCTCTTGCCGGTGTCCCCGGCGAGGCCCGCGACGACCAGTCGATGTTGGATGGTGTGCGCCACGACGGCCGAATCCTCGGATCGCGCTCCTAGAGCATGTCCAGGAAGCCGCACGGACACTCGTCCATGCACTTGTTGCACCCGTCGCACTTCGCGATGTCGATCGTGTAGTACCGGCCCGGCCCGGCCTCCTTCTCCTTCTTGAAGCAGCCGGGGGTGCAGTACATCCAGCAACGCTCGCAGCCGAAGCACAGCCCGCACGAGAAGCACCGGCCGACTTCGTCCAGGAACGCCTGCTGCGTGATGCCGTGGTCGATCTCCACGCTGGGAGAAGCGAGCCGGTCGGCGGCTCCCACGACCTCGCGGCGGGCGGGTTCCCGGGTTTCGTAGTAATCCACCTTGATCCGCTCGGGGCCGATGGGGGCGCGGTGGTTGCGCTCCTGCAGCGGCGTGCCCCGGAGGGCGGCGTGGATGCTGAGGGCGGCCTGGCGACCGTTGCCGATCGCCGTGGTGGCGATTCCGAGGTTCACGTCATCTCCCCCCGACCAGATCCTCTCGACCGAGGTCTTGCCCCAGGCGTCGGCATCCATCCACCCCTTCTCGACGAATGCGCCGAGGCTGTCGGTGTCGGGAGACTGACTGACGGCGGTGATGACCGTGTCCACCTCGATCTCGTCGATCGCTCCCTCGATCGGGACCGGCCGCCGGCGGCCGGAGCTGTCGGGCTCCCCGAGCCGCATGCGCTGGACCTTCATCCCCGCGACCCGCCCCGACCCGTCCCGCACGATGGCGGCCGGAGCGGCCAGGAACTCGATCTCGATTCCCTCCTCGAGGGCTTCCTCGATCTCGCGCTCGATCGCCGGCATCTCCTGGCGGGTCCGGCGGTAGAGGATCCGGACCTGGCCCCCCTCCTCGGCGGCGACCCCCGCCACGTCGCGCCCCACGCGCAGGCTCATCCGCGCGGCATCGATGGCGGTGTCGCCGCCGCCGACCACGACGATCTTGCCGCCGACCGGCGGTTTCTGGCCCGTGTTGGCCCGCCGGAGGAAGTCGGTTCCGGTGTACACGCCGGGACCGTCCTCGCCGGGGCAGCCGAGCTTCTTCCCGAGGTGGGCGCCGATCGCCACGAAGATCGCGGCGAAGTCCCGCTTCAAGTCCTCGATCTTGACGTCCTTGCCCACGGTCACCCCGTAGCGGATCTCGACGCCGAGATCGGTGATGCGCTCGACTTCCCGGTCGATGACGCGGCGCGGCAGGCGGTACTCGGGGATGCCGTAGCGCAGCATGCCGCCGGAGCCGGGCAGGGATTCGAACACCGTGACCGGGTAGCCGCGCCGCGCGAGCTGGTAGGCGCAGGACAAGCCGGCGGGTCCCGCTCCGACCACCGCGATCCGCTCCGCGAACGGCCCCCCCACGTCCAGCCGCGGCGCGGCGAGGCGGCGCTCGATGCCCCAGTCGCCGAGGAGGCGCTCGACGGAGTTGATGGCGACGGACCCGTCCTTCCCCAGCCGGTTGCACGCCTTCTCGCACGGATGCGGGCAGACGCGGCCCATGATGGCGGGGAACGGGTTCGTCTCCATCTCGAGGGCCCACGCCTTGTCGCAGGCCGCCTCGAGGGTCAGGCCGTTCTTCTCGCGCTGGGCGAGGATCGTCAGCCACCCGCGGACGTCGTTGCCGCTCGGGCAGGCTCCCAGGCACGGGGCCAGCTTCTCGACCTGCTGGGGCCGAAGGTTGGAGGTCTGGGTTGCGGCCGCCCCGCGGCCCGTCGCGCGCAGCGGCGGCCTTTTCTTGTCCTTGTTCAGCAGGCCCATCGATCCAGCTCCTCGTGGTCGTTGTCGTGGTCGTGTTCCGGCTGGCGATCCCCCGCGGGAGGACCCGCGCCCACTCGATCCGGCCGCGCCCGCTGCCGGCGCCGCGGGTGGGCGCAGGGGTGATGGGGCTGCCGGTGTCGCATCAGCCTCCCCCGCTCCATCGCGGGGGGGCCGATGCCGTCGTGGTCTGCGGATCTCCCGTGGAGAGCCCGCCTCTACTTGTCAGGAGGCAGCACGATGTAGCTGCCTCCGACATAGGAGTAGGTGCATCGGCCCGAGTCGATCAGCTCGCGAATCGCTTGCTTGCAGAGCTGCTTGTCGCAGGCTTCCTCACCGTACTGCTCGATCATCGCCTTGGTCAGGTCCATGGCCTTGAGCTTCCGCTTGCCATGGTACTCCTTGACCATCGCGTACATGGCGCTCGCCACGATCTCGGATGTGACTTCGCTCATGAGCGACTCCTACGCCTTCTGCCGCACCTGCGCCGACCGCTTGTAGGTCTCGCCGGCGTGCGTGAAGTCGTCGATGTGGTACTTGGTGAACTCGATTCCCGTGATCTCGAAGAACTTCGGCCAGCCGATCCGGTCGATCCACTCGCCCATGCGTTCGTACTTCTTCGCGTTCGCGGCGTACGTCTCCACGAGGTTCTTGACCGCCTCCACGACCTCCGGCCAGCGCGGCGGATTGTTGGGGAGGTACGGGATGGCCAGCTTCGAGAACTTCGGCTCGGTCCTTGCGCTGCTGAGCTTCCCACCGACCCAGATGGAGACGCCATCCTGCTCGGGATCGTTCAGCCTCATCGCCGGACAGACGGTGTAGCAGTTCGCGCAGAACATGCACTGCTCCTCGATCACCTCCACCGATTCGTGTCCGTCGATCGTCTTCGGTCGGACAGCCCCGGTCGGGCAGGACGCCACCGTCGAGGGCACCTCGCACTGGCTCTTGACCAGCGCATGGTCGATCTTCGGCGCCCGCCGGTGGACTCCGAGGATGGCGATGTCGGAGCAGTGAACCGCTCCGCACATGTTGAGGCAGCAGGCGTAGGCGATGCGCAGCTTGGCCGGCAGTTTCATCTCCACGAAGTACTCGCAGAGCTCGTCCATCACGGCCTTCACCACGCCGGAGGCGTCGGAGGCGGCCGAGTGGCAGTGCACCCACCCCTGGGTGTGGACGACGTTCGTGATGGAAGGACCGGTGCCTCCCACCGGGTACCCCTCCTTCTTGAGACGCTCGATCAGCGGCTGGATCTTCTTCTCGTCGGTGAGGAGGAACTCGACGTTGTTCCTGCTCGTCCAGCGCAGGTGGCCTCCCGAGAACTGATCGGCGATGTCTGCGAACAGGCGGATGGTCTTCGTGCTGGCGAGCCGGGCGGTCGCCGCGCGCACCGAGTAGAGCTTGTCGCCGGACTCGGCCACGTGCACGAGGACCCCGGGACGCAGGATGTCATGATGCTTCCACTTCCCGTAGTTCTTCCGGATGACGGGGGGGAGGAACTGCTCGAAGTGAGGAGGGCCGATGTCGGTCTTCCGTTTCTGGACGGTCTGGGTGGTCATGTCGTTGCTCCGTTCTGGGCTCCTTACGTCTTGAGCAGTTCTATTCCCCGTCTCCGTTGTCGGAGTCGAAGAAGATGTACGGGTTCGTCCGCGGATGGATGATCATCTCGGGGACCGGTTCCAGGCCGATCTGCTCGAGGAAGTTCCCGAGGCCGACCCGCTGGATGAACTCGCCGACGCGCTCGCGGTTGTTGCCGTGCTCGCCCCAGACGTCCCAGATCGCCTCGACGACCTCCTTGAGATCGTCGAACGGCGGCTCCATCTTCACGAATGGCACCAGGACCGAGCACAGGAGCGCGCCGCCGACGATCGGGGCCTTGCCGCCCACGAGGAACATCGCGCCGCGGTCCTTGCCGGGGGCCAACGCCTTGTGCAGCACGTTGATGCAGTGCATGCACTTGACACAGTTCTCGTCGTCGATCGCCAGCGTCTTGCCGTCCCACCGCATGCAGCGCGTCGGGCAGCGCTTCGTGACGTCCTCGTGGATGTCGACGCCGTCCTGGGCCGCCTTCTGGACCGCCTTCTGATCGACCTGGATCTCGTCGCGCCAGGTCCCG
This sequence comes from Planctomycetota bacterium, assembly GCA_040754415.1. Taxonomy (GTDB): domain Bacteria; phylum Planctomycetota; class UBA1135; order UBA1135; genus JBFMCU01. Next base: position 115,865 of record JBFMCU010000029.1, read on the forward strand.
ATGATCGCCATGTCCGACCGGGCGATCGATGCCACGCAGTCGTTCGGGCAACCGGCGAACTTCAACTTGTACTTGTAGGGGAAGGCCGGGCGGTGCAGCTCGTCCTGGAACGCGTGGGTGATCTCGTTGCATGCGCCCATCGTGTCGTAGCAGGCCCACTCGCACCGCGCCTTGCCGCAGCAGGCGCTGGGCGTGCGCATGTCGGAACCCGAGCCGCCGAGGTCGAAGCCCATCGCGCTCAGCTCGCTGAAGATCGGCTCGAGGCCCTCGGTCCGGGTGCCGAGCAGGATGATGTCTCCCGTGGACCCGTGCATGTTCGTGATCCCGGAGCCGTGCTTCTCCCAGATGTCGCAGATCTTCCGCAGCACGTCCGACGTGTAGAACCAACCGGAGGGCTGGTTCACGCGCATCGTGTGGAACTGCGCGCACTCGGGGTACTCGTCGGGGAGGTCGTTGTACCGGCCGATCACGCCGCCGCCGTATCCCATGACGCCGACGAGGCCGCCGTGCTTCCAGTGCCCGATCTTGTCGCGGTACGAGCGCTCCAAGAGCCCCAGGAGATCGGCGGTCATGGGGTTGCTCGCGCTCTTCTTGAGCTCCTTCACGAAGCTCGGCCACGGTCCCTTCTCGAGCTCGTCGAGGAGGGGAGTGTCCCATTTCTTCTTGGTCATGGCAGCTCCTTGTGGGTGCCCACACTTTGCTGGCTTACGAACCGCGCTCGCGCTTCCATGGTGGCCGTTCCCGCGCGGACAGGCGATCCACGTCGACGTTGCCTCATCAGCGACCGTCGCATGTCCAAGCTCGGATGTGTGGGCGCCCGGTTCATCGCATGGATTCCTCTCGACAGCAGGAGCGAACGCGTTCCTACCTCCAGGATTTAATCGGCCCCCGCCGAAATGAGTCAAACGCAATATATGGATGGGGACGATAAAGAGCCTTGATGGCCTTGCGCGCGCGGGCGCGCGCATCTTTCGATGCATTCCGCGCGCACCTGCGTCGTCGGCGTGGGGCGCGGAGCGAATGTCCCCTGCACGGGAAGGTCGCGGCTCCTCGTCTGCACCGTCATCGCATCGCCCGTGCATCGCGCCGGCGAGTCGCTGGCGGCCGGCGGTCCACGCACCGGCATGCGCACCGGCGGACCCGGGTGCGATCGGTCCGCGGGGACCGCCGGGTGGGATCCCCCCGCACCGCGGCGATCCGGAGCGCGGCCGGCGCACGACACCTCCCCTGCGCCGCCGGCGGGGCCTCCGATGCCGGATCCGGCTCGCCCGCCCCCGCCGCGCGGGGGGAAGGGGCCCGCGGCGCCACGATCTTCCCGGTGGCGCCTTGACTCGGGATGGCCCTCGGACGGACCCTCATAGGTCGATTTGCGGAGACGGCGGCCCTACGATAGAAGTCGCTTATGCGCGGGCCGACGTCCCCTCGGATCGGCCCCCGCCGCGGGCGGCCATCGCGCCCCGACCACCCCGTGGAACTCCACCAGCTCCAGTGCTTCATCGCCGTCGCCGAGGAGGGCGGATTCAACCGGGCGAGCGCCCGGCTCCGGATGACGCAGCCGGCGATCTCCTACCAGGTCAAGCAGTTGGAGAAGGAGCTCGGCCAGCCCCTCTTCTACCGCCGGCCGCGGGGGATCAGCACGACGGAGGCGGGGCGAGTCCTCTTCCACCACGCCCGCCAGTTGATCGAGCAGGTGCGGCGGACGCGGCATGCGATCGAGCGGCTTTCGGGGGGGGTGACCGGCGAGGTGCGCATCGGAACGGTCAACAGCGTGGGCATGTACATCCTGCCGGGCGTGCTCCAGATGATGCGCACGAGGTACCCGGAGGCCCGCCCCACCCTCCTCTACCGCCACTCGTACGAGATCCTGGAGGCCCTGCTCTCGAACCAGGTGGACATGGCGATCGTCGCCAACCCGCCCCCCGACCGCCGGTTCGGGTACGACACGCTGCTCGTGGAGAAGGTCACGATGGTCTGCGGCCGCAGCCACCCCTTCTTCGGGCGGACCACGGTCGATGTGGAGGACCTCAAGAAGGCCAATTTCGTCTCCCTGACCGACGAGAACCCCACGGGAAAGCTCGCCCGCGATTACTTGGCTCGCCACGGCGTGGTCGGGGAGCCCGTGGTCTCCACCGACAACGTGGAGACGGTCAAGAAGATGGTCGAGGTCGGGCTCGGGGTCGCCCTCCTGCCCAACATGGTGACCCAGGACCACATCGCGTCGGGTCTCCGACTCGCCGGCCGGCTGGCCCGGATCGAGATCCCGCCCCCGGCGCTCACGCGCGACATCGTCCTCGTCACCTGGAAGCAGCTCGAACTCTCGCCGGCCGCCGTGGCCTTCATCTCCCTGCTGCGTGAGCAATGTGCCGAGTGGGAGAATCGTGACGAGAGCGGCGCGGCCCCCCCCGGTGACGAGGAGATCGAGCAGCCGTGACGGTCGCCGGTGCCGCCCACGCGGCGCCGGACGACGCGGAGGATGGCCGGCGGGGGCTGGCGCTCGGAGGCGGAATGGATAGCATGTCGCGCGGCCGCCCTCCGGTGGGAGGCGGAGCCCATGGCCGACGAACGGACTCTCCTGATCGCGGGCGCCCCTGATCTCCAGGACGGGCGCACCGGTTCCCCGCTCGACGTTGCGGAGGACGAGTTCCGGACCTCTCGCACGGAGGAATGGTGAGGGATGGAGACGCCCGATCATGCCAGCCGGCTCGAGACGTTGACGGTGGGCGACATCATGATCCCCATCGCCGACTATCCGAAGGTCCCTCCGGAGGCCACCCTGCGGGAAGCCATGCTGGTCATGGAGGCCGCGCAGATCGTGGTGGCCGGGCGCAGCTCGCTGCCCCGCGTCCTCCTCGTGATGAAGGACCACGCGCAGCTCCTCGGCCACATCCGCCGCCGCGACGTGATGCGCGGGCTGGAGCCCAAGTTCCTGCTCACCAAGCCGCTCGAGTACCGCAAGAAGTGGTTCGACGTGGGGATCGACCCCCTGCTCTCGGAGCTCTCCGCGGAACGGCTGGTCAAGGAGATCCGCGAGCGGGCCGAACGCCCCGTGACGGACATCCTCCTCCCCATGAAGGGGTCCATCTTGACCAGCGACCCCATCATGACCGCCTACTACGAGATGCAGGGCCTGGGGGTCCCCCTCGTGCCGGTCATGACCGGGGACCGCGTCCTCGGCGTCGTCCGCACCGTCGAAATCTTCCGCGAGCTGGCCCGGCTCGTGATGTGAACCCTCTCCGGCCGCCGAATCCCCGGGTGACACCCGCATGGATGCCAGCTCCGCGTCGATCGATGCTGCCCCCCCCGCGACAACGCTGATGGGATCCGCCGAGATCGGGCGGAAGCCGGTCGACGTGCGGAGGATCTTCTTCATTCTCCTCGGCGTCGCGCTCTTCCTCGGCGTCTACGTGTCGCCCCCCTGGAGCGACGCGGTCGTGGAGGGGGAGCGATTCCCCCTCACCCGCGAGGGGAAGGCGGCGATCGGCCTTTTCCTCCTCACGGCGACGTGGTGGGTCTTCGAGGTGATCCCGATCGGCGTCACGAGCATCATGATCGCCGTCGTCCAGTCGCTGTTCCTGATCCGCGATACGCGGAGGGTATTCACCGACTTCCTCGATCCCTCGGTGTGGTTCATCTTCGGGTCCCTCACCATCGGGATGGTGTTCACGAAGACGGGCCTGACGCGCCGCCTCGCCTACGGGATGCTCTCGCTGGTGGGCGAGCGGACGAGCATGATCTATCTCGGCTGCTTCGGCCTGACGATGGGACTCACCCTGATCATGGCCCACACGGCCGTGGCGGCCACCGTGTATCCCCTCTTCCTGGCGATCCACGCCCTGTACACGGACTCCGACCGGCCGACCCGCTTCGGCAAGGGCCTCTTCATCGGAATGGCCTTCGTGGCCGGAGCGGGGAGCATCATCACTCTGCTCGGCGCGGCGCGCGGCGCGGTGGCGATCGGGTTCTTCAAGGAGATGACGGGCAGGTCGATCGGCTTCTTCGAGTTCTCCTACTACCTCTTCCCGGTGGGGGTCGCGATGACCCTGCTCCTCTGGGCCTTCATCCTCGCGGTCTTCCGGCCGGAGCGGAAGACGATCCCCGGGCTCCGGGAGCGCGCGAAGCACTTGCGGGCGCGGCTCGGTCCGATCACGCGCAACGAGGTCCTGGCCTTGACCCTGGTCCTCGCGGCGATCGTCGTCCTGGCGGCGCGCTCGGTGCTCCCCGCCCTGGGCTTCATGGACAAGAGCGCCATCATCCTGACGACCACCGTCTGCTTCTTCGTGTTCCGCGTCCTCAAGGTGGAGGATCTCGAGGAGACCTCCTGGAACATCATCCTTCTTTTCGGCGGCGCGATGTGCATCGGGTTCTGCCTGTGGGAGACCGAGGCCGCCAAGTGGCTCGCCGTCAAGTGGCTGGTCCTGTTCCACTCGGCGCCCGCGCTCGTCTTCATCCTGGCGATCGGCCTCTTCGTGTTGATGTTCACGAACCTGATCATGAACGTGGCGGCGATCGCGATCACCCTCCCGGTGGCCCTCGTCATGGCCCAGTACATCGGCGTGGCGCCGGAAGTGATCTTCTACACGAGCCTCGTGACGGCCGGCATGCCCTTCCTGCTCCTGGTGGGCGCCGCCCCCAACGCGATCGCCTACGGCTCCGGCCAGTTCACGAGCCGCGAGTTCTTCCTGGCGGGCATCCCAGCGAGCATCCTCCTGATGCTCCTGCTCGCCCTCTTCGTGCAGTTTCTCTGGCCCCTCATGGGGATGCCGGTCTTCCTGAGCTGACCGGGGGGAGAGGCCCGGCGATCTCTCCCCCTCGCGGAAAGGTCGGAGGAGCGCCGGCGGCGACCGGGGGAGTTCCGCGTTCCGGGGCGAGCGCCGGGCGGTCGCGGCGCGCAATGCGGCTCGCCACGCTCGCGGCGGCGCCATCGCCTCGCGCGATTCTCGCGGTCGTCGCGGCATTGTCCGCGAGCATCTCGCCGTGCGAAACGAGGCCGGGGTTCGTCGCGTCGAGGCCATCAACCGTCTCTATCGGGAGCATTGAAAGTTTCATTTTGACGAACTTCGTCGAGGGAGCGATACATCCTTGCACCAAGCTGCGGTCTGAAGCTGCTGGTCAGTGCGAAACGCAAGCGATCACGGATGACTGCTGTCGAACCTCGGCAGCAGAGACCCCGCGGAGGTGAGAAATGCCAAGCTTCGTAGTTCCGGACAAGTGCGACGGATGCAAGGCGCTCGACAAGACGGCGTGCCAGTACATCTGTCCGAACGACCTGATGGTGCTCGACAAAGAGAAACAGAAGGCCTACAACCAGGATCCGACGCAGTGCTGGGAGTGCTACTGCTGCGTCAAGATCTGCCCGCAAAGCGCCATCGACGTCCGCGGCTACGCGGACTTCGTCCCCATGGGGGCCTCGGTAGTGCCGATGCGGTCGACCGACTCGATCATGTGGACCCTCAAGTTCCGCAACGGGACGATCAAGCGGTTCAAGTTCCCGATCCGCACGACCCCGGAAGGTCAGGCGGATCCCACGGGCGGGTGGGCCAACAGCCCGACTCTCGACGGCCCGACCCTGTTCACCGAACCTCAGTCCCTCGGCCTCAACGCCGTCTGGTCCAAGTAGGAGGCTCCTCAGATGGTGGATTTCAAGACGATCGAGGTCGAAACGGACCTGCTCATCCTCGGCGGAGGAATGGCGGCCTGCGGGGCGGCGGTCGAAGCCGCCTACTGGGCCAAGAAGAACGGCCTGAAGGTCGCCCTGGTCGACAAAGCCGCGATGGATCGCTCCGGCGCGGTGGCCATGGGGCTCTCGGCCCTCAACCAATACGTCGGCCTCAAGGACGGCGAGAACACCATCAAGGACTACGTGGACTACGTCCGCAACGACTTGATGGGCATCACTCGCGAGGACTTGGTGGCGAGCATCGCCCGGCACGTGGACTCCACCGTTCACCTGTTCGAGAAGTGGGGCCTCCCCATCTGGAAGGACAAGAACGGCGGCTACGTCCACGAGGGCCGGTGGCAGCTCATGATCAACGGCGAGTCTTACAAGATCGTCGTTGCCGAAGCAGCCAAGAACGCCCTGGGCACCGCCAACATCTACGAGCGCGTGTTCATCACGCACCCGCTGATGGAGGGAGACCGGTGCGTCGGTGCGGTGGGCTTCTCGGTCCGCGAGAACGCCTTCTACGTCTTCAAGTCGCGCGCGACCCTGGTCGCCATGGGCGGCGCGGTCGGCGTGTTCAAGCCGCGTTCGTCCGGCGAGGGCGCTGGCCGGGCCTGGTACCCGCCCTTCAACTCCGGCGCGTCGGCGTTCTTCACGATCCAGGCCGGCGCGGAGATGACCTGCCAGGAAGTGCGGTTCATCCCCGTTCGCTTCAAGGACGCCTACGGTCCGGTGGGGGCGTGGTTCCTGCTCTTCAAGGCGCAGGCGACCAACGGCCTCGGCGAGAACTACATGGTCACTCGCAAGGCCGCCCTCGACAACTACGGCGCCTACGGCAAGGTGAAGCCGGTTCCGGCCAACCTCCGGAACTACCTGATGATGCTCGACGTGATGGAAGGCAAAGGCCCGATCTACATGCAGACGGCCGAAGCCATCAAGAAGATCGCGGAGAGCGAGACCGATCCCAAGGCCGCCAAGAAGAAGCTCAAGGAGCTCGAATCGGAGGCCTGGGAGGACTTCCTGGACATGACCATCGCCCAGGCGATCCTGTGGTGCGCGACCAACATCCAACCGGAGGTCGAGCCCTCGGAGATCGCTGCGGCCGAGCCCTACTTCATCGGCTCGCACTCCGGTGCGTCGGGGGCATGGGTCAGCGGTCCGAAGGACATCGCCCCGCCGGAGTATTTCTGGGGCTACGAGAACATGACGACCATCACCGGTCTCTTCGCGGCGGGCGACGCCTCCGGCGCCTCCTCGCACAAGTTCTCGTCCGGTTCCCACGCCGAGGGCCGCATCGCCGCCAAGTCCGCGATCCGATTCCTGGTGAACGAGAAGCCGGCCAAGCCGAAGGTGAACCCGGCCACGGTCAGCGCCCTCATGTCCCGGGTGACCAAGCCGCTGGTCCTGTTCGAAGAGAACAAGGACAAGACGACCGATGTCACCGTCAACCCGAACTACATCCTTCCGAAGATGTACATGATGCGCCTGCAGAAGCTCATGGACGAGTACGCAGGCGGCGTGAGCTCGCAGTTCACCACCTCGAAGTATCTCCTCGAGAAGGGACTGCACCTCATGGAGTTCCTCAAGGAAGACTCCGAGAACCTCGCGGCTCGCAACCTGCACGAGCTGATGCGGTGCTGGGAGAACATCCACCGTACCTACCAGGCCGATGCCCACATGAGGTCCATCCTCTTCCGCGAGGAGACGCGGTGGCCCGGCTACTACTTCCGGTCGGACTGCCCGAAGCTCGACGAGAAGAACTGGAACGCCTTCGTGAACTGCGTGTACAACGCGACCAACAACCAGTGGACCTTCAAGAAGGTCCCGGTCGCGAAGGTCCTGTAGACCTCGTCGGTCGAACCGAGCGGGGCCCTCGCCCCGCTCGGCGGTCCGGGAGGCCCTGGACCGAGCGGATACACTCGGGAGCCCCAGGCGCCATCGGGAGTCTGGGGCTCCGTCTTCCCAGGAGCACCGATGTCGGAACCCGCCCCCATGCTGCGCTGCCCGCACTGCGGTGCGTGCCTCGATCGCATCACGCTCCCGGACGGCAGCGGGTGGGAGGGGCAGTTCCATCTCGTATGCTTCAACGACGACTGCCCCTACTTCAAGGAGGGCTGGAGCTGGATGTGGGAGCAGTACAAGATCCACGCTTCCTACCGCTACCGCATCCTCAATCCCCGGACGGGATACGCATCCCCCCTCCCGGTCTGGTCCGAGACCGCGATCCGCGATCGCATCGTCAAGGACGAATGACCCCCCGCGACGAAGGAGGCCCCTCGGGGCCCGAGAGGACGAGATCATGAACAGCCCCAAGAACGCGAAACCCCCCGCCGTCCCCGACGTTCTCGCGGGACGCCGCCAGCTCGGCCCCCAGGACGAGTTCTGCTTCGCGTGTCACTCGATGCTGGAGTGCTTCACGCGCTGCTGCCACGACGTCAATATCCTGCTCACCCCCGTGGACGTGCTGCGGCTCGCCCGTCGGATCGGTCTCAGCACGACCGACTTCCTCGATCAGCACACGAGCCTGCCGATCACCAAGGACCTGCACCTCCCCGTGGTCGCCCTGCGGATGGCGGAGACGCCGGAGAAGCCCTGCCCATTCCTGGGCAAGGGCGCCGCGGGATGCACGGTCTACGCGGACCGGCCCTGGGCGTGCCGCATGTATCCGATCGGCATGGCCCTCCCCCCAGCCCGGGCCGGCGTGGATCCGAAGCCCCTGTACTTCCTCTTCGAGGACTCGTACTGCAAGGGGGGCGGCGAGCCGGCGCGGTGGACCGTCGACGCCTGGCGCGCGGACCAGGAGATCGCATCTCGGGAGGAGCTCGAGCAGGGATTCCAGGAAATCGTATCCCATCCGTGGTTCATCGGCGGCCGCCAGCTCGATCCCCCGCGGATGCAGATGTTCCACACCGCCTGCTTCGATCTCGATTCGTTCCGGCGGTTCGTCTTCCAGTCGACCTTCCTGCGGCGTTTCGCGCTGGAGCCGGAGCTCGTCGAGGAGTTGCGCGTGGACGACGCAGCTCTTCTTCGCTTCGGGTTCCGCTGGTTGCGCTACGCCCTGTTCGGTGAACCAACGCTGAAGCTGCACGACAGTGCGGCCGGGTCCGGGAGGAATCCATGAGCGCAGCCACGACGAAACCCCTGCTCGCGGTGGGTGCCGGAATCGCCGGGATCACCACGGCTCTCGAGGCCGCCGAGGCCGGACGCGAGGTCGTGCTCGTCGAGCGCGAGCCCGCGATCGGGGGCCGCGTGCTGCGCAATCACCACTACTTCCCCAAGCTCTGTCCCCCCTCGTGCGGCATGGAGATCAACACCGGCCGCCTGATCCGCAATCCGCGGATCCGCCTGATGACCGCCACGCAGGTCGCGAGGGCGGCTCGCACGGCTGGCGGCTGGACGGTCACCCTCGTCCGGGCCCCGCAGTACGTGAACGAGCGCTGCACGTTCTGCGGAGAGTGCAGCAAGGTCTGCCCCGCCAAGGTGAAAGACGCCTTCAACCTCGGCGCCACCGAGGTTCCCGCCATTCGGCCGTATCACGCGCAGGCGTACCCGCAGCGCTACGTCCTCGACCGCGCCGCCTGCCCGACCGGGTGCACCGCCTGCGCAGCGGCTTGCAGTTACGGCGCGATCGACCTGGACGCCCGAGAGACGCAGGAGACGCTCGACGCCGGGGCGGTGGTCCTGGCCACGGGCTGGAAGCCCTACCCCCTCGATGGGCTCCCCGAGCTCGGCGGCGGCCGCCTGGCCGATGTCATCGCCAACGTGAGTATGGAGCGCATGGTCGCGCCGGCCGGACCGACCGGCGGCAAGATCCTCCGCCCCTCCGACGGTGCGGTCCCGAAAAAGGTGGCCTTCGTCCAGTGCGCCGGATCGCGCGATGTGAACCACCTCCCCTACTGCTCCGCAGTGTGCTGTCTCGCCTCCCTCAAGCAGGCAATCTACGTGCGCGAGCAGCTCCCGGAGACCGAGGTGAAGATCTTCTACATCGATCGCCGGGCGCCGGGACGCAACGAGGCGCTTCTGACCCGGGTCGCGGCCATGGAGGGCGTGCGGCTCGTCAAGGGCAAGGTCGGGAAGATCGAGAAGGGGCCGGGCGGCTCCCTCTCCCTGCGCGTGGAGGACGTCGAATCGGGCACGCTCCTCGCGGAGACTGCCGACCTCGTCGTCCTCGCCACCGGAATGGTGCCGCAGCTCGGCGCGGACGCCCAGTCGTTCGGAATCCGGAGGGACGACGACGGGTTCGGATTGAACGACGCCGCCGCTCGCGTATTCGTGGCGGGAGTCGCGCGGCGGCCCGAGGACGTGGCGTCCTCGGTTCGCGATGCCACCGGCACGGCGGCCAAGGCCATCATCGCGGCCGGGAGGTAAACGACATGGAGAAGATGGGCGTTTTCCTGTGCACCGGCTGCGAGATCGCAGAGGCGGTCGACGTGGCGGGATTCGAGGCGCTTTGCGGCGAGAATGGCGCCCAGCGCTATGCGACGCACCCCTGTCTCTGCTCCGCCGAGGGGCTGAGTGCCATCCGCGCGGCCGTCGAGGGGGGTGAGATCGACGGGGTGCTGATCGCCGCCTGCTCCCCGCGCGCGAAGGCCACGGAGTTCGCCTTCGACCGTACGAAAGTCGCCGTGGAGCGGGTGGACTTGCGCGAGCAGGTGGCATGGAGCCACGAGCACGGTCATGAGGACACGCAGATGCTGGCCGAGGATCAGCTCCGCATGGGCCTCGCACGGCTGAAGAGAGTGAAGCTTGTGACCCCGCTCGTGGAGACGATCGCGCGAACGGTGCTCACCGTCGGCGGGGGCCGGACGGGGATGCAAGCCGCCCTGGCGGCCGCCGACCTGGGCTCGCCGGTCCTCCTCGTCGAAACCGGTACGCGGCTGGGCGGCTACCTCGCCGACGTGCGCTACCTCGTCCCCGAGCGGCCGCCGTACGACCGCATCGTGCCCAACGACATCCGCGAGATGGCGGCCCGGGTGCAGGCGCATCCGGGGATCACCGTGCACCTGTCCACCGGAGTCGAGCGAATCGATGGCCAGCCCGGGCAGTTCGAGGTCGCCCTCCGCGGGCCCGGCGGCGCGACGACGGTGAAGGTGGGAGCGATCATCCAGGCGACCGGCGCCGCACCCTACGACGCGGCCCGGCTGGCGGGGCTCGGTTATGGCGTCTCTCCCAACGTGATCACGACCCTCGAGCTCGAGAAGATGCTGAACGAGGGGGCCTTGCAGCGCCCCTCGGATGGGAAGAGGCCCGACCGCGTCGCTTTCGTGCAGTGCGCCGGCTCGCGTGACGAGGGGCACCTTCCCTATTGTTCCTCCGAATGCTGCGCCACCAGCATGAAGCTCGCGGCCGCGATCCACCGCGATCACGGCGATGTCGAGTGCGCCATCGTGTACCGCGATCTGCGGGCGCCCGGACAGCTCGAGCGCTTCTACAAGGCCGTCCAGGAGCAACCCGGCAGCCTGTTCACCCGGGGCGTGGTCACCGGCGTCTCCGGGAACGGAACGGGGCCGTTGACGCTGACCGTGAGGGAGAGCCTCCTCGGCGACGAGGTGAAGCTGCATGCCGATCTCGTCGTCCTGGCGACGGGAATGGTCCCCCGTTCCGCCGACGGCGAGGCCATCCGGGCCTATGTCGATGCAAAACGGCGGGCAGAGCACGGCGACTCCGAGAAGGTCCGGAAGGACGCCGCCGCGCTCGCCGAGAAACTGAAGGACCACGCGGGCACCGAGATCCTCAATCTGAGCTATCGCCAGGGACCGGACCTCCCTGTCCTGCAGCACGGCTTTCCCGACTCCCACTACATCTGCTTCCCCTACGAGACGCGGCGCACGGGCATCTACGCCGCCGGTGCTGTACACTCCCCCATGGACGCGGCGCAGGCGACCGAAGATGCGTGGGGAGCGGCGATGAAGGCCGTGCAGTGCCTCGCGGCTAACTCACGCGGCGAGGCGGTCCACCCGCGATCGGGCGACCTGTCCATCGCCACCTTCGCCCTCCAGCGCTGCACGCAATGCAAGCGGTGCACCGAAGAGTGTCCGTTCGGCACCATCAACGAGGACGCCAAGGGGACCCCCGAGTACAACCCGTTGCGCTGCCGCCGCTGCGGCATCTGCCTTGGGGCGTGTCCGGAGCGCATCATCTCCTTCCCCGAGTACTCGATCGATGCCGTCGCCAGCATGATCAAGGCGGTCGAGGTGCCGGACGCCGACGACGAGAAGCCCCGGATTCTCGCCTTCATGTGCGAGAACGACGCTCTCCCCGCCCTGGAAGAGGCGGCGCGCCGGCGGCTCACCTGGAACGCCTGGATGCGAATCATCCCGGCGCGCTGCTTGGGTGCGGTCAACACGGTCTGGGTGGCCGACTCCCTGTCGACGGGCTTCGACGGAGTGCTGCTCCTCGGCTGCCAGAAGGGCGACGACTATCAATGCCACTACGTGAAGGGCTCCGAGCTGGCCGCGCGGCGGATGAGCAACGTCCAGGAGACGCTGGACCGGCTGGCCCTCGAGGCCGAGCGCCTCCAGGTGGTGGAAGTCGCCAGGGACGACTGGGCCAAGATCCCCACGATCTTCGCGGAGTTCGCCAAGAACATCGAGGACGTCGGCCCCAACCCGTACAAGGGTTTCTAGCCCACAGATGGTCATGGTCGCCGCACTGGAGATCCGCCCCTCCGACGGAACCCGGGCCGCGCTCCGCGCCGCGGGGGCCACGTACGCCGCTCGCTGCTACCAATGCGGCACGTGCTCGAGCGTCTGCGAGCTCGTCACCCGCGACTTCACCTTCCCTCGGCGCCAGATGATGCTCGCGCAATGGGGGCTCGGGGGATCGCTCGCCCGCGATCCCGCGGTCTGGCTTTGCCACGCCTGCAGCGACTGCTCGACGCGCTGCCCGCGGGATGCGAAGCCGGCCGACGTGATGCAGGCCGCCCGTGCAGTGGCGGTGGAGGGATTCGCGGTGCCGCGCCTCATGGGGCGGATCGTGAGCCGCGCCGGCGCCACCTGGCCCCTGCTCCTCGGCGTGCCCATCGCCTCTTGGGCGCTGCTCGTCGGCCTGGCCACGGGATTCGCGGTGGCGCCCCACGAGGTCTTCGCCTACGAGCGGCTGGTCCCCCACTCGCTGATCTACGCCGTGTTTTTCCCCGTGGCGGCCTACGTCAGCCTCGTAGGGTGGATCTCCGGCCGGCGGTTCTGGTCATCGCTCGCGGGCGGCGAGCGGCGCCGGGGCGCCTTCCTTTCCGCACTGGTCCCCACCCTCGTCGACATCATCCTGCATCGGCGCTTTGCCACGTGCACCACGGCCCGATCGCGCCGGCAAGGACACCTCTGGCTCGTGCTGGGGTTCCTTGGCGCGGCCGTGACGTCCGGCTTGTTGATCCTTGCCATCTACCTCATGCGCGCGGAGATGCCGCTGGGGCTGGGGCATCCCTTCAAGCTGCTGGGCAACCTCTCGGCGGTGTTCCTCGCCGTCGGCGGCTGGGTGCTGCTGCGCGATCGCCTGGCGAAGCGCCGGCACGTCGGCACCACCACCGCCTTCGATTCCTTCTTCCTCGGCGTCGTCGTGCTCGTGATCGCAACGGGCATCGTCGTCGAGGCGGCACGGTTCGCCCTCGATCCCCGGGTCGCGGGGTGGCTGTACATCGTTCACCTGGGAGCAGTCATGTGCCTGTTCCTCACCACTCCCTATTCGAAGTTCGCTCACATCCTGTACCGTACGTTGGCCATGGCCCATGAACGCATGGTGGCCTCCGGGCGGTCGGTGGCGAGCAGGTCGGAGACCCTGGATGGCTCTCTGGCCCACCCTACCCACTAGGAGGACCTCAATGGGTATTCTGGTCAATCCGCACGGAAGCAAGACTCTCAAGCCTCTCCTGCTCGAAGACGCCGCACGAAGCGAGGAGCTCCGGAAGGCCAAGGGCCTCAAGAAAGTCCCGATGACCACCCGGGAGACCTCGGACCTCATCATGCTGGGCATCGGGGCCTTCACCCCTCTCGACGGCTTCATGGGCAAGGACGATTGGAATGGCATCTGCGACGAGTACACGATGCCGTCCAAGAAGGGGCTGTTCTGGCCGATCCCGATCACGCTCTCGGCCAGCAAGCAGCTCGCGGACTCGATCGGCAAGGGCGAGGAGGTCGCCCTCTGGGACACCGAGATCGAGTCGATCATGGGCACCATGAAGGTGACCGAAAAGTACACGATCGACAAGGCCCACGAATGCAAGACCATCTTCGCCACGGAGGACACCCAGCACCCTGGCGTGGCGAAAGTCATGGCGCAGGAGCCGGTGAACCTCGCGGGACCGGTGAAGGTCGTGTCCGAGTCGTACTACCCGGAGATGTTCAAGGGGATCTACCAGCGTCCCGCCGACTCGCGCAAGATCTTCCAGGAGCGCGGATGGAGCACGGTCGCCGCACTCCAGCTCCGCAACCCCATGCACAACTCCCATGCCTATCTCGCCTGGATCGCCTGCGAGATCTGCGATGGGGTCTACATCCACCAGCTCGTCGGCAAGCTGAAGGAAGGCGACATCCCGGCCGATGTCCGCGTCAAGGCCATCGATGCCCTCGTCAACAACTACTTCCGCGCCGAGCGCATCCTGCAGGGGGGCTACCCCATGGAGATGCGCTACGCCGGGCCGCGCGAAGCGCTCCTGCACGCGGTGTTCCGCCAGAACTACGGCTGCAGCCACCTGATCGTCGGACGGGACCATGCCGGCGTGGGTGACTACTACGGCCCGTTCGACGCCCAGAAGATCTTCCACGAGATCCCCAAGGGAGCCCTCGAGCTGGCCCCGCTGCCCCTCGACTGGACCTTCTACTGCTACGACTGCGGGGCCATGGCCTCCATGAAGACCTGCCCGCACGAGAGCAAGGCCGTCATCGACGAGAACGGCCAGTACAAGGGCGGTTCTCGCCTCCTGCTGTCCGGCACGTTGCTCCGCAAGCTCATGAGCGAAGGCAAGCCGGTGCCGAAGGAGTTCTCCAAGCCGGAGGTCATCACGATCCTCAAGGAGTACTACGACCGCCTCGAGAAGAAGGTCGAGATCAAGATGCACGGCGCCGCCACCGGCAACGTCGCGAAGAAGAAGTAGCCCCGCCCTCGCGGCGCGGGACAGGGGTTCGCGGTGCTCGGTCTCCTCGACCGAGCACCGCGGTCCTTTTTTCCGGGACCTCTCTCGGTCCACCGGCGTGCGCCCGGCGGATCCGGCCACTCGGCACGTCGTGCCGCCGTCGACTCGGCCGTCCGTCGAGGTCCGTGCAAACTGTCGTTTATTGATTTCGAGAGAGGTTTTTTATCGGCCTCTCGCCTGGTTTTCTGGACTCACGTCTGGTTCAACTCCGACCGATTTGATAGGAATTGACGTCCACCGGCCGGATCCGCGACGGTCCCGACGGCGATCCTCTTCCCCGCCATGAAGCTGTCCAAGGGCGTCCGCTATGCGCTTCGCATGATGGTCGACATCGCCAAGGAGAGCGACGGCACGAACCGCGTGGCGTTGAGCCAGGTCGCGCGCCACACCTGCATGCCGCGCCGTTATCTGGAGCAGCTCGCGATCCCGCTCCGGCGGGCCTCGCTGCTGGCGGGCACGACGGGACGGCGCGGGGGTTATGTCCTGGCTCGTCCCGCCCAGGACATCTCCGTCGGCGAGATCATCGAGTCCGTCGTGGGACGCCTGAGCATCACCAACTGCGTTCTCGACCCGGCCTCGTGCACGCTGGCGGACGGCTGCGAGTGCCGGGGCCTCTATCAGCGCGTCAATACGGAGATCGCCAAGCTCTTCGATCGGATCACGCTCGCCGACCTCCTCCGGGAGGACTGGGTGCAGTCAGCGGGCACGGGCCGCCGCCGCCGCCGGACGCCCGCGGCCTCCCTGCGTGCCGGGCGCGGCTTCCCGGCCGAACGCCACGCTCCTTCGGGGAAGGGCAGCCTATGTTGAACCAGATGACCGCCACGAGCAGGAAGACCGTGCGGGTTGTCCGTGCGGACATCACGACCTACGACACCGATGCCTTCGTCTACTACGCCCAGCCCAATCTCGTCCTCGGCACGGGCTTCGGCAACGCGATCGCCGTCCGCGGCGGGCCATCGATCCAGCAGGAGCTGAACCGTCTGGCGCCCGTCGAGACCGGCGGAGCGGTCATCACCTCGGCCGGCCGATTGAAGGCCACCTACATCATCCACGCCGTCGGACCCCGGTTCCAAGAGCCGGACCTCGAGAAGAAGCTCCGGCGCACGATCATCACCGCGCTGGCGAAGGCCGACGAGAAGGGGATCGTCCGGCTCGCCTTCCCGGCCATGGGGCGGGGATTCTACGGCGTTCCGCTTGCGGCGAGCGCGCGCATCACGGCCGAGACGATCAAGACCTACCTCGCCGGCAAGACCGGCATCCAGGAGGTCGTCATCTGCGTCAACGATCCCGCCGAGGTCGCCGCCTTCCAGGGCTTCCTCCCCCCGGAGACCACATGAGCCACTTCCTCCATTTCGCGGAACACACCCTCCAGGAGGCGGCGCTGATCGTCATGGCGCTCGTCTATACCTTCCGCCTGATTTGGTTCTTCCGGTTCAAGGCCGGGCGCGACCGCCAGCCCCCCACCGGCGTTCCGTGGACCACGCCACGGAAGGGATGGCTCTATTCCCTGGCGGTGATCGCGATGCCCTGGGCCATGGAGAGCAGCCGCCGGAAGCCCATGCTGTATGCCCAATTCGTGATCTTCCACCTGGGGGTCGCGGCGGCCATCACGATGTCCTTCCTGATTCCGTACGCGCCGCGTTCCCTGGCGGCCCCGGGCACCGTTCTCTTCCTCCAGATCTTCATCGGCGCGGCCTTTGCCGTCGGCTGCCTCCGCATCGTGCGCCGCGTGCGAAGCCCGGTGATGCGGAGACTGAGCTCCCCCGACGACTACTTCTCCCTCGTCCTGCTCACCGTATGGTTCGCCAGCGCCGTCCTGGCCGTCCCCTATGGGGCCACGCCACTTGCGGAGCTGTCCGTTCCCGGCCCCCGGCTGGCGTTCTTCCTGCTCACCGGCTTCTTTCTGCTCTACGTGCCATTCAGCAAGATCTCCCACTATCTCTATTACCCATTTACTCGGTACTACCTCGGTCGCACCCTGGGACACCGGGGTGTCTATCCGGTGAAAAAGGGAGGGTGACCGGCCAGCCCGCCGCTCTCTGCATCCACTCGCCCGCGAAGAGCCCACCCATGACCAACCGAACGCGCTCCCACAAGGCCCAGGCGGTGATCGATCGAATGGCCGTGAAGCTGAGTCGCCAGATCGTCGGCTCCTTCGTGGCGTGTGTTCACTGCGGCCTCTGCACGGACGCTTGTCACTACGTGCTGGCCAACCCCGACGATCCCACCTACGCCCCGGCCTACAAGGCCGACCGGATCCGCAAGCTCTTCAAGAAGCACTTCGACTGGACCGGCCGGGTCGTCCCGTGGTGGGTGAAGGGGGGCAGCGTCTACACCGATGCCGAGCTCGAGGAGCTGAAGGACACCGTCTTCGGCAAGTGCACGAACTGCCGGCGCTGCACCCTCAACTGCCCGATGGGGGTCGACTACGCCACGTTCAACCGCATGGCCCGCGGCCTCCTCGTCCACGTCGGCATCATGCCCGAGGGCGTGGCGGCGGTGAGCAAGGACCAGTGGGAGCTCGGCAACCAGATGGGCGTCCTCCGGGAGGACTACATCGAGACGATCGAGTGGATGTCCGAGGAGCTGGTGGAGGAGGTCGGCGATCCCCGGGCGGCGATCCCCATCGACCAGCCCGATCGCGAGATCATGTACACGATCAACCCGCGGGAGGTGAAGTACGACCCCCGGACGATCGCCGACGCCGCCAAGATCTTCTGGGCCGCCCGCGAGAGCTACACGATGCCGACCGAAGGTTGGGACATGACCAACTTCGGCCTGTTCTCCGGGGACGACGATCTCGGCGCCGTCGTGGCCCGTCGCGTCTACGAGAAGGCCATCGAGCTCCGGGCTCGGACGGTCGTGATGTCCGAATGCGGCCACGGCTACCGTTCGACGCGCTGCGAGGGACCGAACTGGGCGGGGATGGACATCCCCTTCGAGATGGAGAGCTCGGTGATCACCATGCTGCGCTACATCAAGGAGGGGAGGATCAAGGTCGACAAGACTCGGAATGCTCGACCGGTGACCTTCCATGACTCCTGCAACGTCGCGCGGAGCTGCGGATTGACCGAGGAACCCCGCGAGCTTTTGGACCTCGTCTGCATGGACTTCCGCGAGATGCACCCCAACCGCGCCGAGAACTACTGCTGCACGGGGGGCGGGGGCGCGATGTCCATGTCGGAGTACGCGCCCCGGCGCCTCAAATCGGGGCAGGTCAAGGCCGACCAGCTTCGAGCAACGGGGGCCGAGATCGTGGTCACGTCCTGCCACAACTGCGTGGACGGGCTCGGCGACCTGATCAAGCACTACAAGTTGGGGATGGACGTCGCCCAGCTCGTGAACCTCGTGGCCAACGCCCTGGTGATCGAGAAGCCGGCGGTCGTCCCGCCGGTGGAGGAGGTGGTCGCCGCCGGCGAGCTTCGCGGCAGGACGATCCTGGTGATCGACGACGAACCCGACATCCGCGTCTTCCTGAGCACGGTTCTCGGCGACAACGGAGCCATGGTCCTCCTGGCGAGCGATGGCGACGAAGGCATCGCTCGCGCGAGGGCGGAAAGGCCCGATCTCATCACCCTCGACCTTTCGATGCCTGGCCGCGATGGCGGATACGTGTTCGAGGTCCTGCGCAAGGACCCGAACCTCGCCGACGTTCCGATCTGCATTATCACCGGGAAGCCGGAGCTCCGGCGGCTTATTTACGATCGCGAGCTCCGGCGGCCGGAAGGCTACCTCGACAAGCCGGTGAACGAGGAGACGCTGCTCACCAACGTGCGGAAGATCCTCGAGCTGGCGAAGCCCTGATTCTCCACCGGTGGAACACGAACCGCCTCCCCGGAAGGACGTCGCTGGGGACCTCCCCTACCGGGAGTACTTCGAGTCGCTGCCGGCGTACCTCACCGTCCAGGACCGCGATCTGCGGATCATCCGCGCGAACCAGCGCTTCAGAGAGGACTTCGGCGACCCGGACGGCAGGTACTGCTATCAGCTCTACAAGCACCGCTCCGAGAAATGCGAGGTCTGTCCGGCGACTCGGACCTTCCGGGACGGCCGGGAGTACAGCAGCGAGGAGCATGTGCGGACGCGGGACGGACGCGAAATGTCGGTCATCGTCTTCACAACGCCCATCCGCAACGCCGCGGGCGAGATCACCTCCGTCATGGAGCTGTCCGCCGACATCACGGGGATCAAGCTCCTCCAGGGCCAGCTCCGGGAGAGTCGCAAGCGCTACCGGACCTTGTTCGAGGAGGTGCCCTGCTTCATCTCCATCCAGGACCCCGACCTGCGGATCGCCGAGGCGAATCGCATGTTCCGGGAATCGTTCGGAGATCGGCTCGGCGAGAAGTGCTACGAGGTCTACAAGCACCGCTCCGAGGAGTGCATCCCCTGCGCAGTCAAGGAGACCTTCCGCGATGGGTGCGTCCATCACAGCGAGGAGGTCGTGACCTCCACCGGCGGGCGCTCCATCAACACCCTCGTCTACTCGGCCCCCCTACGCGACGCCGACGGCACCATCACGCGCGTGATGGAGATGAGCGCGGACATCACGCCGATCCGGGAGCTCCAGGGCCAGCTCGAGTCCATCGGGCTCCTCATCAGCTCGGTGTCCCACGGCGTCAAGGGCCTCCTCAACGGCATGGACGGAGGGATGTACCTTCTCAAGACCGGCATCGAGAAGCAGAACAGCGCCCGCCAGGAACAGGGGCTCGAGATGGTCCAGCGAAACGTGGACCGGATCCGCTCCATGGTCTTGAACATCCTCTACTACGCCAAGGAGCGGACCCCCAATCTCGAGTTCGTCCCGGCCCGAGAGCTCGGAGACGAGGTGGTGGCGATCCAGGCGTCGCGGGCGCAGGAGTTGAAGGTCCGCGTGGAATCCGCGCTCGATGCGGACGCGGGCGAGTTCGCCGCCGATCGGCAGGCCGTCCGCTCGTTGCTCGTCAACCTCCTCGAGAACGCCCTCGACGCCTGTCGGGTGGACGACAAGAAAACGGACCATCGCGTGACCTTCCAAGTCCAGGGCACCTCCGATGCCGTGATCTTCGAGGTGAGCGACAACGGCATCGGCATGGATCGTGAGACTCGAGAGAAGGCTTTCAGCCTCTTCTTTACGTCGAAGGGGGTGAAGGGGACTGGCCTTGGCCTCTTCATTGCCAATAAAATCGCTCGTGCCCACGGCGGTCGAATCGAGCTCGAATCCGAGCTCGGGCAGGGGACCCGGATCCGGGTCCACCTCCCGCGGCGGCACGAAGGGGCATTCGGCGGCTGAACGAGGAGCTTGTACGATGGCGGCTGATGCGAAGCTGGTACTGGTCGTCGACGACGAACCCGATACGTTGGTCTTCCTCACGACTCTCCTCGAGGACCACGGGTTCGCCACCGTTTCCGCCACGAATGGGGACGAAGCCCGGGCCGCGGTGGAGCGCCGCCGGCCCGACTTGATCTCCCTCGACATCACGATGCCCGAGAAGAGCGGTGTTCGCTTCTATCGGGACATGCGGGAGAGCGAGGACTGGAAGAACATCCCCATCGTCATCGTGACGGGCATTTCCGGGGACTTCGAGCGCTTCATCTCCACCCGGAAGCAGGTTCCGCCCCCGGACGGCTTCTTCTCCAAGCCGATCGACCAGGGGCGGTTCATCCAGCTCGCGCGCGAGCTGACGTCCTAACCCACCTCTGGCCGGGCACCCGATGATGATGGAGTCCGCGCGGTCCCGGCCGCGGGTGTTACGGCGCGCGCTGGATGAGGCCGTATCGGTCGCTTTGATCGAGGCGTTTCCCGTTTCCCTTCCCGTGGAGGCTTAAGGCTAGGAAGGGAAGGAAGCAGCGAGGGCTGGGCTGGTCCCGTGCGTCTGGGTGTTGGGGGCCTCCCCTGTGGGCTCGTCAGGGGCGTTCCGTTCATGGGGAGCCTTGGGCTGCGACGGCTTGCCAGCCGCT
>JBFMCU010000030.1:0-7451 GCA_040754415.1 Planctomycetota bacterium
CGAGCCGCGGTCGTGCACAGCATCTACCGCGCAGCAAATCCTTGACTCCGAGGAGCCGGATGCGTTAGTTGCGCACGTCCGGATCTGTGGGAGGCCCGGGCGGACAACCGCCCGGGCCCACCCGGCGTGCTTTTTCCCCCCGAGGTCCCCGATGATCGACGCGAGACTCGTCCACGAAACCCTGCGGCGCCACCAGCTCGTCGACGGGTTCGACATCGTCCCGGACCTCGAGGGCTCCCATGGTGCCTGGCTGAAGGATGCCCGGACGGGCGAGGAGTACCTCGACGGGTTCACGCTCTTCGCGTCGTGGCCGGTCGGCTACAACCACCCCGGCCTCCACGACCCCGCCTTCGAGGCGGAGCTCCTGCGAGCGGCGCGGACGAAGGTCGTCAACTCCGAT
Source organism: Planctomycetota bacterium (assembly GCA_040754415.1). Taxonomy (GTDB): domain Bacteria; phylum Planctomycetota; class UBA1135; order UBA1135; genus JBFMCU01. The sequence goes on from JBFMCU010000030.1 coordinate 401, forward strand.
CTCTACACGGGCGAGATGGCCGCGTTCGTGGCGACGTTCGCCGGCCGCGTGACGCCCCCCGGCTTCCCGCACCACTTCTGGGTGTCGGGCGGGACGCTCGCGGTGGAGAACGCCCTCAAGGTCGCCTTCGACTGGAAGGCGCGCAAGCTCGGCCGCCTGCGGCTCGAGGACGACGTGAACGACCTCGTCGTGCTCCACTTCCGCCAGGCCTTCCACGGCCGTTCGGGGTATGCCCTCAGCCTGACGAACACGCTCCCCGAGAAGATCGGCCTCTTCCCCAAGTTCGACTGGCCGCGCGTGCACAACCCGGCGATCGAGTTCGGGCCGAAGGGCGAGATCGCCAACGACATCGAAGCCGAGGAGCGGCACGCCGGCGCGGAGATCGAGGCCGCCTTCGCTCGCCACGGCAAGAAGATCGCCGCCATCATCATCGAGCCGATCCAGGGCGAGGGCGGGGACAACCACTTCCGCGGCGAGTTCCTCCGGCGGCTGCGCGACTACGCCGACGAGCACGAGGCGCTCCTGATCTTCGACGAGGTGCAGACCGGCTTCTACGGCACCGGCCGGGCGTGGGCCTGGCAGCATTTCGACGTGCGCCCCGACGTGGTGGCCTTCGGCAAGAAGACCCAGGTGTGCGGGATCTACTGCTCCCCCCGCATCGACGAGGTGGAGGACAACGTCTTCCGGATGCCGAGCCGCATCAACTCGACGTGGGGCGGCGACCTGACGGACATGGTCCGGTGCCGGCGCTTCATCGAGATCATCCAGGCGGAGGATCTCGGCCGGAACGTCCTCGCCCAGGGAGAGCGGGCGGTCGCCGGCCTGCGCGAGGTCGCCCGCTCCCGCGCCGGGATCGCTCACCCGCGCGGGCGCGGCTCGCTCGTGGCCTTCACGTGCGAGAGCCGCGAAGAGCGCAAGGCGCTCCTCGCGACGATGCGGGAGCGCCGGCTGCTCGGCCTGCCCAGCGGCCCGACCTCGATCCGCTTCCGCCTGCCCCTGATCATCTCGGCGGGCGAGGTGGACCTCCTCCTCGAGCGCGTCGCGGCGTCTCTGCCGCGGAAGGCGTAGCGGGGCCCGGTCCCGCGCCGGCCGGCCCCGGGGGGGCCGCGTGGCGGATGCGGAGCTGGCCGCAGGCGGCGTCGGCGGCCGCCCCGCGGGACCGGCGGATCGTGGCGACCACGCCGGCGGCGGCGAGGAGGTCGCGGAAGCGCTCGGGGGCGCCGGGGACCGGAGCGACCGCCCCGCTCCCCTCGACCGCGTTGTAGGGGATGAGATTCACCGTGGCGCGCCGGCCGGCGAGCCGCGCCGCCAGCCGCGCGGCGTGGGATGGGCCGTCGTTCCGGCCTCCGAGCAGGACGTACTCGTAGGTGACCTCGCGTCCGGTGCGCGCGAACCACTCGTCGCCGGCGGCGAGGACTTCCTCCACGGGGACGCCGGCCATAGCGGGCACCAACTCCGAGCGCTCGGCGTCGAAGGGGCTGTGCAGCGAGATCGCGAGCTGGAAGCCGGGGCGGCGGGCGGCCAGGCGCCGCACGCGCTCCGGGAACCCGATGGTGGACACCGTGATCCGCCGGGCGCCGAGTCCGATCTCCCGGCGCACGACCTCGAGCGCCTCCTCGAGGGCCGGGAGGTTCAGCAGGGGCTCGCCGATCCCCATGACCACCGCCCGGGAGAGGGGTCCGAGGGCCCGCCCCCGCAGGAACTGCTCCAGGATCTCGTGGGCGGCGAGGTTGCGCACGAGCCCGTCCCGCCCCGAGGCGCAGAACGGGCAGCCCACCGGGCAGCCCACCTGGGAGGACACGCACAGGGTGGCGCGGCGGCCGGCGGAGCGCGAGGGGATGTGGACCGTCTCGACGCACGCCCCGTCGGGGAAGCGGGTGAGGAGCTTCTCGGCGCCGTCGGGGGCGCGCGCGCGGGCCGCTTCCTCGCCCGCGAGGAGGGGCAGGCTCGCCGCGAGCCTCTCCCGGAGCACGCGCGAGAGACCGCTCATCGCGGCGTAGGTGAGGACGCCACGGGCGAGGAGCTCGCGGCGGACGACCTTCGCGTGGAACGCGCGGCCCCCCAGCGCCTCGACGCGGGCGGCGGCCGCGGCGGGGGAGAGGGCGAGGAACGCGGGGGCGGGAGCCTCTGCCTCCATCCTAGGGAGCGAGCCAGTCTGGCGCGCGAACGGGCGGCGGCGCCGTCCGGCGATGCGCCAGAAAGCACCGGAGCGGCTGGTTCATCGTAGGTTTCCCAGCCTCTCAACTGGCGGCGGCGATGCGGCGGCGCAGGTGCTCGGCCACCTCGTGCGCGATGCGCCGGGCGTCCTCGAGGGAACGGGCGTTCGCGCCGCCCACCGCCCGGTGGCCGCCCCCCCCGTGCGTCTCCATCACCTGCCCGACGTGGATGTCGAGGGCCGGCTGGTTCCAGGGATTCCGTCCGGCGGTGACGTGGAAGCCGGCGCGGGTGGGGATGACGCCCACCGAGTAGATCGCGTCGGAGTGGTGGAAGAAGGGCGCGAACCGCTCGCGCCGAATCTGGTTTGAGGAGGCGTCATACAGCACCACGCCCTGGTCGGTGGACTGCACGGTCGGGGGGAACTGGCGCAGGGCTTGGTCGCGGTTGCGGACCGCCCGCTGCCAGGCGCGCTCCACGTCGTCGCGCGCCGCGACCTCCTCGAGCGTCCCCTCCGTCATCGCCGCGACGAGCGAGTCCGTCCAGTTCGGATCGGGCGAGGCGGCCAGCGCCCGGGAGATCCGCAGCGCGGGATCGTCGGCGAACAGGGCCTGGTCCACCGTCGCGAAGAGGGCGGCGTCGATCACGTCCGACCACCGGGACATCTCGGCGAAGCGCGCCGGGGCCAGGTACTCCCAGTGGAGGGCGGCGTGGCGGAGCACGAGGGGCGGGCAGGAGGGGGACGACTCGTCCCAGAGCCAGCGCTCGGACGGCTGGTAGAGGGCGCGGTACTCCGGGCGGAGGAAGGTCGTGGGGTGGTGGTCGAACCAGTATTCGGCCCGAGGGTGGAAGTGGAAGTCGACGACCGCGAACCGGCGGCCGCGCTGGAATCCCTCCCAGTCCTTGCGCTGGTCGTAGTTGACGCTCGACCACCCGGCGCGCTCGCCGAATCGCTCGTCGAGGATCCGGGCGAGGATCGCCGCCGCGACCATGCCGTCGAAGTCGCGGTGGTAGTGGATGGTGAGGGGATGCGCTGCCGTCATGGGGAACCCGCCCCGGCCCTGCCCGCCGGGGCGCGGATTCTACTCCGCGGCGGCGCCGGAGTCGCCCGATCCGGTCCCCGGGAGACGCGCCGCCTCCCGCGGCGGATCTCGGAGCGATGGATCAGGCGATCTCGCGCTGCGCGCCGTCGTCCTCGTCGGCGGCGGGGAGGTCGCCGGCGAGGGGCTCCTCGTCCACCTGGACCAGGTCGGAGTCGATGCCGAGGGCCAGGGAGCGGCGGCCCTCGACGACGTCCCGGTCCACCACGAACTTGCGCTCGTCCCGGCGGTTGGGGAGCTCGTAGAGGAGCTCGAGGAGGATGCCCTCCACGATCGCGCGCAGGGCGCGCACGCCCGTCTCGCGGGCGATGGCGACGTCGGCGATCGCCTCCAGGCCGTCCGGGGTGAAGAGGAGCTCGGCATTCTCCATCGCGAACAGCCCCTGGTACTGCTTCACCAGGGCGTTGCGCGGCTCGGTGAGGATGCGGATCAAGTCCTCGCGGCCGAGGCGGCTCAGCGGCACGGTGACCGGCAGCCGGCCCACGAACTCGGGGATCATCCCGTACTCCACGAGGTCGCGCGGAAGGAGATGGCGGAGGAGCTCGTCCCGCGCCGAGTCGTCGCCGGTGTGCGACCAGCCGCCGAAGCCTCCGGCGCCGAGCGCCCGTTCCTGCGGCTGCACGCGGCGGAATCCGATCACTTCGCGCCCGATGCGCTTCGAAATGATCTCGCCGATGTCGCTGAACGTTCCGCCGCAGATGAAGAGGATGTTGGTCGTGTCGATCTGGATGTAGGCCTGCTCGGGGTGCTTGCGCCCGCCCTGGGGAGGAACGTTGGACACCGTGCCCTCGAGGATCTTGAGCAGGGCCTGCTGGACGCCCTCTCCGGAGACGTCACGGGTGATGGACACGTTCGACGTGGTGCGGCCGATCTTGTCGATCTCGTCGATGTAGACGATGCCCTGCTGCGCCCGCTCCTTGTCGAAGTCCGCGTTTTGCAGGAGCTTCAGGAGGATGTTCTCCACGTCCTCGCCGACGTATCCGGCCTCGGTGAGGGTCGTGGCGTCGGCGATGGCGAAGGGGACGTCGAGCATGCGGGCCAGGGTCCGCGCGAGGAGCGTCTTGCCCGAGCCGGTCGGCCCGATCAGGAGCACGTTCGACTTCTCGATCTCCACCTCTTCGGCGTGCAAGAGGGCCGACTGGGCCGGCGGGAGCTCGGCGTGGCGCAGCCGCTTGTAGTGGTTGTACACCGCCACGGCGAGCACCTTCTTCGCCTGATCCTGGCCGACGACGTACTCGTCGAGCTGGCGCACGATCTCGATCGGCGTGGGCAGCCGGCGGACGAAGCCCTCGCGCCCCTCGGGGCGGGCCGCGACCTGCCGCCGCTCGCGGGCGGGCGCCGCGCCGGCGCCGCCGTGCCTCCGCTGCTCCTCCTGGAGGATCGAGTTGCAGATCTCGATGCACTCGTTGCAGATGTACACACCGGGCGGACCGGCGATCAGCGAGTCCACGTGGTGCCGCATCTTCTCGCAGAACGTGCAGCGTTCCACGTGGCGGCCGCGACCGGAGGATCGAGTCATGGGCGGGGAGCGAGGGACGGGGGAGGCGGTGGCTGCCCCAATTCTAACCCTTCCCGCCTACTTCTCGGGGCGGTCGTTGGTGATGATGTGGTCGAGCAGGCCGAACTCCTTGGCCTCCTCCGGGGACAGGAAGCAGTCCCGGTCGGTGGCCTTGGCGATGTCCTTGCTCGGTTTCCCGGTGTGGTGGGAAAGGATGGCCTCGAGGCGCCGCTTCAGTTTGAGGATCTCCTCGACCTGGATCTCCATGTCCCGCGCCGGCCCCTGGACCCCGCCCCAGGGCTGGTGGATCATCACCCGGGCGTTGGGCAGCGCGAAACGTTTTCCTTTCGTGCCGCCGGCCAGGATCACGGCGCCCATGGAGGCCGCCTGTCCCAGGCAGTAGGTGGCGACGTTGGGCTTCACGAACTGCATCGTGTCGTAGATCGCGAGCCCCGCGGTCACCGAGCCGCCGGGGGAGTTGATGTAGATGCTGATGTCCTGCGACTGGTTCGTCTTGTCCAGGAAGAGGAGCTGGGCCATCACCGCGTTCGAGACCTGGTCGTCGATGGCCGTGCCGATGAAGACGATCCGCTCCTCGAGCAACCGGGAGTAGATGTCCATCGAGCGCTCGCCGCGCCCGGTCCTCTCGATGACGAACGGGATGATCTGATCGTGTGCGCTCATGCCTTGGGCTCCGTGGAGAGGCGGGGATCGGGGCCGGGGAATCGGATATCGGCAGACTCGCGCAGGAAGCTGCGCACCTTGCGCTCCAGGAGCTCCAGCCCGAGCTGCTGGAGCAGGCCTTGCTCCCGGTAATACTTTCGCACCTCGTCCAGGGTGGTGCCGTTGCGCTCGGCGATGGCCTGCATCTCGCTCCGCACGTCCTCGCCGGTGACCGCGAGCCCCTCGAGCCGGGCGACCTCCTCCATGATGTAGACGGCCCGGATCGCGCGCGCAGTCTGCTCCCACGCGCGTTCGCGCTCGGTGGCCAGGCGCTCCTCGAGCTCGGCCTCGGCGACCTTCAGGTTCCCGAGGGACTCGCGCAGCTCGGCCATCTTGGCGTCCACCTGGGCGTCGACGAGGGAGTCGGCGATCTCCATGGGGTTCTGTTCGACGAGGCGGTCGATCAGCGCCATCTCGATGCGCTGCCGCTCGTGCTCCTCCTTCGCTTCCGCCATGCGCGCGCGCAGCTTCTCGCGCATCTCCGCCTCGTTCTCCGCACCCACGAGGCGCAGGAACTCCTCGGCGGTGGGGGGAACGATGCGGAGGACCTCGTTCAGGGTGAGCCGGACCGTGCCCTTCCGCCCGCGGGCCGCCTCGTGGGGGAAGTCGGCGGGATAGGTGATCTCGAGCTCCCGCACCTCGCCCGCCCGGGCCGCGGCGAGCCGTTCCGCGAAGAGGGCGGGGTCCACGCCGTTCAAAGGGGTCTTCGGGTTCAATCGGATGCCGGCCTTGTCCAGGACGGGCGCCTCCTCCTCGGGGAGGAGGAACTCGATGCGGCAGGACGCGAAGCCGTCCTCGGAAAGGCCCTCCTCGCCCGCCGGCTCGGCCCGCGACTCCCGCCGGCGGAAGTCCTCGATCGCTCCCTCCAGCTCGGCCTCGGCGACCTCCGTCGCGGTGCCCTCGATCTCGAGGCCCTTGTACGCGCCGAGCTCGATCGTGGGCCGCAGGAGGACCTCGAAGGAGTGGCGGAAGTCGGCCTCCGGGTCGAAGGCGAGGTCCCCGCGGTCGACGCGCGGCGTGGCGGCCGGCCGCAGCCCGTCCCGGCGGACGGCGGTGTCGTACGCCCTGTTCACGAGGAGCTCGATGAGCTCCGCGTCCACGCGGGCGCCGAAGTCGTGCTCGAGGAGCTGGAGGGGGGCCTTGCCGGGCCGGAATCCCTTGTAGCGGGCGCGCTTTCCCAGGTTGCGGAGCCCCTGCGCGCGCATCCGGCGGACCTCCTCCTTCTGCACCCGGAAGCGCACGGTGGCGACGCACGGACCGGTGGTCTCGACCTCGACCTCGAGGCCCGGGTAGCTGGGCGGTGCAGCGTTCGGCTCGGACATGATCTCCTCGGCGATTCGGGGGCCACGTTCCGGAGGCGGCCCTCCGGCCCCCGCGGGCGGGGGACGAATCGCCCAGGGTAGTCCACGCGCGCGGCACCCGTCCAGCCTCGCCTCCCCACCTCCACGATCCCGTCAAAGTCGTGGGGGCGGGGGCTCCCTCCGGCGAGTGGAGCATGTGGTAGCCGGGCTAGCGGGGGCGCGCGCGGCGACGGGACCGGGTTCGAGGGGGGTGGGGGTGGCGCCGGGGAGCGGAT
>JBFMCU010000031.1:0-28974 GCA_040754415.1 Planctomycetota bacterium
CCCATCCCGGCCCAGCTCGGAGAGGAGAACCGCTCACCGGGATTCCTGCAGCACCACTACCGGTGCACCTCCCCCAGCGCCGAGAGGCCCCGCCTCACAAGAAACTGCCCCCGACAGCAGGCATCAGCCAGAGTGGAGTGCCACCCCCCACCGGCCCTTCGCTCTGTTTCGTCCGACGGCGTCGGCGCAGCCGGTGGGGAACTCACACCCGCTCCATGGCCCCCGATCAGCCCTCAGCGCCCCAACCAGCTATCCGCCGAAGGCGGATTGAGTCCAACAGACCACTAGAACGCGAGCAGGAAGTTCTGCAGGGGGATGAGGAGCAGGCGCTCCGCTGGCTCCCAACGGCTCAGGTCGCGGGTCACCATGATCGAGAAGGGGGGAGCGTACCGCTCGCGGAACAGGCGCAGGGCATCCAGGTCGGAGCGATCGATGCGCTTGCGGAATCTGACCTCGATCGGGACGACCCTGCCGTCGATTGCCTCCGCAACGTAGTCCACCTCCCGGATCGGGGAGCGGCGATTTCCGGGTTGCTCGTAGTCGCGGAAGAAATGCACCTGGAGCCCATGGTCCCGGATCACGCTCTGCACGAGAGTCTCGACGAGCGGTCCGACGTGCGAGGGATCCGACTCCCATAAGGACGGAACACCGCGGAAGATGGCGTTCCTCACCCCGAGGTCGCTCAACGTGATCTTCGACGGCACCCGGGCCGTGGCCTTCTTGGCGAGGGGGTAGCGCCGGTACTCGCGAATCAGCAGCGCGTCGCGCAGGTAGTGGATGTACTGCCCGACGGTCACCTGGTTGGTGGCGATGCCGGCCGCATTGGCGAGATCGGCCAGCGAGGTCTGCGCAATCTCGCTGCCCGTGCTCCGGGCGATGGTCAGATACAAGAATCGGAGCAACTGTGGGCTTCGCACGGGGAACAGGTCCGGAATGTCCGCGCCGAGGACGTTCTCGAACACGGTCTGCGTCAGGTAATCCGCCCAGCGGTCGTCCTCGACCTCGCCGCTGTGGAGGCGCGGGTAGCCGCCTCGTGAGTAGTAGCGTTCGAGCTGCCGGCGCACGGCCAGCTTCTGCTGCGGCCGGAGCCCGTCGAGCGCTTCGTTTGCCGACACGAGGGCACCATCGAAGACCTCTCCAAAGCGAAGGCGAGGGGGAAGGAGCGCGGCGGTCTCCGGCTTCCAGCACTCGACGACCTCCCGGAACGAAAACGTGGGGAGCTCGGTCGTGAAAACACGTCCGGCGAGGCTCTCGCGGCCTCCCCGAGCGACGAGCGCGCTCGACGACCCCGTGAGGAGCATGCGCACGGGAAACGTGTCGCCGAGGTGCTTGGTCTCCTCGCTCCAACGACGCAGCTTGTGAATCTCGTCGAGGAAGAGGTAGGGCGAGGCGCCTTGCTCGGCCGGTCGCCCGCGGACCTCGTCCACGAACCACCGGAACGCGGTTCGGAGCACTGCCGGTTCCTCGCGGAGCACCTCGAGGTCGAAGCGGAGGAAAAGGACGTCCGTTCCCCGCGTCCCGGCGGCCAAGAGGTCGCGGATCGCCTGGTAGATGGCAGTCGTCTTCCCGACCTGGCGCGGGCCGCGAACGATCTCTATCAACCCCTTCTCTCGTTCGAGCCTGGCGCAGATCTCCGCCACCGGCGGGCGCCGGAAAACGGGCGGACCGGGACGAATGACGGGTGGTTCGTTCCACCAGGGATTGAGGTCCCGGAGGATCTGGACGCTCTCCGCCGAAAGGCGCGTCGCGCGCTCCTCTGCACACATAATAATCACGATTCTAACTCGTGCATCCACCCCGGCGGAAGGGGAGGGAACCACCGAGGGACCCCGCGAGCCGCCCCGTCGCCGGCCGAGAACGCTCGAGCTCGTCACGATCTCCCGGCCGGAGTCGGGCTCCCCGTCCCCGCCGGCCGATGAAGGCCCGTGCGGTTCTTTTCCCCGGGACTTCGCTCCGCGCGGGGCGAGGAAGGCGGTAGCTTCCTCCTCCGCGGGGCGGGCCGGGGCGAGGGACCCCAGCCGTCCTGCCGCCTCTCCCCATGACCCTCTTCGGCCACGCACCCGCTTCGGGAGAACTCCGTCCGGCGCCTCCCGACGAGGGGCGCGAGATCCCGATCACCCGGGAGGAACTCGTCGTCCACCGGGACCCGCACTCCCAGATCGCCGAGCAGTACCGGCGGCTCCGGAACTCGCTCCAAGCCCTGAACCCCGATGGGGCGGCGCGCTCGATCCTCCTCACGAGCTCCCTCGACGGGGAGGGCAAGACGGTCTCCGCCCTGAACCTCGGGTTGGCGATCGCCGAGCTGCCGCAGTTGCGGGTCCTCGTCGTCGACGCCGATCTCCGCCGGCCGGCGATGGAGGAGCTCCTCGGGCTGCCCCGGCGCCTGGGGCTCTGCGAGCTCCTGACCGGGCGCCTCAACCTGGACCAGGCGATCCGGCCGACGGCGGTGGCGCGCTTCGACGTGGTGGGGCCCGGGGAGGTGCCGGGGAACATCGCCGAGGTCCTGAACCTCGACCGCATCCGGGCGGTGCTGAACGCCATGAAGCGGCGCTACGACTACGTGCTGATCGACTCGCCGCCCGTCTTGACGATGAACCACCCGAGCGTGCTCGGCTCGCTCGCCGACGGCGTCCTGCTCGTGGTCCGGCTCGGGAAGACCCCGAAGCCCCTCGTCGAGGAGGCCTTCCGGATGCTCGAGAACCTCGGCGGCAACGTGCTCGGCACCTGCGTCACCGGCTCGAGCGAGACCGACCTCGCCGGTTGATCGCTTCTGGCGCTTCGCCGGCGCGCCCCGGCGGTACCGTCCCCCGAACGGGGGATCTCCCCCTATACTCGATCGCGACGGGACTCCACCCCGGCGGAGCCGCCCCCGTGCTTTCTCCCGGCTCCCCTCCGCCTCCCGCCGCTCACCCCCCTCGCTATTCCCCCCCCTCTGCCACCCTCCCCCCATGCGCCACCACCTCTTCCTCCTCCCCGCCGCGCTCCTCCTCGCGACCGCTGCCGGCGCCCAGACCGCCGTCCTCACCCGATCCGGCGGCGTGCTGGGGACCAGCGCGGACTTCGCCCTCCAGGGCGATCCCGGCGAGATCTTCATCCTGATTCCCTCCCTCACGAACGGGCCCACGCCCCTCTCGCTCTTCGACCCCGGCGACTCGCGCTCCCTCGCCGTCGGGCTGGACCAGATCCCGCTCTGGACGATCGGCTTCTTGAACGGCGCCGGACAGGCCGCCGTCTCCTACCCGCTCGCCGCCGAGCCGGCGCTCCACGGGCTCCCGGTCTACGCCCAGTTCGTCACCTGGCCCGGCAACCCGACGCGCGTCGACGACATCTCGAACTACACCGCCTTCCCGCTCACCATGCCGGAGGCGTCGACCTACACCGTGGGCGAGGTTTCGAAGGAGGCGACGGGCCACGCCCTGACGCGGCTCGCCGACGGGCGGGTCCTCGTGTCGGGCGGCAGCAAACCGCTGGGGGCTTCCTCGGTCGCGGTGAACGAGCTCGAGGTCTTCGATCCCGCGACCTACTCCTTCACGCTGCGCCCCGAGGTGATGAGCCAGGTGCGCACCGCCCACACCGCGACCCGGCTCGCCGATGGCCGCGTGCTCCTCTGCGGAGGAGCGGACAGCGCCGGCGTCATCACCGCGAGCGTGGATCTGTGGGATCCGGCGGCGGGCACGGTGACCCCGGCGGCCCCGATGAGCGTGGCCCGGACGCAGCACACCGCGACGTTGCTCCCCGATGGGCGGGTGTTCGTCGCCGGCGGCACCTCCGACTTCGATTTCTCCGACCCGCTCGGCGCCCTCGCCGCGATCCACGCGACGACCGAGGCCTACAACCCGAGCACGAACTCTTGGTCGCCCTCCGCCTCCCTGCCCAAGCCGCGGGTGATGCACGCCGCCTCCCTGGCCGGCGACGGCCGGGTCCTCATCACGGGGGGGATCGAGGTGACGTACATCCTCGGCATCCCCTTCGCCGATTTCTCCGCCGATTGCCGCGCCTGGAACCCCACGACCGGCGCGATGCAGGACGTGAGCGACTTCAGCGGCGTGCGCGCCGGGCACGCCCAGCTCACGCTCGCCGACGGCGACGTCCTGGTCGCCGGGGGGGCGGACGGCAACCTGATCACCCAGGTGATCAACCCGCTCGCGAGCGTCCGGCGCTACGACGTCTCGGCGAACTCGTGGGCGAACGTGGCGTCCATGGCCAACGCGCGCGTCTATCCGAACCTGCTCGACGCCGCGGGCACCGTGGTGGCGATCGGCGGCCTCTCGACCCTCGACCTCGCCACCCTCACGGGGGCCCCGGTGCTCGACGTCGAGACCTCGGGACAGCCGGCGATCGCCTGGACGACGAACGGCGCGATGCTCCTCGGCCGCCCGCTCGTCCTCAGCGCGCCGATCGACGGCGGGCGCCGCATCCTATCGGTCGGCTCCGACGGAACGGGGCAGACCGCGGAGGCGTACGCCGTGCAGTGAACGGCGATACGGCGTCGGATCAGTTGCCGCCCAGATACAGGTCCTGGACGAGCTCCTCGCCGTCGGAGACCTGGATCTCGACCCGCGACCGCTCCATGTCCACCACCACGATCAGCGGGCTCTGGCCGGGCTTGGGCTCCGCGGCACACGAGAGCGCGTAGCGGCCCGCCGCGACATTCGCCAGGAGGTAGCGGCCGTTCGCGTCGGTCTTCGACGCGACCGAGTGGTACGTGCCGTCCCCGTCGAGCGGCCGCAAAGCCACGCGGGCGCCGGTCGCGGGCTCGCCGCTCGCGAGATAGGCGGTGCCGCGGATCGTGGCGCCCTGGGTCAGGGCGATCAGCCCGATGTCGGTGACGACGTCCGCGGTGGCCTCCACCTCGTTCACGATCGCCTCCGTGAAGCCCTCGTGCTTCACGCGGAGCTGGTACTTCTCGGGCGTCACGAGCCGGATCTCGAACCGCCCTTCGGCGTTCGTCGTCGCCGTCACCCGCGTCAGGGCGGTGGGGGTCATGGCGTCGAGGAGGTTGGTGAAGTCGCTCTCCAGCCAGCCCGTGGTGTTCGTCGTCACCTTGGCGCCGGCGATCGGCGTCTTGGAGCTCATGTCGACGACGATCCCCACGATCGTGCCGCCCCGCGACATGCGGACGACGACGTTGGGCGTGGTGAGGCCCTCCTCGACGACGGCCGCGTCGCTGAAGCTCGAGGCGTAGCCGCGCGCGTCGGCCTGGACGACGTACGAGCCGGGCTTCAATCCGCCGACCACGAAGGAGCCGTCCTTCGATCCGCTCACCGTCTGCTCGCCGTGGACGGGTCCGAACGCGACGTTCGTCGGATGGAGCCCGCGCACCGTCAAGCGGTAGTCGCGCAGGAGCGCCCCGTCCGCATCCACGACCACGCCCATCAGGCCCCCGCGCGCGGAGAGCTGGATGAGGACGTCGCGGTCGTTGGCGTCGGCCTGGAGCGGATCGCGATCGAAGCCGTCGGCCACGACGCGCAGCGTGTAGCGCCCCTCGGCGAGGTCGGTGATCAGGAACTCCCCACCCTGTTTGGAGATGGCGCTGCCCCGCGAGGCGGGCGTCCCGCTGCCGATGGCCTCGATCTGCACCCCGGGCACGCCCGCCTGATCGGGCCCGATCACCCGGCCGGCGATCGGGTAGCCGGGCATCATGTCGATGTCCACCCGCTTGCGCCGCTCCTGCGTGCCGGCGAAGGTGACGCTCCGCTGATCGATCTGGGTCGCGTAGCCCTCCAGCGTCACGGTGAGCGCGCGGTTGGCGGGCGGGATGTTCTTGATCGCGTAGGACCCGTCGAGACCGCTCACCGCCTCCAGGCGATCGGGGCTCGTGCGGGCCGAGGGCATGAAAGCCGCCGCCGGGTTGTCGAGGACGAGGCGGGCCCCGGCGAGCGGGTTCTTCCCCGGGCCGTAGACGACGCCGTAGATTTCGAAGCCCTCGTCGAGCTCGATCCGCTCCGAAGTGCCGCCCGTCGGGCGCACTTGGATGCCGGAGACCACCTTGCGGCTGTAGCTCGCGTGGGTGACCACCAGGGCCCAGTCGCTGCCCGCGGGAACGCGGTCGAAGCGGAAGGTCCCTTCCTCGCTCGTCTCGGCCTCCTTGATCGGCCGGGGGGCCGGGCGGTCGCTGATCAGGAGCTGGAGCTCCATGAACGCTCCCGAGCCCTTCTGGCGGATGAGCTGGATCCTGGCCCCGGCCACGGCGGCCTGGGCGGAATCCACGACCAGCCCTTCGATGAAGCCGTCCGAGGCGACCTGGGTCTCCTCGCCCGTGTCGACCACCGCCCGGGGAGGGGTCGCCTCGGCGGTCAGGGGGGAGGCCATGCCCGCGGGGAGCTCCAGGTCGGCGGGGGGACGGCCCGCCGCGACCGTCCCCTGGGCCGGCGGCACGAGGCCCTCGCTCCCGGAGTCCGCCGGGTTCCCCGTGATCGAGGTCAGCGCGAACAGGAGCGCGGCGACGGCGCCGGCGACGAGGAGGATGACGAAGAGGGGGCGCATGGGCACGTGGAGGATGAGGGAGCGGAACGCGGGGCGGGCGGGCGGCCCCGCGGCCGGAATCCTACCCCGGGGACGGGGTTCCGGGATTCCGTCGGCCAGCGGGGACCCGAGGAGGGAGGAAAGACGCGGGATTCCGGCCGATCTTCCCGGTTTTCGGCCCCCGGGGACCCCCGCTCAACCGCGCAGGCGGGCCAGGGACCCGGCGAGGTCCCCGACGAGGGCCACCGCGGCCTCGACCTCCTCCGCGCTCGTGTGGACGGAGAGGGAGAAGCGCAGGGCCGAGCGCGCCGCGGCCTCGTCGAGCCCCAGGGCGAGGAGCACCCGGGAGGGGCCGCGGCGGCCGGAGCTGCACGCGGCGCCGGCCGAGACGGCCACCCCCTCGGCCGCCAAGGCGGCGAGGAGAACCTCCCCGTCCACACCCGGGAAGAGGACGTTCGCCGTATTCGGGAGGCGGAGGGCTCCCGCGCCGAGCACCCGGGCGCCCGGGACCGCCCGGCAGAGCCCCTCCTCCAGGCGGTCCCGCCGCTCCCGCAGGCGGGGGATCGCCTCGCCCGCCGCCAGCCGCGCGCTGGCGAGCTCGGCGGCCTTTCCGAAACCCGCGATCCCCGGGACGTTGGGCGTGCCGGCCCGGCGGTCCTCCTCCTGGGCCCCCCCCGCGATCCGGGGGACGAACCCCTCCGCCGCCTCGTATCCGGCCCGCACGTACAGCGCCCCGACCCCCTGGGGACCGTGGAACTTGTGGGCCGAGAGGCTGGCGAGGTCGACGCCGAGGCGCGCCAGGTCCATCGGGAGCTTGCCCGGCACCTGGACGGCGTCCACGTGGCAGGGGATCCCGTGGCGGCGGCAGAGGGCGGCGATCGCCGCCAGCTCCTCGTCGGCGAGATGGACCCCGGTCTCGTTGTTCGCCCACAGGATCGAGACGAGGGCGAGCTCCCGCCCCCGGGCCGCGATGCCCGCGAGGATCTCCGGCACGGCGATCGCGCCGCGCCCGTCGACGCCCACCCGATCGACCGCGAGCCCGGCCCGCCGCGCCTCTTCCTCCAGGGGCCGGCGGAGCGACTCGTGCTCGACCGTGCTCGTCAGGACGCACCGCCGGCCGCGCGCGGCGGCCCCGGCGAGAGCGGTGTGGACGGCGGCGTTGTTCGCCTCGGTCCCCCCGGACGTGAACACGATCTCCCGGGGCGAAGCGGCGCCCACGAGGCGCGCAACCGCGACCCGTGCCGCGGCCAGCACGCCGGCGGCGGCCTCGCCCGGGCGGTGGAGGCTCGAGGGGTTGGCGGCGGAGCGGCCGAGCCACGGCAGCATCGCCTCGACGACCTCGGGGGCGGGGGCCGTCGTGGCGTTGTTGTCGAGGTAGATCTCCCGCACGGACCACTAGAAGAGCGCGCTCAGATCCCCCGGCAGGGGCAGGCCGGTGCCCGGGCAGGGATCGCAGAAGTTGTTCCCGGGATCGGGAATGACCGCGCACTTCTCGCACTCGGCGAGCTTGCCGAAGGCCTGCCGGATGCTCTTCCGCTGGCCATGGAGCTCCTCGATCCGCTCGCTCAGCAGATGATCCTGCTCCTCGAGGGCGGCCCGCACGCGGTCGAAGAAGGTCGTCTTCCCCCGGCCCCCGTTGCGGGTGCCCATGACCTCGCAGATGCGATCCAGGTGCAGCCCCAGCCCCTGGAGCGTCTGCACCATCGCCAGGCGGTTCGCATCGGACTCCCGGTAGAAGCGGAACCCTCCCTTGCTCCGCGAGGTGGGGGTGAGCAGGCCGATCTCCTCGTAGTACCGCAGGGTCCGCAGGTTCGTGCCGGCCCGGCGCGCGAACTCGCCGATCTTGAGGAGGCGGGAATCCGGAGACTTGGTTTGGACGCTCATCGCTGGATCCGGGATGGGGGGGACAGGGGGACGAAAGGGGCGCGAATCCTAACCCTTTCGTAGGAGTCCGGCTGTACGGAGAGGGGCGTAGGAGAGGGAGGCTTAGGGCGGAGGAACACGCCCCCCCGAAGTCCCGGCCCGCGCTTTCCTCCCGCCCCCGGCTCGTCTAGAAGAGGGGAGGCCGTCCCCCCGGACCCCTCCCCGGCGCCAACGGGGGGAGGCGGGCCCCGTGGCCTCGGCTCCGCGCGGCGCCTTTCCCCCTCCTCGCTCCGATGCCTCTCCTCTACGACCCTCTCTACATCGTCCTCACCCTCGTCGGCCTCGGGCTCACCCTGTGGGCCCAGGGCCTCGTCAAGATCCGCTTCTCCCGATACTCCCGGATCGGGGTGCGCTCGGGGATGTCGGGGGCCGAAGCGGCGGCGGCCGTGTGCCGGGCCGGGCGGGTCCCCGACGTGCGAATCGAGCGTCACGGGGGATTCCTCTCCGACCACTACGACCCGCGCACCCGCACCCTGCGCCTGTCGCCGGACGTGTACGACGGCCGCTCGATCTCCGCGGTGGCCGTGGCCGCCCACGAGGCGGGGCACTCGATCCAGCACGCCGTCGGCTACGCGCCCCTCGGGTTCCGCTCGGCGATGGTGCCGGTGACGAACATCGGGGCCCGGCTGTGGATGCTCCCCTTCGTGCTCGGGATGTTCCTGGCGAACGCCCCGGCGGGATCGGCGCTGATGAAGCTCGGGGTGCTCCTCTTCGCCATCGTCGTCCTCTTCCAGCTCGTCACCCTGCCCGTGGAGATCAACGCCTCGCGGCGGGCGAAGGCGGTCCTCGCCCAGACCGGGATCGTAGGGACCTCCGAGGAGGCGAGGGGGGTGGAGCAGGTGCTCGACGCCGCGGCGCTCACCTACGTGGCGGCAGCCGCTGCCGCCGTGCTCCAGCTCATCTCCCTCGTCCTGCGGACCACGCGGCGGGACTAGCCGGTCGAGGCCGGCGCCCCGGCGCCCGCCTCGGCCGGCTTCTAATGGCATTGGGAGGCTCAGGCTGCGGGGGCCGTGGCGCCGGGCGAAGGCGATCCGGAGTTGCGTTCCCAATCCGGGGAACGGTCGTAACCTCTTTGCCAGCGGCCTGTTGTGCTCTCCCATTGAGCCGGACCGGACCACCAGTCTATAGGCGCTTGACTTGCCCCCCCCCCCCCCGGTCTAGGTTCCGACCTCAAGCCGCCCGTGCTCGCGAGTGGCCAGCCATCTTCCCAAGTCCTGATTCCCAACAACTCAGGAGTAGTTCGCATGAAGCTCACCATGAACCTGGACCGGGTGCTCCTCGGTCTGGGGACGATTCTCGTGCTCTGCGCTCTGCCCGCCCTGTGCCGGGCTGCGGCCGCCCCCGCCAGACTCGCCTCCTGCTACGGGGAGATCGTGGGGGAAGACCTCATCTGCCAAGGCGATCCCTGCTGCCACGAGGAGGACCGAACCGACGGGATCGGGAGGTACTGGTACTGCACGTGCAGCTCCGGAGGAGCCGAACCCTACTGCTGCCACACCGTCCTTCGCGCGCCGGACGCTGACCACAAGGAATACTGGGGGGACGGCAGGGGTATGTGCACGCCCGCCTTCCTCTGTGGCGGAGGCGTGTGTGATTTCGTTCCTTCCGCCGGGCAGGCCGGCTGCATGCAGTAGGGATCGCCGGTCGGCAACCGGGCCTCCGGATGCTCATCGCGCGATGCGCACGCGGGGGCCTTCCTCCCTGCGCCCTATGAATCCCCCGATGTTCCGGCGGCGCTTTCTTCTCGCGACCTTCCTCCTGCTGCTCCTGGGCACGGTGGTGGTCCTCCTCCGGGGACATCGAGCCAAGAGCCCGGCTTCGTGGCCGGAGGAGAACGTGTCGCTCGCGATTCCCGAGCCCTCCGCGGCGATCCCTCTCGCTGATCCTCTCCATGTGCCCCCGGTCTTCTCCGAGCGATCGCCGGTCCCGCCTCCGACCGTCGCCGTCCAGACGATCGTCGAGGGCGAGGGGACGCCGGTCGCGGCGGCGGAGATCCGCGTGGAGAGTGGAGAGATCCTCGGAACGACGGACATGAAGGGGGAGCTGGTCCTCCCGCTGGGCTCTCTACCGGAGGACGCAGGTACACTCATTGCCACGGCGGACGGCTATCTGCCCGGGCAGGCTGACTGGGCGGGAAGCCGGGAAGGCTACGCGGAGCGCGTTCGGATCGAGCTCTCGCGCGGCTGCTCGCTGGGGGGGACGGTGCGGTTGCCGGATGGGGCTTCTCCCGTCGCGGACGCCCTGGTGCTCGCCGCCGAGGAGACGTTTCGCCTGACCGCTCCGGATGTCGAGCGAGCGATCGCGGGAGAGGGAGAGCACGAGAGGATCCAGGTCGTCCGCTGCGATGCGGGGGGCGCGTTCGTCATGAATGGCCTGCGGCCGCACGCCCGCTACCGCCTTATCGCGGGCGGTAGCGGCTGTCTGTCGACAGAGTGGATCTTGGCCACCTGCGGCATGGAATGCGAGATCGTCGCGCGCCCTCTCTATGGGATGGGGCTCACGATCCTACGGGCGGATGGGACGGCGATCCCTGGCGACGGCCGCCTCTACCCGGACATCAAGCCTAACAGCTGGCACTGCGAGGACGATCGCGCAGAGTCCGCCCTCGTTCGTCCCTGGCTCGTTCTCCTCGGACTCTCCGGCGACGAGTTCGATCGTTATCAGGTCGGACTTGCGCATCGGCTCTTCCTGTATGCGTCGGATGAGCCCCTTGAACGCCTGGGCCCCGTGGATCTCTGGATCAATATTCCCGGTTTCCAGACCGCGACGGTGAGCTTCGACGTCTATCCGCTCGATCAGGAGCTCCGGACGATGACCGTCCGCCTGGAACAGACGGCGGCCGGCTTCGGCACCCTAGAGGTGACCATTCTTGGCTCGTGCCTCACGAAGGGGGTGCTTACGACCAAGGGGCGGCCCGACCTCAGCGTGCAACTCTTTCCGCTCGGCGAGGTTTACTGGCAGACCTACAACGTCCACGCGTTCATAATCCCGGACGCGGTGGACGGCACGTACTCGATCTCCGGCGTGCCGTACGGCGAATACGGTGTCGTCCTCGGGGGTGTCAACAAGTTTTTTTCACAGGGGGAACCCGATGCGTACCAGGTCACCTGCTCCGTTTCCGAGGATCCCGCCCGCGTGAGCTTCGACCTCTCCGAGCTGGGATGCGCCCGCGTGGTCCTGGTCGGACCCGCGGGAGAAGAGGTCTCGGGTCCGACCGCGTTCCGTGTGCACCCGTTCAGGGGAAGCACCCCAGCCCGCAATGGCGCGTACTACGCCTTCTCCGGGCCTCCCCAGGTGCTCACCGCTCTGCCGCCGGGCAGGTATCAGGCCAAACTCCAGACCCCGTATCCCGCCGGGATCGAGTCCTTCGCTCTTTCCTCGGGCGAGTTCTCCGTGGAGCCCGGCGCCGAGACACGCCTGACGATCGTGGCCGGGAAGTGATGCTCCTGCGCCTGAGCCTCGCCGGAGGGACTTCGCGATGTCTGGCGCAGCGGCTTCTTCTCGCCGGCGCCTTCGGAGCGACCGCCGCCCTCAAGCTCATCCAGCCGGCGGGCGTCGACCGGTTCGGCGACCATCGGCTGCCGTGGCCTTTCGCCGTGACGCTGTCCCGTCCGGCCCTGGTGGTGGCCGCGGTACTCGAGCTCCTGCTCGCGTTGCTCTTGATCTCCTCCCGGTGGCGGATGGGCATTCGGCTCGCGACCCTCGTCGTGGCCGGTCTGTGGGCATTGCTCCTCGGTCTCTCCTTGTCGGGAGTCGATCCGGGGCGTTGCGGGTGCTTCGGCCGCCTTCCGGTGCCGGGGATCTGGCACTTCGCATTCCTCGCCGGGTTGGCATCGATCGCTCTGTCCTGCCGCGAGGGGAGAGACACACCTACGGGGAGGGCGGGGGATGGCGAGGCACCGCCAGGCCGTTTGGGGTGACGCATCGCGCCGCCATCCAGGCACTGTAGACGCCGGTCAGGATCCGCGTGATTCTGCCGCTGATCGGCGGCAGGAAGGCTGAGGAGGAGGGGGGCAGTTCCGGGATTGGAGGTGGCTCCGCCTTCGGGGTCGAGCGAAGCCCGGGTGGATCTGGTTTCCTTCCCCCTCGTGCCCTCGTGGGGGGGCTGAGGTGGAGGGCGGTGGAGGTCGTGGTAGAAGACGCGCGCCGAGCGGGGAGACCCGAGGGGAGGCCGCGCTGTGTCAGCAAGCCCAGGTCTCCCCCCGGCAAGACCGCGTTGCTGCGGTAGCGAGCACGATCACGCCTCGGGGCCTTCCTGTCGAGCACCGGCCCGGCAGGAGGGGTTGGTCCGCTCGGTCGAGAGCCACCCGCTGTTCTGCTGCGCCCGGTGCCGGGGAGCGGTGGTGGTCTGCCCGAGCTGCGACCGGGGGCAGCGCTACTGCGGGGAGGCCTGCCGGCGAGCAGGGCGAGCGCGGAGCCTGCGGGAGGCGAGCCGGCACTACCAGGAGAGTCCGCTCGGGGCCCGCAACCACGCGGCCCGGCAGAGGCGCTACCGGGCCGCGCGGAGGGGTTGGGTGACTCATCAGGCCGACGGGGGGCGCCCCCCGGCGCCTCCCCGTCGGCCGGTCCGGGAAGGCGGTCCCCTCTCGACGTTGCTACCATCCGCCCCGAGGACCCTCCCCATGTCCGCGATCCGCTTCGACTACACGAACGTCATGGCCGAGGCCGTGGGCGAGGAGCACGGCCTCACCGATGCCGAGCTCGCGGGGATGGCCCCGCGGTCCGCCGCCGCCCTCGAGGCGGTGCTCGCCCGGCGCGCGCGGGACCTCCGGTGGCTCGACCTGCCCCACCTGGACGAGGCGGCGCGGGGCATCGCCGACTACGCCCAGTCCGTCTACGGGCGCTTCGAGAACGTCTGCGTGCTCGGCATCGGCGGCTCGGCGCTCGGCAACATCGCCTTGCAGACGGCGCTGAACAGCCCCTACCACAACCTACGGCCGCCGGTGGGGATTCCGCGCCTCTTCGTGCTGGACAACGTGGATCCGGACCTCGTGGGGGAGTTCCTCGCCGCCGTCGATCCGCGGACGACGCTCTTCAACGCGATCTCGAAGTCCGGCGGCACCGCCGAGACGATGAGCCAGTTCCTGATCTTCCGCGGGGCGCTGATCGATGCACTGGGCGAGGAGGCGCACCGCGAGCACATCGTGATCACTACCGACGCCGAGAAGGGCGTCCTGCGCGAGATCGTGCGGCGCGAGGGCTATCGCGCGTTCGTCGTCCCCGACGGCGTCGGCGGGCGCTACAGCGTCCTGTCGCCGGTCGGGCTCCTCTCCTCCGCCCTCGTCGGGATCGACATCCAGGGCCTGCTCCACGGCGCCGCGGCCATGGCCGAGCGCTGCCGGACGCCCGAGCTCGCCGCCAACCCGGCGATGCTCCACGCCGCGATCCAGTGGCTCCTGCACGTGCACCACGGCAAGCCCCTGGCCGTGACCTTCTCCTACAGCAGCCGGCTGCGCGACATGGCCGACTGGTACGCCCAGCTCCTGGCGGAATCGATCGGCAAGCGCCGCAGCCGCTCCGGCGCCGAGATCTTCGCCGGGCCCACTCCGATCCGCGCCGTGGGGGTCACCGACCAGCACAGCCAGGTGCAGCTCTACACCGAGGGGCCCTTCGACAAGTGGTTCACGATCCTCGCCGTGGACGAGCCGGACCACATCGTGCGCATCCCCCGCGCCTACGGCGACCTCGAGGGGGTGGCCTATCTCGGCGATCGCACCCTGAAGGAGCTCTTCCAGGCCGAGCGCGACGGCACGCGGTTCGCCCTCACCGCGGCCCGGCGGCCCAACGCCACGATCGCGATGGAGACGGTGGACGCCCATTCCATCGGCCAGCTCATCTTCCTCCTCGAGCTCTCCGTCGCCCTGATGGGCGAGCACTACGACGTGAACGCCTTCGACCAGCCGGGGGTCGAGGCCGGGAAGGTGGCCGCCTACGCCCTGATGGGGCGGCCGGGTCATGAGGCCCGGCGCGCGCAGATCGCGGCCTTCGCCGCCCGCCCGCCCCGGTATGTCTGAATCTGGCCCGAGGATCGCCGCATGAGACGCTTCCGCCGCCTGCTCGTGGGCGTCGATCTCACCCCGCCGGGGGACGCGGTCAGCCCCGGCAGCCGGCGGGCGGCGCTGCAGGCGCAGTGGCTCGCCGAGAAGACCGGCGCGAGCCTGACGCTCTTCCACTCCACGTGGACCGACATCTACGAGGATGGGTTCGAGGTGCGCGCGGGCCCCGGGCCGGAGGGGATGGCGTCCCTCGAGGAGCTGCGCGAGACCTACGACTCCTCCGGCATCCCGACCGAGCTCGTCCTGAGCGGAGAGCGGGCGTGGGTCGAGATGATCCGGCGCGTCCAGCGGGGCGAGAACGACCTCGTGATCGTCGCGCGGCGCAGCGCGGCCGGGCACCGCGCCCTCGGCAGCACCTCGAAGAAGCTGATGCGCAAGTGCCCGGCCCCGGTGTGGGTCGTCAAGGGAGAGGCGAAGCTCCTCTACGAGGCGATCGCCGCCGCCACCGATCTCACCCCGGTCGGAGACCGCGCGGTCGAGCTCGCCGCGGCCCTCGCCCTCGCCTTCGGCTGCGCGCTCCACGTGATCCACGCCGTGCGGGTCCCGCTCGCAGCGCAGATGAGTGCGGGCTGGAAGAGGGAGGCGGAGCACCCATCCGTCCTCCAGAAGCGCGCGGGCGAGGCGGAGCGCCACATCCTCGCCGCCCTGCGGGAGAGCCATCCCGAAGCGGCGCCGATCCTCCACGTGGGCAGCGATTCCCCCTCCCGCTTCATCCGGGAGACGGTCGCCTCGCTCGACGCCGACCTCCTCGTCATGGGGACCGTGTCGCGCGCGGGGATCGCCGGGATGCTGGTCGGGAACACCGCCGAGCGACTCCTCGACCGGCTCGAGTGCGCCCTCCTGACGATCAAGCCCCGCGATTTCCTCTCCCCCGTCGGGAGCGAGTGACGGGACGCGCTATCCTGAGGGCCGCGGCCATGGGTTCCCTCGAGCGCCTCCGTCGCACCATCCTCTTCCGTCGGCGCCACGGCGGGAGCGAAGCACCACCGCCTGCCGCGTCTCCGCCGGCGGCGGAGGGCGAAGCCGGCGCGGATTCCGCCGCGGCGGGTGCTCCTGATCTCGCGCCGGCGCCCGGCGGGGGGGAGGGGGAGAGGCGCAGCGGCCTCTCCGGCTGGATGGAGCGCCGGGCCCAACGCGTCGCCGCGCGGATCTACGACTCCCGCGCCGACGATCTCGAGACCCGCGCGCGCCGCGCCGTGAGCTCGGCCTACCGCGAGCAGGCCGACGACCTCGAGGACCGCGCCGTGCGCGCCCTGCGCCGGGCGATCGCGAGCGAGGCCGATCGCATCAAGGAGGTCATCGAGCACGCGGTCGCGGTGAAGAAGCGCGAGGTGCGGCTCTCGCTCCTCGTCCTCGTCACCGCGTCCCTCGTCTACCTCGCCCTCTACTGGTTCACCAGCCGCCCCGGGGCGTGACCCTCCCCGAGCCCTACTCCTTCGTGCGCCTCGTCACGATGAGCCTGGCGGCGATCTGGACGGTCGCCGGGCTCGTCCGCCTCCTGCGCTTCGGCCGCCGGTGGGAACGGCGCCTGCGCGCCGCCGGCTTCTCGCGCCGCTGGCTGGGCCGGCAGATCCTCCTCGCCGCCGCGCGCGCCACGGTCCTCGACCCGATCAATCTCGCGCTCCTCTGCCTCCTGTTCGCGCTCTGGTCGAATACGGTGCCGTAGCAATCCTTCCACGATTCGCGGGGGTCTGGTCCGCGGAATGCCGGGGAAGGGGAGCGAATCGTGGAAGGATTGCTACGGCACCGTATTCTCCTTCCGTGCCGGCCCTCCTGCGCAAGCTCCTCGTCTTCCTTGCCGCCGCGGCGGGCAGCCTAGTTCTCGCCGAGGCGGCGTTGTGGGCGCTCGGGCTGCCGCGGTTCCCGGCGGGGCGGCGCAACGAGTTCACCGCCGGCCTCGACTTCGAGCCCGCCCAGTGTTTGCCCGGCTACCCCCTGCACCGCCTCCGGCCCGGCTCGCGCTACCTCAACGTGTTCGAGAGCGATCCGCGCGGCTACTTCGGCCCGGAGTGCACGGTGGTCATCGCCGCCAACGAGAGGGGCTTCCGCGGGCCGGCCTGCGCGGGGGACGCGGCGCCGGGGACGGCCCGCATCGTCTTCCTCGGCGATTCCTTCACGCTCGGCGAGGGGGTGAAGGACGAAGACATCTACCCCGAGCGGACGGCGGCGCTGCTCGCGGCGCGGCTGGGGCCCGGCGGGCCGCGGGTCGAAGCGTGCAACCTCGGGATGCTCGCCTTCAACACGACCCAGGAGTGGATCGTCCTCGAGGAGGAGGGGTTCGGCTGCGGGCCCGACCTCGTCGTGCTGGGCTACTTCCTGAACGACGCCGCGGAGCCGTACTTCGTCATCGACTGGAGGACGCGCTCCGTCCGCCAGGAGACCGGCGGCCTGGCGGGGCTCGCCCTGCGCCGGCCGCCGCCGAGCCCGCTCTACCGCTCGCGGCTGGCGCGGATCGCGTGGAGGCTCTTCGATGCGCGGGAGCGCGCGCGGCTGACGGTCGCCTACTACGACGAGCTCTACTCGGACCAGAACCCGGCCTGGTCGCGCAACCGCCAGAGCCTGCAGGCGATCGTGCGCTCCTGCGCCCAGCGCGGGATCCCGCTCGTCGTGCTCTGCTTCCCCGTGCTCGCCGACTTCGCCGGCGGCTACCCCTTCGACCCCGTGCACGCGGAGGTCGCGCGGGCCGTGGCGGAGGTCGCCGGGCCGTCGACCCGCTTCGTGGACCTCCGGCCGCACTTCCAGGGCCACCGGACCGCGGATCTCTGGGTGCACCCGACCGACCACCATCCTAACGAGCTCGCCCACCAGATCGCGGCGGAGGTGCTCGCCGAGACGATCGCCGGCGATCCCCTCCTGCGGCCGCGCCCGCGGTGAGCTCCGCGGGGCTCAGCGATCCTCCGCCGGCGTGAAAGTGAGCACGAGGTCGCGGGTCCCGGCGGGGCCGAGCTCGAAGGGGACCTCCTCGCCGCGCTGGCCGTCGAGCCAGATCTGCGCCCGGTAGGCGCCCGGACCGAGGCCCGGCAGGTCGAACGCGAGGTTCTCGGGATCCAGGCTCTCGCCCGCCTCCGATCCCCCCTCGCCATGAATCTGCAGGTAGACCCACCGGGGCTCCCCGCGGTCCGCCCCGCTCGCCACGATGCGCCCGGCGCAGGGAACGGCGTGCCCGAGCTCGTAGCGGCGGGGCCGGGAGGGAACGTCGCTCGGCACCTCGAGCTCGCCGTGCAGGTTCAGGTGATCGGCGTGCGAGATCACGAGATCGTGGGCCCCCTCCTGCACCAGGAGCACGCGCGCCTCGCCGGCGGCATCCGTCAGGAACATCTGCGGATGGTTCCCGTAGGGCCGCCCGCCCCGGGCCGTGACGTCGAGACGCGCGCCTTCGAGCGGGGCACCGCTCCCCGCCTCGACGACCTGCACGAGGACCTCCCGGGAGTGCAGGTCGAGCGCCACCTCGTGCACGTCGCCCGGCTCGAGCTCCACGTGCTCCACGTGGAGCTCCCTCCGGCGCGGTCCGGCGCCGGGCACGTCCACCTCGCCGGCGATGCGGATCGACAGGCCATCGAGGACCGAGATCTCGCCGGTGTCGAAGGCGCCGCGCTCGTCGGTCGCCAGCTCCACGCGCTGGTTGCCCCAGATCCGGACCTCGGCGCCCGCCACGGCGCGGCCGTCCACGCGGACCGTGCCGAGGATCCGGCCCGTGGGCCCCATGCCGGTCGGGGTGAGGTCCACCTCGAGCTCGGCCGTCTCGCCGGGGCGGATCTCGACCTCCGCCGCGAACACGCGCACCGGTTCTTCCTCGTCCCGCAGGAAGGGGAGCGGATCGCCGGCCAGGAAGCGCTCGTAGACCTCGGCGCGGTGCTCGCCCGCCGGGAGGTTCGAGAGGCGGAAGCTCCCCGCGAGGTCGCTCCGGGCGAAGCGGGGGACGTGGAGGATCGCCTCCAGGCCGTCGGCGTCGCGGTACTCGAGGATCACCATGTAGGAGCGCGTGGGGGGCGCGCCGCCGCAGTGGATCCGGCCGTGCAGCGTGCCTCCGGAGGCCATCGCGATCTCGAGCGCGGACGCTCCCTCCTCGAGGCGGACGACGCGATCGGCGTAGCGGGGGTGCTCCACGAGGACGACCGCCGGCTCCCCGGACCACGGCCCCCCGCCCTCGCCGTCCTCCGGCGCCTCGGCGGAGAACGGCCCGAGGGTCGCTCGGCCCTCCCGATCGGTCCACGCCACCGCCGGGGAGGCGACGAGCGGCGCCCCGCCCTGCATCACGCTCGCGCGGGCCCGGGCGACCGGCTCTCCCGTCGCCTCGTCGGAGACGTGCACGAGGATCGACCGCCCGGCGGCGCACGTCAGGGCGACCTCCGTGCCCTCCGGAGCGTGCATCACCCGCGCCGTGCCGGGGGCGAGCCCGGCGACGCGGGCCTCGACCTCGTAGGTCCCCGGCGCGAGCGCCCCGCAGACGAGCGTCCCCGGCTCCGTCTCGTGGAAGGCGGGGGCGGGAAGCGCCCCGCCACGGACGAACGACAGGATGGAGGAGACGTCGCTCGACGCTTCGGCTGGGCCCATGGGCCGCACGCCCAGCCGCGCGCCCGGGAGCGGCGCGCCGGCCTCGTCCCGGACGCGCACCGTGAGGGGCGCGGCGGCGGGAAGCACGAGGCGGAGCTCCCCGGCCTCCTCGGGCGGGGCGAGCGAGACCCACTCCTCCCAGGGTGCGTGGCGCGCCACCGCCACGAGGGGGCCGGCGACCGGCGCGCCGGAGAGCGAGAAGCGCCCCTCGCCATCCGTGGGCCCGGCCGGCTGGAGGAAGCCGATCCCGAGCTCCTCGTGGAGGGCGCCGGCGAACACCTCGACCCCGGCGATCGGCGCGCCCGTGGTGTCGGCGACCACGCCGCGGATCGTGCGGCCCCGGGAGAGCACCAGCTCGCCGAGGCTCTGCTCGCCGCCGGCGACTTCGGTCGGAGCAATCGGGATCCCCGCCCATCCCGCTCGGTCGACGCCGCCGACGACCCGCGTGAGCGGGACGCCCGCGAGGCGGAACGCGCCGTCTGCGCCCGTGTACGCCGTCGGCACCGGAAGGAGGTCGGCGTAGCGGCCGAGCCGCGCCGGCAGCTCCACGACTTCCCGCCCGCCGACGGAGAGGATCGTCTCTTTCCGCCACTCGTAGATGCCGGTCGCCGCGACCTCCTCCGGCACCTCCGCCACGCGCACGCGGGCCCCGGCGAGGGGACGCCCGTCCGGATCGACGACGCGGCCGACGAGAACGCCGTAGGCCGCGAGCACGACGTCGCCGAGGTCGGTGCGCTCGCGGTGGTGCAGGGCCTGGTCGATCACCCGGAGGGTCGCGCGCGCCCCGCCGAGGTCGATCCCGAGCGCGTGGAACGACCCGTCGCGCGCGCCATCGAGCACGAAACGACCCTCCCCGTCGGAGCGGGTCGCGTCGAGAGCGAGGTCCGGCGGCGCCTCGCCGAGCCGCTCCCAGTCGCCGGCCAGGAGCTGGCGGGCATCGAGCTCGAGCAGGACGACGGCGAGACCGGGCGCCGGCGTGCCGTCGACCTCCGCGAGGCGGCCCGCGACCCCCGCCAGCTCGCCGCGCCACCGCTCCCGGGAGGCGGGTGCCGGCGCGGCGGCCGCGGTGCGGGTCGGCGCCGCGGCCCCCTCTGCGCCACCGGCCGCCGCCGCACCCGCGGCGAGCTCCGCCCCCCGGGCCGCCGGGGCGGGCGGAGCGGCGGCGAGCGGACGGATCGCTTCCTCCGGCCCGTTCCCTTCCGGCTGGAGGAGGAACCAGACCAAGCTCGCCCCGCAGGCGAGGGCCAGCCCGGCGAGCGCGACCTTCGGTCTCATGCGGCGAGCCTCTACTTCAGGAACCGGTTGCACTCGGCCCCGAGGAGCTCGAGGGTCTCCCGCTCGGCGCGGAGGATCGGCACGTCGTCGGCCTGGAGGCGCCAGGAGTAGTCGTACACCTCGACGTCGAACTCGAGCGGGCTCAGGGGCACGCGCAGGATGTGCTCGTCCGTCCAGACCCCGAGCTCGTTCCATCCCGAGATCACGCGGCGCCGGGCGGCCGGCGGGGCGAAGAGGTTGGCGCCGAGGCACCACTCGCCGCGGAGCGCGGGATCCGCGCCGAGCCGCTCCATGAGCGTCGGCGCGAAGTCCAGGTGCGACGTGGGGCGCGTCTCGACGCCGGGCTGGACGTCCGGGCCCTTGAGGAGGAACGGCACCGCCACCTGCTGGGGGGTGAAGGCGCTCGTGTGGCCGAAGAAGCCGCACTCGCGGAACTCCTCGCCGTGGTCGCCGGTGACGAGGACGAGGGTATCCGCGGCGAGCCCCAGCCGATCGATCGCCGCGAGCACCCCCCCCGCCACGGAGTCGGCGTGCCAGACCGCGTTCAGGTAGCGGTTCTGCACCGCGCGCAACACCGCGGGGGGCGGCCCCTCGTTGGCCGTCATGGCCAGGTAGTCCACCTCGGCGGCCGAGGGCTGGAAGCGGAGGCCGGGGGGCGGGTGGCTGTAGGTCTGGTGGGGGGAATCGAGGAGGAGGAAGCCGAAGAACGGGGCGCCGGCCGCCGCGCGCTCGCCGAGCCAGCCGATCATCGCCTCCGCCGCGAGCTCGTCGCGCTTCCAGGATTCCGGCGGCGCGAAATCGTCGTGCACGGAATCCCGGATCGCCGACCAGGCCGTGTCGCGGAGCTCGGGGTAGTTCATCGACGCGGCGCCGAAGATCCCCATCGCGTAGCCGGCGCCGACGAGGGTGTCCACGAGGACCGGCGAGCGCTCCTCCTGCAGCACGGGGAACCAGTAGGAGCCGTGCAGGGAGTAGATCAAGGAGAAGATGCCGTAGCGCGTCGAGTTGCCGCCGCTAACGTGGTTCGCGAACCACCGCGCGTCCCGGGCCCAGGCCGCCGTCCGCGGCGTGTGCTCGGCATCGACCAGGTCCTGCCGCAGGCAGTCGATCACGATGACGACCACGTTCGGGCGCTCGCCCGCCGGGTCGAGCGCCGGCCAGGCCCGGGGGTAGTCGAGCCGGACGCCCTCGAGCTCGACGCGGGGCGGGCGCGCGGTCTCGACGCCCAGGACGCGGCTCGCCAGGTCCTCGGCCGGCACGCGCGCGTACAGGGGGAAGAGCCGGGCCAGGGCGGTCACCTGGCGGTTGCGGGCGAGGTCGGCCTGGGCGTAGATCGACTTCTCCACGAAGACGATCGGCAGGAGCACGAGGCACCACACGATCGACGGACGCAGGAGGAGGAAGGCGGGCCGGCCCCGCTCCCGCTGCCGCTCGACCCGCCGGAGCGCCCGCTTCCAGAGCCACGTCTCGGCGAAGCCGACGCTCGCCAGGCCGAGGATCACCGCCGTCCACACCTGCCAGCCGAGCTGGATCGAGTCCTCCGAGCCCCGCGTGTAGACGAGGTTCAGGACCTGCCCGTTCAAGTGGTAGTGGAAGAGGTTGTAGACGCGCGTGTCGGCGAACAGGAGGACCTGGAAGACGGCCCAGAAGGCGCTCTGCAGCCCCCCGAGGAGCCCCGGCCGCCGCACGAGGTGGGCAAGGAGGAGGAAGAGGGTCCCCGGAACGAGGGTGAGGGTCAGGACGCTCGAAAGGAGGGCCCCCACCGCGAACAGCCACATCTCGATGCTGTCCACGTCCGGGACGTGCGCGAGCAGGTTCGCGCCGAGCAGCGTCCCGAAGGCCAGGTTGGCGAGCCAGAGGAGGAAAGCCGCCTCCCGGCGCACGCCGGCCGAGGGTACGCGAGCGAAGGCCATGGTCGATGGATTATTGGGGAACCACCGACCAGGGTTACCCGGGGAAGCCCTCCTGGCAAGCGGGAGCTTCCGGCGGGGCCGTCAACGACCCCCGCCTGGACCCCGCGGGGGAAGGCCGCAGCGGGTCTCGAGGGTGTTCTTCGTGCGGATGCCGAGGCGGGCGCGGGTGGCCAGGATCTTCTCGACCGCCGCGGGGGGGAGGGGCTCCACGCCCCCCCGGACGGCGTGGGCGAGCCAGAGGATCCTCGCCATGTGCTCGACCATGTCGAGCTTCTTGAAGGCGTCCATCAGGTTCGACCCCACGGTCACCGCCCCGTGGTTCTTCATGATGAGCGTGTCCGAGCAGCGGACGATCTCCCGGATCGACTCGCCGAGCTCGGGCGTGCCCGGGGTGGCGAAGGGGGTCGTCGGCACCCCGCCGATCGTGACGATGATCTCGGGGATGATCGGCACCTGCATGTCGATGCCGGCGATCGTCAGCGCCACCGCGTGGGGCGGGTGGGTGTGGATGACCGCCCGGACGTCGGGGCGCTCTGCGTAGGCGACGAGGTGGATGCCGGCCTCGGAGGAGCCGCGCGGCCCGTCGTCGAGGGGCCGGCCCCCGGCGTCGAGGTGGGCGATGTGGTGCGGCTCCAGGAAGCCCTTCATCGCCCCGCTCGGCGTGATGAGGACGGTGCCGTCGGGGAGCCGGGCCGAGAGGTTGCCGTCCGCGCCGGAGATGTAGCCCTTCTGGTAGCAGAGGGCGCCGACGCGGCAGAGCGCGCCGCGCAGCCGTGTCTCTTCCGGGGTGCCCGGCGTCTCTTCC
This sequence comes from Planctomycetota bacterium, assembly GCA_040754415.1. Taxonomy (GTDB): domain Bacteria; phylum Planctomycetota; class UBA1135; order UBA1135; genus JBFMCU01. The sequence goes on from JBFMCU010000031.1 coordinate 22,992, forward strand.
GGGGTGTTCATGGGCGGGGATGCTCCTCGAGCGGGGGCCGCGTGCGATGGTCGAAGACGAGTTCGCCGTCGAGCTCCACGAAGTCGACGACGCCCACCACCACCGTCTTCACCGGGGCCTGGGGGGCGTCGAGGAGCTGGCGGCCGGCGTTGCCCTCGTCGACGACGAGGACGCGATCGCCCGGCCCGGCCCGCGCGACGTCGATGCCGATGCGCGTCGTGCTCGTCGGGCGCCCGCGCGGGTCGAGCACGCGCAGGAGGAGGAGGCGGCGGCTCTCCAGCACCGGATGCTGGACGGGGGAGACCACCGTCCCCACGACGTCGGCGAGGAACATCAGCCGCCCTCCCCCGCGCCGTCCCGGCCGATCCGCCGGCCGTGGGCCGCGGCCTCCTCGACGTAGCCGAGGATCGCCGCGTCCACCGGCACGAAGGTCTCGGGGCAGGCGAGCGCTCCCTCGCGGCCGTCGACGAAGTGCACGAGGTCTCCGGGCCCGGTGGAGACCACCGCGCAGGCCACGAGGGGCTCGCCCATCGGGGCTCCCGCCTCGTCCAGGGGCTGGATCCACTGGAGGGGCACCCCGGCGAGCCCGGAGTAGCGCCGGGTGGCGACGACCCGTCCGATCACGCGCGCGAGGTACACCGCGTCAGGCCCACTTCTCGTAGACGTTCTTGCCGTCGACGTCCCACGAATCGACGACGGCCATGATCACCGCGTCGCACGGCCGCCCGTCGGTGAGATGGGTCTGCCGCGCGCTGGAGCCGGTGGCGTAGAGCACGACGTCCCCCGGCCCGGCCTCGACGGCGTCGACCGCCACGACGTACTGCTCCTTCGCCTCGTTGCGGTGGGTGTGCACCTGCACGACGAGCAGCTTCAGATTGGCGAGCTTCTCGTCCTTCTGCGTCGCGACGACGCTGCCGACGACTCGGCCGATCAACATGCTCTCGGGTCTCCTCCGGCGATCATCGCACCACCATCTCCACGGCCTTCACCGGCATCACGTCCTCGATGAAGCGGCGGCGCAGCTCCTCGTGGACGTGCTCGTACATCTCCTCCCAGGGCGGGCTCTCCTTCACGGCGGAGAGCCACAGGAGGACGACCCCCGTGTCGAGGCGCACCGGGCCGAGCGTGCACCCCGCGGGGGGGATCGTGCCGCCCGTGCCGATGTACTCGAAGACCGCGGCGCGGATCGGGGCCGGGAACCGCGGATCGTCGCGCGTCACCCAGCCCAGGTCGCCGCGGTTCTCGCGGACCGACTCCTCCTCCGAGCGGCGGGCCGAGGCGGCGGTGAACTCGCGGAGGGTCGAGATCTCCTTGGCGAGCTCCTTCAGCTCGGCCTCGGCTGCCGCGAACGTGCGCCGGTTCAGCTCGTTCGAGAACTGCGCGGCCACGAGGAAGATCAGGTAGGTGTGGACCGCCCGGCCGTACAGGCCCTCGTAGCGGTCCCGGTTCGCCACGTACTCCTCCCGCACGCCGTCCCGCCCCTCCACCTGGTCGACCCAGAGCCGGGTCAGGGCGGCGACGTGCACCGAAGGGTCGCGCCGCAGGAGCTCGAGGCTCGACCCGCGGGCGACCAGGAGCTCCTCGAAGCGGACGCCGGGGGCCTGGGCGGCCGCGCCGGCCTCGGCCTCCCGCCGGCGGCGCTCCATCTCCGCGTCCACGGCCTCCCCGCGCGCCGCGGGGGCGAGGTCGGGCAGCCGCTTCTCGATCCCTTTCCGGAGCAGGAGGTGCCAGCAGGTCTCGCGAACGTCCTTCGGGTCGAGCTTGTCCAGCAGCATCGCGCCGAGCTCCGCGGCGCCGATCGCGATCGGGCCGCAGCGGGCGGCGATCCCGTCCGGCCAGGGAGGCGGGGGCCAGGAGAGCCCGAGCTCCTCCATCTCCTGGGCGAGCCAGATCTCCTGCTGGTCGGCGGTGATCGGGACGTCCCTCCCGACGGCCAGGGCCCGGCGCGTGAGCTCCTCCTGGAGGAGGATCAGGCGCAGGTACTCGCGGAACTCGTCCGTCCCGAGGCCCCGCTCGGCGAGCGCCGCCGCCAGGCCCCCCGCCACGCCCTCGGCTCGGGTCTGGCGGTCCATCTCCTCCCACCGCGCCGTCACCTCGGCGGCGCTGACGGCGACCGCCTGCTCCCGCGCGATGAGCTCGATCAGCCGCGAGCTCACGAGGAGCTTCAGAAGCCCGCGGCCGTCCGGCGCCGCGGCGTAGCGGTCGATGAGCACCGGGATCACCTCCGAGGCGCGGACCGCGAGGCCCCGGCCCCGCGCCACGACCGCGTCCGCTTCCTCCGCCTCCGGGGCGGGGGTGGGGGGAGAGGGATCCTCCCCGCCCTGGGGCGCTGCCGGCGGGGCGGTGCCGAGGGAAAGGAGGCCGAAGAGGAGCGCGAATCGGGGGGCGCGGGCCATCGGCGGGGAGGATATCCGCGGCGGCCGCGGGGCGCGAGCCGGGGCCGATCGGGACGGCGATCGGGACCGCCGTTCGCCGGCGGATCCCCGCGGCGCGCCAGCCCGATCTTGCGGCCGGTACGGTCTCCAGGCTGGAATGTCCGTCCCCGCCGGCCATGAATGGGTGACGGGGCCGCTCCCCGGCGATCCTCCATGCACGACGTCGAGTTCCTGGCCCTGCTCGTCCATCGCGGACACTTGGACCGTGGGGCGGCGGAGCCCCTCATCGCGCGCCTCCAGGCGGGGGCGAGCCTGGACGAGCTCCTCGGCGCGGAGCTCGGCTGGGATCGCGCCAAGGTGGAGCGGCTGCGGCGCACGCGCGCAGGGGAGATCCCCGAGATCCCGGGCTTCGACGTGCTCGAGAAGACCGGCACCGGCGGCACCTCCGACGTGTTCCGGGCGCGGGAGAAGAAGGCGCAGCGCGTGCTCGCGCTCAAGGTGCTGAAGGGCGAGTCCACCCTCCACGAGCCAACCCGCAAGGCCTTCATCGCCGAGGCCCGGCTGCTCGAGCGCCTCTCTCACCCGAACCTCGTGCGCTGCTACGGAATCGCCCGCAGCGGCAACACGTTCTTCTCCAAGCTCGAGTACGTGGAGGGCAAGACCGTGCTCGAGCTGCTCGACGGCGGCCGGGAATTTTCCGAGTCCGAGGCCCTGCGCATCACGCTGGAGACGGCCGAGGTCCTGCAGTACCTCGGCGAGCACAACGTGATCCACCGGGACGTGAAGCCGGGCAACATCATGCTCGACGAGAAGGACCGGGTGGTCCTGATCGATCTCGGCTTCGCGGCGGCGGAGGGGGAGGCGGCCGCCGGCCCGACGGACAGCGCGGTTGGCACGGTGGCCTACCTTTCCCCCGAGCAGGCCCGGGGCGGCGCGGCGGCCGACTGCCGGTCCGACATCTACAGCCTCGGCATCTCGCTCTTCCACCTCGTGGTCGGGCGCCTCCCCTTCGAGAGCTCGAACGACCGGGAGGTGCTGCGGATGCAGATCATGGACTCCCTTTCCTCCCCCGAGCTGAAGGGCCGCGGGATCTCCCCCCACCTGCACTACTTCATCGAGAAGATGGTGGCCAAGGAGGCCACCCACCGCTACCAGGGCTTCGGCGAGCTCATCGACGATATCCGCACCCAGCTCGCGGGCCGGGAAGGCCTGAACTTCGCCGACGAGCTGCGCGAGAAGAGCGGCCGTCACAAGCGCCGGCGATGAGGCGGAGGGGCGGGGGAATAGGCGCGCGGATCGGGCGTCGATGCGGCCCATCCGAGCCGGGGAACCGGGGAGCATGACGAAACGCCAGACCGCCCGCGCCGCGATCGCCCGCGCCGCCCTGGGCCTCCTCGTCCTGGGAGCGGCCGGCCTCCTCTTCTGGCTCGCCCGGGGCGGCGCGAGCGGGCCGGGGGAGGGGCCCGCGGCGGAGGGAGAGCCGGCGGTGGCCGCCCGCGCCCTGGGAGAGCGCCGGCCGGCGGCGGAGGCGCCCCACGCGGCCCCCATCGACATCCAGAGCCTGGAGGGGGTCGAGCTCCGCTGGGTGGAGCACAACAACGGGGCCTTGCAACTCCTGGCCGACGGCGACCTCGCGGGGGCGGTCGCCGCCTTCGAGGAGTGCCACGCCGCCGAGCCCGAACGGATGGTCTTTCGCCGCAACCTCGCCGAGGCCCTCGTGCGGCTCTCCCACCGGGAGCACGACGAGGAGCGCGCCTTCGAGGCGGCGGTCAGCCATCTCGAGCGGGCGGTCGTCCTCGCCCCCGACCGCGAGGACGTGGAGACCCTGCGGGCGGTCCTCGACCGCTGGAAGGAGGAGTGGGACCTCTCCCGCACCCACACGACCGAGCTCTCGGCCTACTTCGAGGTCTCCTACGACGCGGCGCGGGACGACATCCTGCGCCACTCCCAGACCGCCATCGACTTCCTCGACGCCGCCTACGCCGACATGGCCGAGTGGTTCGTCGCCGACCCCGTCCTCCACGACGGCCGCCCCAAGTTCCGGGTCGTCTTCTACAACCACGCCGAGTTCGACCGCATGACGGGGATCGGGGACTGGGCGGGGGGGGTCTTCGACGGCACGATCCGGGTCTCGGTCGAGCATCTGTCCGAGGAGGTCGAGCGCTGGGGGCGCACGCTGCGCCACGAGCTCGTCCACGCCTTCGTGCGGGAAGTGGGGGGCGACTCCGTGCCGGCCTGGCTGAACGAGGGGCTCGCCCAGTTCCTCGACACTTCGATTCATCCGAATCCCCACCGGGCGGAGACCGTGCGCCAGACGCGCGAGCGCCTGCGGGGCGCCGACCTCTTCCCGCTCGCGGAGCTCGGGGGGAGCCTCGCCACCTGGACCGACACGAAGGAGATCGCGCGGGCCTACGCGCAGTCGCTGGCCCTGGTCGACTTCGTGGTGCGCCAATACGGGGCGGAGGCCCTGCGGCGCATGCTCGCCGGGGAGAGGGACGGCACGGGGGCGGCGGAGGCGTTCCGCGCCTGGAGCGGAGGGATCGCGCTCGACGAGGTGCTCGGATTCCTGCGCTCCGACCTCGCGCGGTGACGGTCCGCCGCTGCGGTGGGGCGATTCCCGGAAGGGGGGAAACCGCGCTCGCCGCCGCGCGATCCCCGGGTCCGTGAGGACGCACCTCGATCCGCCCTGGCAGACCCTCGGGCCCGATCCGGAGCTCCTGGAGACCCCCGACTGGCTCGCGATTCTCCTCGGCGCCCCGCGCGGCGACGGGGGCCGGCGCGCCGCGGAGATCCTCGGCCGCCGCGACCTCGTGGAGCTGTCGCGCCTGGGGACCGCCGATCTCGTGGAGGAGTTCGGCCTCGATCCCGGCGCCGCCGCGCGCCTGGTGGCCGCCTTCGCCCTCGGGAGCCGCGTCGAGCGCGAGCGCCGCCCGCCCCGGCCCCCGATGCACTCCGCGGAGCGCGTCCGCGAGGAGGTCTGGCCGCGGCTCCGGGGCCTGGAGCAGGAGACCTTCCTCGTCCTCCTCCTCGACGGCAAGCACCGCCTGCGCCGCGCGGTGCGGGTGAGCGAGGGCACGCTCACGACCTCGCTGGTCCATCCCCGCGAGGTCTTCCGCGCCGCCGTGCGCGAGGCCGCCGCCGCGCTGATCGTCGCCCACAACCACCCGAGCGGCGACCCCGAGCCCAGCCGCGAGGACCTCGAGGTCACCCAGCGCCTGCGCGACGCCGCGACGCTCCTCGGGATCCCCCTCCTGGATCACGTGATCGTGGGAGAGAACGGCTTCGTGTCGCTGCGGGAGAGGATGGGATTCTAGGGGCCGAAGAGAGCGCCGCTGGGCGCTGCTCTTCGGCCCGTCCGGCATCGATCCCCGTCCGGCGCCCAGCATCCGTTATACTGAGAGGCTGAGCAGAAATCGATGAACCAGCCTCTCAGATGCCTTGTGGCGCATCGCATGACGGCGCTGCCGCCCGTTCGCGAGCAATTCTTGCTCGCTCTCTGATTGCGCCAGGAAAAGCCTGGGCGAGGAGGAAGGTCATGACGTGACCTGAAACCCGCGAGATGAACCCGGTGGGTACCCAACCCCACCCGGCAAAGGCTGGTCACCAGC
>JBFMCU010000032.1:0-22310 GCA_040754415.1 Planctomycetota bacterium
GTCACCAGGTCGCGTAGCGCATTCCACGGCCGCTTTCGCCCAGCCCCACCAACATCCACCCCGCGAGCCGCCTCGACTGCGCCGCACGTACGCCACCAGCGCCGCCCTAGAGGGCTAATGGCATTGGGTGGGGGGGGGGGGTAGGTTCACGCCAGGGTTGCCCTACGGTGGGCGGCTGAACTCGCAACACCAACCCTGGGAGAATCTCAATGAAGCGACTTGGTATCCTGCTTCTGCTTGCCGCCTTCTCGATCCCCGTCTGGTCGGATGTCATCACCGGCTCGGGAGGTGATGATTGGCTCTACGGGACGGAGGGTGGGGACACGATCCGCGGCATGGGGGGGAACGACCACATCTACGGCCATGGAGGAGACGACAAGCTCGCCGGAGGGTCCGGCGCCGACGTCATCGATGGCGGAACGAAGAACAACTCCTCGAACCCCGACGGGGACGACACGTTCTGGGACGGTGACATGCCGGCGGATGAGGCCTCGCCCGGCTCCTCGGACGGGGCCGCGGACGAGATCGACGCCCGGGACGGCAGCGATGGAGACACCATCAACGCCGGTCCCGAGGACACGGTCCGGGCGAATGCTGGCGACACCGTCCGCATCCGCGACCAACGGGGCGGCGTCGTCTTCTCTGGAACGTACACGCAGTATCTCGACTGGAAGAAGTCTCAACCCCGCGAGTGAGGCAGGAGCCGCCTTGCGGCGTCCTCCTCTGCGTCGTGATGTCAGTCCGTAGTGCAATCCTCCTCTCCTGTCTAGCTGCCGCCGGGGTCGTCGTTTGCCTCCTCAGTCGAGCGACGGATACGAAGGTCGTGCGCGGGGGCCAGCCCGTCCCTGCGTCGATCGGCGGCGATGTCCGTGGCGCAGCGGGATCCTCCGCAGCGCGCAGCGGCCAGGAGGACGATTCGCACGGTGCCGCGCGGTTCGAGGAAGCTGGGCTCCCTCCGGCGGGAGCCCAGCTTCCCGCCGTTCCACCGGAGGGGCCGCGAGGGATGGCGGCAGTGCTGGCCGAGTTCGAGGCCTGGGTCGCGAGGAAGGAGAAGGAATGGGCGCCCTACGAGCGCCTCTTAAGGGAGCTTGCCGCCATGGGGACTCCGGAGGCGATCGGCAGCATTCTGGATCTCATGCGGCGAGACGACGTGGATTTCTGGTCCAAAGCGGAGATCTTCGCCGAGGTCTTGATGCCCCTGGAGGATCCGCGCATCGGTCCGGCGGCGGCGGCGATGATCGACCACCTAGCCTCGAGTGGGGAGGACGGCGATCCACTGATGGAACCGTACTTCAGGCTGGTGGCCGTGAAGTTCGGGGCTGAGGGGGCAGAGGTCATCGTTTCGGCGCTGGAGCAGGAGGACGACGCCTTCTGGGGGGAAGCAATGTCTCAGGTCCGATTGCTCCGCGACTTCCCCCATTTGCTGCCGCGCATCTTGGCAGCGGCCAGGAAGAACCCCGAGGAGTGCCGCGACGTCCTCGTGGGATTGGCCTCTTGGGAGGAACCCGGCGCCCTGCAGGCGGTCCGCGGCATCATGCTGGACTCGGGAGAGGACGAGCGCCTGCGCGAGAGCGCAGCACAGGGTATCGGCGAGTTTTCCTCTGCCGAGGACGTCGTGCGGCTGGCGGGCGCCTACTGGCAGGCCTCAAGCACCGCCGACAAGTCCACGGTGTTCGCGATGCTGAGAGGTGCGGTCTGGAACAGGAGCGTCGATGCAGAGTCCCTGCGGACGGCAAGTTCGGATATCGTGCGGAGCGCGCTCCAAGAGGACGACCCCTCGGTGTGGAGAATGGCGGTCTGGCTCGTGCGCGACGCGGCGGCCTTGCAGACGGATGCGACGGTGTCATGGCTGGAGGCTCTGCAGAATCGCCTGGAGGACCGCCATCAGCGGCAGGAGATCCAGGGGGTCCTCACGCACATCCGCAAGAGTCGATGAAGGGGCGGATTCTCCGGCTGGACGCGCCAGGGCGAGTCGTTCTCGCTGGTCTTCTCATCGGAGCGGCGACCCTCATGAGCTGGGTCTTGGCGTGGCAAGGGAATCGGCTGCCGTCTCTCCCGGACGGCGCGGCGACAGGCAGCCCGGAGAATGGCTCCTTCGCCCCACAGTCCGTCTGGAACAGAGCCGACAGCCCCCCCGCGACCGGTCAGGGGCTCGGGCCGGAGCCGGGGCTAGGATTGGGGACCCCCGGGAACCGTCTGCTCTTGGCCGGTGAGAGCGCAGCGCAGCGGATCGCTGCCCTGCGCGCGGAGATCGACGAGCGAATCGCGAGCGGAGAGAAGGGATGGCCTTCGTACCGGCGTCTTCTTCAGGAACTCGTCGAGATCGGTACCGAGGAGGCCATCGCGTGCGTGCTGGAGCTGATGGAGGACGAGAGGATCGACTTCACCCGGAAGGCGGAGACCTTCGCCGAGGTGCTTCAGAACGTGGCGGATCCCCGCATCGGTCCGAGCGCGGCCCGAGCACTCCGTGTCTCCCTGACCGCCGGGCTCACCTCCGGACCGGACTGCGACGGCTATCTCCTTCTCGCGGCCAGGAAGGGCGGCCTCGCCGCGGCGGAGCTGGTCGTCTCCATCCTCGAGGAGGAGAGAGGTCAGGTGCAGGGCACAGCCGCCGGTCTGATCTCGACCGTCGAGGCACATCCCCAGCTACTGCCCCGTATCCTCGAAGCGGCGCGTAGCAACCCCGTTCACGCCTCCGCTATCTTTGCCGGGTTAGGTAGCTGGGAGAATCCGAACGCCATGGCGGCCATCCGCGAGATCGTCCTGGACCCCGGAGCCACGTTGGAGCTGCGATGCCCGGCGGCCGAGGCTGCCGGCAGGTACGCGCCGCCTGCGGATGTTGTCCACTTGGTGAGCACTTGCCGGGATCGCTCCTCGCCGGAGAACCAAACCCTCGCCTTGGCCATGCTGCGCGGCGCTCTCAAGAACGACAGTATGGACGGCGCGACGTTCCGCGCTGCGGGCGCCGAGATCGTCCGCGACGCCCTCCAAAGCGAGGATCCAACCGTCTGGAGGGAGGCCGTCTGGCTCGTGCGGGACTCCGCGACCCTGCAGACGGAGGAGACCGCCGCCTGGCTCGAGGCCCTCCAGGGGCGCCTCGAGGATCAGCGGACGCGGCAGAAGATCCAGGCGGTTCTCAGGAGGATTCGGTCGCGTCGATGATCTTGCGCCAGCGCCGAGCTCACTCGATTTCCACCACCTCGAGCTCCCGCACCGGCTGCCCGTCGCTCCAGATCCCCATGGCGCGCCGCTCCGGGGAGGCGCCGAGGGCGAGGTCGCGGCGCTCGCCGCGGAAGGCGGCGGCGCACAGGGCGTCGAAGGGGCGCCAGAGGCCCCACCAATCGAGCGCGTCGACGCCCCAGCGGGAGATCCGGGCCTCGTTCGTCGTGTAGGGCATGGCGCGGCCGTAGCGCGAGTCGACGGCGGCGGCGGCGAGGTGGTCGGCGACGAGGCGCGGGCGGCCGTGGGCATCCGAGCGGAGCACGAGGAGGTCCTTGTTCGCGGCGGAAACCGCGGTGCTCTCGCGGTAGATCCGCTCGGCGTCGCGCGCGCCGGTGACGCCGTCGGCGTCGCCGTAAAGGGCGACGAGCAAGGTGTCCGCCGGGATCCGCGCGAGATCGGCGAGGGGCGCGAAGCGCGGGTGCCGCGCATCGGAGGTGATGCCGGGCTCGACGGCGAAGACCGCCCGCGGGGCGGGGAGCCCGAGGTCGGGGGCGAGGGCGGCGAGGTTGGCGGCGAGCACGCCGCCCATCGAGTGGCCGACGAGGGCGAGCTCTCGGCGGCGCAGGTGGACCCGCCCCTCGCCCGCGAGGGCTTCCAGCGCCCCGCGCACGCCCGCCGCGGCGTTCGCCGTGAACTCCTCCAGCGGCGTGAAGAGCGTCTGGTAGCGCGGGAAGAGCACGACCTGGCCGCGGCGCGCGAGGTGATCGATCCACGCCCCGTAACCGCGGGGGCTCGTGGCACCGAAGCCGTGGAGGAAGACGACGACCGGCGCGGTCGCGGGCCTCGGCTCCGCCGGCTCGAACACCCAGCACTCCTCCACGCCCTCCCCGAGGCGCGTCTTCCTCACCGCGGCGTGGGCGTACTCCGCACTCCCCGGTCCGGAGGCCGGCGGTCCGGGAGGGCGCGGGGTCGAGTCGCCGGCCGGAGCGCCGGGCGGGACGAGGAGCGCGAGGAGGAGCGGGACGGACGCGATCCGGATCATGGGGCCCGAGGATACTCGCACGACCCCGCCGCCGGCATCCGCTATGCTGGGCGCCGACGAGCCCGCCATGGCGAGCCACGATCTCCTCGGGCCGGCGGAACGGCGCCGGCGCGCGATCCGCGCGCCCCTCCTCGCCGTCCTCGCGTGCAGCGCTCAGGCGCCGGCCCCGCCGGAAACGGGGCCGGTCACCCACGTGAGGATCGATACGGAGCTCGACGTGGGCACCCAGGCCCTCCTGCGCCGCGCGATCGCCCGCGCCGCCGGCGACGGCGACGTGCTCGTGATCGAGCTCGACACGCCCGGCGGGGAGGTCGAGCTCATGTGGCGGATGGCGAACGCCCTGCTCGGCGCGAGCGACGAGGGCGTGCGCACCGTCGCGTGGGTGGACGATCGGGCGCTGTCGGCGGGCGCGCTGATCGCCCTCGCCTGCGACGAGCTCTACATGCGCTCGCACGCGACGATCGGCTCCGCGACGCCGGTCACCATCGGCCCGATGGGCCTGGCACCGGTCTCCGAGGATCCCGACGTCAAGGAAAAGAACTACTCCCACCTACGCGCCGAGTTCCGCGGCATCGCGACCCGCAAGGGCCGGGCGGGGGTTCTGGCCGAGGCAATGGTCGATCCGAAGGTCGAGGTGCGCCTCGTCCTGGTCGACGGCGAGCGGAAGCTCGTGTCGAGCGCGGAATGGAACGATCTCCGCCAGCGCGGCGCGGAGGTGCAGTTCCTGCGCACGATCGTGGACGAAGAGACGCTCCTCAACCTCTCGGGGGCGGAGGCGGTCGAGCTCCAGCTCGCCGACGGGCTGCGCGAGTCCTTCGCCGAGCTCCTCGCCAAGATGGGCGGCGACCCCGCCGACGTGGTGCACCTGGAACGCTCCGGCGCGGAAACGGTCGCGAGCTTCCTCTACCTGATCGGGCCCCTGCTTCTCGTGGCGGGCCTCGTCCTCGCCTATCTCGAGCTGAAGGCGCCCGGCTTCGGGCTGCCCGGGATCCTCGCCATCGCCTGCTTCGCCGTCCTGCTCTTCGGCCGCTACCTCGTGGGGCTCGCCGACGTCCCCGACCTCATCCTCATCACGGTGGGGGTGGCGCTCGTGGCGGTCGAGGTCTTCCTCCTGCCCGGCACGGTGTGGATCGGGCTCCTCGGGGCCGCGTGCGTGGTGGGGGGGATGATCTGGTCCTTCGCCGCCGCCGGCAGCGGCTTCGAGTACGACCTGGACCAGCGGATCCTCCTCGAGCAGGCCTTCGCGGTGCTGGGCTCGGCGCTCCTGGCCCTCGTCGTCGTGTGGGGGGTGGCGCGCCTGCTGCCCCGGACGCCGTTCTACGCTCGGCTCGCCGTGGGGCCGGTCGCCGGCGAGACCGCCTTCGCCGGCGCCATGCCCGAGGCCCGGGACGCGCACGCCCGGCTGGCTCGCGCCGGGGCGACCGGCCGCGCGTTGACGGTGCTGCGTCCGGTCGGCAAGGTGGTGCTCGACGCGGACGAGAGCCTCGAGTTCGAGGCGCGCTCGGAGGGGCCGGGCATCCCCGCCGGCGCGCGGGTGCGGGTCGTCGAGGCGCAGGCCTCGGGCAGGCTCGTCGTGGAGGCCATCCCGCCCGCCGACCCCGATCCCGACCGACGATGACCCTCGCCATCCTCCTCCTGGGCCTCGGCATCGCGCTCGTGGTGGCCGAAGTGCTCTTCCCGAGCTTCGGCATCCTCTCCGTGCTCGCCACGACCGCCATCGTCGCGGCGGTCGTCCTCGCCTTCCGGGAGGGCACGGACACCGGGATCGCCTTCCTGGTCGCCACCGCGGTGCTCGTGCCGGCGGCCGTCCTCGCCGGGCTCCGGGTCTTCCCGCGCACCCCGCTCGGCCGGCACATGGTGGCTTCCGGGCTCTCGTTCCGGAGCCGCTCGGCGACCGACGAGCGCGATTTGACGCTCCTCGGCAAGGTGGGCGTCGTCGAGTCCCCCTGCCGGCCGGCCGGCATGGCGCGGATCGACGAGCGCCGGGTGGACGTCGTCACCCGGGGCGAGTTCGTGGCGAGCGGGGTGCGGGTGAAGGTGATCGAGGTGCGCGGCAACCGGGTCGTCGTGGCCCGCGTGCCGGAGGACGGGGATTCGCCGACCACGTGATCGGAAGGAGCAAGGCCATGGAATCGCATTGGGGACCGCTCTGCATCGGGCTCGTCCAGGAGGAGGAGGGGCTGGGCCTGTGGCAGGCCGCCCTGCTCGTCGCGCTCTCGATCGTCCTCCTGATCTTCCTGTTCGTGTTCCTGCGCTACGCGAACCTCTACGTCCGTTCGCTCCTGACGAAGGCGGGCGTGGGGCTCTTCGACATGTTCGCGATGAGCCTGCGCCGCGTGAGCCCGGCCATCATCGTGAACGCCCGGGTGAACCTCGTGCAGGCGCGCCTGACGGAGGTGGACAAGCGCGATCTCGAGGCCCACTTCCTGGCCGGCGGAAACGTGGCGCGCGTGGTGCGGGCCCTGATCGCCGCCGACCGGGCGGGGATCGACCTCGACTTCCGTACCGCGGCCAGCATCGACCTCGCCGGCCGCGACCTCCTCGACGCGGTGCGGACCAGCGTCACCCCCAAGGTGATCGACTGCCCAAACCCCGCCAGCGGCAAGAGCGAGGTGGCGGCGGTCGCCAAGGACGGCATCCAGATACTCGCCAAGGCCCGCGTCACGGTGCGCACGAACATCGCGCGCCTCGTCGGCGGCGCCGGCGAGGAGACGATCATCGCGCGCGTCGGCGAGGGGATCGTCTCCACGATCGGCTCGAAGAACTCGCACAAGGACGTGCTCGAGGCCCCCGACAGCATCTCCAAGACCGTGCTCGCCCGGGGGCTCGACGCCGGGACGGCCTTCGAGATCGTGTCGATCGACATCGCCAACGTGGACATCGGGGTGAACATCGGCGCACGCCTGCAGGCCGACCAGGCCGAGGCCGACAAGCGGGTCGCCCAGGCGCTGGCCGAGAAGCGCCGGGCCATGGCGGTCGCCGCCGAGCAGGAGTTCAGCGCCACGGTCATGGAAAACCGGGCCAAGGTGGTGATGGCGGAGGCCGAGGTGCCGCTCGCCATGGCGGAGGCCCTGCGCAGCGGCAACCTGGGCGTGATGGACCTCTATCGCCTGCGCAACATCCACGCCGACACGTCGATGCGCGACAGCATCGCCCGCGGCGGCGCCGAGGCCGAGGAGCGGGAAGGACCGCGCTGACCCGCCCGAGGCGCCGTGACCGCGCTCCTTCCCCTCCTCTTCCTCCTCCAGCGCCCGCGCGACGAGGGAACCCCGTGGGACCTGCTCGTCCTCCTGGTCCTCTTCTTCGTGCTGCCGGCCCTCGCCCGCCTCGCCCACTGGCTGCGGGAGCGCCTCGCCGCCGCCGCCGCGACGCGGAGCGCGCAGCCCAAGGCGGCGCCCTCCGCGCCGGCGGAGGAGCGCGGGGCGCAGGCCGAGCTCGAGGCGGAGGGAACGGCGCGCTGGGAGGAGCTCCTGGCCACCGAGGTCCCCGCGCCCCCGGCCGCGGTCCCTCCCCCGGCGGCGTCCGCCGCGCCGCCGCCTGCCCCTCCTTCCCCGCCCTCCTCGTCCCCTCCGGCGGCGGAGCCCCTTCGCCCCGATCTCGCCGGCCTCTCCACCGGGCCGCTCGCCCGCCTGGACGGCGCTCTCGGGCCCGCGGGGAGCGTGCCGGCGGGCGTCGGTCTCGGCCGGGCGATGCCGGGGATCGAGGGCCTCGCGCGGCCGGCGCGCGACGCGCGGGCGCGGGAAACCGGGCCCGCGCCGCGGCGGAGCGAGTGGCGGCGGGCCGTCGTCCTGGCCGAGCTCCTCTCCCCCCCCCTCGCCCTGCGCCCGCCGGTCTCCCCGGGGCGGCCGCCGGTGGACTAAGGCGCTCTCCTCTCCGCGCTCCTCGCGGGCGAATCCGCGTCCGGAACCCACAAAAAGGTGCGGAGGGGCGCCGCCCGGCGCCGCCGGGGTGCGCCCGGGGACGGATCCGCGTATCTCCTTGTCTACAATGGCTTTACGGCCGGAGAGCGCCCACCGTCCCCGCCCCCCGGCCGCCGCGAGGGGCCGGCGGAGGGGCCCGCTCTCCCGCACGTGCGGCTTGATCGGGGAACCGGAATGTGGCTCAAAGAGGGCGGTCCGGCGCCCTGGACGCCCCTGCGGAGGGGTCCCGGACCCCTCCCCGACCCCCATCCAGCGCAGAGAGACCGCTCACCAGCCATGACGCAGAAGTACGAGACCCTCGTGAACACGGTCGCGGACATCCGGGCCGACGTCGAGAAAGCCATGAAGGGCAACAAGGCGGCCACTTCGCGGGTCCGCAAAGTCATGCAGGACATCAAGAACCTCGCCCAGGAGATCCGCAAGGAGATGCTCGAGCTCCGCGACTCCGCCGGCCAGTAGGGCGGCGCGGGATTCCGCGCGATCCCAGGACGGGACTCGCCCGGAGCCCCTCGGGGCTCAGCGGCGGTCCCGTCTCTCGTCGAGCGAGAGGATGGCGAGCTCCGCCGCCCCGGCGGAAAGGAGCCCGCGCGCGCGGGCGCGGGCCGAGAGGGTGCGAAGCGCCGTGCGCCCGGCGGACCCGAGATCGAGGGTCCACTCGTTCACGTAGAGCGCAACGTGCTTCCAGAGGACCTCGTCGGTCTCTTCCTGGGCGTGCCGGCGCATCGTGGGGAGGCAGGCCGTGCGGTGGGCGAGGCCCCAGGCGAGCGAGTCCCGGACCGCCGCGGCGGCGCGGGCCAGCCGATCCGGGCCCAGATCCGATCGGGCGGCGATCCCCCCGAGCGGCAGGGCGACGCCGGTCGCTTCTTCCCACGTGCGGCCGAGATCCTCGACGCACGCCAAGCCGCTCTCCGGCCACGTGAAGCGGCTCTCGTGGATGCAGACGCCGAGATCCGCCTCGCCGCGGCGCAGGGCGGGGAGGATCTCCGAGAAGACCCGCTGTTCGAGGATCGCCGGCTCGGGATGGAGGAGCCGCCAGAGCAGGGTGGCGGTCGTCCACTCCCCGGGGCACAGGACGGTGGGGGGGACGCCGGGAGCCGGCCGGCGATGGGGGGAGGCGAGGACGATCGGGCCGACGCCGAAGCCGAGGGCGGATCCGGCGGGCAGGATCGTCACGCGGTCGGCCTGGGCGAGGGCCGCCGCGAAGCTGACCTTCGCCAGGTCGTAGCGGCCGGCGAAGAGCCCCTCGTTCAGGGCCTCGATGTCGACCAGTTCCGCGGCGAACTCGAGGCCGTGCCGGTCCGACTCGCCCTCGAGCAGGGCGTGGAAGAGGAAGGTGTCGTTCGGGCACGGCGAGATGCCGAGCCGCAGGCGCTCGCTCACGGCGGGTCCCTCCCGGGTTCGCTGCCCAGGACCGCGCGGAGGAGCTCCCCCACCGCGGCCAGGGCCGGCCCGATCCGCCAGCGGGCCGTCGTGCGTTCGCCGGCGGCGTTGGAGATGCCGCGCAGGATCGTGAGGGGCACGCCGGCGCGCGCGCAGGCGAGCGCGACCGCGAAGCCCTCCATGTCCTCCGCCGCGGCGTGGGGGTGGCGCGCGCGGCGGCGCGCGGCCTCCGCGGGCGAGGCGGAGGCCGCACACACCGTCAGGAGCTCGGCATCCGCGCCGAGCGCGGGAACGGCGAGGGGAAGCTCCTCCTCGATCGCGCTCCCGTCCGCCGCGAAGGCCTGGGGGAAGCCGAGGGCACGGGGGCCGCGGAGACCTTCGCCTTCGCCTGCGCCCACCCCCTCGAGGGCGACGCGGGCGAAGGCGAGGGCCGATCCGACCGGGTGGCGCGCGGGATCGTAGGTCCCCGCGATGCCGGCGAGGATCACCGCGCGCGGGGCGAGGCGCGCGATGAGCTCCGCCGCCGCCGCCGCCGCCGCCAGCGGGCCGAAGCCCGCGAGGGCGAGGAGGATCTGCCCCGGTCCCGGGCCGCCGGCGGCGAGGAGCCCCGCTCGCTCCTCCGCGGTGGGGACGAGGAGGAGGCGGGGGGCGCCGGGGGACGGGGGGCGAAGGGGAGCCATGGGAGCGCAAGGTAGCGCCGGCGGCCGCCGGGGAGGAGCCGGGCGGCGCCGGTCGCCCGCGCGGCGGCCGGAAGACCCGGGCTAGTGGTCTGATGCAGCCATTCGGGGTATTTGGCCGGCGCGTCTGCGCCCGCCGCTCTGTTGCACCTCCTCCGAGGGTTGTCGTTCTAACCCGCGTCGTCGGTGCGCCTTGCGGCGAACGCAGCCGCACTCGGCAAAATGCCCCAACTGGCTGCATCAGACCACTAGAATCCGCGCGGAGCAGGGCGGTGACGAACGAGCGGAGGTGGAGGGGAGGGGACGGGGACCTCGGAGAGCGGCGGTGGCGGCGCCGCCCGCCGCCGGCGGGGACCCTCGAGCACGAGGTGCGCAAGGTCTTCGCGCCGGGGCTCGGGTCCGTCGAGGGGCGGCGCCTGTGGGACGTCTGGAGGCGGACGCTGCGCCTGCTCCGGCCGCTCGGGGAGGTGACCCGGGGCAACGCCGTCACGCCGCTCCTCGACGGCGACGAGACCTTCGCCGCGATGTGGGCCGCCATCGATGGCGCCGAGCGGCGCGTGCTCTGCACGACATACATCCTGATCGACGACGCGGTCGGCCGGCGGACGCGGGACGCGCTCGTCGCCGCCGCCCGCCGCGGGTGCGAGGTCGTCCTGCAGTACGACGCCTTCGGCTCGGGGGGCCTGCGCTACTCCTTCACCGCGCCCCTCGTCGAGGCTGGGGGTCGGGTGGTGGTCTACAACCCGCTCCTCCGCCTGCGGACCCGCATGTCGCGGCTCGTGCGCAACCACCGCAAGATCCTCGTGGTGGACGATGCCGTCGCCTTCTGCGGAGGCCGCAACATCGCGGCCGATTACGCGGGGGAGCGGTTCGGCACCGGGCGATTCCGCGACGTGCACCTGCGGCTCGAGGGGCCGTGCGTCGCGGATCTGGCCCGCCTCGTGCGGAGCTCGATCCGCAGCAGCGGCGCCCGGGCGCCGGGGCGCGGCCGGCGGCCCCCGCCGGGCGCGGAGGGAGCGGTCGTCCAGGTGCTCGAGTCGAACGTGCGCCACCAGCGCCGGGCGATCCAGAAGGCGCTGCGCTACACGCTGGCCCGGGCGGTGAAGCGCTGCTACTTCACCTCGCCGTACTTCGTGCCGCCGGCGCGGCTCCTCGCCGACATGCGCGACGCGGCGCGGCGGGGGGTGGACGTGCGCGTGCTCACCGCCGGCAAGTCGGATGTGCCGGTGGTGCGCCGGGCGAGCCGGCACCTCTACGGCCGCCTCCTCCGCCATGGCGTGCGCATCTTCGAGATGCGGGAGCGGACGCTGCACGCCAAGACGGCCACGATCGACGGGGTCTACGCCGCCGTGGGCTCCTTCAACCTCGACCACTGGTCCTACCGCCGCAACCTCGAGGTGAACGTGACGGCCCTCGACGGGCCCACGGCCCGCCGGCTGGAGGAACGCTTCACGGCGGACCTCGCCCTGTCGAGCGAGGTCGCCTTCGCCCGCTGGGGCCGGCGCGGCCGCCTGGAGCGGCTGCGCGACTGGATCGCCTACCTGCTCGTGCGGGCCTAGGCCCGCACGAGCAGAGGCCGAAGAGGGCGCCGCCGGCGTCGCTCTTCGGCCGGTCCGGGAACCTGGCCGCGCCCCCGGGGCCGGCCGGCCCCTCCTCCGCCGCAGGGGCGATCCGGTATCGTTCCACCTCCGGCCGCGAGCCGTAGGCATGCCGCGCCCCCTCCTCGCCCTCCTCCTGGCTCCGCTCCCCAGCCTGGCGCTGGTCCCCGCCGCCGCCCCGGGGGCGCCGCAGAGCGACGCCGCGCCGGCCGCAGTCGCGCCCCGGGAGTGGCTCGTGCTGCCGCCCGTCGACGAGCGGGGCCGCCGGCCTTTCCGCCCCGACGCGGTGCTCGCCCGCTACGTCCTCGATCCCGCCTCCCCGCCGCCGCGGGCGGGCGAGACGGTGGAGGGGGAGAGCGGGGAAGCCGCGTGGGAGGCGCGCGCGATGGACGGCGAGGGCCGCCTCGGCGGGCGGATCGGCTACGCCTACGCCGCGGTGCCGAGCGCGGCGGAGCGCGTCGTCCTCGCCCGGCTCGCCGGGGCCTCGACCCTGCTCGTCGGCGGCGTGCCGTACGCCGGCGACGTCTACGGATACGGCGGCGAGGGGGTGCCCATCCGCCTTGCGGCGGGGACGAATCATGTCCTCGTGACCGGCGTGCGCGAGGCGTTCTCGCCCTCCTTCTCGGTTCCGGAAGGACCGCTCGTCGTGGGGGAGTGGGACGCGACGATCCCCGACCTCGTGGCCGGCGAGGGCGGCCCCGGACCCCTCGTCCTCGACATCGGCCTCCTCGTGCAGAACGCCTCCCTCGCCCGCCTCGCCGACCTCCGGATCGAGGCGGAGGGCGCCGCGATCGAGCTCGATCCCGCGCCGGCGCTGCGCCGCCTCGCGCCCCTCCAGGTCCGCAAGCTCCCCGTGCGCCTCCGCCTGGATCCCGCGCGGATCCCCCCCGGCCCGGGCGAGATCGAGGTTCCCGGCGGTATCCGGGCCGGCGGCAGGACGGCCCGGGCGCCCGCTTCGTGCTGAAGATCCCGGTGCGCGAGCCGGGGACCCTGCGCCGCTCTACGTTCCGCTCCGCCGTCGACGGCTCCGTCCAGGAGTACTGCGTGCTGCCGCCGCGGGGCGAGCGGGAGACGGGCGAGCCCCCGCGCCTCCTCCTGAGCCTCCACGGCGCCGGCGTGGCGGCCTGGGGCCAGGCGGCCTCCTACGCGGCGCTTCCCGACTTCTGGCACGTCGCGGCGACGAACCGCCGTCCCTTCGGCTTCGACTGGCAGGACTGGGGACGGATCGATCTCTACGAGGTCCGGGACCGGGCCCTCGCCCTCTCCGGGGTGAGCCGGCGCCACGTGGTTCTCGGCGGCCACTCCATGGGGGGCCACGGGGTCTGGCACCTCGCCGCGAACGACCCGGACGGGTTCGCGGCGATCGCCCCGAGCGCCGCCTGGCGCAGCTTCGACACCTACGGCGGCCGGCCGGCGGGCGCCCTCCGCGCCCTGTGGCACGCCGCGGACGCGGCCTCCGACACGGAGGCCCTGGCCGACAACCTGGCCGGGATCCCGACCTACATCCTGCACGGCGAAAAGGACGAGAGCGTGCCGGTGGAGGAGGCGCTCGCCATGCGCGACCTCCTGGCGGCGAAGGGGGCGCCGCTGCGCTTCCACATCGAGCCGGGGCAGGGGCACTGGTGGGACGCCGGGATCGGCCCCGGCACGGACTGCCTGGCGTGGCCCGGGTTCTACGAGCTCTTCCGCGCCTCTGCGCTCCCCCCCGCGCCGCGGGCGATCGCCTTTGCGAGCGTCGATCCCGTCGTGGACGCGGATCACTACTGGGTGCACGTCGCGCAGCCGCTCGCCTACGGCGCGCCGCTCTCCGTGCGGGGCGCCTGGATCCCCGAGGAGCGCCGCATCGAGCTCGCGACCGCGAACGTCGGCCGCCTGCGCGTCGACGCCCCCGGCTGGAACGGCGTCGACACGATCGTCGTGGATGGCGCCGCCCTCGCCGTCGATCGCGAGGGGGGATCGTGGTGGCTCCGGCGAGACGAGGGCGCCTGGGTCCTTGCCGGGGCGCCGCCCGCCGCCGAGAAGCGCCCCGGCCGGAGCGGACCGTTCAAGCGCGCCTTCGACCGCCGGTTCCTCCTCGTCGTGCCCACGGCGGGGACGGCGGAGGAGAACGAGCGCGCCCTCGAGAGCGCCCGCTGGCACGGCGAGGGGTGGTGGTACCGCGGCAACGGCGACGCGCCGATCGTCACCGACGAAGAGGTCCTGGCCGCCGGGTTCGCCGGCCAGAACCTCCTCCTCTTCGGCAACCGGGACACGAATCGCGCCTGGGCGGCCGCCGTGCCGGCGCTCGCGCCGATCGACGTGGCGCGCGGCGCCGTCCGAGTGGGCGAGCGCACCTTCGCGGGCGGCGATCTGGGGGTCTTGGCCGTGCTGCCCCGCGCCGGCGACGAGGCGGCGCTCGTCGGGCTCCTCGCGACGAGCGGGCCCCCGGGCGAGCGCGTCGCCACCACTCTCGCGCCCTTCGTCTCGGGGGTCGGGATTCCCGACTACGCCGTCTACGCGACCTCCGTGCTCCGCGCCGGCGACGGCGGCGTCTGCGCCGCGGGCTGGCTCAGTGCGGACTGGGGGCTCGGGGACGGCGCGGGCGGCCGGTAGCGCCCCTCTACTCGCCCCAGAGGCGGTGAAGGGCGGCGGCGAGGGCCTCGGAGGCCGCCAGGAGGTCCGATTCGCGCGGGGCCGCCTCCGCCGGGAACTCCCAGTAGATCGAGGCCTCGTCCTGGCGCAGGCCCGCTCCCCCCCCGCCGGTCAGGCGATGGCGGAGCCTCGCGAACCAGCCGCCCGCCACGGCTCGCCCCGGCGTCTCAAACCAGTGCACGATGCGGATCGCGCTCCCGTCGCGCTCGAAGCGCCGCGACCACCGGCCGCGGCCGTCGGCGCCGAGCAGGCGGTGGGCTTCGACCTCGCGCCAGCCCTCGGCGGCGAAGCAGAACTCCGCCGAGTGGGGGCGGCCGCTCCACCGCCTTCCCCGCGCGAACCACGCGACGTAGAGGCGCCCCTCCCGATTCCCCTCGTCCCGCACGGTGGTGAAGAGGAAGCGCTCGGGGGGAAGATCCCCGAGCACCGCGGCCTCGACGGGGATCACCGCGGTGCGCCGCAGGGGCCCGAGCTCGACCGGCAGGCGCTCGAGATCGGGAGGAACCGCGCGGCCGAGAAGACCGCGGTCGACGGCGAACGACAAGGCGCCGGCCAGGAGGAGGGCGAGCCAGGCGAGCCCCCTCATGCGCTCCTCCCGCGGCGGCTGGCGAGCGCCAGGGCAAGGGCGAGGATCCCGGCCCCCGCCACCACGAGGCCCTGGCCGAGGACCTCGTGGGCGACGCCCTCGGCGGCGGCGGGGCCGAATCGATCGAGGAGGAGGGCCGTCGCCGCGATGCGAGTTCCGTTCACGACCAGCGTCAGGGGAACGACCGCCAGGAAGAGGCCGGCGGCGAGCCAGGGGCCCGGGCGGAGGAGCCCGGCGAGGAAGATGGCGAGGACGGAGTAGACGAGGAGCGTACTCGATCCGCTGCACGCCTCCGCCACCCGCAGTGTCCAGCCGCGGAAGGCGAGCTCCGCGCCGGCCCACCCGGCCGCGGGGTCGAAGGGCCGCGCGAGGAGCGCGGCGAGGCGCCCGGTGGCCTCGCTCAGCGGGGGATTCACCAGATCGAGGAGCGGGGTGGGCACGGGGACCATCCCCCAGAGGAGGAGCGCCGCCCACCCGCGCTCTCGAAGGCGGGCGGTCCCGCCCCAGGCGACGGCCAGGGCCAGGATTCCGGCCGGAACGGCGGCGATCGCCAGGGAGAAGACGGCGGCGAGGCTCCCGAGGGCGAGCAGGAACGCGGCGGCGAAGAGCCCGGCGGTAGCGATCCGGCGATCCCGCGGCCCGGGAGCGGGGAGGGCCGGAGCGCCGGCCGGCCGGGGCAGGATCGCGAGCACCCCAGCGAGCAGAGGGACGACCAGGGCGTAGGAGAGCCGCGCAACGTGGGCGGCGTAGCCCGCCCACTCGACGAGAATCGTCCCCGCGGCGGCGGCGAGGATCGCTCCCTCGAGGACCCGGCGGGAGAGCGGTCCCGAGACCCTCCTCGCCGGGGGGGTGCTGCCCCCGCTGTTCCGCGTCCTCTCCCCCTCCGATCCCACTACCGGCCGGATTCCCGGCTCAACGGACCTTCCGGCGGAGCCGCGCGGCGATCGCGCCGGCCAGCGCAGCGCCCCCGAGCAGGGCGGCCCAGGTCAGGGGCTCGGGGTTGCTCGTGGGCACGCTCGCGGGGCCGACACCACCGGTTCCGACGCGGTCGGCCTGGGCGGCCGCGGACGCCGCCAGAAGGAGGAGGCTCGCGAGCGAGATCGGAACGAGAGAGAGGATCTTCTTCATGGTCGATTCCGGAGCTCTTCTCAGGCGGGACTACCCATGGGCCCCGGGTCATGGAACACTGGCCGCCGCTCCCGGGCCGGCGGTCCGGCCCACCCCCGGGAGCGGGCGCAGGGGCAACCGTAGTATACACCGGGCGAGGGCGAGTGGCGACAGGGGGGAAAAGCAAGTTCTTGGGGCGGCTCCCCGCCTCCCCCCGGGTGGCTGTGGTGGGGGCCACCGGGCTCGTCGGGGAGGTCCTCCTGGGGGCGCTCGCCGCCCGGAAGTTCCCCCTGGAGGCCCTCGTCCCCCTGGCGAGCGAGCGCTCGGCCGGCCGGCGGGTGGCCTTCCGCGGGGAGGAACTCGAGGTGCGGCCCGCCTCCGCCGCGGCCCTGGCCGGCTCCCACCTGGTCTTCTTCGCCGCCACCGGAGAGCTTTCGCGCACCCTGGCCCCCGCGGCGGTCGCCGGGGGGACGATCGTCGTGGACAAGTCCGCCACCTGGCGCCTCGACCCGGCGGTGCCCCTCGTGATCCCCGAGATCAACGGCGCCGCCCTCGCGCGCCACCAGGGGATCCTCGCCTGTCCCAACTGCACCACGATCGCCGTGGCGATGGCGCTCGAGCCCCTGCGGCGCGCGGCGGGCCTCGTGCGAGTGATCGCGACGACCCTCCAGGCGGTGAGCGGCGTGGGCCGGGAGGGCCTCGAGGCCCTGGTGCGGGAGCGGGGCGCGGGACCGGGCGCTCCCGCGCTTCCTTCTCCCTTCCCGCGGCGGATCGCCGGGGACCTCTTCCCGCTGTGCGGGACCCTCGGAGCGGATGGGACGAGCGAGGAGGAGCGGAAGCTCGCCGCGGAGACCCGGAAGATCCTCGACCTCCCGGATCTCGAGCTCGCCGCCACCTGCGTCCGGGTGCCGATCGAGGTGGGGCACGCCGCGACCCTCGTGGTGGAGACCCGGGCTCCTCTGGCGGTCGCCGCCGCCCGGGCGGCGCTCGCCGCGTTCCCCGGCGTGCGCCTCGCCGGCGAGGGGGAGCTCCCCACCCCGAGCGACGCCGCCGGGCGGGACGAGGTCCTCGTGGGCCGCGTGCGCCGGACGGGGAACGAACGCCAGCTCTCCCTCTGGGTCGTGGCCGACAACCTGCGCAAGGGGGCCGCCACGAACGCCGTACAGATCGCGGAGGCGCTCCTGGGACCGGGCGGCGGGTAGAGACCGGGCGCCGCCTCCCTTCGGCCTCTCGACGCAGTAGATCAGCCGCCCCGCTTCGTGCTCCCCTTGTCGGGGTTCGCGCATTCGTCGAGAAACTCGGCGATCCGCCCGAGGACGGCGCGGTTCGTGATCACCGGGGGCGGTGCGAGGAGCATGTCGATCACCGGATCGCCGGTGGTCTGCTGGCGCGCCTCGGTCACCAGGGCGGCGACCTCCTTCTCCCCGTTGCCTTCCGCAGCGATGATCCGGGTGGGCAGGCCATCGAGCTTGAGGATGTCCTTCTTCACGCCGAAGCCGTAGGCCTCGGTGGGGGGCTCGATCAGGGCCATGGCGACCCCATTCGCTTCGGTCAGCATGTGGCGCGCCACCAGGGCGCATCCCGCGCCGTGGCCCACCAGGGCGAGCCGGGTGCTGTGCACGTTCTCCCGCCCGAGGAGCCAGGTCACGGCGGCATCCACGTCGGCCAGCGCGAAGGCCCACGTCGCCTTCTTCCCGTCCTCGTTCATCTTGAGCCAATCGAGCTCCGCCGTTTTGCTCCCTCCGTGCCCGCGCAGGTCGATCGTCAGAACCGCCAGGTTCTGCCGGTGGATGCGGTTCGCGAGGGCCTCGAGCTGGTTGCGATCCCCTCCGGCGTCGTGGATCAAGAGGACCCCGGGCACGCGCGCGGCGGACTTCCGGCGGGGGCCGAACCAAGACCCTTCGAGATCGATTTTCCCCGCGCGGATCCGCACCACCTCGAACTCCGGCCGGGCGGAAGGGGCGGGACGGCCCGGGAGGGCGGAGGCGAGGACCGTCCGGGAGGACGGTGGGCGCTCGCCGTCTCCGGTCGGCTCGTCGGCCGGGAGAACGGCGAGGGGGGTCGCCAGGAGAAGACCCAGGAAGAGGGCGTGCGACATCAGGACGAGGGGAGGGAGGTTCGAGAGGGCCGCCCCGCGGGCCCCGGGGGAACGCACAGCTCTGGAGGTGGCGGACCAGGGGGGCGGGGGCGCGGCCGGCGGCAGGGGATCGGCCCCGGGCGGGGGGAGGGGGTCCCCGGGGGGCCGGGGTGCGGCTCCGGGGATCCGGAGCCTTGGATTGTCAGGCGAGGATGCTCGCCGCGCGTCGTCGGGGGAGCCGAGGACCGCCCGATCCCGAGGAATCTACGAGGATCGAATTGGGGAAGGACTCTAGGGACCGGCCGCCAGCTCGCAAGGGTCTATGTCGGGTTCCCGCGGCAGTTACCCAAAGGATGCGGAATCGGGGGCCGGCTCCCGGTCCCGATTCCGGGCCGGGGTCCGAGATCGGGCGGCCTCGGAGCAGGGACGGCCTCCATCCTCCGCCGATCCTCACCCGAGCTCGAGCTGGCGGCGGGCATCCACCTCCTCGCGGTTCAGGAGGGCGATCGCGGCGGTGAGCTGGCCGGCGAGGGCGTCCTCGCGGTCGAGGGTCCGGCGGACCTGCCGCAGGAGCATGAGGGCCAGGCGGAAGGTCCGCACGAGATCCCCCGCCGTCCCCTCCGTGAGCTTCTCCAGGTCCTCGATCTCCGCCCCCTCGCACCAGGCGGCGACGCAGCGGGTGAGGCCCCAGGACGGCGGCTTCAGGGGGGTGGGAATCGCGAAGGCGGCCTCGGCGCTCGCGAGCCGCCCCGCGACCGCGTCGACGCGCCGGCGCACGCCGCCGAACCAGCGGCTGCTCACCCGCTCCGGGGGACCGCGCCGGCGGTCCTCGTGGACGAGCCCGACGAAGACGACGCAGAGGGCGGGGGGATCCAGGGCCTCGAGCACGCCCTGGAAGAGCATCTCCGTGATCAGGAGCTCATAGCCGACGAGGAGGCGAGCGGTCCGGCCCCGGGGGGTGAGCCGATCGTCCGCGTCGACGTAGCCGAGCTCGGCGAGGAGGGCGAGGTGGGCGTCGACGATCGCCCGCTGGCGGCGGCGGTTCTTCTCCTGGGCCTTCTTGCTGCGCGCGCGGTGCTGGAAGCGGTTGAAGGACTTCTCCCACGCCTCGTGCAGGCGCTCGCGGCCGAGCCGCTCCAGGAGGTGGAGGAGGGAGGAGTACGAGAGGCGGAAGCGACTGACGATCGGCTCCGGACGGTCCGTCAGGAGTCGGTCCACGGGCGCCTCCGCGAGCGTGCGAGGATCCAGGAAGGAGACGACGAGCCCCTGGCGGTCGATCCCCTGCCGTCCCGCCCGCCCGGCCATCTGCAGGTAGTCCCGCGTCCGCAGGAAATCGAAGTTGATGCCGTCGAACTTACGCAGGGAGGCGAACACCACGGTGCGGGCCGGCATGTTGATGCCCAGCGCGAAGGTTTCCGTGGTGAAGAGCATCCTGATGAGCCCGG
Organism: Planctomycetota bacterium; assembly: GCA_040754415.1. Lineage (GTDB taxonomy): Bacteria > Planctomycetota > UBA1135 > UBA1135 > JBFMCU01. Next base: position 19,626 of record JBFMCU010000032.1, read on the forward strand.
AGGTGAACATCCGCTCCACCACTTCCTTGTGGATGGGGAGCATCCCCGCGTGGTGGTAGCCGACGCCGCGGGCGGCGAGCTGGAACACCTCGCCCCGGAGCTCGCCCTCCTCGAGCTGGAAGAGCTCGATCAGCCGGTGCTGCAAGGCGGCCATGCGCTCCCCCTCCGCCGCGGAGAGGAGGCGACGGTGCTGGTTCCGCGCCGCGAGCCGCTCGCAGGCCCGGCGGCTGAAGGAGAACACGAGGGCCGGCAGCTCCCCGTGCTCCTGCAGGCGGTCGAGGAGCCGGGTGAGGTCCTGGCCCTCGCCTCCCCCCTCCGGGGACTCCCGGCGGCGGCGCCAGCCCCGCGCCCGGTCGCGCCGGGAGCCGCCCTCGGCACGGCGCACCCGCTCGAGCCGGGAGACGTCGAAGGCCCCGCTCGCCTCCGTGTACAAGAGGTGCTTCAAGGGCACCGGCCGGCGCTCGGAGCGGATCACGGCGAGCTCGTGCGGGCGAACCTCGCCGATCCAGGCTCCGAACTGCTCCAGGTTGGCGATCGTGGCGGAGAGAGCGATGAAGCGGATGGCGGGCGGGGCGAAGATCAGGCTCTCCTCCCAGACCGAGCCGCGCTCAAGGTCGTCCATGAAGTGGACCTCGTCGAGGATCACGTAGTCGACCTCGGCGAGCCCAGCCGGGTCCTCGAAGATCGCGTTGCGCAGGATCTCGGTCGTCATGATGAGGACCTGCGCCGTGGGGTGGATCGTCACGTCCCCGGTCAGGAGACCCACGTCGATCGCCGGATCGTCCCGGAAGTCGCGGTACTTCTGGTTGGAGAGGGCCTTGATGGGCGCGGTGTAGACGCAGCGGCGCCCCCGGGCCACGGCGTCGGCGATCGCGTACTCGGCGATCAGGGTCTTGCCCGCCCCGGTGGGGGCGGAGACCAGGACGTTCGCGCCGGCCCGGATCGCGGCGATGGCCCGGATCTGGAAATCGAGCAGGCAAAAGCCCTTCCATTCGCTCTCCACCGGCGTCCCCAGCGGCGCCCGGGCGGCGGCATCCTCTCCTCCGGGCAGGGGAGCGGCGGCGGTTGGGCTCGGCGGCACGCGCGAATGGTACGCGATCCCCGAACGCGAAAACCGGCCAATCCGCTCGCCGCGAGGCTTGAGCGGGGGGGGGAGAGCCGGTAGTAATGGGGGCGCGAGCGCGCTCCGCCCCGGGGCGCGGGCGCACATCCTCCCCGCCGACCCCTCCTCGCCGCCCGCGGACGGCGAATCCCCATGGAGCGCCTCCCCCAGAGTTCGAACGTGCCCTCGCGAATCGAGCGGCAGATCTCGCACTTGAAGATCGTCTCGCGCCTCCTGGGGCACGAGCTGCACGCCCAGACGAGCCCGCGGCTGACCTTGAGCCGCGAGGAGGTGGCGGAGATCCAGACCAGCATCGACCTCTTCATCGAGGACGTGGTGCGGAGCCAGGGGCGCGGCGTTCCGAGCCACCTCCCGGCGGCCGAGACGGAAGTCCAGGCGGTCCAGCCCCGGATCAACTGAGAGGCGGCTCCCGGGCGCCGGCGGAGAGGCCGTGAAGAAAACCGATTCTACAGCCTCTCCGATGTTGCTGGCACGGCCGCCAAAGGCGGCCGTCGCGGCGAGCGTTCGAGTTCCTCTCACGCTCGGAGGTCCGACCGCCGCGGGTCCTCGCTGGCGCGGTCGCCCCCGCCGCCCCGCTCCACCGGTGATCCCGAGCCGACCGATGCGCGAGCTTCCGTTCACCCCGCCGCGCCGCCCGGGTCGCGCGGAGCGCGGCGGCCGGGTGTCCCTCGTCGTCCCCGTCGCCCTGGCCGGGCTCGTCTCCCTCCTCGGCCTGCGGCGGCTCGATGCGCGCGCCGCCGTCGAGGACGGCTACGGCTGGATCGATCCCGCCGCCCTCGCCCTCGGACCTCTGCCCCCGTGGGCGGATCCGCGGTGGGGCGAGGAGCTCGACCATCTGCTCCGCGGCCTCCCTCCCGTGCGGACCGATGACCGCGCCGGCCAGGAGGAACTCGCGCGGGCAATCGAGTCCCTCTCCTTCGTCGCCCGGGCGCGGATCGAGGGAGTGCGGTGGCCCGACGGCCTGGCCCTGGAGCTCTGGCTCGAACGCCCGGTCGCCTGCGTGCCGGTGGGGCCGGGCTTCCAGCCGGTCGCCGCCGACGGGACGCTCCTCTCCGGCCGCTGGAGCGCCCCGCCCTTCGTCGGCGCCGCTCCGCTCCCGGTGATCGGCCCGCTCTCCGACGGCCGCGGGCTCTTCGACCTCGCCCGGCCCGGCGACTGGCTCGCCGAGCCGGAGCACCGGGACGCCCTCGACGTCGCCCTCTCCCTGGAGGAGCACCTCGACCGGGAGGAGCGGGCGGCGCTGGGGCGCCTGGTGATCGACGCCCGCCGCGCGCGCCGGGCCGCCGTCGACGAGCCCGGGGTGCGCCTCCTCCTCGAGGGCGGGAGGATCGTGCTCTTCGGCCGCGCGCCCGGCTGCGGCGAGCCCGGCGAGCTCCCCGTGCGGGCCAAGTGGCGATCCCTCTCCCGGGCCCTGGCGCTCCCCGGCGCGGACTGGGCGGTCGTGGATGTGCGCTGGGACCGCCCGGAGATCGTCCTGCGCCAGCCACCCGCGGCGGCGGACTCCCTGCCCCTCGCCGCCGCCGCGCCGCCCCGCGCGGCGCTCGACCAGGCCCGCGGCGAGC
>JBFMCU010000033.1:0-2704 GCA_040754415.1 Planctomycetota bacterium
TGAGCCCTTCAGGACCGACATGCAAGCACGAACCTCCACAATTTAGTGGCTACATACTACAGGCTCCACCGACCATCAAGTCGTTGAGACACAAGGACTTACGCCCGATCGCTACCCGGAACTTCGGACTAGCCCGGAATCAGTGGGGCCGTGCCCAACCTCGGCGACTCCCATAGAAAAGCGCCAGGGGGCGCACGAGAGGGAAGAGGAGCTCCGCCAAGGTCCGCACGCGGCCGCGCAGGAGGCCGCCGGCGAGGGTCAGGTACACGCGGGGGATCGCCAGGTCGGCGAGCAGGCTCCCGAGCGAATAGCGCTCGCCGAGGGCGCGCCAGCCGGCCCCCTCGCTCGTGCAGCGGCGCACGAGCGAGCGGAGGTCGTAGTCGTGGGTGTGGTGGACGAAGGCGTCCGGCCGCTCCACGATCGCGAGCCCGGCGGCCGCGATCCGCCCCTGCCACTTCTTGTCCTCCAGGATCGGGGCCCAGCCGAAGGGGTGCGCGCGCCAGGCGTCGCGGCCGATCGCGGCGTTCACCGTCGAGAATCCGATCCCGCCGTGGGCCGCGATCCAGCGCCGGGACTCGCGGGTGAAGTAGAAGCGCTCGCCGCAGGAGTCCCAGAAGAAGCGCCGGTCGACCTCGGGAACCTCGCGGATCCCGCCCTGCACCGCCGCCACCCGCGCGTCGCCGGCGAAGAGCGGGGCGGTGAGGCGCGCGAGCCAGTCGTTCGCGGCGGGCACCGCGTCCTGGTTCAGGAAGACGAACACCTCGCCGCGCGCCAGCGCCGCGCCGCGGTCGCGGGTCAGACCGTGGTCGAACTCCTCGGGGGCGATGGAGTCGAGCCGGAGCGGGAAGTGGCGCATCGCGGCGAGCTCGGCGGGGCTCGAGCCCGAATCGACGCAAACGACCTCGAAGGGACGATCGAGCTGCTGGGCGAAGACCCGCTCCAGGGCGCGAAGGAGGAGCGGGCCGCCGTTCTTCGTGGGGATGACGACGCTGATCGCGGGGCGGGGTTCTGCGCCCGGCGCCTCGGGAACCGGATCCGCCGCCGGGACCGCGGCGCGCCGGCGCGGCCCCCGCGGCGCGGCCAGCTCGGCGTAGGTCGCGAGGTAGACGCGGGCGGTGCGCCCCCAGTCGTAGCGCTCCTCGACGAGCCGCCGCGCGCGCGCGGCGAGCGCCCCGGCCAGCTCGTCGTCGGCGAGGAGGCGCTCGAGCGCCCGCGCCATGGGCACGGGGTCGTCGGCGAGCAGCAGGTGCTCGCCGTCCGCGCACTCGATCCCCTCCGCGCCGAGGCGGGTCGAGACGACCGGCAGCCCGGAGGCGAAGGCCTCCAGGATCTTCAGCCGCGTCCCCGATCCGGCCCGCAGCGGGGCGACCAGGACCCGGTGTTCGAGGTACGTCCGGCGCAGATCGGCGACCGGACCGACCACCGTCACGCCGTCGCGGCCGCCGGCGCCGAGCACGCGCGGCGAGGGATTCGCGCCGACCACGCTCAGCGTCGCGTCCGGCCGCCGCAGGCGGACGAGCGGCCACACGTCGGCCAGGAAGAACTCGAGCGCGTCGACGTTCGGCAGGTTCTGCCAGTTGCCGACGAAGAGGACGCCGCGGCGGGAGTCCAGACCGCCGCCCGGCACGTAGCTTCGCGTGTCGACCGCGTTGGGGGCGACGCGGAGGCGGGCGCGACCGTCCGAGAGGTAGCGGGCCAGGAAGCCGGCATCGTCCGCGGACATGGCGAGGACACGATCGGCACGGCGGCAGACGGCGATCTCGTAGCGGGCGGTGCGGACCCAGTCCAGGTAGGTCCGCCCGAAGTCGTTGCCCTCCGGGAAGCGGCGGTGGAAGGCGAGCCGGCGGCGCCGGCGGTGCTGGCGGCGCGCGATGTCGTGCTCGGTGAGGATGACGGGCACCCCATCCGAGGCGCGGGCGAACTGGCCGAGCTCCGTGTACTCGAGCTGCACGACGTCGATCCCGAGGGTGTGCACGAGCTCGCGGATGCGCGCTTCGAGCGCCTCGGAGGCGAAGAGCTGGGCGTTCGGCGCCCCCAGCCCGAGGAGGTCGGGCTGGAGGCGCGGCTGCCAGTCGTGGAAGCCGACCGACGCGCAGTACGGCGCGAGGGCCGCACGCTGGACGGGATCGTCGCCGCCGTGATGAAAGATCAGGAGGTGGAGCTCGCAGTCGGCGGCGAGCCGGCGCACGAGGTTGAGGATCCGCACGCCTCCGCCGTGGTCGGGCGGGTGCACCTGGTAGGGGCTGACGACGAGGATCCGGGGCCGCCACGCGAGCGCGGGAGCGCCGGGCGGCGAAGTCGGGGCCGGCGTCCGCCGGCCGGCCCGCCGCCGGCGCCCGGCGAGCTCCGCCCCGGCGAGACCCGCCAGGAGCCAAGCCCAGCCGAGAGGCCGGGGGAGAGCGCGCGCGGAGCGGTGCAGGAAGCGCCCGGTCGCGGCGATCCCGCGCGCCAGCGCGCGGCCGAGGCGGCGGCGGGATTCGTGCAGGTGCTCCCAAGCGATCATGAGCTTCCACACCTTCGTGGCGCGCATGGCGTCCACCTCGCCCCATCCGCGCGCGACCTCCCGCCGGGCGGCCTGGAGGAGTTCGCGCTCCCGGGCGAGTTCTGCCCCCGATCGACGGGTCTCCTCCTCCGCCGCGCGGCGGGACGCACTCTCCGCGGCGAGCATCGTCTCGGCCGCCTTCCGCCGTTCGCGCTCGCGCTC
>JBFMCU010000034.1:0-5077 GCA_040754415.1 Planctomycetota bacterium
CGGCGGGCCGCGCGGCGGAGGGGCCGGCCGCGGGGCCCGCGCCCGCGCCGCCGCCCTCCCCGCCGGCCGCCGCCGCGGATCCGGCGCTCTCTTCCCCGAGGCCCATGCGGGCGGCGTCGAGATGCGGGCGGACCGCCGCCAGCCGCTCGCGCAGGTGGGGATCGGCGACCGCCCGCGCGTCCAGCCGGACGAGCTCGCGGTCGGCGGCCTCCACCTCGGCGCGCAGGAGGGCGGGATCGGCGGCGGGCCGGCCGAGCTCGGCTTCCAGGGCGCGGAGGCGGCTCTGGACCGCCGCGACCGCGCGCACGGTCGCCTCGTCGGCGGTCCCGGCGTCCCAGGCCTCGAAGGCGGCGGGGGCGAGCCCGGCCAGGGCCTCGTCGAACCCCACGGGCTCGCGCCCGCGGCCCGCGGGGCTCGCCGGTCTCGCGTCGAGGGCGAGGGCGAACAGAAGGGCCCCGAGGAGGGGCGCCGCCAGGGGGGCGGCGAGGGGCGGGGCGATCGCGCGCACGGCCTCCCCCATCCGCAGCCGCTCGAGGACCCGGGCGCAGAGCAGGCGGACGAGGGGCGAGTCCTCCCGCATCTTCTCCGCCTCCCAGGCGGTGAAGAGGGCGCCGTGGTGGCGCAGCCGCCGGTCGAGCCGGCGGGCGATCGAGCGCGCATCGATCCGGTGGGCCAGGCGCCAGGTCGCGGCGGCGAAGAGGCCGCCGAGGAGGGCCACGGCGAGGATCTCGCCCCGCCCCCCTCCGGCGGGCCCCGCCGCGGCGGCGGCGAGTGTGGTGAGCAGGGCGCCGGCGCCGACGAGCACGCTCTCCCCCCAGCGGGCGGCGGAGAGGCCGAGATGGAGTTGATCGACGAGCGCCGTCACGCCGGCCGGCCGGCCGCCGGCCGCGGCGCGCCGCGGCGCCTCGCGCCAGCCCGTTCCCTCCCTATCCCCCATCCTCGCCCTCGGCGGTCGCGGGCACGACCGGGAGCGCGCGCTCCCACTCCGGCGGAAGGCGATCGAGGGGCGCGCGCGCGAAGACCAGGGAGACCGGGGACTCGAAGGGCGGCAGGAGAGCGCTGTTGGCGACCCAGATCGTCTGCTCCTCGCACTGCGGCAGCGCCGCGGTGAGCAGGGTGTTGCCCTGGTAGAAGAAGGCGATGTTGATGAGGTTTCCCTCGAGGTCGGCGACGAAGCGCTCCTCCTCGGCGGCCCGCAGGCGCGCGAATCGCGAGCCGAGGTAGATCCAGCGGTGGCGGCGCATGCTGCGGCCCGTGGCGAGGTTCGTGACGAGGTCGTCGGTGCGGAAGAGGTACGTCTCCTCGCCCTCGCGCCAGGCGGCATAGAGCAGGAATCCATCCCCCGCGGGCGGGATCACGTTCGTCCGCCGGGCCCCGGCGCGCAGCTCGTCCTCGGTCGGCGGCGGTTCGATCGGCTCCAGCCGCGCGTTCGTCCCCTTCTCCACGCCGAGGGCGAGGAGGGCGACGTTCAGGACGCTCGGCGCGACGTCGGTCAGGAACATGCTCTCGTGGGTGGCACCGCGCGGGCCGACGAGCAGGTACTCGAGGAGGTCCTGGGTGATGAGGACGCGGGCCGGCACGGAGGCGAGCCCTCGCTCGAGGTCGATCTTCACGCCGGACTCGGCGAGCCGGGCGGCGAGGGCCGCCGCCCCCTCTTCGCCGGGGGTCCCGGCCGGGGGAGCGCCGGGCGCCTGGACGGCCGCGCGGGGCGGAAGGAGGCCCAGGACGAGGAGGAGGGCGGGGAGGAAGCGGCGGGGATCCATGGCTCGGGGGAAGCATGGGCGGCCGGGCCGGGCAACGCAAGGCGGGGGCCGGGGGTTCAGCGGGAGCGGGCCGCTCCGTAGGATGGCGGGCTCTACCCCTCGCGAAGCGATGACCATGAAGACGATCCTCGGCGCGGCGGCCGTTCCGCTCCTCCTGTCCTCCTGCCTGGTGTTCGTGCGCGAGAGCGGGAACGACCCCGCCCCCCGCGCCGCGGCGGCGCCACGCGCCGCCGGGGGTGCGCCGGCGGCCGCCCCGGCGCCGGCGGAACGCACGCCGCTCCATTTCGCCATGGAGACCTTCACCCTGCCGAACGGGATGACGGTCGTGCTCCACGAGGACCACTCGCTGCCCAAGGTGGTGGTGAGCACGTGGTTCGGCGTCGGCTCGAAGGACGAGAAGCCCGGGCGGACCGGCTTCGCCCACCTCTTCGAGCACCTGATGTTCATGGGCACCGGCCGCGTCCCCGAGGGGCAGTTCGATGGGATCATGGAGGGAGGCGGCGGCAACAACAACGCGAGCACGAGCGAGGACCGGACGAACTACTTCAGCGAGGGGCCGAGCGCGCTCCTGCCGACGCTCCTGTGGCTGGACGCCGATCGCTTCGCGGAGCTCGCCAACCACATGACCCAGGAGAAGCTCGACACCCAGCGCGCGGTCGTGCGCAACGAGCGGCGGCAGACGACGGAGAACACCCCCTACGGCATCGCCTGGATCCTGCTCCCCGCGGCGCTCTACCCCGCGGATCACCCGTACCACCACCCGGTGATCGGCAGCCACGAGGACCTGGAGGCGGCGACCGTCGCGGACGTCGTCGAGTTCTTCCGGGCGTACTACGTGCCGGGCAACGCATCGCTCGTGGTGGCGGGCGACTTCGATCCGGTGGCGACGCGGAAGCTCGTCGAGGAGCTGATGGGGGCGGTGCCGGCCAGCGCGGTCCCGCCGCCGGCGACCGCGGCGCCGGTCGTGCTGGAGCGCGAGGTGCGCGTGGTCGCGGACGACCGCGTCCAGTTCCCGCAGCTCTACCTCGCGTGGCACTCGCCGCCGCTCTTCGCGCCGGGCGACGCGGAGATGGACCTCGCCGCCGGGGTGCTGGCGGGCGGTCCGTCCACGCGGCTCGAGAAACGGCTCGTGCTCGAGAAGAAGCTCGCCCAGCGGGTGAGCGCGTTCCAGATGTCGGGGGAGCTCGGCTCCGTGTTCCAGATCCAGACGCTCGCCGCGCCCGGCGTGGAGCTCGAGGCGATCGAGGCGGAGATCCACGACGTCCTCGCGGAGCTCCTTCGCGACGGCCCCACGGCGGAGGAGATCGCGCGGGTGAAGGCGCAGACCGAGGCCCGGTTCCTGCAGAGCATCGAGGACCTCGGCCAGCGCGCGGACCTGATCAACTCCTACCGTTCCCACTGGGGGGTGAGCGACGGGTTCCAGCGCGATCTCGACGCGCGGCTGCGGCCGACCGCGAGCGAGGTGCGCGAGGTGGCGCGGACCGTGCTCGGCGAGGGACGGGTCGACCTGCGGATCCTGCCCCGCGGCGAGGAGGTCGACCCGGCGGTGCTCGACCGGCGCCCGGAGAACACCTCTCCCGCGCCGTTCGTCCCGCCGGCGGCCGAGACCTTCGTGCTGTCGAACGGCATCGCGGTGCACGCGATGGTGCGACCGGGGACCCGGCTGTTCGCCGGACAGCTCGTGGTGAAGGGTGGCGAGGCGATCGTGCCGAGCGCGCAGGCCGGTCTCGCCGCGCTGGCGGCGAGCGTGGTGAATTCCGGCGCGGGCGGCCGGGACGCCTCCGCCTTCGCGGCGGCGGTGGAGTCCCTGGGGGCCGGGATGGAGGCCCGGGCGGGCACGGAGAGCTTCAACGTGCGCGTGGAGGGCTTGACCTCCCGCCTGCCGGAGACCCTCGATCTCTTCCGGGATCTCGTACGTGCGCCGGGAATGACGGAGGAGGACTTCGCGCGGGAGAAGACGCTCGCCCTCTCGGCGATCCGGGCGCGAGTCGAGCGAGTGCGCGCCGTGGCGACGACGGTGGCCGACTCCCTCGCCCACGCCGCGGACGACCCGCGGGGCCGGCCCGCGGGCGGCTACGAGGCGACGGTCGGGACGCTGGACGCCGCCGCCGTGCGGGGTGCGCACGCCATGCTCGTGCATCCGGCGAACGCGGAGCTCGTGTTCGCGGGCGATTTCGTGCCCGAGGATCTGCACCGTCTCCTCGAAGAGCGTTTCGGCGACTGGCGCGCCGAGGCGACGCCGGCGCGCGTCGAGCTCGGTCTCCCCTCCCCTTCCGCCCATCCCCAGCTCGTCGTGGTCGATCGCCCCGGGGCCCCGCAGACGATGATCCAGATCATGCGACCGGTGCCCGTGGCCGCCGGGGAGGAGTGGGTGACCCGCGCCTGCGTGACCCGCGTCCTCGGCGGCAGCTTCACGAGCCGCCTCAACGCGAACCTGCGCGAGGACAAGGGGTTCACGTACGGCGCCTCGGCGAGCCTCGCGCGCACCCCGACCGCCCAGTACGTGACGGCGTCCTCCGCCGTGTTCACCGACAAGACCGGAGCGGCCCTGGTCGAGTTCAAGCGCGAATTCGATCGGCTCTCGGCCGAGGGGATCACCGCCGAGGAGCTCTCCAAGGCCGTGGAAGGCTCGCGAGCGCGCCTGGTCGAGGAGGCCGCGACGACCGCCTCCCTGGCCCGGATGCTCGCGAGTCTCGCGTCCGCGGCCCTCCCCCTCGACACCGCCGCCCGCGAGCTCGCCGCCCTCGACGGTCTCACCCTGGAGGCGACGAACCGCGTCGCGACCTCGGGCCTCTTCGCCTGGAACACCTACGACGTCGTCCTCGTCGGCGACCAGGCCGCGATCCTCGCCCAGCTCGCCGCCGCCGGCTTCCCGGCCCCGGTGCCCCTGAGCCCCGAGGGCCGTCCCCTCGACTGAGCGCCCGCCCGCGGCGCCGCCCGGCCCATCGCGGCGGCCGGGTGCCACGGCCTGAGAGCCGGGACGGAGGAGGGTAGAGCGCCGCCGAGGCGAGGGCGGGCGAGGTCCGCCGGGAAGACCGCCGGACGTGCGGGGAGCTTGGGTGCCAAGGGTGGGAACGAGTCCCTGGATCGAAACAGCGGTCCCGGAACCGGGAAGCAGTCCCGTATCAAAGAACTGCGCACCCGCATATCCATGAATCGAGGAACCCAGGCCACGGCGCGACCCGTCTGCTAGCCTGGATTTCCACGGCCCGGAGTTCGCCTAAGGTCTGAGCCTGGCCGCCCCGTGAGTTTCGGGGGCTTTCCCGGGTTTCTCGTCATCCTGGCGCCAGCCCAGCCGCGCGACGATTAGGGCA
>JBFMCU010000035.1:0-12385 GCA_040754415.1 Planctomycetota bacterium
GCCCGGGCCAGTCACGCGGCGGTGGCGGCGGGCCTGGGCCTGGAGGGGGACGATGCCCGCCGCTCCATCCTCGCCCTGGCGGCCGGGGCGGGGATGGGGCTCGGGGCCTTCCTCGCCGGGGCGTGGCTCCTCGGGGTCCCCGAATGGCGGGAGCTCCGGGACCGCGTCGTCCGCCGGCTCGTCCGCTGAGGGGGGGGAGGATCCCAAGGCGCTCTTCCCAAACCGTTGTCCGTGCGGCAGTTCGGACGCCTTGGCGCCGGCCGGGGACAAACCCCTTGAGGCGGCCGTGGCGGCGAGTACTCTCCCCCTCGGTGGCCCCTCCGGACCCGGGGTCGACGACTCCCCTATCTCTTTGTCTCACAAAGAGTTAGGGTAGTCGCTCGCCGGTGCCGCGACCGCTCGCCCCGCCCGGACCGGCGGCCCGAGCGCCGCGCTCGCCGCGGGGGCCCCCGCCCCCACCGCCGGCCGCGGCCGCGACCCAGCGTTCCCCCCTTGCGGCGTATCGCCCTGTCGACCATCCAAACCAGAGCCAGGCCCCACGTGAGCACGACCAAGTTGACCGGCCAAGAGAGGACCACCCAGCCGCCGTTCCCCCCCCACGGCGCGGTTCGGAGGACCGCGGCGGACGCCCTCGCCAAGCTCGATCCTCCCGATCATCTGGTCGATCCCCAGCTCTCCGCCAACGCCATCGCCGTGCTGGAGCGGCGCTACCTGAAGAAGCACCCCGACACCGGCGAAGTCGTCGAGACGCCCCGGCAGCTCCTCTGGCGCGTGGCCGCCCACATCGCCCGCCCCGAGAGCCACTTCGCGGGAGGATCGGAGGAGACCGCGCTCGCGGTGGCCGTCGAGTTCTACGACCTCATGGCGCGGCGGGTCTTCCTGCCGAACAGCCCGACCCTGATGAACGCCGGGCGGGAGATGGGGATGTTGTCGGCGTGCTTCGTGCTGCCCGTCGAGGACTCGATCGAGGGGATCTTCGACTCGGTGAAGGCCACCGCCCTCATCCAGAAGGCCGGCGGGGGCACCGGCTTCAGCTTCTCCCGCCTGCGGCCCCGGGGGGACCTCGTGCGCTCCTCGGGAGGGACGACGGAGGGTCCCCTCTCCTTCATCCAGGTCTTCTCGAAGGCCACCGACGCCATCCAGCAAGGCGCCTTCCGCCGCGGCGCCAACATGGGGATCCTGCGGATCGACCACCCCGACATCATCGAGTTCATCCGACTCAAGGACGACCTCACCAAGATCCAGAACTACAACGTATCGGTGGCGATCTCCAATCGCTTCCTCGACGAGCTGCACGCCGATCCGGCGACGATCCAGCAGGTGAAGAACCCCCGCACGGGCGAGTGGAAAAACCTCGCGAAGCGGGACGACGAGGGGAAGGAGACCGGCGAGTTCTGGACCGTCGGCGAGATCTGGGAGCTGATCGTCCATCACGCCTGGCGGACCGGCGAGCCGGGGATCGTGTTCATCGACCGGGTGAACGAGAAGAACCCGATCAAGAATGTCGGCCCCATCGAGGCCACGAACCCCTGCGGCGAGCAGCCGCTGCACCCCTACGACTCCTGCAACCTGGGGTCGGTGAACATCGGGCTGTTCGTGCGCGGCGAAGGCAAGGACGCCCGGTTCGACTGGGAGGAGTACCGGGCCGTCATCCACACCTGCACCCGCTTCCTCGACAACGTCATCGAGGTGAACCGCTACCCCCTGCCCCAGATCGACCAGATGTCGAAGACGACCCGGCGCATCGGGCTCGGGGTGATGGGGTTCGCGGACGCCCTCTACCAGCTTGGCATCCCCTACAACTCCGAGGAGGGGTGCGAGCTGGGAGAGGAGATCATGCGGGTGCTCGACGAGGAGTCCCACCTCGCCAGCGAAGCCCTCGCCGAGACGCGGGGGGTGTTCCCCGCGTGGGAAGGGTCGGAATGGCAGGCGGCGGGGCGCCGGCTGCGCAATTCCTACACCACCACCGTGGCGCCGACGGGCACGATCTCGATCATCGCCGGCTGCTCGGGGGGCATCGAGCCGATGTTCAGCCTGGCCTTCTACCGGCAGGTGATGAAGGACGCCAAGGGCGTCCCCACGGTGATGCGCGAGGTAAACCACGTCTTCGAGCAGGAAGCGCGGCGCCAGGGCATCTGGTCGGAGGAGCTCGTCGACCGGATCGCCACCGATGGGACGCTCGAGCACATCGAGGGCATCCCGGAGGACCTCCGGCGCGTCTTCGTCACCGCCCACGACATCTCGCCCTACTGGCACATGCGCATGCAGGGCGCCTTCCAGCGCCACTGCGACTCGTCGATCTCCAAGACGATCAACTTCCCCCGCGACGCCACGCCGGAGGACGTGCGGGAGATCTACGACCTGGCGGTCGACCTGGACGTGAAGGGCGTGACGGTGTATCGCGACGGTTGCCGCGACCAGCAGCCCATGGCCCTCAAGGGCTCGCGGACGCGGGCGGCGGGCGAGGAAGAGTCGGCCGCGCCGAGCACGGCGGCGATCGACGACCTCGTGGTGATCCGGCTGCCGGAGATCATGCCCTCCCTGCGCATCCGCCAGATCACCCCCTTCGGCAACATGCACGTGAAGGTGACGGTCGATCCGCCGACCGGACGCGAGCGCGAGGTCTTCGCCCAGCTCGGCAAGGGCGGGGACGTCGCCAACTCGGACCTCGAGGCGATCTGCCGCCTGCTCTCCCTGTGGCTGCGCGCCAACGGGAGCCTGCGGCTCGCCCTCAAGCAGCTCGCCGGCATCGGCTCGAGCCTGACCGTGCCCACCAAGGACGGCCGCATCATGTCGCTGGCCGATGGGCTCGCGACGGCACTGCACCGCTACGTGGCCGCCAAGGAAGAGTACGGGCTCGAGGCGCTCCTGCTCGGCCGCGTGCCCGACCGGGCCTTCGCCCAGGGCGCCGGCGCGCGGGCGGACAACTCCACGCCGAACGGGAGCAGCTCCCAGTACAAGCTCAAGTGCCCGAGCTGCGCGACCGAGCTCGCCTTCGAGGAAGGCTGCGTGAAGTGCTACGGGTGCGGCTACAGCCAGTGCTGATCTCCGCGCCCCGCCGAGAATCTCGAGGGTAGCGGGTCAGAGAGCGAGCGATTCTCGCTCGCTCTCTTAGTCCCCCACCTCGCCCCCGGCCCGCAGCCGGTTCAGGAGATCCGTCGTCTGGCTCGGGAGCGCAGAGCGTTCGAGGCGGCGGAAGCGAAAGGCGCGGTGGTCGAGGCTCACGAGGGTGAGCTCGTCCCCGGCGACGGTGACCAGGTACTCGGTGGGCGCCAGTGCGGTCCGGAAATCGAGCTCGCCGTCCGCGTTGGCGTTGCTGAAGCCGACGAGCCCCGCCGTCTGCAGGTGCAGCCCGTCCAAGATCTGGTAGCGGTAGCCGCCGGCCTGCACGGTGTATTCGCGCCGCATGCGGAAGTACCCCGGCCGGTCCTCGCGCCCCTGCAGGGAGAGGGCCAGGAATCCGTCGTGGACGAGCAGGAACCCGCGCGCGTCCTCCGGCGGCACGAGGATGTCGGGGTGCTTGTATTCCATCAGGACCCACGCCCCCTGAAGCTCCCTGTCGATCCGGGCCGATTCGTCCTCCTGGAAGGCAGTGAGGGGATTGCGCCGGGCGGGCTTCTCTTCCTGGGGGAAGTGCAGCGCGAGGGGAGCCAGGGGCAGGATCGTGAGCAGGGCGAAGGCGGCGGGACGCATGGGGGGATCCTCCGGAGCGAGGGGGGCGAGGCGACAGGATGACATATCGGCCGCCGGCCCGCGGTCACAAAGCCCCGCGGCGCGCGGTAGTGAGCGGCGGGGCCGCCCCCCCCGACGGAAGAGGGGCGAATCGCTATTCTCGTCGCCCGATGGTGCCTCCGATCGCGCCCGTGTCGCCCTTCCGAACGATCCCCCTCGTCCTCCCGGCCCTCGCCCTCCTCCTGCTCGCCGGCCCCCTCGCCGCCCAGGGCGGTCCGAACGTCCAGGCCGCCCTCTACACGCGGGTCGACGGGGCGACGATCCGGGCGGCGGTCGAGGTGGAGATCGCGCCCGGCTGGCACATCTACCACTCGGAGCTCGGGAATCCCGAGGCGGTCGGCCAGCCGACGACCGTGGACCTGGGGGGCGAGGGGATCCTCTGGGGCGCCGCGGTCTTCCCGGCGCCGGAGGAGATCGACCAAGGCTTTCCCGGGAAGGACGGGAAGAACGTCTGGATCTGGGGTCACGAGGGGACGATCGTCCTCTACGCCGCCGGGACGCTCGCGGGAGGCGCCGGCGGCGCGGACGCGACCGCCTCTCTGAGCGGACTCGCGTGCGAGATGTCCTGCGTGCCGTGGAGCCTGGAGCTACGCACGCAAGGGCGGGGATCCGACGCGCTCTTCGCCGCATTCCCGGCTGCGGACCGCGAGACCGCGGCCGGACCCGGCGCCGGCGCGGGAGCGACGGCGGAGAGCACGCTGCCGCGGAACCTCTGGCTCTTCCTCCTCGCCTGCATCGGGGGCGGGCTCTTCGCGCTGGTGATGCCCTGCACCTACCCGATGATCCCGATCACGATCTCCTTCTTCACGAAGCAGGCCGCGGCGCGCCGGCGGAGCGTCCTGCCGCTCGCGCTCCTCTACGGCGCCGGGATCGTCCTGATCTTCGTCCTGATCGGCGTGTTCCTGGGCGCTCCGATCATCGAGTTCGCCTCGCACGAGATCACGAACCTCGTGATCGGCCTCCTGTTCGTCTACTTCTCGTTCGTCCTGTTCGGCGTGATCCTCCTGCAGCCGCCCCGCCTCCTGATGAAGGCGGTGGAGAGGGCCCAGACGACGGGCGGGCTCCTCGGCGTCTTCCTGATGGGCGCGACGCTGGTGGTCTCCTCCTTCACGTGCACGGCCCCGATCATGGGGACGCTGCTCGCGCTGGGAGGCGCCGACGGGGATCTTCCGCGGCTCGTCCTCGGCATGGCCGTCTTCGGGCTGACGATGGCCGTGCCCTTCGTGGGCCTCTCCCTCGTCCCGGGGCGGCTCCAGGCCCTCCCGCGGAGCGGGGAGTGGATGAACACGCTGAAGTTCTTCCTTGGCTTCGTCGAGCTGGCGGCGGCGTTCAAGTTCATCTCCAACGCCGACGTGAAGCTCCACGAGGGGCCGCGCTGGCTGCCGCGCGACGTTTTCCTGGGTCTCTGGGGGGTCCTCTTCCTCCTCGCCGCGCTCTACCTCTTCGGGTGGATCTTCCGCCACGGCGGCGGGCGGGCAGGGACGATCCGCCGCGGCAGCGGAGTGCTCGCGCTCGCCTTCGCCGGCTACAGCTTCTACGGCGCGGCGGGCCGGCCGCTCGATTACGTGATGACGGCGATCGCCCCGCCGTTCTCCACGGCCATCGCGACGTGGCCCCTCTTCGCCGACGACTACGACGGCGCCCTCGCCGCAGCCCGCGCGGAGGGCCGCCTCCTGCTCGTGAACTTCACCGGCCACACATGAGTGAACTGCCGCACGATGGAAGAGAACATCTTCCCGAAGCCGGCGGTCGCCGGCCTGCTCGAGACCCGGTATGTGGAGGCCCGCCTCCACGACGACGGGGTCACGAACATCGACCGGATCCTCCAACTCAAGAAGGACCTGACCGGCACGCTCGCCCGCCCGGTGTACCTCGTGCTGGACCCGGCCACCGAGCGGACGCTCGCCAAGCGCGAGGGCGGGACGTTCAGCGACCGGGAGTTCGCCGCGTTCCTGGCCGGGCCCGTCGAGCGCGGGAGGTGAGGAGATCGCCGTGCCGCGGCCGCGGAGCTCCTCCCTGGTCCTCGTGGCGGCCCTCGCCGGTGGCTGCGGCGGCGAGGCGCCCGCGAGCTCGGACGCGCGCCCGAACCTCCTCCTGATCTCGATCGACACCCTGCGCGCCGACCGGCTGGGCTGCTACGGCTACGCGCGCGACACCTCGCCGGCCCTCGATCGCTTTGCCGCCGGATCCGTCCTCTTCCGGGACGTGGCGGCGCCGAGCCCGTGGACGATCCCGAGCCACGTGAGCCTCCTCTCGGGGCTCGCGCCGGCGACCCACGGCGTCGAGCTGCCGACCCAGGTGCCCGCCGCGGACGTGACGATGCTCGCCGAGCGGCTCTCCGCCGCCGGCTACTACTGCTTCGCGATCACCGACGGCGGCTGGCTGTCCAAGGAGCGGGGATTCGGCCGCGGCTTCCGCGCCTTCCACGACCAGGACCAGGAGTTCTCCCGCACGCTCCGCGAAGCCGAGGCCTACGTCCGCCATCGCACGCCGGAGGGACCGTGGTTCGGCTTCCTGCACACCTACGACGTGCACTGCCCCTACGACCCCGCCGAGCCGTACCGCTCGATGTTCGTGACGCCGGGCCGCGCGGAGCTCGACGCCCGCGGCAAGTGCGGCAGCCCGCACTTCAACGCGATGGGGCTCGACGCGGCCCAGGCGATCTACCTCTCCGACCTCTACGACGGCGGCATCCGCGCGGCGGACGCGGCGCTCGGCGAGTTCTTCGCCCACCTGGAGGCGAGCGGAGCGCTCGCGAGCACGGTGGTCGTCGTCACCTCGGACCACGGCGAGGAGTTCCTCGAGCACGGCCGCATCGGCCACGAGGAGAGCCTCTTCCGCGAGCTCCTACAGGTGCCGCTGATCGTGCGTATGCCCGGCCGGCGTCCGGCGGCGATCGACACGCCGGTGGGCCTCGTCGACCTCGCCCCGACGCTCCTCGAGCTCGCCGGAGCGGGCGAGGCGCCCGATCTCGACGGCCGCTCGCTCGGCCCCCTCCTGCGGGGCGAGCCCATCCCGCCGGCCGCGGCGAGGCTCTCCACCCTGCGTTGGAAGCGATCTCTCGACTCCTGGCTCCTGCCGGGGACGCACCTGATCGTCGACCGCGACCGGGGGACGGCCCAGCTCTTCGACCTCGCGGCCGATCCAGCGGAGGAGCACGACGCGAGCGCCGCCGACCCCGCCCGCCTCGCCGCCCTGCGCGACGCCCTCGACGCAGCCCTGGCGGACCTGCACCGCGCCCAGCGCTCGCCGCCCGGGGACCGGACGTTCTCGACCGCGGAGCAAGAGGTCCTCGAGAAGCTCGGCTACGCCGGCCGCTGACCGAGCCGTAGGTGAGCGCAGAAGCGGTCGCGGAGGACGCAGAGCTCCGCGAGGCGAAGCTCGCGCGGCGGAGCGGCCTCGGGGGCGGTGGTCGGAGTGACGTAGGGAGGCGCGAGGCGCGCGACATCGAACCACGTCTCGCGGACCGGGCGGCCGCGGATCGTCTCCTCCACGCGGGCGAGCATCCGGCGGGCGACGGTGTCGTAGCAATACTCGGCGGAGTGCGCCTTGGCGTGGGCGGCAGCGGCGATGCGGTGGCGCAGCTCGGGATCGCGCCGCAGGCGCACGAGCTTGTCGACGAAGGCGCGCTGGTACTCCTCGCCGGCGGGGTCGCCGGGGATGAGGAAGCCATCCACTCCGGGGGTCACCCGTTCGGGGATGGCGCCGCACGCCGAGGAGACCGGCACTGCCCCGGCGGCCTGGGCCTCCAGGATCGAGATGCAGAACGTCTCCTCGGTCGCCGTGGGGTAGGCGTAGACCATCGCCCGTTCCATCGCCTTGGCGAGGGCGCTCTGGGGGATGGGGGCGAAGTGGTGGACGCCGCCGATCCGCCGGGCGAGGGCGTAGACCTCGCCGTAGGCCGCCTCGTCCTTCTTCTCGGGGGCGCCGTAGATGGTGGAGCTGGAGTAGAGATGGAGCTCGGCACCGTCGAGGCGGGGCGAGGCCTTGGCGAAGATCTCGAGCAACGGGAGCATCCCCCGGTCGGGGGGCAGCGAGTACAGGATGATCGGCCTCTTGCTCGCCAGGTGGAGGGTGGGGGAGAAGAGGCCGGGCGGCAGGCCGTTTCCCACGACCTCGATGCGCGCGGGGAGCACTCCGAAGGCCGCGGCGATCGCCCCCGCCTGCCAGCGGCTGACCGCGAAGACGGCGTCGATGTGCCCCATCAGCTCCCCGAGGTGCAAGGCGCACGTCAGGCGGCGACCGCCCGCGTGCTCCGCGAAGAAGCGGAACATGCCGTGCAGGAACGGCTGGGCGAGATTGTCGTGGGACCAGTAGAAAACCCCCCGGGTTCGCACGGGAACGGTGAAGGCGGCGAGGTGCCGCACCACGAGGAACGCGTCGAACTCGCGTCCGGCGAGGCGCGCGTGCAGGTCGGCCCCCGGCACGTAGGTCACGCCCTCGGTCGTGGATTCCTCGTCCGTGTTGCAGAAGACGGTCACCCGGACGCCGGCGCGCGCCAGGGCCTCGGCGGTGTACACGAGGGCGGTCTCGGTGCCGCCGCTCGGATTCCGGCGCGGCGTCGCTCCGCAGAGAGGGAGGGTCGACTGATGCCAGATGCCGACGTGCATGGCCCGACCCGGGTCCCGCCATCATGCGGAGCGGCCCGGCCGGGGTCGAGGAAGCGCCCGCGTCATTCGAAGCCCAGGAGCCGGCCGCCCTGGTACACGAGGAAGCTCGCGCCCCAGGCCAGGGCGGTCATGTAGGCGAAGAGGAGCGCCGGCCAGCGCCACGTGGCCGTTTCCCGCTTCACCGTCGCCAGCGTGCTCATGCACTGGCAGGCGAGCGCGAAAAAGACCATGAGCGAGAAGCAGACGAGCGGGGTGAAGACGCGCTGCCCGTCCGGACGCCGCTGGAGGCGGATCCGATCGCGTAGGGCGTCGGACTGCTCGTCCACGTCGGGGCCCAAGCCATACACGACCGCCATCGTGCTGACGAAGACCTCGCGGGCGGCGAACGCCCCGATCAGGCCGATGCCGATCTGCCAGTCGAAGCCGAGCGGGGCGAGAACCGGCTCGAGGAGGCGGCCGAAGCGCCCGGCGTAGCTCCCGCGCAGGCGCGCGCTCTCCTCCTCGCCGTCCAGCGCGGCCAGCCGGGCCGTGAGGTCGCTCGATTCCCCGGCGGCGAGCTCGGCCCGGACCTCGGCGCGCCGAGCCTCGTACTCGGTCGCCAGCGCGGAGTGCCGAGGGAAGCTGAGCAGGACCCACATGCCCACCGAGCACACGAGGATGATCGTGCCCGCCTGCCGCACGAAGCACATGCTCTTCTGCCCCATCATCCGCAGCACGGAGGGCCAGTGGGGCATGCGGTAGGGGGGCATCTCGACGATGAGCGGGATCCGCGGGCCGCGCAGGACGGTGCGGCCGAGGACCGCGGCGCACAGGAGGGCGAGCACCGTCGTGAAGAGGTAGATCGCCACCAGGAGGAGCCCTTGGGCGAAGGGCGCCTGGGCGTGCGGCGGATAGAGCGCCGCGATGAGAAGCCCGTACACCGGGAGGCGCGCGCTGCACGTCATGAGCGGCACGACCATCATCGTCAGCAGCCGGTCGCGCTTCCTCTCCATCGTGCGCGTGGCCATGATCGCCGGCACCGCGCAGGCATAGCCCGAGAGCATGGGCACGAAGGCCCGCCCGTGCAGCCCGATCATCTTCATGATGCGGTCCATCAGGACCGCCACGCGCGACATGTACCCGGTGTCCTCCATCACCCCGAGGAAGAAGAACAGGAGGAGGATCTGCGGCAGGAAGACGAGGACTGCCCCGACGCCCTCGATCAGTCCGTGCACGAGGAGGTCGCGGAAGCTGCCGGCGGGGAGCACCCCCTCGACCGCTCTCCCGAGCGCGGCGATCGCCCGCTCGATCCACCCGATGAAGGGATCGGCCCCCGTAAACAGGGCCTGGAACACGAGCCCCATGGCGACGAGGAAGATCGCGAACCCGAGCGCCGGATGGAGGAGCACGCGGTCGAGGCGGTCGGTCAGGGACACGATCCGCGACCTCGTTTCGTGCAGGAACGAGCGGACCCGCGCGTCGATCCAGGCGTAGCGGCCCTGGATCACCTCCTCCTCGATCGAGCGTCCCGTCGCCTCCGCGGCCGCTCGGCGGGCCCGCACGGCCACCCGCAGTCCGGCCGGCACGCCCCGCAGCTCGTCATGCTCGTCGATCGAGAGGAGGGACCACAGGGCGAGGGCCCGGCGCCGCGCCTGGTCCCCGTGATGCCACGATTCGGGCACCGCATCCTCCAGCGCCGTCAGATCGGCGACGAGCGCCGGCGCGGTGGGGCGCCAGCACCAACCCGGGCGCCCGGCCGTTCCGTTGGCGAGCACGGCGTCGATCGACGCCCGGAGCGCGTCCAACCCCTCGCCGCGCAGCGCCACGACCGGGCGCACGGGCACTCCGATCTCGCGCTCGAGGGCCGCGACGTCGACCTCCTGGCCGCTCTTCCCGAGCTCGTCCACCATGTTCAGGGCGATCACGGTCGGGATGCCGAGCTCGAGCACCTGCAGGACGAAGTAGAGGTTGCGCGCGAGCTGCGTGGCGTCGACGACGACCACGATCGCATCCGGCTTCTCCAGGGGGTGCAGCCCGGCGATCGCCTGGATCGCGAGCTCCTCCTCCGCGCTGCGGGCGGCGAGGCTGTAGGTCCCCGGCACGTCCATGAGCTCGATCTCGCCGGCGCGGGGGAGGCGCAACAGGCCGAAGTGGCGGTCCACGGTGATCCCGGGGTAGTTGCCGACCCGCGCGCGGCTGCCGGTCAGCCGGTTGAACAGGGTCGTCTTGCCGGTGTTCGGGTTGCCGGCCACGGCCACCCGCCGCCGGGGGATCGCGAGGGACATGGATTCCCCGTGGTTCGCTGGTTCGATGGGGAGGCGCCGCCGGGGGCGGACCGCGTCAGGGAGCGTCGTCGACGAAGAGCTGGCGGGCCTCGCCGGAGCGCACGGAGAGCCGGCACCGGCGCACCTCGAGCTCGAGAACGCCCGCGACGTCCGAACGGCGGACCACCCGCACCGCTGTGCCGGGCAGGAGGCCGAGCTCCATGAGCCGCCGCCGGAAGGAGCGTTCCCCGCCGAGGCGGACCAGCCGCCCTTCGGCGCCGTTCGGGAGTCTATCGAGGCTCGTCATGCCATGGAATTGAGACGCGGTCTCAATTTCGTTGAGGAAGGATAGCACCGTTTTCGGCCCCGCGGAAGGGGAAAGCTGAGAAAAAGAGATCCGGAGGTCGGCTCCTGGTGATCCGGGAACGCCCCCCGTCCTCCGGGACCTCCCCCGGGAGGAGGGGCCCCGGAGCGACGGCCGCCGCCAGCTCCCTTGCCCGCGAAGGCCAGGGCGGGAAGAATCGCGCCGCGGATGGACAGCGAGCGGTGAGCGAGGCGAAGCGGGCCGCCGGCGAGCGGGCGGCGGATCTCGTGACGGAGGGGATGGTCGTCGGCCTGGGGACCGGCACCACGGTGCGCTACGCCCTGGAGCGGCTGGCGGAGCGGATCCGCCGCGAGGGCCTCGCCGTGCGGGGGGTGCCCACGTCCCGGGACACCGCCGCCCGGGCCCGCGCCCTGGGGATTCCGCTGGCGACCCTCGCCGGGCTCCCCGGGATCGACCTCACGATCGACGGGGCGGACGAGATCGATCCCGCCTTCGACATGATCAAGGGGGGCGGCGGGGCCCTGCTCCGGGAGAAGGTGGTGGCCGCGATCAGCCGGCGGGAGGTGATCGTCGCGGACCGCGCGAAGCTCGTGGCCCGCCTCGGCGTCGGCGTCCCCCTTCCGGTGGAGGTCGTGCCCTTCGCGCGGCCGGCCGTGGCGCGGCGGATCGCCGCGCTCGGGGCGACGCCGGCCGTTCGCCGCGGTCCGACCGGCGGGATCTACCGCACGGACAACGGGAACCACATCCTCGACTGCCGCTTTTCGGGGGGGATCGCCGGCGCCGCGGCCCTCGAGCGCGAGCTCGCCCGGATCCCGGGGCTCGTGGAGAGCGGGCTCTTCGTGGGCCTGGCCCACACCCTGGTCGTCGGCGAGGCGGACGGGCGCACCGAGGTCCGGGAGCGGCGATAGGGGATTCCGTTCCCGATCCGGCGTCCCTTTCCCGGGGGCTCCGGAAGCCGCGCCGGGATGCGGGGCGGGGGACCGGGACCGACCGTCGCGCCAATCCCTTGCCCCCGCGGGACTTACGGTTCTGCCCCTCGTCTGGCATCGGCCTTGCGATCCCCGGGGGCGCATGGAGACCCTTCGAAGTCCCATTCTCTGGGGATCCAGCGGGGGACCGTTCGGTACGGAGCGGTCTCCCCTCCCCCCCTCCGCGGAGCACGGCGCGCGCCTCTTCGCGGAGGAGATGGAGCGGGCGGTGGAGCAGAGCGGCGGCGAGGAGGCGGTCCAGGAGCGGATCGACGGCCATCGCCGCGCCCAGCGCGCGGAGCGCCGCGCCGGCTTCGCGGCCGGACGGAAGCCGGCCCCGCCCTCCGACCCTGCCCTTCACGGGGGCGCGGCGAGCGAGGCTCCCCCGGCGATCGACGGGTCTTCCCCCCTCCCTCCGCCCGCCGCGCCGGTCGCGCCGGCCAGTCCTCCCACCGGCGGATCCGGGGGCGCCCCGAGTGCCGCGCCGCCCGCCCCTCCGGCGCCCGC
>JBFMCU010000036.1:0-2434 GCA_040754415.1 Planctomycetota bacterium
GGCTCGGCCCTTATCGAGGAGAAGCAGTACGTGCCGTACGGCGGCGGGGCGACCGGCGCCCCGGCGGGAGACGGCGGAGCGAGCGCGAAGAAGGTCGCGGGAGCGGACACGACCGGGACCAGCGCCGTCGCTGCCGGCGCGGGCGGCCTCGACCGCCTCGACTACTCCCACATCGGCCTCACCATGGTAGCGAGCTACTACTTCGAGCGCGACGGCAGCGCGTCGCTGACCGAAATGCTCCGCGAGTACGCCGCCTACCCCACCGAAATCCTCGACCGCGTCCAGTTCGTGCTGATCGACGACGGTTCGCCGGTTCCGGTGGAGGTGCCCCGCGATCTCGACTTGAACCTCCTCCTCCTGCGCATCGACGCCGACATCCCCTGGAACTGGGCGGGCGGGCGCAACCTCGGCGCGGTGTGCGCCCGCTCCGAGAAGGTCCTCTTCACCGATATCGACCACCGCTTCCCGGAGGTCACGCTCCGCCGGCTCCTGGCCATGGGAAACCCCGGCCGCTCGCTCTTCCGGTTCCACCGCCGGCGCGCCGACGGCTCGCGCCTCGGCGTGCCCACCAACATCCACTGCATGTCGCGCGGCCGCTTCCTGCGGTGGTTCGGCTACGACGAGGAACTCTGCGGGCACTACGGCAGCGACCCCATGTTCTTCCAATGGCACAAGCTCCACGGCACCCGCCTGCGCCGCCTTCCCGAGCGATTCCCGTGCGTGCTGCGCGAGCGGCACGCCGAGGACGCCGGCCATTCGCTCTCCCGCAACGAGACCCGCAGCCGCGAGATCCGCCGGCGCAACGTGGAGCGCATCCGCCGCTACGGGGAAGACGCCGGACACAGCCGCAGCTTCCTCTGCTTCCCTTGGCGGGTGGTCGCCGATCTGCACCGGAGCGCCGTTCCCGCTCCCGTGCGCGAGGATCGCGGCTGGGCCCGCCGCTGGTGGTTCCGCTGGCTCCTCGGCGGCGGATAGACCATGGAGCGCGATCGCGACTCGACCGGCACCGGCGGCCCCGGCGACTCCCCCGCCCCCCTCAGCGTCGCCTTCGTCAACTCCACCCATCGCTGGCGCGGCGTCAAAAGCTGGACGTTGCGGGTGGCGACGGGACTCGAGCGGCGCGGCCACAAGGTCCATCTCTTCATCGCCCGTGGAAACGTCTTCGCCGCCGCCGCCCGCGAGGCGGGGCTCGAGGTGACGGAGGTCCGCTTCGGCCCCGACTGGAATCCCCTCGCCGTGCGCGCGCTGCGCCACGGACTGGCGTCTGCCGGCACCCAGGTCGTGGTCACCAACGTCTCCAAGGACAACCGCACCGCGGGGCCGGCTTCGCGCGCGCTGCGCCTTCCCATCCTCCAGCGGGTGGGCGCCTCCGGCGACCTTCGCGATCGCTGGAAGGTGCGCCTCGAGCAGCGGCGCTACGTCGATCGCATCGTCGTTCCCGCCCGGGTCATCGCCGATCGCCTCCGTGCCTTTCCGTGGCTCGACGCCGGGCGACGGGTGAGCGTCATTGCGAACGGCATCGACCTCGAGCGCTTCCGACCGGGGATCGGCCAGGGAACGCTGCGGCGCGAGCTCGGCCTCGACGACGCGACGCCGCTCGTCGTGGCCGCTTCGCAGATCTCTCCGGTGAAGGGAATTCCGGTATTGATCGAAGCGTTCGCCACGCTCCCCGCGCTCTCCCCTTCGCCCCACCTGATCTTGATCGGGGAAGGCGACGCCGAGAGCGCCTCCCTCACCCAGGCCCGGCGTCTGGGCGCCGCCGACCGCGTGCATGCGCTCGGCTTCCGGCGCGATCTCGACCTCTTGCTCGAGGACGCCGACCTCGTGGCGCACCCCTCCATGTTCGACGGCGAGGGGCTTCCCAACAGCGTGCTCGAGGCGATGGCCAAGGGGAAGGCGATCGTGGCCACCCGCATCGGCGGCACCGGCGAGGCGGTCGAGCACGGCGTGGAGGCGCTCCTGGTGGAACCGGGCGATGCCGCGGGGCTCTCCGCCGCGTTGCGCGACCTCTTGACCGATTCCGAACTTCGCGCGCGCCTGGGGCGGGCGGCCCGCGGGCGCGCCGAGCGCGACTTCGACGAGCGCGCCATGGTGGCGCGGATGGAAGCGCTCCTGCTGGCGGTGCGCGAAACTGGACCCCGCCGGAGCGCGGCGTCGTGAACGAGATCGCGATCTGGACGATCGGCGACACGCGCACCGCGAGCACGCGGCTTCGCATCCACCAGTACCTGCCGCTCCTCGCCGCGGAGGGGATCCATCCCCGCGTCCGTGCCGTTCCGCACGGCTTCCTGCCGCGGATCGCGCTTCTCGCGTCGCTCGGCCGCCCGCGTACGCTTCTCGTGCAAAAGAAGCTTTTCTCCCCCGCCGAGCTGCGCCGGCTACGGGGACGCGCCGAACGCCTCCTCTACGACGTCGACGACGCCGTCTACCTGGA
>JBFMCU010000037.1:0-11046 GCA_040754415.1 Planctomycetota bacterium
CGCAGCTACTACCCGCTCTTCGCCGTCCTGGCCCAGACCGGCCAGGTCTTCGATGTGCTGCACCGCCCGGGCAACTGCCACGACTCCCGCGGCGCCCGGGAGTTCATCCTGGACTGCCGGGAAAGCTCGCGCGACGTGGGATTCCACGGCATCTTCGAGGTTCGCCTGGATAGCACCCACCACAGCGACGCCACGTGCATCGGCCTCCACGACGCCGGCATCGAGTTCTCGATGAGCGTTCCCTTCGAGCGGATCCCGCACCTGAAGGACATCGTCGCCGCCCGCCGCCTCTGGTTGCCCATCCAAGAGGACTGGAGCTACTTCTCCTGGTCCTGGCGGCCGAGCGCCACCTCCCGCCGCTCCTTCCCCTGCGTGGTCTACCGCCACCGCATCGCCAAGCCTCGCCAGGGGCCGATCCAGCTCGACCTCTTCGAGCCCGTCGAGCGCGAGTACGAGTACAAGATCGTGATGACCAACAAGCGCCTCTCGGCCGCGGCCCTCCTGCACTTCCACAACGGCCGCGGCTCCCAGGAGGCGACCTTCGCCGAGGTCAAGTCGCAGATCGCCTTGGGCTACCTCCCCTCCCGCCGCCAGGTCGCGAACCAGGTCTACACGCTGTGCAACCTCCTCGCTCACGCTCTGGGGCGAGAACTCCAGATGCGCGCTGCACCGCGCCGCACCAGCAAGAACACCGCGGCGCGGGCCTGCCTGTGGGCCATCGAGCGCATCGACACCATCCGCAAGCGCCTCATCCAGCGCGCGGCCCGTATCACCCGACCCCAAGGTCGCCTCGTATTGACCTTCGCCAAGACCCCGGAGGCTGAGCGTGATTTCCGCAGCCTCCTTCATGCGCTCACCCGGTAGTTGCATAGCTGACGCCTCGGGGATGCGCGGATTCCTCGTTCCTTCGAGAGATCGGGGACGGATCCTGGTGCCGCGGGCGTGCGCGGAAGATCACCGTTGGTGATGTTCGCGAACGACGAGATAAGTGCTTGATTTGATGCGATAAACGCAAACGAGCTTGACCGCCGTGCGTAGTTGTTCGTGCACACGACAACCCCGCTCGGAGCCAAGCTCACATGAGAGTATCGCGCAAAGAGGTCACGTCCGCAAGCCACTGCGTCCCGGAAGTTCGGTTCGAGGACCAGGAGCTCACCTCCTTCGGTGGCCTCTTCCTCCTGCAGGCCCTCATCAAGGAGATCGACCTCCGCGCTCGCCTGCGAGCGGCCTTCCGACATCTCTCCCCCCAGGGCGCCTACAGCGCGAGCCGCATCGCCCTCCTGATGATCGTGCACCTCTTCCTGGGCTGGCGCCGGCTCCGCGACCTCGACTACTACAAGACCGACCCCCTCGTGAAGCGCGTCGTCGGGCTGGAGCGCATGCCGGATGTGTCCACCGTCTCCCGCCGGCTGACCCAGTTCGATGAGACGGCGATCACCAACTTCCGGGGCCTCCTGCGGGAGATCGTCTCCACCCGCGCGATCGAGGCATCGCCACGGCTCCTGACCCTGGACTTCGACGGATCGGTTCTCAGCACCAAGGCCCGGGGCATCGAGGGCACCGCGGTCGGTTACAACACCAAGAAGAAGGGAGCGCGCAGCTACTACCCGCTCTTCGCCGTCCTGGCCCAGACCGGCCAGGTCTTCGATGTCCTGCATCGCCCGGGCAACTGCCACGACTCCCGCGGCGCCCGGGAGTTCATCCTGGACTGCCAGGAAAGCCTGCGCGACGCGGGATTCCATGGCACCTTCGAGGTTCGCCTGGATAGCGCCCACTACAGCGACGCCACGTGCATCGGCCTCCACGACGCTGGCATCGAGTTCTCGATGAGCGTTCCCTTCGAGCGGATCCCGCACCTGAAGGACATCGTCGCCGCCCGCCGCCTCTGGTTGCCCATCGACGAGGACTGGAGCTACTTCTCCTGGTCCTGGCGGCCGAACGCCCAGTCTCGCCGCTCGTTCCCCTGCGTGATCTACCGCCATCGCGTGGCGAAGCCTCGCCAGGGGCCGATCCAGCTCGACCTGTTCGAGCCCATCGAGCGCGACCACGAGTACAAGGTGGTCATGACCAACAAGCGCCTCTCCGCCGCGGCCCTCCTGCACTTCCACAACGGCCGCGGCTCCCAGGAGGCGACCTTCGCCGAGGTCAAGTCGCAGATCGCCTTGGGCTACCTCCCCTCCCGCCGCCAGGTCGCGAACCAGGTCTACACGCTGTGCAACCTCCTCGCTCACGCTCTGGGGCGAGAACTCCAGATGCGCGCTGCACCGCGCCGCACCAGCAAGAACACCGCGGCGCGGGCCTGCCTGTGGGCCATCGAGCGCATCGACACCATCCGCAAGCGCCTCATCCAGCGCGCGGCCCGTATCACCCGGCCCCAAGGTCGCCTCGTATTGACCTTCGCCAAGGCCCCAGAGGCTGAGCGTGATTTCCGCAGCCTCCTTCATGCGCTCACACTGGCCGCCTGACCTCGCGGTAATGCAACATCAGGGCTCACACTGGCCGCCTGACCTCGCGGTAATGCAACATCAGGGATAAGCGTGCCGGCATGGCCGATCCCGATCCAGAAGACGAAGTTCGTGATGTCGAAGGCCCACCCGACCGTGTTGTTCAGCCCCCAGGTCCCGATGCCCACGGAGATCTGGTAGAGGACCGCGGCCGCGCCGCCGAGGAGCGCGGTCGCCGCCAGGGCGAAGGCGATCCACCACCTCGTCCGCGGGCGCTCCTCGAGCAGGAGGCAGATGTCGCGGGTCACCTGGCCGACCGACTTCCGGCCTCCGATGAGCGGCGCGCGGTGGATCGGGCCCTGGGCGGTCATCGGTTGCGCACCACGGCGAGATAGCCCACGGCGGGGCGGACGCCGAGCTCCTCGAGCACGCGATAGTGCCGCGCGCCACGGATCAGCCGGGACACCCGGCTCCCCGCGTCGTTCCGGTCGCCGAACGCGATGGCGCCGGCGGGGCAGGACTGCTGGCAGGCGGTCTGGATGTCGCCCTCGGCCAGGGGGGCTCCCCGCGCCTGGGCGTCGATCCTGGCCTCCTGGATCCGCTGGACGCAGAGCGAGCACTTCTCCATCACCCCGCGCGAGCGGACCGTGACGTCGGGGTTGAGCACGAGGTTCGCCAGCGGATCGGGCCACGGATACTCGAACCAGTTGAACCGCCGCACCTTGTAGGGGCAGTTGTTCGCGCAGTAGCGGGTGCCGACGCAGCGGTTGTACACCTGCTGGTTCAGGCCCTCCTCGCTGTGGACGGTCGCCAGCAGCGGACAGACCGTCTCGCAGGGGGCGCGCTCGCAGTGGTGGCACATCATCGGCTGGTGGAGCACGTCGACCCCGCCCCCCGGCCGCTCGTCGTAGTAGCGATCGACGCGCAGCCAGTGCATCTCGCGGTTTCGCCGCACCTCGTCCTTGCCGACCACGGGCACGTTGTTCTCGATCTGGCAGGCGATCACGCAGGCCGAGCAGCCCGTGCAGCGCGACAGGTCGATCACCATCCCCCAGCGGTGCCCGGGGTACTCGTGGTCCTCCGGCCAGAGCTCGCCGTGCGCCGGGGGAGCCGCGAGCGCGGGATCTCCTCCCGGCGCGCGGAGGGCGGCGAGCGTGGTCTGCTGGACGAGGGGCCGGCGTTCGGCGCCCGCCGGGGCGAGTCCGTCCGGAACGGCGATCGACTGGTGGCCCTGCGTGCCGGCGAGCTCCCGCGTCTCCCCCGTCGGGACGACGCGCACCGCCCGACCCGCGCGGCGGAGGCTCTCGGCGCGGAACTCCAGGAGCGGCGTCGCGCTCGCCCCCACGCGCCCCGCGGCGTTGACGGTGGGCCGCTTGTCCAGCCACTCCGGCCCCAGATCGGCGAACCGCCGCGTGCCCTCGGAACCGTACCCGAGCGCCACCGCCACCACCCCGTCGTGCTGGCCGGGCTGGACGAGCACGGGCAGCTCGACGGCCGTCTCGCCCCCCGCGCCCGCGACCGCCTCCACCCGCACGACGTCGCCCTGCGCCACGCCGATCCCTTCCGCCGCGGCCGGCGAGAGGCAGGCGTAGTTGTCCCAGACCATCTTGGTGATCGGGTCGGGCAGCTCCTGGAGCCAAGGGTTGCCGGCGTGGGCCTCGTCGCGGATCCCCACCGTGGAGTAGAGGACGAGGGCGAGGCCGCCGGCGGCGGGCGCCTCTGGGGCGTCCGCTTCCCGGGCGTCCACGGTGAACTCCCCGATCGCCTGCGGCGCGCGCTCGATCTCGCCATAGCCGTCATGGAGGACCCGCTCCCGGAACGCCCGATCGGGCCATTGCGCCGGGAGGAGCTCCGGCATCGGGCGCGGCTCCCCCATCCAGGCCGCGAGGCTCTCGGCGAGGGTGCGCGTGTCTCCGAAGGGCGGGATCGCGGGCTGGAGGAAGCTCACGATGCCCGCCACGGCCTCCACGTCGCCCCAGGCCTCGAGGTCGTGGGGCTCGGGGCACACGAAGTGCGCCCGGCGGGAGGTCTCGTCGATCCGCGGCGCGAAGGAGACGACGAGCGGCAGCCTCGCCAGGGCCTCCGCCAGCCGCTCGCCGCCGGGGAGGGCGTAGACGGGATTCGCGCCGTGGACGAAGAGGGCACCCACGCCGGGCGCGCTCGCCGTCAGCTCCTCGACCAGCGCGTGCACGGCGGCGTCGTCGCCCGCCCGCTGCCGGGACGGATGCGCCACGTCCAGGGTGCGCCCGTAGTTCCCGAGCGCGTGGTTCACGAAGTTGCCGAGCGCTTGCGCGCCGACCTCCTCCTCGCCGCTCACGACGAGGCTGGCCCCCCGGTGCGCCCAAAGCTGGGTGGCGAGCTCGTCGACGACCGCGGCGAGGCGCTGGGGAAGCGAGGGGAGCTTGAGCGAGAGATCGACGCCCGCGAGCCCCGCGATGCGGCTCGCCAGGCGACCCACGACCCCCCGGCGCTCGGACGGCGCCACGATCACGCGGGTGTCGGCCTTGGCTCCGGTCACCGAGAGGCGCGACTCGAACTGCACGTGCCGCGAGAATCGCGCCCCGGGGAGATCGGGATCGCGCCCCGCGGTGTAGCCGGCGGTGAACTCGACCGGCGAGATCCACGTCCCGAGGAAGTCCGCGTCGATCCCCACGACGAGCTCGGCTTTATCGAAGCGGTAGCGGGGCAGGACCCGCGCGCCGTGGGTGCGCGAGTGGGCCGCGAGGATGGCGGAGCACGACCCGGGATCGAAGACCACCTGGCGGGCGTCGGCGAAGCTCGCCAGGAAGCGCCGGATCCAGGCCGCGGTCGTGGGGCTCGTGACGGTCCCGGTGAGGAGGCGGATCCCCTGCCCGTTCGCGCGGATCGCGGCCAAGCGCTCGCCGATCGCGGCGTCCACCGCCTTCCACGTGCTCTCCGCGCCGGCGATCCGCGGCCCCCGTAGCCGCTGGCGATCGTAGAGCCCGAGGATCGACGCCTGGCCGACGGGGCAGAGCCCCCCCCGCGACAGCGGATGGCCGGGGTTGCCCTCCAGTTTGACCGGCCGCCCGTCCCGGCACTCGACCAGGAGGCCGCAGCCGGCGCTGCACGCCGCGCAGGTCGAGGCGACGCGGTACGAGCGTCCCGGCGTGTACTCGACGGGCTGGATCGCGGGAGCCACGGCGCGCTTCTCCGGCGCGCGGCTGCACCCCGCGCCCACCGCCCCCGCGAACGAGAAGCCCGTGGCCACCAGGAAGGCGCGCCGGTCCAGGCGGCGCGCGTCCGGGCGGGGCGGATCCTGGCGGGTCATGGCGGGGCGGGCTCTCGGCGCTCGGGACATCTAGAAGTGACAGGTGGCGCAGTCGAGCGAGGCGTGGACGGCGCGGCCTCCCACCCCCAGCTCGTTCGCCTGCCGGTGGCAGTCGACGCACCACCCCATGCTCAGGCTCTCGACCTGGCGGATCCTCTCCATGGTCTCGACCGGGCCATGGCAGCGCGCGCAGGCCACGCCGGCCGCGACGTGGGCGCGGTGGTCGAAGGCGACGAAGTCGGGGAGGTCGTGCACCTGGACCCACTCGATCGGCGCCGGGGTCCGGGCGGGATCCGGGGCCAGCGCGTCGTCGAGGGCCAGGGCGGCGTAGAGCTTGGAGAGCTCCGCGGACACGACCGGGCGCGGCGGGCGCCCCTCCTTCGCGGCGGCCTCGTCCTCGGCGCGCACGGCGCCGAGCGGGGCCGCGACGAAGCGGTGGCAGTTCATACACACGCTGGCGGCGGGGAGGCCCGCGTGCCGCGACCTCTCGGCGCCGAAATGGCAATAGAGGCAGTCGATCTGCAGCTCGCCGGCGTGGAGGCGATGGGAGAACGCGATGGGCTGCTCGGGCGCGTAGCCCTGCTGGTTGCCCGGCAGGTGGAAGCTCCCGGAGCGAGCGGCGAGGGACACGAGGCTGAAGGGAACGCAGATCAGCAGGACGGCGGTGGGCAGCGGGCCGCCGAGGAGACCCCCGCGGCCGCTCCCGAGAACCCGCGCTCTCGCTGGCTCCTCCGTGCGGTGGGGCCGCGAGACCGCCAGAAGCCACGTGACGAGGAGGGACAGGATCGCGAGGAGGACGAAGACGACGAATCCGCGGGCGTAGCCCGGGGGGCCGAGCTCCCGGGCGAAGGCACCCAGCACGGGAGGGATCGCGAAGCCGCCGAAGGCCCCGAGCCCGCCCACCCAGCCGGCGGCCCCGCCCACGGCCTGCGGAACCTCCTGGGGCACCAGCTTGAAGACCGCGGCGTTCGCCACGCCCATCCCGCCGCCCAGGGCGATCATGCCGGCGACGCTGACCGCCAGGTCCTGGGAGACGGTCATCGTCGCCGCGCCGATCACGGTGACGACCAGCGCGAGCATGGCGGTCTTCTCCCCTCCCAGCCGATCCGACACGGCTCCCCCCTGGATGCGGATCGCCGAGGTGAAGAGAGAGTAGAGCGCCGTCAGGAGGCCGGCGGTGATCCCCCCGAGGCCGAAGGCCGACTTCCAGTACGTCGGGAACCAGGCCGTGAGCGCGATGAACCCGCCGAAGGTCGTGAAGTAGACGAGGACGAGGGCCCAGGTCTTCCAGACGCCGGCGGAGACGCGCAGCGTGACGAGGGCGCTGCCGGCGGGGAAGAGCTCTTGACCCCGCCGCCGCGCCTCGTCCCGCGCCTCGTCCGGGGCCGCGCCGGCGGCCCGGAGCTGGAAGTACCAGGCGTTGCGCCCGAGCCGGCCGTAGAGAATCGCTCCGGCCACGAGGAAGACGAGCCAGGCGAGGTAGGAGGGGGCGAGCCCCCACGCGGCGAGGGCCAAGGGGAGGAGGAGCGAGAAGAGGCCCGGGGCCAGGTTGCCGATTCCGGCATAGGCGCCGAGCGCCCGTCCCTGCCGCCGCTGGGGGAACCAGTAGGAGACCTGCCCGATCCCCACCGAGAAGGTCGCGATCCCGCAGCCGCTCAAGACGCCGAGGAGAAGGAGCAGCGGATAGAGGGAGGCGTCGAGTCCCTCGGGATAGAGCGTCCAGGCGACCAGGCACAATCCCCCCATTCCCGCGACCGAGGCCCAGAGCAGGATCAGGAAGGGACGCCGGCCGCCCGTGGTGTCCACGCAGGCCGCGAAGGGGATGCGGAGCAGAGAGCCGGAAAGGGCGGGAACGGCGACGAGGAACCCCACGAGGACGGGGCTCAGCCCCATCACCTCCTGGAAACGGCTCGCGGTGGCTCCGAAGAGGGCGACCGCCGCGAAGCCGACGAAGAAGCCGAGCGTCGCCCCGAGGAGCCCCTGCCTGGGAGTGCCCGTCGCGCTCGCCATCCCCGACCTCCGTCCCTAGCGCGGGCTCTCCCCCGCGGTGGACCGCCGTCCGTACCAGCGCACGATCTGCGGCCGGCGCCAGAGGTAGGGGTTCGGCACCACGAGGATGTGCACGAGACGGGTGAACGGGAAGAAACCGATCACCAGGAACGCGCCCACGATGTGGAGCTTGACCATGAACGGGAGCGCGACGACGTACTGGATGTCCGGGTTGAGGAAGAGGATGGACCTCAGGTACGGCGTGATCGAGGCCGCGAACCACGACGCGCCCCACGGATGGAAGACGGCGACGTGGATCCCGCTCGCCACCTGCGTCAAGAGGAGGGCGTAGAGCACCCAGTCGTTGGCGCTCGTGACCGAGCGTGTCTTGGCGTCCGTCAGCCGCCGGACGACGAGGTTCAACATCCCGATCAAGGTGAGCACCCCGAAGAGGAGGGCGGTCACCTCCAGGACGTATAGACGCACCGGCTGGCCGTTCCACCACAGCACCTGCCGGGGGAGGAGGAACGCGGCGACGTGGCCGGCGAGGACGACGAGGATCCCGTAGTGGAAGGGGACCATCGCGTAGAAGTGGTGCTGGTTCTCGAGGAACTGGGAGGAGAGGCTCGAGTAGGTGAACTTCTGGGCCCGGTATCGCTGGATGGTGCCCACGAAGAACAGGACCAGCGCCATGTAGGGAAGGGCGACGAGGAAGAACTGGTCCAGGTACTGCTGGGCCGCGGTCATGGCTGCACCTTCGCCGTCGCGGCGTAGGGATCGCCGGCGGGGAATCCGCGGGCCGGTGCGGACTCCCTGGGAGGCCGCGAGGCGTACCGTCCGACGAGGACCGTCTGGATGGCGCGCAGGAGGCAGGCGTACGGGTTGTCGCGCTCCTCCAGCGTCCTCCGCACCTTCTCGAGGGCCGGGAGCACGCGGTCCGCGACGAGATCCTCCGCCGCGCGCGGCTCCATCCTCCCGACCAGGCGCAGGAGGTGCGTGAGGTGGTCGGGCAGCTCGCTCGATTCGGCCAGGCCGTGCCGCTGCAGCCCCTCGCGGACCCACACGAGGAACGCCCCGCGCTCGTAGTGCTCGCCGAACGCGTGCCAGCCGACCTCGAGACAGCACGATGGATCGAGGTCGAAGGTGCGCGTGAAGAGCTCCTCCCGCGCTCCCGGGGAGAGATCGGCGGTGCGCGACCGGAAATCGGCGAGGTCCCGGGCCGCCGGCGCGCTCTCCTCGTCGAGGAGCGTCTGACCGGCCCGCAGCGCCTCCTCCCATCCCGCGCCCGGATAGGCGAGGAGCCCGGCGAGGGCGTCGTTCCGGTCGGCCCGCGCCGCCATCAGAGCCCCCTCCGCGGCGCCGACAGGAAGCCGAAGCCGGCCGATTGACGGCGTTCGTGCACGTCCGAGAGCATCTCGATCGCCTCCTCGCGGTGGGAGGGAGGGATGACGAACCGATCGGCGAAGGAGCACAGCGAGGTCAGCCGGTAGATCTCCTCCGCTTCCTCGACCGTGCAGTCCGCCTCCCGCAGCATCCGCCGCGCGGTCTCCTCGCTGACGTCCCCCACCGTCTTCGCGCGCCGGTGCCAGCGGACGGCCTTCTGCTTCTTCAGGGCGTAGAGGACCTTCGCCTCGTGACCGGCCCCGAACAGGTTGCCGAGGAACTTGAGCGGGACTCGGGCCGCTTCGATGTCGTGGAAGAGGTCGTCGCTGGCATGATCGACCGCGTCCCCGGTCTTGACCGCCATGACCGGAGACATCGGCGGCACGTAGAAGAGCATGGGCAGGGTCCGGTACTCGATGTGAGGGGGGAGGGCGATCCGCCACTCCTTGACGAAGCGATACACCGGCGAGCGAAGCGCCGCCTCGATCATCGAGTCGTGCACGCCGTTGCGCCGCGCCTCGCGCACCACCTCCGGATCGGCGGGATCGAGGATCGCCTCGCGCTGGCCGTCGATCAGCTCCTCGTCCGGGAGGCCGGCGACCGCCCGGATGCGGTCGGCGTCGTACAGGAGCACTCCCAGGTAGCGAATCCGGCCCACGCACGAATGGAAGCACGCGGGAGCCTGGCCCGTCTCCACGCGCGGGAAACAGAGGATGCACTTCTCCGACTTCCCGGTAAACCAGTTGAAGTAGGTCTTCTTGTACGGGCAGGCTCCCACGCACGAGCGCCAGGCGCGGCACCGCTTCTGATCGAGGAGCACGATCCCGTCCTCGCCCCGCTTGTAGAGCGCCCCCGACGGACACGCGGCGACGCACGCCGGATTGAGGCAGTGGTTGCAGATCCGCGGGAAGTAGAAGAAGACGAGCCGCTCGATGGCGAAGAGCTGCTGGCGCTGATCGGGAGTGAGCCCCTCCAGGTTCTTGTCGTTCTCCGCGTAGAGCGGCGAGCCGCCGAGATCGTCGTCCCAGTTCGGCCCCGCCTCGATGTCCAGGTACTTCCCCGTCACGCGCGAGATCGGCACCGCCGTGGGTTGATCGGGTCCCTCGGGGGCGTTGAAGAGATGCTGGTAGTCGTAGATCCACGGTTCGTAGTAGTCGTCCATGCTGGGCATGTGCGGGTTGTGGAAGATGTTCAGGACGACCCGCTTCTTGCCCGTGGACCGCAACCGGATGGACCCGTCGCGCTTCTCCCACCCGCCCTGGAACTTGTCCTGATTCTCCCAGCACGCCGGGTATCCGGTGCCGGGCTTCGTCTCGACGTTGTTCCACCACATGTACTCGGTGCCCTTCCGATCGGTCCACACGTTCTTGCAGGCGATGCTGCACGTGTGGCACCCGATGCACTTGTCCAGGTGGAACACCATGGAGATCTGGGCGCGTACGTTCATGGTCGTCCCCTCCGCGTCACCATTCGAGCACCGGGCATTTGCGCACGAGGATGTGCGTGTCCCGGTTGACGCCGGTCGGCCCCCAGTAGTTGAAGTGGTAGGTGAACTGCCCGTAGCCGCCCACCATCAACGTGGGCTTGAGGCGGGTGCGCGTCAGGCTGTTGTGGCCTCCCGCGCGGCGATGGCCGCGCAGCGGCGACCGGGGGACGGAGATCGTCCGCTCCGGCGAGTGGTACTGGATGCAGATCCCGCGCGGGATCCGGGCGCTCACCACCGCCCGCGTGACCACCACCCCGTGGTCGTTGTGCGCTTCGACCCAGTCGTTGTCGGCGACTCCGATCTCCGCCGCGTCCCGGTCGTTCATCCACGTATCTGTTTAGCGGGTTCGTGACCACGGGGTGACCACGAGGGGGTGGTCGGTGCGGTAGGACTGCCGCGCTGACCGGGGGAGCGCGAGGCCGAGGGGGAGGCGAAGGGCGGCGGGAGGGCGGAAA
>JBFMCU010000038.1:0-12954 GCA_040754415.1 Planctomycetota bacterium
TGGCGGGCGAGGGCGGCGGCGAGGGCGGGATCCGCGGCCCGCGTCGCGCCGGGCGCGAGCAGGGTGGGCGAGGAGCGCCGCGCGGCGAGGGCGAAGGGCGGGCGGCTGCCGACGTGCACCGGGCGGCCGGGATCGGCCTCCTCGCCCGCCGCGGCGAGGAGCCTGCCGACCCAGCCCTCGCCCGCGGCGCGGCCGCGCGCGTCGGCGGCGTGCCAGAAGCCGAGGGACGCGAAGTGCGTGCGCTCCGGCGCGGGATGGCCGACGCCCTCGACGATCGCGAGCTCTCCCGCGTCCCAGTGGGCGCGCAGTCCCCGCAGGGCCGGGTGCAGCCCGCGGCCGGGATCGAGGGGCAGGACCTCCCGCGGCGCGAGGCGGAGCGCGGGGCGGGCGCGGTGGTAGGCGTCGTCGCCGCCGGGCACCACGGTCGAGAGCCCGTCGTTGCCGCCGGTGAGCTGCACGAGGACGAGAGTCGCGGGCTCGCTCCGGCGCGCGCGAGCGGCCGCCGGAGCGCCGGCAGCGAGGAGGCCGAGCCCCCCCACGGCTCCCGCGGCAGCCTGGAGGCACTGGCGGCGGTCGAGGCGGTGGAGGGGTTCGTCCATGGCGCACCGGGCCGGGCGGCGGCGGGGCCGCCCGCGGCGGCCCCATGCTCGCCGGACCCGGTGCCGCTGTCGAGGGCGTGAACGCGGGTGCCGCCGCGGGCAGAATGGGAGCCGGGCGCCGCCCGCGCCCGGCTCCCCGATGACCGCCCCCCTCGACCTCGGCGCCTGGATCCGCGCCCTCGCCCGCGCCGGCGAGCTCGCGACGGTAGAGGTCGAGGTGGACGCCGAGCTCGAGGTGGCGGAGATCCACCGCCGGGTGATCGCCGCCGGCGGCCCGGCTCTCCTCTTCCCGCGCGTGCGGGGCTCGCCGTTCCCCCTCGTCACCAATCTCTTCGGCACCCGCGCCCGCGTGCGCCGCGCGTTCGGGGAGCGGCCCGAGGAGCTCGTCGCCGCGCTCGCCCGCCTTCCCCGCGAGCTCCTGCCGCCGAGCCTCGGCCGCCTGTGGCGGCAGCGCGGTCTCCTCGCCGCCCTGGCCCGCGTCGGCGGGCGGCGGCGCGCAGGCGATCCGGTGCGGGCCATCGTCGAGTCGCCGCCGCGCCTCTCGCACCTCCCGGCCACCAAGAGCTGGCCCCGCGACGGCGGGCGCTACTTCACCCTGCCGCTCGTCTACACGGAGCACCCCGACACCGGCGTCTCCAATCTCGGGATCTACCGCCTCCAGCTCTTCGACGACGCGACGACCGGCTGGCACGCGCAGATCGGCAAGGGAGGCGGCTTCCACCTCGCCGCCGCCGAGGCGCACGGCCGCCCGCTCCCGGTGAACGTCCACCTCGGCGGCCCGCCCGCCCTCGTGCTCGCCGCCCTCGCGCCGCTGCCGGAGAACGTGCCGGAGCTCCTCCTCGCCAGCCTCGTCCTCGGCGGCAAGCTCCCCCTCGTGCGGAATCCGGCTGGGCCGCTGCCGCTGATCGGGGGCACGGAGATCGTGCTCGTCGGCGAGGTGGCGCCCGGCGTGCGGCGGCCGGAGGGTCCCTTTGGCGACCACTACGGCTACTACTCGGAGATCCACGACTACCCCGTCTTCACGTGCCGGGCGGTCCTGCGCCGCGAAGGGGCGGTGTTCCCGGCCACGGTCGTCGGCAAGCCGCGCCAGGAGGACTTCTATCTCGGCGACTACGTCCAGGAGCTTCTCGCCCCCGTCCTCCCGCTCGCCATGCCGGCGGTGCGGAGTCTCTGGAGCTACGGCGAGACGGGCTACCACGCGCTCGCCGCGGCGGTCGTGCACGAACGCTACGAACGCGAGGCGATGGCGAGCGCTTTCCGCATCCTGGGCGAGGGGCAGCTCTCGCTGACGAAGTTCCTACTCGTGACGGATCGCCCCGTCGACCTGCGCGATTTCCGCGCCACGCTGACCCACATCCTCGCGCGGGCCGATTTCCGCACCGGTTTCTTCCTCTTCCCGAACCTGGCGATGGATTCTCTCGACTACGCCGGGCCGCGGATCCACACCGGCAGCAAGGGCGTCCTGCTCGGGCTCGGCGATCCGGTGCGCGCCCTGCCCGATTCGTTCACCGGCACGCCACGGAGCGGCGTCGCGGGGGTCGCGGTCTTCTCCCCCGGCTGCCTCGTCGTCCAGGGTCCGGCCCACGCCGCGGACCCGGCGGCCGCCGGGCGGATCGCCGCGGATCCCGCCTTCGCCGCCTGGCCCCTCCTCGTCCTCACCGACGACGCCGCCCGCGCCGCGCGGAGCGTCACGAACTTCCTCTGGACCACCTTCACCCGCTTCGATCCCGCCGCCGACGTCCACGCCGCCGCGACGAGCGTCGCCGGGAACCAGCTCCTGCGCCGCCCCCCGATCTTGATCGATGTCCGGCGGAAGGCGGGCTATCCCGCGGAGCTCTTCTGCGATCCGGAGACCGCCGCCAAGGTCGATCGCCGCTGGCGGGAGTACTTCCCCGCCGGCATGGAGGCGGGCGATTCGGACCGCGGGCATCTGGATTGATCTCCCCGGCCGGCGCCGGCCTCGCCGGATACGGCTACGAGACGAGCTTCTTCCTCGAGGAGCCGGACGGCGGGGCGAAGATCGACAACCCGCAGTTCGGCTGGCGCTTCTTTCCGCGCACCGTCTCGCGCATGCCCGATCCTGGATCTCGGGCGGTTGGACGAGGCGGCCGGTGAGCTTCACGAAGTTCTGCGGCTTCAGCCCGAGGACGCGAGGGCCCGCACCTTCCTCGGCGGCCTCTATCTGCGGATGCAGGACCCGGACGCGGCGATCCTGCATTTGAACCGCGCCCGCGAGATCGCTCCCACGTCGCCCGAGGTGCATGAGTCACTCGGCCGGGCCTACCTGGCGAAGGGCATGGCCGCCGAGGCCATCCTCGCGTTCCCGACCGCGCTCCACTGCCAGCCGGATCACGACGCGGCTCGCCGGGGTCTGGAAGCCGCCGAGCACCTGCGGCGCGGCGAGAGTGCGCCGGATCGGGGGCATTGAGCAGCTCTCTGCCTCCCGCCATCCTTGGATCGGATCGAGCCGCGTTCCGCGGTGGAGGCACGACCATGAATGGCGATCGGCGAGCTTCCCCCCCGCACGGGCCTGAAGGGCATTGGCGCGCTCGGAGCGGCTTCCTGCCTCGGCGCCCCGGGGACGGGTTCCGTCGAGATCGCCGGACTGGGCGCCGAGGGTGAGCCGCAGACCGACACGCGCCGCCAGATCCGCGACAAGGTCTGGACGACGCCCTTCATCGATACGCACGAGCACCTGCCCGATGAGCGGGACCGGCTCGAGGGGACGGCCAGCGGACTCGTGTGCTGCGATGACTGGGCGTTCCTCCTGAGCCACTATCTGGACTCCGATCTGATTGCGGCGGGGATGCTTCCCGAGGACCTCGATCGGTTTCTCTCCCCGGAGCTCGATCCGCTCGACAAGTGGCCGCTCATCGCGCCCTTTTGGCCCGCCGTGAAGAACACCGGCTTCGGCCAGGCCGTGCGCATCGCCATCCGCGAGCTGTACGACGTGGAGGAGCTCTCCGCCTCCACGGTGGACCGCGTGCAGGCTGGCTACGAGAGCTTTCGGCGCGCTGGATTCTACGAGACGCTCTTGCGCGATCGGGCGGGGATCGAATCCTGTCCGCCGGCGACCTGTGCCGGCTGGGCGCCGGAGCGGTTTTCGTGTTCATGCACATCTGGTATCCGCACTACGAGGAGCTGATCTCCGTCGCCAAGTATTCTGCGAACGCCTGTGTCGACATGTGCTGGGCATGGATCATCAATCCGGTCGCCGCCAAGGACTTCCTGAAGAAGTTCCTCGTCACGGCTCCCGCGGACAGGATCCTGACCTTCGGCGGCGATTACATCCCGGTCGAGCCCGTGCTCGGACACGCCGTCCTGGCGCGCCGCGGAATCGCCCTTGCGCTCGCCGAGCTGGTCGAAGAGGGCTGGCTGAGCCTCGATGACGCCTTGGCGCTCACCGACCCGATCATGCACGGGAATGCCCGGCGCATCTTCGACCTCGAGGCGAAGGCCGCCGCCTTGCGCCAGGCTCCCTGGGTCTAGAGGCCTTGGATTCGGGATCGTGGGCATTTGAGTCAAGTTCGCTCCAAGGCCTCGGGTCTCAACGGCGTCAGCCGTTGAACCAGAAACTTGCTAGCGGGGCTGGGGCATAGCCCCGCTAGCCCCGCGCCCGATCGGGTTCGCGGCCGGCCATCGTGTCCTCGCGCCCTGGAGGCGCTCCTGGATTCCATCTAGAATCTCCCCCCCATGTCCGCCCCCGATTCCGCGACGGCGCCGGCCCCGGGCACCGTCCGTGCGCCCTCCGCCGCCGACGTCGAGGCGGTGCTCGCGCGACCGCTGCTCGACCTCGTCTTCACGGCCGCCTCCGTGCACCGCCGCCACCACGATCCGCGCGCGGTGCAATGCTCCCAGCTCCTGAGCATCAAGACCGGCGGGTGCCCGGAGGACTGCGGGTACTGCTCGCAGAGCGCGCACCATCCGACGGCGGTCGAGCGCGAGCCGCTCCTGGGCCTCGAGGCGGTGCTCGCCGCGGCGCGGGAGGCGCGCGCGGCCGGGGCGGACCGCTTCTGCATGGGGGCGGCGTGGCGCGGCGTGCGGGACGGGGAGGAGTTCGAGCGAGTGCTCGCCATGGTGCGCGGCGTGAAGGACCTCGGGCTCGAGACCTGCGTCACGCTCGGGATGCTCGACGCCGCGCAGGCCCGGCGCCTGCGCCAGGCGGGTCTCGACTACTACAACCACAACATCGACACCGGGGCGAGCCACTACGGGAAGATCGTTTCGACCCACACGCTCGAGGACCGCCGGCGCACCCTCGAGATCGTGCGGGCGGCGGGGCTGCGCGTGTGCAGCGGGGGGATCCTCGGCATGGGCGAGGATCGCCGGGCCCGGGCCGAGCTCTTGCACATGCTGGCGACGCTCGACCCGCCGCCGGAGAGCGTGCCCATCAACGCGCTCGTGCCGATCGACGGCACGCCGCTCGCCGGCGCGGCGCCCCTCGACTGGACCGAGATCGTGCGGGCGGTGGCGGCGGCGCGCATCCTGCTGCCCGCCGCCGTCGTGCGCCTGAGCGCCGGGCGCGGGGAGATGAGCGAGGAGGCCCAGGCTCTCTGCTTCCTCGCGGGCGCCAATTCGATCTTCGTCGGCGACGCGCTGCTCACCACGCCCAATCCGCCCCCGGGGAGCGACGCGGCGCTCCTCGCCAAGCTGGGGCTGCGGGCGCGGTTCGCCGGGGGCTGAGAGGCCGAGCAGGAATCGATGAACCAACTCCTCCGATGTCTTCTGGCGCATCGCCTGACGGCGCTGCCGCCCGTTCGCGAGCGATTCTCGCTCGCTCTCTGACACCGGCATGGCGTCGAATCTCGAGGAGGATCTCCGCGCCGAGATGGCGGCCTGGGAGGCCGCGGGGCTGCGCCGCCGGCTCGCGGAGTCGGAGGCGGCGCCGGGGCTCGTCGACTTCGCGACCAACGACTATCTCGGCCTGGCCGGCGACCCGCGGGTCGTCGAAGCGGCGCGCGCGGCGCTGGCGGAGCACGGCGCGGGGGGACGGGCGGCCCGGCTGCTCGGCGGCGGCTCTCCCCTGCACGCGGCGGCGGAGCGAGCGGCGGCAGAGTGGCTCGGGGCGGAAGCCGCCCTGCTCTTCCCGTGCGGCTACCAGGCCAACCTGGGGCTGGTGACGAGCCTCGTGCGCCGTGGCGACGCAGTCGTCTCCGACCGCCTGAATCACGCCTCGCTGATCGACGCCGCGCGGCTCTCCCGGGCCCGGATCTTCGTGCACGCCCACCGCGATCTCGACGAGCTGGCGCGGATCCTCGCGCGCACCCGCGGCGCGCGGCGGCGCCTGGTGATCACCGAGGGCGTCTTCGGCATGGACGGCGACCTCGCGCCGCTGGGCGAGATGGCGGAGTTCTGCGCCCGCCACGACGCTTGGCTCGTGGTGGACGAGGCGCATTCCGCGGCGCTGCTCGGGCCCCGGGGCGCCGGGGCGTGGGCGGCGGCCGCGGCGGCGGGAGCGAGCGCGGAGCGCCTCGTCGCGCGCGTGCTCACCGGCGGCAAGGCCCTCGGCATCACCGGAGCCTTCGTCGCCGCGAGCGCGGTCCTGGTCGATCACCTCGTCAACCACGCCCGCCCCTTCGTCTTCACCACCGCGCCGTCGCCGGCCGTCGCGGGTGCCCTGCTCGCGGCGATGCAGCTCGCCGCCGCGGGGGACGAGCGACGGGCGCGAGCCCTCGGCCACGCGCGCACCCTCGCGGCGCGACTCGCCCTGCCCGCGCCGGGCGCCGCCGTCGTTCCCGTGCCGCAGGCGGGCGCCGAGGAAGCGCTCGCCGCGGCGGGGGCGCTGCGCGCGGCCGGTCTCGACGTGCGCGCCATCCGCCCCCCCACCGTGCCCTCGGCGGGGGCGCGGCTGCGCATCGTCTGCCACTCCTTCAACACCGACGCGGAGGTCGACGAGCTGGCGCGGCGGCTGAGCGCGGCCCCCGGACGGGCCGCGGTCGCCGTGGCTGCCGCCCGCGATCGCACGCTCGTCGTCGCCGGCACCGACACCGGCGTGGGCAAGACGGTGGTGAGCGCTCTGCTCCTACGCGCCGCCCGCCGCCTCGGCCCGGCAGCCTACTGGAAGCCGGTGCAGACCGGGGCGGAGTCCGATTCCGAAGCGGTGTACGATCTCGCCGGCGCCGAGGGGCACGAAGTGTTGCCTCCCGCCTGGCAGTTCCCGCTCCCCGCTTCGCCCCACGAGGCGGCGGCGGCGGCCGGGCAGACGATCGAGCCCGCGCGGCTCGAGGAGGCGCTCGCCGGCCTGCGGCGCATGCTCCCGGACGCGACGCTCGTTGTCGAGCTCGCGGGCGGCCTGCTCGTCCCCTATCGCTCTGGCTACACCCAGGCCGACTGGCTGGAGCGCGCCGCCGCGCCGCTCGTGCTCGTCGCGCGGTCGGGGCTCGGCACCCTGAACCACACCCTGCTCACGCTCGAGGCCCTGCGCGCGCGGCACCTCGAGCCGCGAGCGCTGTTCCTCGTCGGCGACCGGCACGACTCGAATCGCGAGACCCTGCGGCGAATGGGGGATGTGGAGCGCGTCTTCGAGGTGCCGCGCTTCCCGGCCCTCCGGCCGGCCGCCCTCGACGATTGGCTGGACGAGAACGATCTGGCGGAGGTCCTCGAGGCGTGAGCGACCTCGTGGCCCGCGATGCCGCGTGTCTCTGGCATCCCTACACGCCGCACGCCGTCGAGCCCGCGCCCCTTCCTGTGCGCCGGGCCCAGGGTGCA
The DNA here is from genome assembly GCA_040754415.1 of Planctomycetota bacterium. Lineage (GTDB taxonomy): Bacteria > Planctomycetota > UBA1135 > UBA1135 > JBFMCU01. Next base: position 7,308 of record JBFMCU010000038.1, read on the forward strand.
GTGCTCGAGCTCGAGGACGGCCGCGAGCTGATCGACGCCGTTTCCTCGTGGTGGACGTGCCTGCACGGCCACGGCCACCCCCGGCTGGTCGAGGCGATGCGACGGCAGGCGGAGGAGCTCGATCACGTGCTCTTCGCCGGTGTAACCCACGCCCCGGCGGTGCGGCTCGCGGAGGAGCTCGTGCGCCTCGCTCCCCCCGGCCTCTCGCGCGTCTTCTATTCGGACGACGGCTCGACCGCGGTCGAGGTCGCGCTGAAGATGGCCTACCACTCCTGCGTGCGAGCGGGCGAGCCCCAGCGCACGGTGTTCCTCGCCCTCGAGGGCGGCTACCACGGCGACACCTTCGGGGCCATGGCGGTCGGCGATCCCGCGCCTTTTTTCGCGCCCTACGCGCCGCTGCTCTTCGCCGTGCGCCGCGTGCCGCCGGAGGCCGCCGCCCTGGAGGTCGCGTTGGCCGCCGAGAAAGACCGCGTCGCGGCCCTGATCGTCGAGCCCCTCGTGCAAGGCGCGGCGGGCATGCGGATGCACGATGCCGGCTTCCTGCGGGCGGCGCGGGCCGCCTGCGACGCCCATGGCGTGTTCCTGATCGCCGACGAGGTGATGACGGGATTCGGCCGCACCGGCGCGACCTTCGCGTGCGGGAAGGCGGGCATCGCGCCCGACCTCCTCTGCCTCGCCAAGGGTCTGGCGAACGGCATGCTGCCGCTGGCCGCGACGCTGGTTGCCGAGCGCATCTACGCGAGCTTCCTGGGCACCGACCGCGCGAGCTTCTTCCCCCATGGCCACTCGATGACCGCGAATCCGGTCGGATGCGCGGTCGCCCTCGCCTCCCTGGAGCTCTCCCGCGCCACCGCCGGGCCCTCCCGCCTCGACGCGCTCGGCCGGCGGATCCACGCCGCGCTCGCCGACCTCGCCGACGATCCGCGCGTGGCGGATCTCCGCCGCACCGGCGGCATCGTGGCCTTCGATCTCGTCCCGCCCGCCGGCGAGACGCCCGGCTATCATTCCTCCCTCGTTCCCCACCTGCGCGCCGCGGCGATCGAGGCCGGGGTGCTGCTGCGCCCCCTCGGCAACGCCGTCTATGCGATGCCGCCGGCGTGCACGACCGATGCCCAGGCCGACGCGATCGCCGGAGCGATGCGACGGCTCGTGGACGTGGCCTGATCTGCCGGCGGGTCAGGGGCGCCGCGGTTCGGCATGGACCGAGAGCTCGGCGATCGCCGGGCACGCCGCGGCCTGCACGATGCGCAGGCGGATCTTCGGGGCGCTCTGGTGCTCCCCGCGCCACAGGCGCCGCGCGCCGATCGCGGTGCCGTGGGCGATCTCCGCCCAGGCGCCGTCTCGCCAGACGTCGACGGCCCATTGGTCGACGCGCTGCCCCAGGGGCAGGTGCTCGCGAAGGGAGAGGACGTTCCACTCGCGCCCCGCGGGGAGTTCGAGCACGAGCGAGGCCTGCGCCACGCCGTCATCCGTCGCCCAGTAGGTGTCGAGGTCGCCGTCGAGGACGTTCTCCGGCCCGTACGCGGGGTGATCGCCGCGCACCGCGCTGGCGCTCGCCCGTGCGCCGCGCGCGAGGTCGGCGGCGAAGGTCGCCGCGAGGATGGCGCGAAAACCGCGCAGCGCCGCCACGTCGTTCGCGTGGATCTGACCCCGGCGATCGGGCGGCAGATTGAGCAGGAGGGAGGCGCCGCGCCCCACGGAGGCGTAGTAGAGGTCCACGAGCTGGGCCGGCGACTTCACCGCCTCGTCCTCGGCCGCGTGGTAGAACCAGCCGGGCCGGATGGAGACGTCGGCCTCGGCGGGGATCCAGCGCTCGCCGTCGCGATGGCCGCTCGTTCCCTCCCAGGTGCGGGTCGTCCCGGGCGCCGCCACCGTTTCCCCGTCGCGCGGGAGCGGCGTGTAGGCGGCCCAGCAGGGATCGCCGGCGATACCGTCCTCGTTCCCAACCCAGCGCACGTCCGGTCCGAAGTCGGAGAAGATGCAGGCGTCGGGCTGGAGCGCGCGCACGAGGGCGATCGTTTCGTCCCAGCCGTAGTAGGTGGAGGGATCGATCCGGCGCGTCTCGCGGGCCCCGCCGTAGTAGCCGTCGCCGCCGTTGGCGCCGTCGAACCAGACCTCGAAGATCGGACCGTAGCCGGTGAGGAGCTCGCGGAGCTGGGCGCGGAAGTAGTCGACGTAGGCTGGCCGCCCGTAGTCGGCGTGGTGGCGGTCCCAGGGCGAGAGATAGACGCCGAAGGCGAGCCCGCGGCGGCGACACGCCTCGGCGATCTCCCGCACCACGTCCCCCTTCCCCTCGCGCCACGGGCTGGCGGCGACGTCGTGGTCGGTGAGCGCGGAAGGCCACAGGCAGAAGCCGTCGTGGTGCTTGCCGGTCAGGATGAGCCCCGCCATCCCCGCCTCCACCGCCACGCCCGCGATCTGGTCGGCGTCGAAGTCGGTGGGCGCGAATACCACGGGATCCTCATCTCCGTATCCCCATTCCCGGTCGGTGAATGTGTTCGTCGTGAAGTGGAGGAAACCGTAGAGCTCGCGTTCGTGCCAGCGAAGCTGGCGCGGGCTCGGCACCGGGCCGTGGGGATGGGGCGGCGGAACTTCGGTCTGGGGTCGCGGCGAGAGGGCGGCGGCGAAGGCGAATGCGCTGGCGAGGAGGAGGGCGTTCATCGGGACAAGCACTTCATCAAGAGCTTCCCGATCGCGCCCGGCCAGGTCCAGACGATCGCCGTGCTACTCCTCGGGAGAGCGGACACCGTCTCGATGGACTCTCGGCTCCTCGGTTCAGCCCAAGACCTTAAACGACTGGCCAAGCGTCCAGAGAAGCGCCGCCGCCGCCGCGAGCGCTATCGTGTACCGTCGCAGACTCCTTGGCGTCGCGGGCTCGTCCTCCATGGTCGTACCACAGAACCGCTTTGCGTCGATGTGGCGCAGGGCGATTGTGGCCCCGAGAACGAGCCAAAACGCGATGTCCCTCCAGGTGAGGGACCACGAGGGCTGCTGAAGGATGGTCAGGAGCAGTACGAGCATCGTCGCGTTCCCAACCAGCAGCCAGCCAAGTCTGACAAAGCAGCCGGAAACCGGCTGGGCGGCATTCTTGCCGCCGGAGGTCCTGTTGGCATCATTCACCGCGGGGTTCCTCGCGTCTCGCCGACACTCAGATGGCGGCCCGACCATCCGGGAACCTGCAGCGGAGACCGAGGACCGCCGCACCCTTCGTGAATTCGCTCGAGATCCTATCGGCCAACGGCTCGCGTCGCAAGCTCCGGCGGGGCCGGCTGGCTGGGCGCTTGCCGTCAGCTCTCGAGCGGAAGTCGTTTGCCTCCGAGCACCGCCAGCACGGCGGCGTTCCAGCCGCGCGGGCCGGGGGCCGGGGCACACTCCGCCCCGCGGAGGGCGGCGCAGAGCAGTGGATCCACGCTGCCCCCCGGCCGTGGCACGAGGATCGGACGATCCACGGCCTCCAGGAGGGGGGCGTCGTTCGGCGAGTCGCCCAGGCCGATCGTGGAGTAGTCCCGTCCCTCGGCGGCCTCGAGGGCGAGCAGGACGCGGAGCGCGGCCCCCTTGTCCGTCGCGCCCGTGAGATGCAGGAAGCGGGCGCCGCGGGAGACGCGCAACCCGTGCGCCCGGGCCGACTCCTCGAGATACGGAAGGCGCTCCGGCCCTTCGAGGAGAAAGGGCTCGTCGTACTCGCGCTGCCGCGCGCGCGCGGCGGAGTCCGCCGCGAGCCCCGTTCGGCGCACGATCTCGTCCTCGTCCATCACCGCGAAGGAACGGACACGCGCCCCCGCCTCGGCGGCGATGACCTCGAGGAGCGCGAGCAGCCGCTCCCGCCGCTCGCCGAGCACGAGAGTCCAGTACCCATTCGCCATGGTGGCCGCGGCGGGCGGCCGCCCGATGCGCGCCGCCGGCACGAGCAAGGCGCCACCGTTCTCCACGATCAGCGGCGAGCCGAAGCCGAGGTCCTGTCCGAGGAGCATCATCTCCGCCGCGGTCTTGCTGCTGGCGAGGACTACCAGCGCACGGCGCAGCGCCAGGGCGGCGAGGGCGGGCCGGGCGGGCTCGAGATCGTAGGTCGCGTCATCCAGCAAGCAGCCATCCAGATCGGTCGCGACGAGCAGCGGTCGCTCCCGCCCACCCATCTCCTCACTCCGGCCCCCGTTCCGCGGCGGAAAGCAGCATCGGCCCGGCATCCCGCACGCCGGCCCACACCCGCGACCAGGTCGGCACGAGGGGCGGGCCGGCGGGGTCGGCCCGGAACTCGTCGATAGATCGGCGCAGCGCCCCCGCGAAGATCTGAACCTCGATCTCCTCCTCGTGCCGGTCGTAGCTGAGGCCGTTGATCCTGGCCACGGCGTAGCTGTCCGCCACCGCATCCTCGGCCTCGCGCTGATAGGCCGCGATCAGGCTGTTGAGCAGCCCCCCGGAGAGCACCACTCCGGCCGCCGCCAGTGTGCGGAAGAGGTGCGTGCCGATGTCGCTCGCCATCCGGTTCAAACCGCGATGAGGGTCGTCGGGGGAGAGCCCTTGGTGCTTGTGGTCGTACTGCTCCGCGATCTCGACCTGGCACATGCGCACGGGCGCCCGGTGCCGAAGCACCTCGAAGAGGGAGACGATCTCGAGACCCCAGTCGGAGGGGAGCCGCATGCGCGATGCCAGGTCGCGCTGCACAGCGAACTCCCCGGAGAGAGGGTAGCGGAAGGAGGCGAGATAGCGGATGTACGGGTCGGCGCCGATCAGCCGGGTGAAAGCCGCGAGCAGGGGCGAGACGAAGAGGCGCGTCACCCGACCGTGCAGCCGGTCCGTGAAGCGAGCGTAGTAGGCCTTCACGAAGTCGAAGTCCAGGATGGGGTCGAGCACCGGAAGCACGAGTCGAGCCAGCATCTCCCGGCCGAAATTGACGACATCGGCGTCCATGAAGGCGATGTAGTCGGCGCGCACATCCGCCAGCAAGAGCCCCATGGCGAGCCAACACGCGCGTCCCTTTCCTGGCGCGCCCACGTTCAGACCGGCCTCCTGCATCTCGCCCAGGAATGCCTGCACGGCAGGAGATTCGCTCCAGAGGATCACCTTCCGGCCGGGGTAGGCGGCGAAGAACTGCACCGTGCGCTGGTAGTCCTCGCCGGTCGCCTTGTTGAGAGAGATGACCAGGGAATCCAGGTAGCCGACTTGGCAGAGCTCGTTGCGAATCCGGGCGAGGGCCGGCCGCTCCAGCTCTCCCGGCACCATGGGGATCACTAGGGAAACTGGGAACTTGGCGCTGAGAGCCTGGATCTCGGCTTCCAGTTCCTCGACCCGCCGCGGCCGCAGCCGCGGCAGTGCGGGGACGAGTCCACTCTGGTGGTAATCGCTCATCGGGAGATGAGGGGTTGCGGCGGCCGCGAGGCGGCCCCATGGGAGCGGCTGGTGGCCAGGAGCATGATACGCCAGGCGACGGCCCAGAACTGGCCCCTATCCCCACTTCGTCGTCCGGATTCGGGCGCGCTCGCGCCGTCCACTTGAGATCCCCGGGGGGCTCGAGTGGAAGCGCGCCGGGTGGGCCCGGGCGGTTGTCCGCCCGGGCCTCCCACAGATCCGGACGTGCGCAACTAACGCATCCGGCTCCTCGGAGTCAAGGATTTGCTGCGCGGTAGATGCTGTGCACGACCGCGGCTCG
>JBFMCU010000039.1:0-5798 GCA_040754415.1 Planctomycetota bacterium
GCTCGCCGGGGGGGAGGCCGCCCTTGCCGTCGCCGGGGCGATCCTCGTCGGGTGGCCGCTCGGCTTCGCCCTGCGCCGCGCCTTTCCGCCGAGCTGAGCGGCACGGCGGGCGCCCCGGGCGCCCGGCCGTGCCGCTCAGCGGACGAGGAGGGCGCCGTCCGGCGCCGCTCCTCGGCCGGTCTGGGCCCGGGCCTCGCCGCGGTCCGGCCTCCGGACTCCCTCCTACTTGGCCTTCGCGGCCTCCTGGGCGAGCCAGCGCAGCGCCTCGGCGCGCGAGCGATGCGCGCCGCCGAGCTGGAGGTCCTCGGCGCGGTGCAGGAGCTCGCCCCAGCGGGGACCGCGCGGGATGCCGGCGGCGGCGAGGTCGGCGCTCGTGACGAAGGGGGCCGGGCGCAGCTCCTCCTCGCCGAGCAGCGCGGCGAGGGCTACGAGCTCCGTGAGCGGCTCCCCGCCGGCGCCGCCGCCCCACGCGCGCCCCAGGGCGACGAACGACTCCCATTCGGGGGCGCGGATCAGACGGATCCCCGTCGCCCGCCGCCGCCATCCCTCGGCGCCGGATCGGCTCCCGGAGAGATCGCTCGCCATGCGCCAGAGCGCCCGCACGCCGTCCACGATCGCCCGCGGGGGGCGCAGGCGGACGAGGACCTCCACCGCTTCCTCCTCCCGCGCCGCGTCCAGGGGGTCGAGGAGCAGCGCCAGCACGGCGACGAGATCCGGGCGCCCGCCGAACCGCTCCAGCGCCCCGAGCTTCTGCTCCAGGGCCTCGCCATCCGAGAGCTCCGGCGGGTGCAGCCCGGCGAGGCCCGGCACGGCCCGGAGGAGCGCGCCGCTGGCGGCGAGGAGCCGGAGGGCCGCCGGGGCGGCGCCCTGGAGGACGACCCGCTCGAGCTCGGCGAAGATCCGCTCGGCGCTCACGCCGGCGAGCGCGTCGAGCGCCCGCCCCGCGGCCCGCCAGGTCGCGTCCTCCACCGCGAGCCCGTAGACGGCGGCGAAGCGCGCCAGGCGCAGGAGGCGCAGCCCGTCCTCCCGGAAGCGCCGGTCGGCGTCCCCCACGCAGCGCAGGGTGCGCCGCTCGAGGTCGGCGAGCCCGCCGGTCGGGTCGGCGAGCTCGTCCGTGAGAGGGTCGAGGTAGACGGCGTTGCAGGTGAAGTCCCGGCGCTCGGCATCCGCGGCGAGCTCGGTGCCGAAGACGACCTCGTCGGGGCGGCGGGAATCGCCGTAGGCCCCGTCCGCACGGAAGGTGGTCACCTCCATCTCCATCCCCCCCTCGACGAGGATCACCGTGCCGAAAGCGCGGCCGACGGCGTGGGTGCGGGCGAAGAGCGCCTCCAGATCCTCCGGGCGGGCAGCCGAGGCGAGATCGATGTCGGCGACGGCGCGCCCGAGGGCGAGGTCGCGCACGGCACCGCCCACCATCCAGGCCCGATGCCCGGCGGAGGCGAGCCGGCGGGCGACGTCCTGCACGGTGCTCCGGCGGGGCGCGTCGAGCGCGGCGATCGAGGGCCGCTCCATGCGCTTGCAGCGTAGCACAGCCCCGCGCACAATCCCGCCATGCCGGCCGGAGGGGTCCCATGGACGCGCTCGCGCGGCGGATCGGGATCTCCGGGCGCGGGCTCCTGACGCTGGCGGTCGTGATCGGCGTGCTGGTCGCCGTCTCCGTCCCCCGCCTGCAGAGCTTCGCGCGCGAGGAGAACGAGCGCGACGCGCGCCAGGCCGCGGCCCTGCTCGCCACCCGCCTGCCGGCGGCCCGGGGAGCGGCCCTGCCGCCGCTCGCCGAGCTCTCCCGCGACCTCCTCCCCCAGCTCGCCGACGCGGAGTTCCTCGCCGGCGGCCGCGCCTTGCGCCGCCATGGCTACGTCTTCGCCGTTCGCCGTCTCGCCCGGCCGCCGGCGCCGCGGGAGGCCGTGCCCGCCGGCTCCGTGCTCGCCGTGCACGCCTGGCCGTGGCGCCACGGGCCGTCGGGGACCCACTCCTTCCTCGCCTTGGACGACGGCCGCCTCTTCCGCCACTCCGATCCCGCCGGCCGCTGGAGCGGGCTCTCGCCCCCCATCGATCCCTGGAGCTGGCAGGGCTGGCGCGAGCTGCGCTGACCGCGGGGAACGCCGCGCAGGAATACGGTGCCGGAGCAATCCTTCCACGATTCGCAGTAAGCGAATACGGTGCCGGAGCAATCCTTCCACGATTCGCAGTAGGCCTCCTCGGCGGTCCAACCCGGACGGCGAATCGTGGAAGGATTGCTCCGGCACCGTATTCGCTTACTGCGAATCGTGGAAGGATTGCTCCGGCACCGTATTCGCTTACTGCGAATCGTGGAAGGATTGCTCCGGCACCGTATTCAGTACCACTCCCACAGGAGCGATTCCAGGGCATCGAAGGCGTCGCCGGGCGCGAGGCGGAAGTACACGCGCTTCAGGCGCTCCGCGACCGCGGAGGACGGCCCGACCTTGACGAGGAGGCTCGCGGCGAGGAGGACCTCGTAGGGGGTGCGCGCCTCTTTCTCGGCAATCACCTGGAGGTCCTCCCGGCAGTCCGCGGTGCGCGCGGAGCCCACGGCGGAGATCAGGTCGAGGCGCCGGAGGGGATCCTCCTCGCCGGCGAGCAGGGCGCGCAGCCGGCGGCGACCGGCCGGCCCGGTGTTCCCGGCCTGGATCATCAGCCAGCGGTGGGCGGGCAGGCCCTCGATCCGCACCCCGGCATTCGCCACGCCCACGCGGTACAGGTACTCGGCGGCAGCCGGCAGCGGCACGATCCCGATCGCCTTGAAGGTGGCGGTGCGCATCTCGACCGGCATGTGGGCCTCGGACTCCGCCCGCGCCGAGAGGACCTCCCATGCCCGTTCGGCGAGGCCGGGCTCCCGGCCGAGCGGGACCAGGAGCGCCCGCACCGCGCTGCCGAGGAGCGGCCCCTCCGCCTCGCCCAGGAGCCGGAGCGCGCGGTCGAGCGCGGTCGCGTCCCCGTGCTCGGCGAGGAGCTTCAGCGCCAGCGCCGCCACGTCCGCCGCCGGATCGTCGAGGGCGGCGGTGAGCAGGGCGTGGTGCGGCGGGGGGATCTCCGCCGGCGCCGCGAGCGCGGCGGCGGCGAGGCTCCTCACCTTGGAGCTCGGGTCCGCCCCGGCGCGCGGAGCGAGGAGATCGAGGAGGCCCGCCGCGCTCAACGCGTGCGCGGCGACGAGCCTCTCGTCCTCGCCGCCCTGCTTCCACACGCGCCGGAAGTGGTCGAGCGCCGCCTCGTCCCCCGCGCCGGCCGCCGGCGCCGCCACGAACGACCGCCACGGCTCGTCCACCGTCCTGAAGCTCGCCCGGCAGTCCGCGACGGCGGCGGGGTCCCTCGCCCGGGCGAGGTTCGGGAGGACCTCGGGGAGGAGATCGGCCTGCGCCCCGTCGCGGACCCAGGCGAGGTACAGCGCGGTCGCGCGCGCCGGATCGGCGAGGAAGAGGGCGGGGGCGAGGAGCTTCTTCACCAGGAGGCCCTCGCCGCTCTCCAGGCGCGCCGCGAAGCGGTCGAAGTCCTCGGCGCGGGCATGGCCGAGGAGGAAGGCCTGGGCGGCCCGGATCCGGACGCTCTCCTGGGGGTGGTCGAGGCAGGCGAGGAGGATCGGCCGCGCCGCCTCCGAATCGTTCATGGCGAGGGCATCGAGAGCGTTCTCGAGGAACCCTCCCGAGAAGGCGTTCGCGTAGTGCCGGGCGATGAAGCGCTCGAGGGCCGGGATCGCCCGGTCCCCCATCCCCCCGAGCTCCTCCTTGGCGCGCTTCAGCGGCTCGAGGTGGCCGTGCTCCAGCTTGTCGATCAGCCGGGGCAGCATGTCCCCGGTGGGGACGTCGTAGGCATTGGTCGGCGCCCCCCGCGCCAGGAGCGGTGCGATCCGGTCGTCGGCCGCGACGTCGGCCGGGGCCGCCGGCCGTCCTTCCCCCGCCGGCGGCGCGCCGTCGTCGCGGCAGGCGGCGAGCCCCGTCCCGGCGAGCGCGGCGAGGACGAGGACGCCGCGCCGGTGCGCGCCGGGAGCGGTCACTCTCCCCCCTGGCCGGCGCGCGTGGTCTCGCCCCCCGCGCCGCCCGCGGCCATGGATCGCGGCGGCCCGGCGAGCCCGCCCTCGGCATGGCGCAGGGCCGCGAGCGCCTTGGCGTAGGCCGCGCGCGCCGCCTGCTCGTTCGAGAGCGCCTCGGCGAGGTCCTTCTGGAACTCCAGGACCTGGTAGGTCGTGGAGACGCCGTGCCGGAAGCGGGCCTCCTCCGCCTCGAGCTGCCGCCGCGCGAGCGCGAGGCTCGTCTTCGCCGCGGTCACCGACTCGCTGCGGTAGCGCACGTCGCGCACGGCGCCCCGCACCTCGGCCAGGATGTCGAGCTCGAGGACGTCGTAGGCGAGCCGCGCGTTGCGCACGGCTGCGCGGGCCGCCCGCTCGGCATTGCGGGCGGTCCGGTTGCGGAGGGGCAAGCTGAAGACGAGGGATCCGGCGTACTCCGGGAACTCGAAGCTCCCCGCGGACTGGAAGGCGTCGGCGGGATCGGTGTCGAAGCCCACCCCGGTCGCGCGGAGCTCGAGGTCGAGCTGCGGCCGGCGATCGGAGCGGGAGCGCTCGAGGTGGATCTCCGCGGCGTCGACGTCGAGGCGCGACTGCGCCAGCTCGGGGCGATTGGCGATCGCCGCCTCGAGGGCGCGGCGCCATTCCAGCCCGCCCACGCTCGTCGCGTCGACCTCCGGCAGCAGGGTGATCGGCTCGATCGTCCCGTCCCAGTCGGCGAGGAACGCCTCGACGTCGCCAGCCGGTTTCTGGAACAGCAGCCGGCGCAGGGCATCCTCGGCCGCCCGCCGGTCGAACTCGGCCTGGATCCTGAGCTCCTTCTGCTGGGCGACGTTCGTCTCCGCCTGCAGAACGTCGATCTCGGTGCCCGTGCCGACCTCGAGCTTGCGGGTTTCCTGCTCGAGCCAGCGCTCGCCCAGACCGAGGGCGATCTCGCGCACGCCGAGCTCCTCGCGGGCGCTGACGAGGTTCCAGTACGCATCGTACACGCCGCGCAGGAGCTTGTTCCGCACCTCCCGCTCGCGCTCGACCTGCCGGCGGAGGACCGACTCCGCCTCCCGCTGGGTCGTGGTCGCGAACCGCTCCCAGGCCCCGCGCAAGAGCGGCTGGGTGACCATCGCGGTCACCGTGTCCGTGGTCGAGGTGTCGAAGGACGCGAAGCGGTTGTTCGTCTGGTAGTTCGAGCGATCCCAGGCGAGCGAGACGTTGCCCCCCGTGCGGAAGGGGAAGACGAGGGAGGTGTTCAGGGCCTGGGTGTTCTCCTCGAGGACGTCCGCGCCGGAGAAGTCGCTCGTCGCCGGACGCTCCTGGTCGGTGATCGAGCCCTGCACGGACAGGGTCGGATCGAAGGCCCCCCAGCTCCCCAGGGCGTCGAGCTGGGCGATCTCGGTCGCGATCCCCTCGATCTCGAGCTCCAGGTTGTTCTGGACGGCGATCGCCAGGGCATCCGCGAGCGAGAGTAGGAGGGGATGCTCCGCCTGCGGCGCCGGCGGCGGATCCTCGGCGGAGGCGAGGCCGAGCCCGAGGGACCCGAGGAGGAGGGGGAGGGCGGCGGATCGCCGGGACGAACGGCGATTCCGGAGGAAGCGGCGCGGGCTCATGGCCGGGGAGCATAGTCGAGCGCCGGGGGGGTGGCCACCCTCCCCGGACCCGGGCCACGGTCCCGTCAAAGTCGTGGGGGCGGGGGCTCCCTCCGGCGAGTGGAGCATGTGGTAGCCGGGCTAGCGGGGGCGCGCGCGGCGACGGGACCGGGTTCGAGGGGGGTGGGGGTGGCGCCGGG
>JBFMCU010000040.1:0-75199 GCA_040754415.1 Planctomycetota bacterium
CCGGCGCGCCCGCCGCGCGCGAGGGCGAGCGTGCACGCCGGCCCGCGACCCGCCGCCCCGGCCGCCGCCATGCCGGGCGCCGCGGCCCGCGCGCCCGGCGAGAGCATGTACTCGAAGGTGCCCTCCTCGTTGCGCATCGCCGTGAGGCAGTCGAGGCCGCGCTCCAGGACCTCGGCGGGCACCGCGAACCCCGCCTCGCGCGCCCGCAGGAGGGACAGGACGACGGCCGCCGTCGTGAAGCTGATCGACTCGGTCGCCGGATTCGCGACGCCATCGAGATCCCGGCTGACGTAGTAGCTCCAGCCGCCGCCGGGCTTCTGCTTGGCGGCCAGCTCCTCCAGGAGATGGGCGACGGGCTCCTCCAGCGCCGCCCGCTCGCGCCGGCCGGCGGCGGCGGCGTCGGCGAGGAACCACAGGAGGCAGGACCGGCTCCACACCCCGTAATCCATGAGGAACGGCGGCTCCGCGGCGGTGCGGGCCCGCTCGTAGGCGAGGAGCAGCCAGCCGAGGGCCCGCTCGACGGCCTCCGCCGCCCCGGAGCGCTCGCGGTGGGGGAGCAGGGCCTGGGCGCAGAGCGCGGTGACTGCGAGCTGGAAGTCGTCGGGGGGATCGCCGGGGAGCGCTCCGAGCTCCGTCGTGCTGATCCATTCCCCGGTCGGGCGCTGGTGGGCGAGCAGAAAGGCGACCGCGTCGCGCTCCGCCTGGGAAGCCCGCGTCGCGGGGACGGGCTCGTAGGGCGGGATCGCAAGCTCCGCCCAGTACTCCGCGGCCGGCCAGTCGAGGCGCGCGCCGCGGTCCAGCGCATAGGTCGTCGAGACGAGCGTCGCCGCCGCCTGCCAGGCCCAGCGGCTCGCGGGCTCCTCCGCCACGAGCCGCTGCCAGCACTCCTCGGCCGCCGCGCGGCCCGCGGTCAGCCGGCGCACCTCCCCGAGGCGGAAGAGGGTTTCGGGGGCGCGCGGGGAGGGAGGGTCGGCGGCGGCGATCCGGGCGAGGAGCGCCTCGCCCTCCGCGAGGCGCCCGAGGGCGAGCAGGACCTCGCCCTCCGCGGCGTCGAGGTCGGCGGCGAGCTCTTCGCCTCCCGGCGCGGCGCGGGCGGCCCGGAGATCGGCGAGGGCCTCCTCTCCCCGGCGGAGCCGCCGGTGGAGCTCGGCGCGCAGGCGGAAGTGAGCGGCGGTCCGGGGGGCGGCGAGGAGCTTGGCGGCGGCGGCGAGCTCCCCGCGGCGCAGGAGGATCGCGATCTTCTCCTGGTGCTCGGTCGCGCGCGGCGCCGGCGGGCCGGGATGGTCGGGGTCGGCCGCGAGGCCCTCGCAGAGGAAATCGTAGGTCGGGGCCCGCCCCTCGCGCACCACGCGCCCCTCCGGCGTGACGAGCAGGGCGGCGACGCCGAACGTGCTCCCGCTCAGCCCGTAGAGCTCCGGATCGCGGAACGGCACGTCGAGGTCGGCCCCGAGGTGGAACGGGACGTAGCGCTCGTTCACCAGCTCGACGATCTCCGGGGCCATGAAGAGGCCGCCCATCACCTCGTCGGTCAGGACGAAGCCGGGGTAGATGCGGGCGTAGACGAGCACGAGGCACCGCCGTTCGCGGGCCCGCTCCGCCGCCTCCGGCCACGACGCCGCCCACGCGATCTCGCTGCCGCAGCGCGCGGCGAGCTCCTCCAGCCGCCGCATCGCGACCCGTGCGGAGGAGAGGGGCACGAAGGCGAAGGTGGACCAGATCGCCGCGTAGCCGCCCTCCTCGCCGGCGAAGTCCGCGGGCGGGGCGACGGTCTGCAGGATGTAGACGAACCCCGCCTCCGCCGCATAGAGCTGGCGCAGGTGAAGCGGCACGGCCTCCCCGGCGACGTCGAGGGCGAGCCCCGGCGCCGCGCGGCCCGCCACGACCCCCGCGGTCCGGACGACGTTCGTATACCGCGCCTCGGCCGCCGCGGCCTCCTCGACCAGCCGCCGCACGCTCTCCGGATCGCCGAGCGCGCTCTCCTTCTGCGCCCGCACGGAGAGCTGCACGTGGTTCGCGGCCGCGGCCGGCGAAAGGGCGAGGTGCAGGCTCCCCTCGCCCTCCTCCAGGATCTGGTGGACCCAGCCGGCGGGGACCTCGAGACGGAAGCCGAACTCCGGCGACTCGTACGTCTCGCCGGCGAGGGAGAGGAGGCCGGCCGCGGCGAAGAGGGGGAATCGGAGCATGTCGTTCCTCACGGCAGGGACAGGCGGAGCGGCTCGCGGTCGAGGGCGAAGCCGCGTTCGGCGAGGAGGCGGCCCCCCCCGTCGAGGAGCCGGGCGCGGTAGCGGCCGGGCGCGAGCTCGACCTGGACCTCGGCCGCCTCCGGCACGGCGGGCGAGGCGACGAGGAGCTCGAGGGCGTCGGCGATCTCGATCCGGCGGCCCGCGGGGTGCCCGGTCTCGAACACGACGGCGATCGGGGCGTGGACGGTGATCTCGAGGGGGCCGGCGGGAAGGGCGGCGGGGTCGACGAGGACGTTGGCGGAGCGCACGTCGGTGGGGTAATGGCCCCGGGCCGCGAACACCGTCGCCCGCACGATGGACCGGCCGGTGGGCCGCGGGAGCCAGTGCTCGCCGCGGGCGTCCGTCACGCGGGACAGCATGGGCGGATACAGCGCGTCGGCGGCCGCCCCGGTGCGGTAGGGGCCGATCTCGATCCACGCCCCGGCGGGATCGCCGTCCGCGTCGAGCACGCGGACCAGGAACGGCGCGCCGGCCGCCAGCGGGATCGCGCCGAGGTTGCGGTTCTCGCCCGGGCCGAGGACGAGCCGGTCCTGGTGGATCGCCCCGGCGTGGGTGATGGAGAGCTCGTACTCGCCGGGAACGAGGCGTTCGAGCACGACGCGGCCGTCGGCGGGGGCCGGGACGTCGACGAGCTCGGCGCGGCGCAGCGCGGAGACATGGGGGCGCAGGGTGACCAGGGCGCCGGAGAGCGGCGCGCCCCCCGCGGCGTCGACGACCCGCACCGCGAAACGGGCGAGGCGCGCCGCGATCGCCGCGCCGTCGAGCCGAAACGTCGCCTCGACCGCCTCCGGCGGGACGAGCTCCCAGCCGAGGGGGACTCCCAGGACCTGGAGGCCGACCCAGAGCGGAGGGTCCTCGCGGAGCTCGAGCGAGCCGACGCAGCTTCCGGGCAGGCCCCAGGCCTGGTGACCCGCGGGCCGGCGCCAGGTGGCGAAGGTGGCGGCATCGGCGTGGCTCCAGGCGTCGGGCCCCGGCGGATCGAGCCGGGCGCGGGCGTCGAAGGCGCCGACGAAGAGCTGGCGGGGCTCCCAGCCGAGGTCGGTGGCGAGCGCGCCGAACGGCCGGCCGTCGGGGGTCAGCACGACCACGGCGATCCAGCGCGCCGGCCAGAGATAGAGCCGCTCCTCGACGCATAGCTCGGCGGCGGGATCTCCGCCGAGAGGGAAGACGAGATCGGCGGGCGAGGAAAGATCGAAAACCTGGGCGCGGTGGTGGTAGCCCGCGGCGGTCACGTGCGCGGTGTAGACGCCCGGCGGGAGTCCGTCGATCCGCGCCTCCGCCGCGGCCCGGACCTCGACCTCGTGCGGGCGCCCGTCCGCGCCGGCGAGCACGACGGTTGCGTCCACGGCCTCGAGCGGAACCCGATCGGCGCGCACGAAGCGGCCACGGAAGCCGATCGTCGCCGGCGCCGCGGCTGGCGTCCCCGCCGGGGCCGGATCGACGGGCGCGGGCTCGCCGCGGGTCGAGCGCAGCGGGGCGGCCGGCGGGAGGAGCGGCTCCCCGCGCGCGGCGGGCGCCGGGCCCGCGCGAGCCGCTCCGCGCACCGCGGGCGCCTCCCTCGCGCGCTCCGGCCAGGCGAGCCAGGCGAGCAAGACGGCGAGGGCGACCGCCGCCGCGCCGACGATCCCGGGACGCGGAGGGCCCGCCACCGTCTACCCCTCGCCGCGCGTGAGCGGCGCCAGGACGTAGATCACCCACGGCGCGATCCGCGTCTCGTCGATCCAGGGATAGGGCTCGTCCGCGCGGGCCAGCGGCCGGTGCACGAGGACGACCTCGAGGCCGGAGCGCCGGTAGATCTCCCGGTAGTCCTCGTCCGTGCACAGGATGTCCAGCACCGGGCGGCGGTCCGCGGCGTCCTTCATCACGATCCGCACGGTGTCCCCGCTCCGCGCCGCGGCGTTCTCCGGGAAGTCCCGGGTGGTGAAGGAGGCCCACTCGTGGCGGTAGATGTCCGGCGAGGAGACGAGATTCACGAGGACGCCGGCGGGGCCGAGGACGCGGGCGATCTCCCGGAACAGCGCGATCTTGCGCTCCCGGGTCGGGATGTTGTCGAACGTGAAGGCC
Source organism: Planctomycetota bacterium (assembly GCA_040754415.1). Taxonomy (GTDB): domain Bacteria; phylum Planctomycetota; class UBA1135; order UBA1135; genus JBFMCU01. The sequence continues at coordinate 4,308 of JBFMCU010000040.1, forward strand.
GCGAGGGCGACATCGAAGGCGCCCGCCCCGAACGCGGAGAGATCGCCGTCGCCGATCCACCGATAGTCGCCGCCGGGGTCGATCCGGCGGGCCTCGGCGAGCATGTTCGCGGCGATGTCGACTCCCACCGCCGGGAAGCCGAGGCGGACCAGGAACCGCGTCGAGCGACCCGCGCCGCAGCCGATGTCGATGGCGCGGGTGCCGCGCGCATGAGTGCGGATCACGGCGGGAAGATCCCGGAAGGCGAGGTAATACGTGCCGGGGAACTCCACCCGGGCATAGGCCGCGGCGCGCTCTGCGTCCTCGTAGACGTTGAAGGAATCCATGGGATCTCCGGCGCCCGTGGTGTCCGGCCCCCGATCGGCGGGGCGCGGTCGCCTCCATCATAGTGGTCTGATGCAGCCAGTTGGGCATTTCGCCGAGTGCGGCTGCGTTCGCCGCAAGGCGCACCGACGACGCGGGTTAGCACGACAACCCTCGGAGGAGGTGCAACGCAGCGGCGGGCGCAGACACGCCGGCCAAATGCCCCTAATGGCTGCATCAGACCACTAGGGAGGCGATCCACGCGGCGCGCGCCTTGTCCGGCCGCGAAGCCCTCTCTATGCTCCTCGTGCGCGGCGGGCCCGGTGCGCGCCGGCGATCGTCTGCCCCAGGAGGTCTCCGATGCTCCGTATCGCTTCGCTGCTCGCGGCTGGCGGGCTGGCGCTCGCCGCCTGCGCCACGGTGCCCGCGGCGCCCCCCGTGGTGGTCGTGCGGGATGCCCCGCCGCGCGCCTGGACGGCGGAGGAACGGGACCGGCAAGTGGTGGATTTCCGTTACTCTCCCCTGACGTGGGACACGGCGATCTGCCACCCCGACGACGCGCAGAAGACCCTCGTGTCGGAGCGCGGCGAGTTGCTCCTCGACTACCCCGGTCCCTACTCGCGCTTCCGCACGCGCATCGGAGTCGCGGCCGGGGACCGCGAGGTCGCCGCCCAGAGCCTCCTCGAACCCGCCGTGCCGGTCGTCACGACGCGATGGGCGGGCGAGAACGCCTCCCCGCTGACGACGGTCGCCTTCGCCGTTCCTCCCGGCGTCGAGCTCTCCGGGGCGGCCGGGGCCGCCGCACCGTTCTTCCGGGCCGTGGGGCCCCAGCGGGCCGAGCGCGGCTGGGGGAAGGCGGATCCGCCGTACCGCGACATCGTGGTGGGCTGGAACGAGGCGATCGCCTACTCGTTCCCCGCGCCGGCCGGCGAGACGCTCCTGTGGCTCGGCTTCATCGAGAGCCACCACCGCGAGCCGGGGCGGCGGATCCTCGAGGTGTGGATCGAGGGCGAGCCCCGGGAGAGGATCGATCCGGTGGCCGAGGCCGGCTGCGATCATCCCGTCGAGATCCGCCTGCCGGTCGCCGACCGCGACGGCGATGGGGCGATCCGCGTCGAGATGCGCTGCGCCGCGGATTCGCCGGACCAGAACGCGATCCTCGCCTGGCTGCGCCTCGAGGAGGAGGCGGCGGCCGGCGCCTCGCCGCGGCCGATCGCCGAGCTGGATTGCGGCGCCGGCCGCCCCTATGCCGGCCCGCCGCGGGCGGACGTGCTCCGCGCCACGGGCACGGGGGACGAGCCGCTCCGTTTCGTGGTCGATTCCGCGGATCCGCTGCGGCCCGCCGAGGATCGCCGAGCGGTGCTCCTCGATGGGCAGGCGTTCCTCGCCTTCACCTCCCCCTGGACCGAGGCGGTGCAGGAAGGCGAGCGGTGGACGTTCACCTTCGCCCCGGAGGCCCGCGCGGTCGCGGTGGTCGCCGCCACGGGCTTCTCCCTGGGCAGCGTGGATCTGCGGTGGGTGACGCGCCAGGAGCGGGCGGCGCGGGCGTACTGGACGGACCTCGAGCTGCCCTACGAGGCGATCCGCGTCCCCGATCCGGAGCTCCAGGGGCTCCTCACGGGCGCGATCCGCAACATCTGGCAGGCCCGGGAGATCGCGGACGGGCGGCCGGCCTTCCAGGTGGGCCCCACGTGCTATCGGGGACTTTGGGTCGTCGACGGGACATTCCTCCTCGAGGCCGTGACCTTCCTGGGCCGGGGGGCCGAGGCGCGGGCGGGGATCGATTATCTGCTCTCGTTCCAGGGGGAGGACGGCTCCTTCGAGCTCCTGGATTCCTACTGGAAGGAGAACGGGATCGTCCTCTACCTCCTGTACCGCCACGCCTTGCTCACCGGCGACCTCGCCTGGCTGCGGGAGCGCTGGAGCGTCGTCGAGCGCGTCGTCGGGGCGATCCAGCGCCTGCGCGAGCGCTCGCGCGAGGATCCGGCCGCGCCGGAGGCGGGCCTCCTGCCCGCCGGCTTCCCCGATGGCGGCGTGGGCGGCGTGGTGGCCGAGTACACGAACGTCTACTGGTGCCTCGCCGGGCTGCGGGCCGCGGCGCGGGCGGCGGAGCTCCTCGGCGAGGAGGACGAGGCCCGGGAGTGGCGCGCGGAGCTCGCCGATCTCCTCGCCGTCTTCCGGACGGCCTCCGCGGCGACGCGCATCGACCGCGGCGACGGGACGTACGCCCTGCCGATCCTCATGGCGCCCAGTCCGGAGGTCGCGCCGGTGCGCGGCCAGTGGGCCTTCTGCCACGCGGTCTACCCCGGGCAGGTCTTCGCGCCCGCGGATCCGCTCGTGCGCGGGAACCTCGCCCTGCTCGACGAGAACGAGCGCGAGGGGCTCGTGCTCGGCACCGGCTGGCTCGCCGACGGCATCTGGAACTACTTCGCTTCGTTCTGGGCCCACGCCCATCTGTGGGCGGGGCACGGCGAGAAGGCGGCGGACGCGCTCTACGCCTTCGCGAACCATGCCTCGCCCCTCGGGGCGTGGCGCGAGGAGCAGATGCCGCGCGGCGAGGGCGAGCAGCTCGTCGGCGACATGCCGCACAACTGGGCGAGCGCGGAGCTCGTCCGGCTCGTGCGCGACCTCGTAGTCCTCGAGCGGGAGGACGAGCTTCACCTCCTCGCGGGATTGCCGCGCGCGTGGCTCGAGCCGGGGGCGATCACCAGCTTCCAGGGGGTGGTGACCGACTTCGGGCCGCTGGATCTCGTGCTGCACGTCGAGCCGGACCGGCGCGAGGCGACGCTCCTCTTCGCGCTCCCCTCCGAGCGCGCCCCGGCCCGGATCGTTGTGCACCTAGGGGCCTGGGCGGCCGAGGCGTCCCCGCCCGCGGCCCTGCCGGACGGCTGGTACGAGGTCGCCGTCCGCCTGGCGGACTGAACCGGCCTCCGGGTCCCGCCCGGGCCCCTCCGGCCCCGCGGGGAGCCCGGAATCCGGGCCACGGGGCGGGCGGCCTCAAGCCGGCGATTCCGGAGGTCGAAATCCTCTCCCACGCCGCTCCCGGACGCGCTCCGGGATCGCCTCGCCATGGCCGCACCGCCGTCGCCTCCTCGGATCCCCCGGTTCGCCGCCCGGTTCCCCCGTGCGCTCGGGCGGCTCCGCGGTCTCGCGCTCGCCCTGCCGGCGGCGCTGGCCTCCGCCGCGGTCGCCGCCCCCGGGCCCGCCCCCACGCCCGAGTACGAGGTGAAGGCGGCCTTCCTCTACAAGTTCGTCAAGTTCACGGACTGGCCGGCGGCGGCGTTCCCCGACCCGAAGGCGCCGCTCGTCGTCGAGGTCGTCGGCAAGGACCCCTTCGCCGGGCTGCTCGCCACGACCTTCGCCGGCAAGGAGCTGCACGGGCGCCCGTTCGTGGTGCGCCATGCCGCGGAGGTGCCCGAGTCCGTCGATTCGCACCTCCTGTTCGTGGGGGATCTCTCGAGCAGAGCGCGCAAGAGCCTGCTCGAGCGTTGCCGGGCTCGCCCCGTGCTCGTCGTCGGGGAGCATCCCGGCCTGGCCCGGGAGGGGGCGATCGTGAATCTCTATCTCGAGGAGGGGAAGGTGCGGTTCGAGATCAACCCCGACGCGGCGCGGGCCGGCGGGCTGCAAATCAGCTCGCAGCTCCTGAAGCTCGCCCGGATCGTGACTCCCCCGCGGGAGGATGGCACGTGACGGCGTGCTCCCTCCCATTCCAGCCCCCTACTCCTCGCCCCCGACCGTGATGGACCCCTTCTCCCATCTCCACCCCCTCGGCCTCCCGTTCCTCGGCGTGCTGCTCGCCGGCGCCGTCCCGATCCAGACGTCCGTCCCGGCCAGCGCCGGCGATCCCGGCGACGTCGACGTCTCCGATCTCATGGACCTGAGCCTCGAGGAGCTCATGAACGTCGAGGTGACGGTCGCCTCCCGCACGCCGCAGAAGCTCTCCGACGTGCCCGCCGCGGTGTACGTGATCCCGGGGGACGAGATCCGCCGGGCGGGACACCGCTCGATCCAGGAGGCCCTGCGGATGGTGCCCGGCATGTACGTGTCCCACTGGACGAACGACATGTGGGACGTGACGGCCCGGGGCTTCGGGAGCGGGCTCTCGCTGACGAGCGAGGCCTACTTGAACCAGCTCCTGATCATGATCGACGGGGTCGTGGTGTATACGCCGCTCTTCGCCGGCATGTGGTGGGCGCTCCAGGAGGTGGATCTGGACGACGTGGATCGCATCGAGGTGATCCGGGGCCCCGGCGGCATCGTGTGGGGGGCGAACACCGTCCACGGCGTGGTGAACGTCATCACCAAGCGGGCGGCGGATACGCAGGGGGCTCGGCTGGACGGGCGGCTGGGCACCGACCAGTGGGATTCGAGCGCCCGCTACGGCGGCCCGCTCGGGGAGAACGGGAACGTCCGCGTCTGGGCCAAGACGACGCACTACGACACCCCGAAGGACCCCTGGCTGGGCTTCCCATCGAACTGGGCGATGCGCGTGGGAGGGTTCCGCACCGACTGGAAGACCGAGGACGGCCGCGAGCTCACCCTGTGGGGCCGGGGGTACGACGGGAGCTTCAACGACGTCGCCTTCGACCTCGTGACGTACGAGCCGTTCGCCGACATCGCCGTCAAGCACGGCGGGCAGGTGGCGTTCAGCATCGCCAACCCGGAGACCGGCTCGCGGTGGCACGCCTGGTACCTGCGCGACCAGCAGAACGTGCCCACGTATCTAGACCTGGACATCGACGTCTTCGATGTCGAATACCACCGCGACCAGCAGTGGACGGACCGCCAGCGCCTCACGTGGGGGGCCGGCTATCAGGTGGTGCACAGCGACCTGGCGGGGGACGATCCGCTGTGGCTGGACTTCGACCCGATCTCCCAGGTGCAGAACAACTTCCGGGCGTTCCTGGTCGACACGATCGACTTCCCCGCCCGGGACCTGCAGCTCGTGCTGGGCGCCCAGATCCTGCAGACCGAGTTCGGAGGCTTCGACGTGCAGCCGAACGTGCGCCTGCGGTGGCGGCCGAACGGCGGTTTCATGGGTTGGGCCGGCGTCTCGCGGGCCGTGCGCACCCCCTCCCTCGAGGAGGTCAGCCTGACCGACTGGAGCTACTACGCCGGCAACGACGACTTCGAGAGCGAGGAGCTCCTGGCCTTCGAGGTCGGCTTCCGCAACTCGTTCACGGAGAAGGTCGCGGTGGACGTGGCGGCGTACTACAACGACTACGACGAGCTCCACGTGCTGGTGTACGATCCCGACACGTACTGGGGCGGGCGCATCCAGAACCTGGGCGAGGGAACGGCCTGGGGGGCCGAGGTGGCGGTGGACGCCAAGCCTTCGGACCGCTGGAGCCTGCGGAGCGCGTACTCCTACATCCACGGCGACTACGAGTTCGCGCCGACCGGGGAGAGCCTTCCCACCGACGACTACCATCCGAAGCACGTGGCGAGCGTGCGCTCCTACTACGACGTCGCGGACGATTGGGAGCTCGACGCGGCCGTCTACGTGGTCGAGGGCATGGGTTCCCGCTACGACATCGCGGAGTACGTTCGCACGGACGTGCGGGTCGGCTGGCATCCGAGCGAGAACCTCGAGCTCTCCGCGGGCGTGCAGGATCTGAACGACCCGGACCACTCCGAGCTCCTGGACACGAACCTGATCCGGCGCGCGGTGTACGTGCAGCTCACGTACCGGCGCTGAACACGCGCGCGCCGCGACTCCTCGCGGCCGCTGCGGGCGGCCGGCGAGGGGGACCGGATCCGGGGCGACGCGCGCCAGGCCCGGCGCGGCGGCGGCGGAGGAGGCAGGCGGTCGGTAGGCGGGCGAAAAGGCGATGGAGCGCAACCGTTCGGGCCGCGGCGCGGTCGGGGGTGGCGTCTTCCCCGGGCGGCCGGGGGCCGGTGGTGGGGAGCAGGGGCGCGCTGGGCGGTGGGGGGGAGGGACCGTATACTCCGCGGCGATCCTCGTTCCCCCTGGTCGCCGGAGCCTGGTGCGCCCATGCGCGAAGAGCAGCGGTTCAGTCGTCGTCGCCTCCTGAAGGGTGCCGCCGCGGCGGGAGCGGCGGCGGTCATGCCGGCGATCGTGCCTGCGGCGGCCCGCGGGCGCGGGGGGCGGATAGCGCCGAGCGAGCGCATCCGCATGGGATTCATCGGCGTGGGCTCGCAGGGCCGGAGCAACATGAACTGGTTCCTCGGCAAGCCCGAGGTGCAGGTTCTGGCCGTCTGCGACGTCGATCGCAGCCACCGAGAGGCGGCCAAGGCGGTCGTCGACCGGCACTACGGGAGCTCCGACTGCGGGAGCCACCTCGATTTCCACGCGCTCCTCGGCCGGGGCGACCTCGACGCGGTCGCGCTCGCCCTCCCCGATCAGTGGCACGCGATCCCGGCCATCGCCGCCGCCCGGGCCGGGCTGGACATCTTCGGGGAGAAGCCGCTCGCCCGGTCGATCCGCGAGAGCCGCGCGATCTCGGACGCGGTCCGCCGCTACGGCTGCGTCTGGCAGACGGGGAGCTGGCAGCGCTCCGTCCCTCACTTCCGCCAGGCGGCCGAGCTGGTGCGCGCCGGCATCCTCGGCCGGGTGCACCACGTCGACGTGGGGCTTCCCACCGGCCGGGCCTTCGAGAACCGGCCGCCGCGGCCGGTGCCCGCGGACCTGGACTGGGACCGGTGGCTCGGCCCCGCCCCCTGGCGTCCCTACTGCGAGTTCGGCAGCGACAAGTGCCACTGGGATTGGCGCTGGATCCTGGATTTCTCGGGGGGCCAGCTCACCGACTGGGCGGGCCACCACATCGACATCGCCCACTGGGGGCTCGGCTACGACCGGACCGGCCCCATCGAGGTGGAAGGCACGGGCGAGTATCCCCCCGACGGCCTGTGGGACGCCCCGACCGCCTACGACTTCACCTGCCGCTACGAGAGCGGGGTCACGATCCGCGTGGCCAACGACCAGCGGATGGGGTTCATGGGCACGAAGTGGTTCGGCGAGGCGGGCTGGATCTACGTGGACCGCGGCGGGTCCAGCGCGTCCGACCCCGGCTTCCTCGCGCCGGAGACGCTGGCGCCGCGGGACTACGCGCTCTACCCGGGGAACGAGGAGCGCGACCACGTGGACAACTTTCTCGACTGCGTGCGCTCCCGGCGCGAGACGATCACGCCGGTGGAGACGGCCTGCCGCTCGATCAGCGTCGGCCATCTCGGGGAGATCGCGATGCTCACGGGCCGCCGGGTCCGCTGGAACCCGGCCACGGAGGAGATCCTCGACGACCCCGCGGCGAGCGCGCTGCTCGGACGGGCCTATCGCGAGCCCTGGGTGCTCTAGTGCTGCGGCCCCGGATCGCGCGCGTCTCCCTCGCCGCCCTGGCGCTCGTGCTCGTCACCGCCTGTCGCAGCGCGCCGGTGGTCGCACCCCCGCCGGTCGCGGTCACCGGCGCCCTGCGCGAGCTCGCGCGGTACGAGCCCGGGCAGAGCCGCCAGGTCGTCGCCGCCTTCGAGGCGCGGGCGCGCGGCGCCGATCCGGCCGCGGCGGCGGTCCTGGAGGCGGAGATGCTGTGGGTTCTCGCGGCGGAGGAGGCCACGGGGGCGGGCCGCCAGGCCGCCTGCCGCCTCCTGCGCGGGATCGGCACGGAGCGGGCGGTGCCCGTGCTCGCCGGGCTCCTCGCCGACCGCCAACTCGCGCACGCGGCGCGCCTCGCCCTGCAAGGCATGGAATCGCCGCGCGTCGACAGCGCCCTCCGATCCGCCGCCCGTGAGCTCGACGGCGACCTCCTCTGCGGGGTGATCGACTCCCTGGGGGCGCGCCGCGACCGCGGCGCGGTGCCGATCCTCGCGGCGCGGATCGCCGACGGCGACGAGGCGACGGTGCGCGCCTCCCTCACCGCGCTCGGCCGCATCGGCGGCGAGGCGGCGGTCCGCGTGGTGCGAGCGACGGACGTGGGCGCGGCGATGCCCGCGGTCAAGTACGACGCGCTCCTCGCCGGCGCGGAATCCCTCCGGGAGGAAGGGGATGCGCCGCAGGCCCTCGCGATCTACCGCGAGCTCTCCGGCCTCCCGCACCCGCTGGCCTGCCGCGTCGGCGCCTGGCGCGGCATCGTGCGCACCGATCCCGGCGGGGCGATCGACGCGATCGGCACGATGCTGGCCACGCCGGAGCCCGCCGTCGTAACGGCCGGGGCGGCGCTCCTCGCCGATCTCCCCGCCGGTGCCGCGGTCGAGCCCCTGGCCCGCCGCCTGTGGACCCTTGCCCCGCCGGCGCGCGCGAAAGCGCTGGACGCCCTCGCCCGGCGCGGCGGCGAGCCGGCGGTGCGCGCGGCGATCGACGCGCTCGCCGACGAAGAGGAGGGAGTGCGCGCGGCGGGGCTCGCCGCCCTCGGCCGCGCCGGCGACGCCCGCCACGTGGATCTCCTCCTCTCCTTCGCCGCCCGGCCGGGGCCCGAAGGGGCGGCCGCCGTCGCCAGCCTCTCCGCCCTGGGCGGCGAGGGCGTCGATGGAGCGCTCGTCTCCGCTCTGCGGGAGGCGGACGAGGATGCGCGGGCGGCGGCGATCCCCTGTCTCGGCGCCCGGGGCTCCCCGGGCGCGGTGAACGCTCTGCTCGGATTCGCGGCCCGCGGGAATGCTGCCGTGCGCGGCGCCTCCCTCTCCGCCCTGCGCGAGCTCGCGGCGGCGGAGCACTTGCCTCGCCTCCTCCTGCTCTTCGCCTCCCTCGCGGAGGCGGCGGAACGCGAGGCTCTCGGCGACGCCCTGATCGCCGCCGCCGGGCGGGGCGGCGACGCCGCGGCCGCGGGCGACCTCGTCGCTCGCGCGCTCGACGACTGGCCGGGACCGCCCCGGGCCACGCTGCTGCGGGTCCTCGGCGCGCGGCCCGGGCCGGCCGCTCTCGCACCCCTCGTCGCCGCGGCGCGGGGATCGGATCCCGCGGCGCGGCTCGTCGCGCTGCGAGCGCTCGGCGGTTGGCCGGATGCCGGTCCGGCGGAAGCCCTCGCCGCGGCGGCGGAGGCGGCCGGGGAGGAGAGCGAGCGCATCCTCGCCCGCCAGGGCCACCTCCGTCTCGTGCGGCTCGACCCGGAGCGCGCTCCCGCGGACGTGACGCGCGTCCACGCGGAGGCCTACGCCGGCGCGCGCACGCCGGCCGAGCGGACGGCGGTGATCGAGAGCGCGGAGGCCTCCGCCGCGCCCTGGGGCGTGCAGTTCCTCGCCGCATGCCTCGCCGTGGCCGGCGCGGACACCGGGGCGGCGGAGGAGGTCGCCGCCCTCCAGCGGGCCCGGACCGAGCTCGCCCGGACCCTCGCCCGCACCGTCCCCGGCGGCGCCGCCGGCGCGGCCGTCTCGCTCGCGACCGTGCCTGCCGACCGCTACGCGGCGTCCGGGCCGGCCGCCCTGACCGATGGCCAGTGGGGGAGCCTCTCCTACACCGACGGCCGCTGGCTGGGCTTCCAGGGGGCGGATCTCGTGGCGGTCGTCGACCTCGGCCGCCCGGTGCGCGTGGAGAGCGTCTGGGTCGGCTTCCTCGACCGGCGCGAGTCGTGGATCTTCCCGCCCCGGGCGATGCGGCTCGAGCTCTCGGCCGACGGATCGTCGTGGACGACCGCCGCGCCGCTTCCGCTCGATTCCGCGCTGTCCCCGGCCGCGCGGAGCGGGGGCGGAGCGGAGATGCCTCCTACTCGCGTGGACGCCGCCGGCTTCTGGCTCGCCGCTCCGGCGGAGGCCCGCTACCTGCGCGTGTCGGCGGAGAACGTGGGCGAGATCCCGGAATGGCACCCCGGCGCCGGCCAGAAGGGCTGGCTCTTCGTGGACGAGATCCAGGTGAATCCCGCGCTCGGACCGCCGGATCCGGCGCCGGGGGAGTAGCGGATCGGGTCCCCTGCACATCCCGGCGCGCAAGGGACGGAGCGGAAGAGCGTGGCCAGCGTCGTGACGAGGGAGATCGGAGAGCTGCTCGCCGGCTGCGCGCCCGGCCGGCTCCTGGAGATCCCCGCGGGGGAGATGCCGGTGGCCCGGGCCCTCGAGCCGCGCGGCTGGCGGGTCGTGGGGCTCGACCTCTTTCCGCCGGCCGGCGCCGGCCGCTGCGTGCTGGCGGACGCCTGCGCGCCCCTGCCCTTTCCCGCCGCGACTTTCGACGCCGTCGTGAGCCAGGAGGGCATCGAGCACTTCGAGAACCAGGCGGCCTTCGTCCGCGAGTGCGCGCGCGTGCTCAAGCCCCGCGGGGTCCTCGTCCTCACCACGCCGAACGTCCTGCACCTCTCGGCTCGCGTGTCGGCGTTCCTGACCGCCCAGCGGGTGATGAAGCGGGGCTTCCTCAACGAGGCGCACACCCTGCGCGCCCGGAATGGGAGCCGGATCTACCACGGCCACGCCTTCCTGATCGACGCGATCCGGCTGCGCTACCTCCTGGCCTTGGAGGGGCTCGCCATCGACGCGGTCGGGCGCGGGCGCCGGAGCACCGGCTCGATCCTCCTCGGCTTCCTCGCCCCGGCGGTCTGGCTCGGAACGCGCCTCGCCTTGGCGAGCGGCCGGCGGACGCTCCGGCGCGAGGGCCGGCCCCCGGTGGGAGCGGAGGTCGAGGCCGAGGTGCGCCGCCTCGCGAACCACCCCCGCCTGCTCTTCGGGCGCAAGCTCGTCCTGCGCGCCCGCCGGCGGGTCGACGGCCGCGCGTCCACCGGGTAGGCTCGTCCGGCGAGGTGACTCGACCATGGACGTCCGCCGCGCTTCGCTCTTCGCCGGGCTCGCCTTCGCCCTCGCCGGGTGCGCCCTCGTCCCCCCTGCCCCCCGCACGGAGTTTCCCTTCCGCCCCGGCGAGCGCCTCGCGGCGGGCGAGGAGCCGATCTTCGTCGAGGTCGGGCACCTCGTGCCCAGCGCGGTGGACTAGAACGGCGACGGCCGGAAGGACCTCCTCCTCGGGCAGTTCGCCGGCGGGCGGACTGCCGCCTCTACCTGAACCGGGGGACGAATGTCTCTCCGGCCTTCGGGGATTTTGGCTACCTCGACGCCGGCGGCCGGGAGATCCACCTCCCGGCGGGGTGATGCATCGGCGCCTATCCACAGGGCGTGGATTGGAACGCGGACGGAGCGATCGACCTCCTGGCCGGGGACAGCGAGGGACAGGTGTGGTTCTTCGCCAACGTCGGGACGCGGGACGCGCCGGTCCTCGCCGCGGGGGTCCGCGTCGAGGCCGCCGGCCAGCCGATCCGCGGCGAGCAGAAGACGTACCGCGAGGTCGACGGCAAGCTGGAGGTCGATTCCGTAGTCCCCGGGAACCACCCTCTGGCGCGAATCTACTCCAAGATCCATGCCGCCGACTGGAACGGCGACGAGCGCCTCGACCTGCTCGTCGGGGGCGACGCCGAGGTCCTCTTCTACGCGAACCGCGGGACGGAGGGCGAGCCCCGTCTCGCGGAGCCCATCCCGATCGTGCCGCCCGACGGGATCTTCCCGAGCCGGCCCTCGCCGACCGTGGTCGACTTCGACGGCGACTGGACGCCGGACCTCCTGCTGGGGACGGAGCGGGCAGAGGTCTGGTTCTACCGGAACGAAGGTACGGCGGAGGAGCCGCGCCTCGCCCCCGGGCGGAAGCTGGACCTCGCCGGAGAGGGCTTCGCCGCCGGGTATCGCTGCCGGGCCGATGTCGTGGACTGGGACGGCGACGGGATCCTGGACCTCCTCGTGGGCAACTTCTTCTCCGGGCCGGACGCCCCGATGGGGGGCAATGTCTGGTTCTTCCGGGGCGAGTGAACCGGACCGTTACCGGCCTCTCTTCTTCTTTCGCGAACCGGAGGGAACCCTCGCCGCGGGCGACGGGTCCTACCGTCCACTGGAGGTCTACCCGATGCCGTCACGTCTCCCCGCCGTTCGCCGCCTTCTGCCGTTCGTCGCGTTCCTCGCCCCGGCGCCGCTGATGGCGGCCGGGGAGGCGGAGGATCCCCTCGGCGCGCTCGTGCCCGAGGAGATCCGCGCCAACACCTGGACGGAGGGCGCCCAGGAGGATCCGGGAGTCGCGGTGGACGCGGAGGGTCGCATCCTCGTGACCTGGAGCAGCCGGCGCCAGGAGCAGGGGGGCTACGGCGTGTTCGCGCAGCTCCTCGATCCCCTCGGGCGACCCCTCGGCCCGGAGCTCCACGTGAACTCCACCCGTCCGGGCGCGCAACAGGACGCGGGCGCGGTCTTCGCCCCCGGCGGAGGGGCGTGGGTGGCGTGGAGCTCGCTCGACCGGCGGGCGGCCGACAACGGGATCTTCCTCCGCCGGCTCGCCGGCGAGGGGGCGCGCTTCGGGCCCGCGGGCGAGGAGATCCGCGTGGCGGGCGCGCGCGACGCGTTGCTGACCGATCCGGCCCTGGCCGTGAACGCGGCGGGCGAGCTCTTCATGGCGTGGGTCGAGAACGACGCCCGCGGGCTGCGGGTCTGGGGAGCGCGCCTCGCGGCGGATGGGACGGGCGGCGAACCTACGTTCCGTCTCGACGAGACGACGGGGGGAGAGGAGCGCATGCCCGACATCGCCGCGCTGCCCGACGGGGGCTTCTTCGTGGTCTGGCCGCGGGCCGCCGCGGGAGCCCGCCCGCGCGGGATCTTCGGCCGGCGATTCGGGTCCGACGGGGCGGCGGGCGAGGTGCTCCTGCTCTCCGACCGGCCCGATCTCGCCCACGTGGAACCCCGCCTCGCCGCCCGCGCCGACGGGGAGCTCCTCGTCGCCTGGATGGCGGCGGCGCCGGGCTCCGCGGCCTACGAGGTGCGCGCGCGCCGCTTCTCGGCGGCGGGCGAGCCCCGCGGCGGCTCCTTCGTCGTCGAGGCGGGCGGTCGCGGGCACCGGAACGGCGCGGCGGCGGCGGCGGCGCCGAATGGGGACTTCCTCGTCGCCTACAACGCGGTCGGCGCGCCGTACGTGGACGAAGAGGGGCGTACGGCCCGCGACGTCGGCGTGTACGCGCGACTGTACGGAGCCGAGGGCGCGCCGCACGGCCCCGGGAAGCGCCTGAGCGCGGCCGGACCGCGCTGCGCCGAGCTGCCGGTGGCGGTCGGCGGGCGGCCGGCCGGATGGAGCCCGGCGGGCGTCCTCGCCGTCGCGTGGTCTGGCGACGCGCCGGGGGACCGGGGCGGAGTCGGCGTGCACGTCCTCGCGCCGGCGGGTCTCGACGTGCCCGCGCCGCCGCCGGTCGTGGCGGTCGCGGCGGATCCGGGGCGGGCGGATGCGGAGTGGGAAGCGCCTCCCGACCCCCTGCCCCCGGCGGCCCAGGCCCTCCGGCCGGTGCCCGACCCGGAGGCGCCCGCCGACGGCTTCATCGCCCACGACCAGACCGGATGGACGCCGCCGGACCCCGACCTCGCCGTCGGTCCCGACCGCATCGTCTCGCAGGCGAACATGGAGACCGCCTGCTTCGACAAGAACGGCGTCGAGATGTGGCGCCGCATCAACACCGGGGCCAGCGGGTTCTGGGGGGCGCTGGGCGCCGAGGGCTTCGTCTTCGACCCCGTGTCCGTTTACGACGTGCACAGCGGTCGCTTCGTGATCGCGAACTCCGAGCTGGCGAGCGACGGCGACTACGTCGTGCTCGCCGTCTCCAAGGACCCGACCCCCGACACCTGGGAGGACTGGTGGAAGTACCGCGTGAAGGTGAGCCCGACCTGCGGTTTCCCGGACTTCCCCAACCTCGGGGTGAACCGGGACCACATCTATGTCACGACCGACTGCTTCTCCGGCGGCGGCAACCGGGTGGTCGTCTTCGAGAAGGCGAGCGTGGCGAACGGCGTGCTGGGCACCTGGTGGAACGAGCAGATGCACAGTGGCCTCCAGTCGCTTGGCAACACGAAGAACTACGACAGCGGAAACGCGTTCCAGTATTTCGTCGCGGCCTGGGGCAGCAACATGCTGCGGATCCAATGCAAGCAGACACCGGCCGCCGCGCCCGACAGCGCGTACGTCGGCGTGACCGGGTGGACGCCGCCCCCGGGCGCACCCCAGCAGGGGACGTCCAATCTCCTCTCGACCATCGACGCGCGGATCAAGAGCGGGGTCGTCCGCAACGGCCGGCTGTACTGCGCGCACGGGGCGGGCCACTACGGCACGACCAAGGTCAAGTGGTACGAGATCGATCTCCAGGGCTGGCCGGCGAGCGGCAACCAGCCCGTGCTCGTGCAGGAGGGCCGGCTCGACCTCGGGCCGGGCGTGTTCAGTTGGTTCCCGGACGTGCACGTCGACGCGGCGGGGGACATCACGATCGCCTACAACCGCTCGGCGGCCGCGGAGCTGCCCTCGATCGAGGCCGTCTTCCGCCGCGCCGGCGACTGCCCGAGCACGATGCGGCCGCCGAAGCGGCTGAAGTCGAGCCCCACGAACTACACCGGCTCGCGCTATGGCGACTACAGCGGGGTCGACCAGGATCCGGCCCAGCCGGAGCGCTTCTGGAGCCACGCCGAGTACAGCCGCGGTCCGTGGGAGACGTGGATCGGGTGGTGGGACGTGAACGACGAGCCCGATCCCTATGCCCAGTTCACGGCCGCGCCGACCGAAGGGGACGAGGATCTCGCCGTCGCCTTCACCGACTGGTCGGTGGGCACCGCTCTGAGCTCGTGGTCGTGGGACTTCGGGGACGGCGGCTTCGCCGCGGAGGCGAACCCGGTCCACGTGTATGCGGATCCGGGGACGTACACCGTCTCGCTCCTCGTCGGCGGTGCCAGCGGGCTCGATCTGCGCACGAAGGTCGACCTGGTGGTCGTCCACAACGTCCCCGAGGCGCGGGCCGAGGTGCGGAACGGATCGGGGATCAACCCCCTCATCTTCGCGAGCACCAGCGTGCCGTACTTGGGCACGGTCTGGACCAGCGAGATCGACGTCGGCGCGGTCGGCGGCAGCGGGCTGACCTTCGTCGTCGGCTACCAGGGGCCGATCAGCGGGATCTTCTTGAGCGTCGGGGAGCTCCTGATCGATCCGACCTCGGCCTGGATCGTGACCAGCCTCTCGGCGGGGGCCGGCGGCACCAGCCATCACTCGATCGGCGTCCCCAACGATCCGGCTCTCGCCGGCTTCATGTTCAGCACGCAGGGCTTCCTGAACAACGTCGCCGGCTCGGGCTCCGGGCGCCTCACGAACGCGATCGACCTCGAGCTGGCGTACTAGATGGCAGGGAGGGCGCCCCCGGCGCCCCCCTGCCATCTAGAGGCCGACGGGAGCCGCCGCCCGGCGCCGACCCTTCGGCCGGTCTGGGGAACCGCCCGGCGCCAACCCTTCGGCCGGCGCTGGCTACGGGCGCGGGGCGGAGCCGGACCCGCGGCCGGAGGGCGATCCCCGCTCCGCGCCCGCCGGCTCGTCGATCGGGAGCTCGATCGTCACCGTGGTCCCTTCGCGGAGCCGGCTCTCGATCTGGATCGTGCCGCCGTGGCGGCGCACGGTCTCGTAGCAGATCCAGAGCCCGAGCCCCGTGCCGGTCCCCGGCTGCTTGGTGGTGAAGAACGGCTGGAAGGCGTCGGCCACCGCATCCTCGGGCATGCCCGGCCCATCGTCGGTGAACCGGACGACGAGCCGCCCTGGTGTCCGGCGGGCCGCGATGCGCAGGGTCCCGGTGCCGTCGCCGGCGGAGCTCATCGCGTCGATCGCGTTGATGACGATGTTCGTGAAGGCGAGCGCGAGGCGGTCGCCATCGGCGCGGATCGGCGGCAGGGCGGGCTCGTACTCGCGGACGATCTCGATCTTCCGCGCGCGCTCGTCGAAGGCGAGGAGCTGGGTGGCCTGATCGAGGAGGGCGGAGACGTCGACCTCCGAGCGCCGTTCCCCCCGCGTCGGCCGCGAGAAGTCCAGGAACTCGCGCACGATCCGGGAGATCCGATCGATGTGATTCATGATCAGATCGAGCTGCTCGGTGTCCGGACCGGCGGAGGTCTGGCGCCGCATGATCTGCACGATGGACGAGATGCTGGCGAGGGGATTGGCCACCTCGTGGGCCACGCCCGCCGCGAGCTGGCCGACGGCGGCCAGCTTCTCGGCCTGGAGTGCCCCGTCCTGGGCCTGCTGGAGATCGTGGTAGGCCTCGTGGAACACGTCGCCGAGCTGGCGGAACTCCGCGTCGCCGGCGATGGGCGTCGCTTCGAGGGGACGGCCGCTCCGGGCGCGGGAGACGAGGTCGAGGAGCTCGTAGAGGGGCTTGGTGAGCCGCCGCTGGAGGTGGAAGGCGACGACGCCGCCGAACACGAGGGCGGTGACGAGGGTGATGCAGAGGGTGATCCACGCCCGGTGCACGACCGCCTTCGCGGCGTCGCTCTTACTTTTCATCTCCACGTGGGCCTGGGCGACGAGGTCCCGGGTCATCGTCGGCACGCGGTGGGTCAGGGCCAGGAACTCGGGGCGGGGCTCCCCCCCGTCCGCGCCGGAAGGGGCGAAGAGCGTCTCCGACGCGCTCGACCACTCCTCGAAGGCGGCGTGGATCGCGGCGAGACGGGAGTCGACGGGGGGCGCATGGTGACAGCTCGCGCACTGGGCCAGCGAGTCCCGAAAGCGCCAGGTGCTGGCGCGGAGCTCCTCGTCGTCCGTGGGGCCGCGCAGGAAATGGGAAAGGATGTCGTTCTCCAGGCGCAGGGCGCTCGACTCGAGCGCGGCGCGCAGCGACTGGATGCGGTGCGACTCGGCGAGGTCGGAGATCTGGTCGATGCTGCGGTTCAGGCCCACGAGGGCGATGGCGTCGCCGGCCAGGCAGAGGGCCAGGAGGAGTCCGAGGCAGATGACGATGCGACGCCGCATGGGGTGCGATGGGGCGGAAGGGGCGGGAGCCGCCGGCGACGGGCGGCGACACCCTACTCCGGCGGTCGCCCGGACGGCAAGGCGGGAGGGGCGATCGGGGGAGCGAACCGCCGGAGCGGGACAGTAGAATCCCGGCCCGCCCCGGTCTCCGGCCGGGCCGACCCATGACGCGCGCGAGGATCAGGAGACGGATCGGATTGCCGGTGGCGGTCGTCCTCCTCGTCCTCGAGGGGGGATTGGCGCTCGGGGCCTGGGTGCACGTCCAGGCGGTGCTGCGGGGGGATGTCGAGGCGCGGGTCGAGCGCGTGCTGAACTTGCAGCGCGTCCACGCCGAGGAGGACTTCGCGCGCATGAACGGCGAGCTCCTGGCCGTGGCGCAGAACGACGCCCTCCTGCAGGCCCTCGAGCGGCGCGACCGGGAAACTCTGCTCGATCTCGCCACGCCGATCTTCCACCGCCTGCGGAACTCCGCCCGGGTCACGCATTTCTACTTTCACGATCGCGATCGCGTGAACGTGCTCCGAGTCCACGAGCCCGCGGCGAGCGGCGACCGAATCGACCGGTACACGGCGCGCCGGGCCGCCGAGACCGGGGAACCCGTCGAGGGAGTCGAGCTCGGTCCCCTCGGCACGCTGACCCTGCGGGTCGTGCGGCCCTGCTCCCGGGAGGGAGAGGTCGTGGGCTTCGTCGAGCTCGGCCACGAGATGGAGTACATGCTGGACATCATCCAGCGCAGCCTGGAGGTCGAGCTGTGCGTCCTCGTGCGCAAGGACCTCCTGGAGCGGGAGGGGTGGGAGACCGGCCGGCGCATGCTGGGACGCGAGCCGGACTGGAACCGCTACCGGAGCGTCGTGGTCACGGGGAACGTCTCGGATGGCGTCCGGGCGGACCTGGATCGCGTGCTCGCCGCGAGCGGAGATGCTCCCCCGACGGGCGTGTACCCCTGCCGCGGGGCGGCCGGCAACGGCCGGTTCGTGTTCCGGCCCTTGCTCGACGCCGAGCAGCGGGACGTGGGCCGCCTCGTGCTCGTGCTCGATCTCGCCGACCGCGTCGCCTCGGCGGTGCGCTTGGTGCTCGGAGTCGCTCTGGTGGGGGCGGCGGCCGGCGCGGCGCTGCTCCTCGGCCTCTTCGTGCACCTCGGGCGGATCGAGCGCGACGATCGGCCGGCCGCGTGAGCGACCGCCATGCCCCCGGCCGCTCCTCTCCGCCGCGACTTCCTCCGGGTGCTCGCCGCCACGCTGTTCTTCGGGGCGGCGGGCGGGATCTTCCAGGCGACCATCAACAACTTCCTCGCCGAGGTGCACCACCTCGCGGCCGGCCAGCGCGGGTGGCTGGAGCTGCCGCGCGAGCTGCCCGGCTTCCTGCTGTTCTTCGTCGCGGGCCTCCTGCTCCTCCGCCTGCGCGAGAGCCAGATGGCGGCGGTGGCGATGGGGCTCACGGCGCTCGGAGCGCTCGGGTTGGGGTTCCTCGCGCGGGGGCCGGCGCTCCTCGTGGTGTGGATCGTCGTGTGGTCGCTCGGAGACCACATCCTGTTCGCCGTGCAGGGCCCGCTCGGATTGAAGCTGGCCCGCGCCGGCGGAGAGGGGCGGCGCCTGGGGCAGCTCGGGGGGGCGAGCAACCTGGGGACGATCCTCGGCGTGGGGGGGATCTACCTCCTGGCGCGAAGGGGGGGCGACGACTTTCCGCTCTTCTTCGGCGTGGCCGCGGCGAGCGCGCTCGTCGCCGGCCTCCTCTTCCGGGGATTGAGCCTCGGGAAGCAGGACCCACCCTCGCGGCGGCTCGTGATCCGCCGGGAGTACGGCCTGTTCTACGCCATCAGCGCGCTCTTCGGCATCCGCAAGCAGATCTTCCTCGTCTTCGGCTCGTGGGTCCTCGTGTCCGTGCACGGGGTGCCGGTGTCCACGATCGCGCTCCTGTACTTCATCGCCGCCACCCTCGGCGTCGTGCTGCGGCCGCTCCTTGGCGACATCGTGGACTGGGTGGGCGAACGCAAGGTGCTGGCCGCCGACGAGATCCTCCTCCTCCTCGTCTGCCTGACCTATGCCTTCGCGAGCGATCTCCTGCCCGCTCCGGCCGATCGATACGCGCGTTACGGGGCCTATGTGCTCGACATCGTGCTCTTCGCGCTGCGCGTCGCCCGGGTCACGTACCTGAAGAAGATCGCGCGGGATCCCACGGAGATCACCCCCACGATCTCGCTCGGCATCACGATCGACCATGCGGTGGCGATGACCCTGCCGATCCTCTCCGGTTACGTGTGGGAGGCCTGGGGCTACCGCTGGGTGTTCGTGCTCGCCGGTGCGATCGCCGCGGCCGGGTTCTTCCTCTGCCTGCGGATCCGGGTCCCGGGGGAGGGGGCCGGCGCCCCGGCCGGAGCGGGCGGCGGGGAGGAGGCGAGGGTCCGCGGGCCGAGGCCATTGCGCGCCGCCGCGCCCGCGGGTATCCACGTGGGCATGGACGAGGGAGGCGCCGGCCCGCATGGCCACGGATCCTGACGGACCCCCGGGGGAGGCCGAAGGCCTTCCGGACCTCCTCGGCGGCGACGTCGCGAGGGCGGTGGGGGCGAACTACCACCTCTCCGCGGCGAACCACAGTCTGGATCACTGGGTGAACTACGATCCCTTGCTCGCCGAATCGGAGATCGCGTTCCTCGCCGCGAACGGGATCAACACGATTCGCACGTTCTTGAATTTCGATTTCTACGAGCACGACGCCGAGAGCTTCTTGGAGGACCTGTATCACTATGCGCTCCAGTTGGCAGCGCACCGGGTCCTGTTCCTCGCGGTCCTGTTCGATTCCTTCGGCAGCGAGCCGAGCGGAGATCCCGTGGCGGACGCCGCGTCGCCCACGTGGATCCGCTCCCCGGGCACGGCGGCCCTGACGGCCCCGGACTTCCCGGCGCGGGCGGCCGCCTACATCGCGGACGTCGTGGAGACGGTGAACCAGGCGATCCAGGACTCCGGGGAACCGGGGATCTGGTGGATCGCCGACCTGTGGAACGAGCCCGTCGTAGCCACGGTCACCCACAGCCGGCTGGCCGCGCTCCTCGCGACGACGCGCGCCCAGCCGAATCCTCCCCGCACCACGGTGGGATTCGTGGATTCTGCCCTGAACGGAGACCTGCTCGCCGAGCTGCCGGATCCCGCGGCGCTGTCGATCCTCTCCGGGCACCCGTATGGGATGTTCGCGGAGGTGATCACCCAGAAAGTGCAGGAGGCGGTCGCCCTGGGCGATCTCTACGGCGGCAGGCCAGTGTTCGTCTCCGAGGTCGGCCTGCCGGGGTTGTTCCAGTTCTACGGCAACGTCCTGCAGTGGCTCGCGCGCGCGGGAGTGGGGTTCACCCTGTGGGAGGCATTCCTCGGGAACGACCAGTTCAAGAACTTGACGGGGCTGTTCTACCCGGAGCCGATCGCGGACGGGATGGTCACCGTGCGCTCGACGACGGCCGTGAACGCCCTGTGGGCGCTGGCCATGGCCCGGGATCCGGCCTTCGCGCCTCCCTACCTCGCCCGCGAGAAGGAGCTGGGGCCGGGATACGTCTCCCTGGGACCGGCGAACGGCGATCTGAGCACGGGCGCCTACCACGCTCTATTGGCGGACTATCCGGCCCACTACGGGTCGGCCGACTTCCCCACCCTCTCGATCGGCGACCCCGGGACGGGAACGCTCTACTCCAAGCTGATGATGTGGACGTTCCTGAGCCTCAACAAGGTCGTGACGGTCGATGCGGCGACCGCCGCCTCCGTGCTGCAGAATCTCATCATGCTCCGCGAGGAGTACGACCTGGGGAATCTCGCCCAAGCGGAGGCTGCCCTCTTCGAACTATTCGACCTCGCCGCCCAGATCATGACGGAGAACGGCTTGGGCGAGCCGCCGAACTACGACCCGGCCGTGCTGCACTCCCGGGTCGAGACGACGCTGAACCCGGACGGGATCTCCTTCGATGCCCGGTTCGAGACCGTGGTCTTCGACGTGGAGAACGGGCCGCTGACCCCCCGGTTCTTCGTCCACGATGTGGCGGCGGGGAACGTGTTCGAGCTTCCCCTCACCGCCATCCCGGGCACGACGGCGCACTTCTTCGCGGCCGCGGGCATTCCGCTCACCAACGGAGGGAGCTACGAGTTCGGCGTCTTCGTGACGGACTTGGCCGGAGGCCACAGTCTCCAGATCCTCCCGGTCACGCTCCCTTGATCCGCGACCCGATCGCGGCGGGATTCGATCGAATCGACCGATTCAGGCGATAACGAGATCTCGTACGCCGAGACTCCGCGCCGCGCGGACGCGTTTACAGTTTGGTTGGCGCCGCGTAAGCTCCGATTCGTACTTCGAGATCACTGCCCTCGTCGAGAATGCCCCTGCCGATGAACGTGAAACCGCGCCAGCGCCGGGCCGTCGGCCCGCGCCTCCGAAAAGTCCTTTGGGTCCTGCTCGGGACATTCGCCCTGCTCGGGGTGAACTCCGTCTATCTGCTGTCCATCCGCGTACTCGAGCGAGCGACCGGACAGGTCTACCAGAACTACTTCTACACGATCATGTTCGGCTTTCACCTCCTGTTGGGGGGGATCGTGCTCGTGCCCACGCTCGCGTTCGCGGTCCTGCACGCGCGCAACACGTGGCGGCGCCCGAATCGCAACGCCGTGCGCATCGGATACGCCCTGCTGGCGGCGACGCTGATCCTGATGGGGAGCGGGGTGATCCTGACGCGGTTCGATCTCCTCGGCTACGAGTTCAACCTGCGCAACAACGACGCGGTGGAGTCCATGGCGTGGTGGTCCCACGTGCTCGCGCCGCTCGTGGTGGTGTGGCTCTTCGTATTGCACCGGCTCGCCGGGCCGCGGCTGCGCTGGCGCGTGGGCGTGGCCTGGGCGGTGGTGGCGGGCGTTTTCTCCCTGGCCATGGTGGGGCTGCACTCCCAGGACCCCCGTCGATGGAACGTGACGGGGCCCGCCGCCGGGGAGGCCTACTTCTTCCCCTCCCTGGCCCGCACCGCGACCGGCAACTTCATCCCCGCCCGGGCGATGATGATGGACGACTACTGCCAGCGGTGCCACCCGGACGTGCACGAGCGCTGGTCGAACAGCGTCCACCGGTTCAGCTCCTTCAACAACCCGGCGTATCTGGCCGCGGTGCGCGAGACCCGCAAGGTAGCCCTGGAGCGGGATGGCGACGTGCAGGCGTCGCGGTTCTGCGCGGGCTGCCACGACCTCGTTCCCTTCTTCAGCGGCGCCTTCGACGACCCAGAATTCGACGATCAAGGGCACCCCACTGCCGACAAGGGCATCACCTGCACGGGGTGCCACGCGATCACGAATATCAACAGCCCGCGGGGCAACGGCGATTACACGATCGAGGAGCCGATCCACTATCCCTTCGCCTACGCAGGGAATCCGCTGCTGCAATGGCTCAACCGCCAGCTCGTCAAGGCCAACCCGGAGTTCCACAAGCGGACCTTCCTGAAGCCGCTGCACCGGACGACGGAGTTCTGCGGGAGCTGCCACAAGGTCCACCTGCCCGCGGAGCTGAACCACTACCGGTGGCTGCGGGGCCAGAACCACTACGACTCCTTCCTCCTGAGCGGGGTCTCCGGCCACGGGGCCCAAAGCTTCTACTATCCGGAGAAGGCGGAGCCGAGCTGCAACAACTGCCACATGAAGCCACGGGCCTCGGACGACTTCGCGGCCCACGATCTCGACGGGAACGGCACGCTCGAGGTGCACGATCACCAGTTCCCTTCGGCGAACACGGCGGTGCCCCTCCTCGTGGGGCGGGGGCCGGAGGTCGTCGAGGAGCACCGGGCGTTCAACGAAGGCGTCATGCGGCTCGACATCTTCGGGATCAAGGACGGCGGCACGATCGACGGGGCGTTGACCGCTCCCGTGCGGCCGGAGGTGCCGGCCCTCCTGCCCGGCCGCTCGTATCTCCTGGAGATCGTCGTGCGCACCGTGAAGATGGGGCACGAGTTCACCCAGGGCACGGCCGACTCGAACGAGGTCTGGGTGGACGTGGGAGTGGCCGACGCCCGCCGGTGCATCGGCCGCAGCGGAGGGCGGGCGGAGGACGGCGAGGTCGACCCGTGGTCCCATTTCGTGAACGCCTACGTGCTCGACCGCGAGGGCCAGCGCATCTCCCGGCGCAACGCGCAGGACATCTTCGTGCCCCTCTACAACCACCAGATCCCGCCCGGGGCCGCCGAGGTGCTCCACTACCGCCTCGACGTGCCTCTCGACGCCGAGGGCGAGGTGACGGTGAACGCCCGGCTCTACTACCGCAAGTTCGACACGACCTACGTGCGCTTCTTCCAGGAGGACCCGGGGCGGGCGAACGATCTGCCCGTCATGCTCCTCGCATCGGACCAGGTCGTGTTCCCGGTGGCGGGCGGCGGCCCGGCCCCCGCCCAGGAATCGTCCATCCCGCCCTGGCAGCGCTGGAACGACTACGGGATCGGCCTCCTGCGGAAGGGGGACGGCGGATCCCAGCGGGGCGAGCTGCGCCAGGCGGAGGAGGCCTTCCGCACCGTCGAGGCGCTGGGCCGGGCGGACGGTTCCGTGAACCTGGCGCGCGTCTACTTCAAGGAAGGGCGGGTCGAGGAGGCATCTGCCTCACTGCGGCGGGCGGCGGGCGGCGATCCGCCGGCGCCGTCCTGGGTCGTCGACTGGCTGAGCGGGCTGGTGAACCGCCAGAACGGATTCCTGGACGAGGCAGTCGCGAACTTCCGTTCGATCCTGGAGCTCGACACCGAGGAAACCCGGCGGCGGGGCTTCGACTTCTCCCGGGACTATCGGGTCCGGACCGAGCTCGGGCGCGCGCTCTTCGACCTCGCCAAGCGCGAGCGAGAGGCCGGGGCCACGGAGCGCCGGCGCGCGCTGCTCGAGGAGGCGCGGGAGGCCCTCGCGCGGGCCCTCGTCCTCGATCCCGAGAACGTCTCCGCGCACTGGGGCCTCACCCTGGTGTACGAGCAGATGGGGGACGCCGCGCGCGCGGAGCACCACCGCGCGCTCCACGGGCGCTACAAGTCGGACGAGAACGCCCGGGACCGCGCGGTGGCGCGGGCCCGGCGCGACAACCCTGCCGCCGACCACGCGGCGGAGTCGATCGTGATCTACGATCTGCACCGCCCCGGAGCCTACGGAGGCGCCGAGCGATGAGCGCCGCGGAGCGGACCGCGGGCGTCCCCGACGACCCGATGGAGGACGGCGAGCTCGCCGAGGAGGTCGGGGACGATCGGCTCGTGGGCGCGGCCTTCCGGTGGTCGGGGCTGATCCTCCTGGTCCTCCTCGTCCTCGGCGGCACGCTCTGGTGGTTCCTGCGCCCGATCGCGGCCCTTCCGCCTGAGCGCCCGACCGCCCGCGTCGCCGCCCGGGCGGCCGAGCCGGCCGTCGCCCTGCCCCCGATCCGCTTCACCGACGTGACCGCCGCCGCGGGCATCCGCTTCGTGCACGAGAGCGGGGCGCGGGGCGAGCGCTTGCTGCCGGAGACCATGGGTGCCGGCGCGGCCTTCTTCGACCTGGACGGCGACCTCGACCAGGACCTCCTCCTCGTCAACGGGCAGCGGTGGCCCGGCGAGGAGCCCGCCGGTCCCCTGCCGACGCTCGCGCTCTACGAGAACGACGGGACGGGGAGCTACACCGACGTCACGACCGCGTGGGGGCTCGACGTTTCTCTCTACGGCACGGGGGTGGCGGTGGGGGACGTGGAGGGGGACGGGGATCCCGACCTCTTCCTCGCCGCCGTCGGCGCCGATCGGCTCTTCCGCCACGACGGGACGCGCTTCGCGGACGCCACCGCATCGGCGGGGGTGGCCGGCGCCGAGGAAGACTGGGGCACGAGCGCCGGCTTCTTCGACGGCGACGGGGACGGGGACCTCGACCTCTTCGTGTGCAACTACGTCCAGTGGTCGCGGGAGATCGACATCGCGGTCGACTACCGGCTGACCGGGCTCGGCCGCGCCTACGGCCCGCCGACCAACTTCGAGGGGGCCTTCTCGCGCTACTTCCAGAACCGCGGGGACGGCACGTTCGAGGACGTCTCGGCGGCAGCCGGCGTGCAGGTCGTGAACCCGGCGACCGGAAGGCCGGCCGGGAAGGGCCTCGGCGTCTACCCCGTCGACCTCGACGCGGACGGGCACCTGGATGTCTTCGTGGCCAACGACACCGTACGCAAGTTCTTCTTCCACAACCGCGGCGACGGGACGTTCGAGGAGATCGGGGTCGAGCTCGGCGTCGCCTACGACGAGAACGGGATGGCGACTGGAGCCATGGGCATCGACGGGGCGGACTTCCGCAACGACGGCTCCTACGGATTCGCCATCGGCAACTTCGCCAACGAGATGACCTCGCTCTTCGTCACCCAGGGGAGCCCCCGGCAGCTCGCGGACGAGGCGATCGTCCAGGGGATCGGCGCTCCCACGCGCAAGGTCCTTTCCTTCGGCGTAGTGTTCCTGGACTACGACCTGGACGGCCGGCTGGACCTCCTGCAGGCGAACGGACACATCGAGCAGGAGATCGCCACCGTACAACCCAGCCAGAGCTACCGCCAGGCGGCGCAGCTCTTCTGGAACGCGGGGGCGGCCGGGCGAGCGACCTTCGTCGAGAATCCCCCGGCGACGACCGGCGACCTGGGCCGCCCGCGGGCGGCGCGGGGCGCGGCGTACGCCGACGTGGACGGCGACGGCGACCTCGACGTCCTCCTCACGCAGACCGGCGCGGCCCCCGCGCTCCTGCGCAACGATCAGGCCCTCGGACACCACTGGCTGCGCGTCCGGCTCGCCGGCCGGGGTCCGAACCGCGACGCGATCGGGGCCGTGGTCGAGCTCACGAGCGCGAGGGGGCGCCAGCGCCGCGAGGTCATGCCGACGCGCAGCTACCTGTCGCAGGTGGAGCTCCCGGTGACCTTCGGGCTCGGCGGCGAGGAGCGCGTGGACGAGCTCCGTGTGCGCTGGCCGGACGGCACGCGGCAGGTCGTCCCTTCGCCGCCGGTCGACCGCTTGGTGGTGATCGAGCAGGAGTAGAGGGACTCCTTGTTCGGGCCGCGGCGGACCGCCGCCCGGGGCTGGCTTCCGAGCGGGGAGAATGGCGATGATGGGCGCCGCCGATGAGGACCTCCGCCGCGTTCCTGGCTCTTCTCGCCGCCCTGGCGGCACTCTTCGCGGTCGCCGGCGGGCTCTGGCGCCACGGCCGCGGCCCGGCGGCGACGGACGGGGAACCCGGCGAACGGCCGCTGCGCCGCGTCCTGTGCACGATCTACCCCCTTCACCTGCTCGCGCGGGCGGTGGTCGCCGGCCGGGAGGGGGTCGGGGTGGAGCGGATGCTCCCGGCGCGGATGGGCTGCCCGCACGACTACGTGCCGACTCCCCAGGACGTCCGGGCGCTCCAGGCGGCGGACGTGCTCGTCGTGAACGGCGGGGGCCTGGACGACTTCCTGGCCGGGCGGCGGGAGGCGCTCGCTCCGGAGCTCGTTGTGATCGACGGCTCGCGCGGCATCCTCGCCGCGGGAGAGGGCGCGGCGACGGATGCCCACCTCTGCGCGAGCCCCCGCCAGGCGGCCCGTGTCGCCGCGAACCTGGCCGCCGGGCTCGCGGCGGCCGATCCAGGGGGGGCGGAGCTCTACGCCCGGAACGCCGCGGCCCTCGCGGCGCGGCTGGACGCCCTCGCCGGCGAGCTCGCGGCGCGGGGAGAGCGGCTGGCGAACCGGCGCGTCGTCGTCCAGCACGCGGCCTTCGACCACCTCGCGCGGGACATCGGGCTCGAGATCGTGGGGATCGTGGCGGGCCATGCCGGCCAGGAGCCGGCGGCGGCGGAGATGCTGGCGATCGTCGCGCGAATCCGGGCCGCGGGGGCGGGCGCCGTCTGCACGGAGCCCCAGTACCCCTCCGAGATCGGTCGCACGATCGCGGCGGAGGCGGGGGTGCCGGTGGTGGTCCTCGATCCCGTGGCGACCGGTCCGGAGGAGGCGGGCCTCGATCACTACGAGGCGGTCATGCGGCGCAACATGGCGGCGCTGGAGGAGGCGCTGGGAGCGAAGCGATGAGCGAGGCCACGCCCGCGGCGACCGCCGTCTCCTTCGAGCGCGTCTCGGTGATCCTCGGCCGGAACACGGTCCTCGAGGACGTCTCGGCGCGCGTACCGCGAGGCGGCTGCACGGCGGTCGTGGGACCGAACGGGGCCGGCAAGACGACGCTGCTCCTCGCCCTCCTCGGGCAGGTGCGGCACCGGGGGGAGATCCGCGTCGCGCGGAGCGGAGCGCGGGCCGCGCGGATCGGCTACGTTCCCCAGCGGCTCACCTTCGATCCCGGGCTGCCGATGACCGTGCGGGAACTCATGGTCCTGGGCCGCCAGCGCCGGCCGCTGTGGCTCGGGGCGCGGGCGGCGAGCCGCGACCGGGCCCGGGGACTCCTGGCGGCGGTGCGGGCCGAAGCCCTCGAGAGCCGGGCCTTGGGCGCGCTGTCGGGGGGCGAGATGCAGCGGGTCCTCCTGGCCCTCGCCCTCCAGCAGGATCCGGAGCTCCTGGTCCTGGACGAGGTCGAGGCGGGGGTCGACTTCCACGGCGAGATCCTGTTCTGCGAGCTTCTGGAGACCCTGCGCCGGGCGCGCGGCTTCACCCAGCTCATGGTGAGCCACGACCTCTCGACGGTGAGCCACCACGCGACCCACGTGATCTGCCTGAACCGGCGCGTCGTCGCGGAAGGGCCGCCGACCCGCGTCCTCGACGACGAGAACCTGACCGCGTTGTTCGGCGTGCACCGGGGCCTGGTGGATCCGCGGGCCCTGCCGCCGGCGGGAAGCCATCCCGACCACGCGCCGGGCGCGAGGGACGAGCATGCCTGACCTGTCGCCCCTCTACGAGCTCGTGCGGCTCCTGCTGCCCTTCGAGTGCCTGGAGGCCCGATTCATGCAGCAGGCGCTCGTCGGGCTGGTGCTGCTCGCCCCCATGGCGGCGGCGATGGGCGTGCAGGTCGTCAACTTCCGGATGGCCTTCTTCTCCGACGCCATCAGCCACTCGGCCTTCACGGGCGTGGCCCTCGGGCTGCTCCTCTCCGTCGATCCCCACTGGACGATGCCGGCCTTCGGGATCCTCGTCGGGCTGGGGATCATGGCCGTGGTGCGGCGGAGCACGCTCTCGACGGACACGGTGATCGGCGTGGGGTTCGCGGCCGCGGTCGCTTTCGGCCTGGCGATCGTCAGCCGCGACCGCGGGGTCGCGCGCGACATGCAGCGGTTCCTGTACGGGGACATCCTCACGATCAGCGAGGCGGAGGTCCGCGGGCTGCTGGCGCTCTTCGCCGCGCTCATGCTGTTCCAGGCGTGGGGCTACAACCGGATGCTCTACATCGGCCTGAATCCCGCCCTCGCCCGGGTGCATCGCGTGCGCGTGGCCCTCTACCAGTATCTCTACGCCGCCCTGCTGTCCCTGGTGGTGATCTACTCGGTGTGGGCGGTCGGCGTGCTGCTCGTCACGGCCCTCCTGGTCGTGCCCGCCGCGGCGGCGCGCAACTTCGCGCGCTCGGCGGGGGCGATGTTCTGGTGGGCGCTCCTGGTGAGCGTCACCTCGGCGGTCGTCGGCCTCGTGATCTCCGCCCAGCCCTGGGCGCGAACCGCCGCGGGCGCGACCGTGGTGCTCGTGGCCACCGGGTGGTTCGCCGCCGGCGCCCTCGCCGAGGCCGTCCGGGGCCGGCGCGGCGCTTGAGCGGGGCGCGGATCAGTAGGAGGTGAGGGTGATCGTGTCGGCGTAGGTCCCCTGGTAGGCGTTGTCGAGGGCGTCGACCGCGAAGGTGAACGTCCACGTCCCCGGCGGGACGGTCGAGTAGGCGATGGGGAAGTCCACCAGGTTCATGAGCCCGCCGTCGTAGCAGCGGGTCGGCGCGAGGAGCCACAGGGAGGGGAAGTACCACCAGTAGGTGACCGTTCCGTTGGTCCCCTTGACCCACCAGTCGTGGGGCCGCCCGACGAGGTCGTTGGCCTGGAGCGAGACGGTGAGCGTGATCGGTTGCGTGCGCGGCACGGACAGGGGACCGTCCTGGCCGTCGATCCGGATGTCGGGATCGGGGGGGTTGAAGGTCTCCGGGACGAGGGTCACGTCGACCACCGTGGCGTCGCCGCTGCCCACGCCCACCCCGCTCACGGTGGCCGGCAGATACCCGGAGGCCGAGAAGGCGAGCGAGTAGGTGCCGGGGCGGAGCATGCGGTGGTAGTCGCCCACCTGGGGATCGGCGTAGACGTAGTGGTTCAGGCTGCCGGCGCGCACGGCCGCCGCGACCGGGGCGCCCGTCACGAAGTCCGTCACCGTCCCGCGCACGCCCGTGAGGCAGAGCTCCATGTAGGCGAGCATCGACGCGCGGTTGTCGTCCCACAGACCCGCGATCTGCGAGTAGGGGGGCCACTTGTCGTCGTCGAGCTCGATCGTGACCTCGTTGCAGCCCTGCCAGACGTAGTTCCAGTCCTGCATCCCCCCGTAGATCATGTACCAGGCCACGCCGTTGGTGATTCCCTGGTTGAACCAGGGGCTGTTGTACATGGGACCGTTGAGCTCCGAGTACGCGAGCGATTGCTCGATGATCAACGCGTCGTCGGGCGTCGCCGAGTAGGTGGCCCACGGGTTGGGGTCGGAGTCGTAGGGGTAGTTGACGACCAGGGCGCCGCCGTGGAAGTTCGCCGAAAGCACGGACGAGTGCGCGAAGGCCCAATTCATGACGTGACGCACCTCCGCGGGCCGCCCGGTCGTCGTGTTGTTGGGATCGACGACCCGATCGGGGAACTCGCGGTTGAGGTCGTATCCCTGGGCGTTGTACCGGCTGCCGGCGACGTAGCCGTCGGGGTTCATGAGGGGCATGATCCAGATCTCCGCCTCGTCCACGAGGCGGGTGATCTGGGGATCGATGCCGTACTGGGTGGTGAGGAGCCCGATCAGCTTCAGGCAGAGCTCCATCCCCACGACCTCGTCGCCGTGCATCGAGGAGATGTACTTGAACTCCGGCTCGTCCTCCTCCACGCCCACCTGGTCGGAGATCTTCAGGAACCAGAGCTGGCGGTTCTGCACGGAGCGTCCGATGTCGAAGAGGGCGCAGATCGACGGATAGGCGGCCGCCGCGGCCTGCAGCTCGGCGGTGAGCTCGGCGAAGGTGTGGTAGCCGGCGCGCGCCGCTCCCCCGCCGGCCCGGGGCGGGATGCTCATCCGATAGCCCAGCGCGGCGAGCTCGGCGTGGCGCTCGGGGTTCACGTAGGCCATCACGTCCGTCCCCCGCACGTTCTCGATGTCGAGCCCGGCCAAGCTCAGGCGCACGACGTCGTCCCGGGCGACGCCGTGGATCCACACGTCGAACCACTCGCCGGGATCGAAGATCGATCCCGCCTGGCCGGCGGCCGGTGCGCCGAGGAGGGGGAGGAGGGCGAGGGCGGCGAGGAGGAGGCGCGGAGAGGAGGATCGCATGGCGGCACCGGCGGGGGGGGGAAGAGGGCACTGCGGACCCTCCAGGATGCCACCTACGGTCGCCGGGGGGGACCCCCCGCGGCAAGCGGGGCATCCGCCGCGGCGCGCCGGACGGCCCAGGCGGCCGCCGCCCGCACGTCCGGATCGGGGTCGGCTGCCGCGGCGGCGAGCACCGGACCGCTCGCGGCGGCGCCCAGGGCGTAGATCGCCCGGCGGCGGGCGTCCGCGTCCGGAGCGCCGGCGGCGATCTCTCCGAGGGCGGCGAGGGTGGGCCGGGAGAGGGAACGCTCCCCGGCGGGAC
Source organism: Planctomycetota bacterium (assembly GCA_040754415.1). Classification (GTDB taxonomy): domain Bacteria; phylum Planctomycetota; class UBA1135; order UBA1135; genus JBFMCU01. The sequence continues at coordinate 35,045 of JBFMCU010000040.1, forward strand.
GCGCCAGGCCCTCGGCCAGGGCCAGGCGGCGATCGGAGGCCAGGGCGGAATCGATGAAGACCGCCGCGTCGGGGACGCGCGCCAGGCCCCCGGCCCCGTCGTCCTGGGTCACGACGCCGCGGATCTCGCCGCTCTCGGAGAGGTTGGCCACGCGGACCACGGGGTGGAGGCTGTAGCGCGCGGCGTTCGGCGGATCGTTCGCCGGGATGGGGCGGAACGTCTTCGTGACGTCGAAGTCGAGCAAGAGCTCGCTCGAAAAACCGGCGAGGACCGTCACCGGCGGGTCGACGAAGACCTTGAAGCCGCTCGTGTCCTGGCTCGTGAGCTGGAGCGTGTCGTCCTCCGTCGTGTAGACGTTCCCGTTCACGAGCTCGAGCCGGGCGCTCGCCACGTGGAGGCGGATCTGGCGGTAGTCGGCGGCGGGGACCTCGGCCGCCACGAGGGCCTGGGTCACCCCGTTGCGCAGGTCGAGGAGGTCGAGGTCGAGGGGCGCACCGCTGTAGATCGTCAGGAATCCCGCCTCCGCGTCCGCCTCCGGGTGGATGCGGATCCGATCGACCTGAATCCGGGCCTCCGCCACCAGGGAATGGTCGAGGGAGGCGTCGGTGGCCGCCAGGCCGAGGGTGCCGGTCGCGGCGGAGCTTCCGCCGCCGCCGGAGCCGCCGTCGGATACGTGCAGTACGACAAGAACGAAGCTGCGCGAGAGTTCGCGGGCGACCTCGACGGGGTCTACCGCGCGGCGGAGGAGGCGGCGGTGGCTCTGGGCTTCCTCGTGAAGGAGGAGCCGGACGAGGACCCCTCTCGCCGCTCCTTCGCCGGGGACGACATCCGGGTCGACGTGGAATCCTTCGCGGGCGGCACGGTCGAGGTGCGGGTGCGGATCGGGACCTTCGACACCGACGACCACGAGCGGCGCGCGGAGCTCTTCCTCGAGGAGACGGCGAAGCGCCTGTAGGCCGATCAGAGCGCCCGCAGGCGCAGGATCTCCGTCGCCAGGGTGACCGCGAGCGCATCGAGGGCGCCGAGCCGCCGGCGCTCGGCGTGGCGCGCTCCGCGGTAGGAGGCGGCGAGCAGGTCCTCGATCCCGGCGCGGTCGAGGTTCGCACGGGCGCGGATCTCCTGGCGCCCCTCGCCCCGGAATTCGGCCCCGAAGCGGGACAGGGTCTTCGCGGCCCGCTCGATCGGCCGGCCGCGACCGGTGAGCGCGGCGCGCAGCTCGATCAGGTCGTCGGCACCCGGCACCGCCAGGAGGAGCACGCCGCCCAGCGCCAGGACCCGGCGGAACTCGCGCGGGTGCTTGGGCCCCGTGCACGAGACGAGGAGGGCGAACGCGCCCGCGGCGAAGGGCAGCCGGCGATCGGCGTTGGCGACGACCCAGGCGAGCTCGGGGTGGCGGCGCGCCCCGCGCTCGGCCGCCGCGGCGGAGAGGTCGAGCGCCCATCCCTCGAGCCGGGCGGCGCCGGCGAGGCGGGCGAGGAGGAGCCCCGTCCCCGCCCCGACGTCGAGGGCCCGCGCTCCCGGGGGAAGGGCGAGCGCGAGCGCCTCGGCCGCGAGGGCCGCGCGCAGCTCCTCGCCCAGCCCGCGCGCCTCGAGGCGCTCCCGGGCGGCGAGGGCCGCGGGGGAGTCCCCGGCGGCCCGCGAACGGCGGTCGCCGGGCTGGAGGAGGTTGACGTAGCCGCGGCGGGCGACGTCGAAGGAATGGCCCCGCGCGCAGCTCCAGGCGCGCGGCTGGCGCACGAGGGGCCGCCCGCAGCCGCGGACCGGGCACGCTAGCGGGCTCGAGTCGGGGGGGGCCGCCACGGGCCGGCGATCAGTCTTCCAGCCCGAGGTACTCGAGGTAGGCGCCCATCGTCGGCTCGCCGCCCAGGAAGTCGCGCAGCATGTCCATGCCGTCGGCGGTGCCGGCGCGGGAGAGAATCGCCGCCGCGAAGCGCTGGCCCGCCGCGGGATTCATCATCCCGAGCTCCTTGTACTTCTCGAAGCAGGCGCAGGCGTACACGAGCGACCACTGGTAGCCGTAGTAGCTCGCGACGTAGTTCGTGAGGTGGGTGAAGCCCGACTGGAACCAGGTGCCCGGCACCGCCTCGTACTGCTCGACCTCTGCCTGGAGATCGAGGCCGACCTGGGTGACGTCGATCGTCTCGCCCTCCCGCAGGCGGTTGTAGGCCTGGTCGACCAGGCCGTAGCAGTACTGGCGCTCGGCGAGCATCCCCGAGGCGAACTGGCGGGCGGCGATCATGCCGCGCAGCAGCTCGTCGGGCAGCGCCTCGCCCGTCTGGTAGTGGCGGGCGTACAGGCGCAGCACGTCGGGCTCCCAGCACCAGTTCTCGAAGATCTGCGAGGGCAGCTCGACGAAGTCGCGCTCGCAGTTGCCGCAGCCGACGGTCTCGGCCCGGGAGAGGACGCCGTGCAGGAAGTGGCCGAACTCGTGGAAGAGGGTGGTGACCTCGGGATGGGTGAGAAGGGACGGCTTCTCCGGCGTCGGCCGGGTGAAGTTGCACTGGAGGACGGCCCGCAGTGTCGTCACGGAGCCGTCCATCCAGACCTTGCGGGGCACGAAGTCCCAGAAGAAGGCCCCGCCCCGCTTGAAGGGGCGCGGGTGAAGGTCGGTGTAGAGCTCGCCGAGCATCTCGCCCGTCTTCCCGTCGTAGATGCGCCAGAAGCGCACGTCGGGGTGCCAGAAGTAGAGCCCCTCGGCGCGAGCCTCCGCCGTCGCCTCGCGGAACTGGAGCCCGTAGAGGGTCGAAGAGATCGTGAACACGCCGTCGACCACCTGCTGGAGCGGGAAGTACTGGCGGACGCGTTCCATGTCGACCGCGTACTGCTCGCGCTGGGCGGCGGCGGCGTAGTACCAGTAGTCCCAGGGATGGAAGCCGGCCTGCGGGTCGCCGGTGTCGTGGCGCTTGAGGTCCCGCAGGGCGGCGAAGTCGCGGTCCGACTTCTTGCGCACCAGCGGCCGGAGCTGGTCGTAGAAGGCGGCCACCGCGGCGGCGTTCTTGCTCATCAGGATCTCGGTCTGGAAGTCCGCCGAGTGCGCGTAGCCCAGGAGGTTCGCCTCCGCGGCGCGCTGGGCGAGCATCTGCTCCAGGACGCCGACGTTCTGCTGTCCACCCTTGCGCTTGTACGCGACCCAGAGCTTCTTGCGAGTCCTCTCGTCCGAGCACTGCCGCCAGACCTCGGTGGCCGTCGAGTCGTCGATGGGAACGGCGAGCAGGCCGGCGACCTCCTCGAGCTGGGCGACGAAGTCCGCCGGCATGCCGGCGAGCTCGCCGGGCGCCAGGAGGACGACCGTTTCGTCCTCCTGCGCGTTCTTGTTGAAGGCGATCGAGAGGTCGGAGAGCTCCTTCTGGATCGCCTTCAGTGTCTCGCGCTCCGCGGGCGGGAGCGCCATCCCGTCCCGCCGGTAGTCGCGCATCGTGTGCTCCAGGAGGCGAAGGCGCTCGCCCGCGAGCGGCGGCCGGCGCTCGGCGTAGGCGGCGATCGCCCCGTACAGGTCCTCCCGTTTGCCGGTCTCGATGTTCCACTCGTTGAGCGCCGCCTCCACGGCGTTCCCGATCTCCCGGTCCCCGGCGTGGGGGGAGAGCAGGGCCAAGACCTGAGGAAACGTCAGCTCGATCGTCAGGCGGGCGTAGACGTCGTCGAGGGCCCCGAGCGTGTTCTCGTAGGTCCGCTCGGCGGCGGGGACGGCGACGATCCGCTCGATCTCGCCGTCGGCCCACGCGAGCCATTCGGTGTAGTCGTCGAGGGTGCGCTCGAGCTGGGCCGCGGGCCGGGCGGCCGCGAGCGCGAGGACGCCGGCGACGAGGATCGGGGGGAGGACTCGGCACGGAACGCGATCGAGGAACATGGCGACGGATCTCCCGGGGATCGAGGACGCGGCCGCCGGGCGGCCGGCGGCGGGCAACGCAGTGTAGCGAGGGACGGAGCCGGGACGAACGGGGCCGCCGGGGGCGGCGGCGGGGGCCCGACAGAACTCGAACCTGGCCGCGGGGCGCCGGCGTCAAGTCGCCGCGCCGCCCCTTCCGAGAGGAAACGCGGCCGCGGGACGGGCCGGAGAGGTCCGGGGGGGGCGCGGCGAGGGGAGTTCGAGGCGACGGGGGAACGAGCGATGGCGGGGATCTCGGTGGCGAGTGGACTGGCGGGGGGGCTCGGCCTCTTCCTGCTCGGGCTGTGGCTGGCGACCGACGGGCTGAAGGTCGCCGGGGGCGGCGTCCTGGCCGCGAATCTCGCGAGCTGGACGCGCGATCGGCGCCGCGCCTTCGAGATGGGCTTCGCGATGTCCCTCCTCGTGCCGTCGTGGGGGGGGCTCACCCGCGCCGCGATCGGGCTCGTGAACACCGGCCGGATCGCCCTGCGCCACGCCGTGTGGGTCGTGGTGGGGTGCGGATTCGGCACGGTGACCACGGCGTGGATCGTCGTCGCCGTGGGATTCAGCCCGCGGTTGTGGCCGGTCGCCCTCACCCTTCTCGGCGTCGGGGTGCTCCTGCGCGGGAGCGGGACCGACACGCGGTTCGGCTCCGGGGGGCAGGTCCTCGCCGGGGCGGCGGTTCTCCTGCTCGGGGTGCACATCCTGGCGGGCGCCGCGGAGGCCCTGGAGGGCGGATCCGCGCTCCTGATCACGGATCCCTTCCTGCGCACTCTCGGCGGCGCGCTGGCGGGCGCGGTCGTCGCGATCGTCCTCGCCTCGGCGGGCGCCGCCGTCTCCCTGATCGTGGTCGGGACGGCCGCCGGAGCGGTCGATCCGACCACGGCCGCCGCCCTGCTCGTGGGCGCGAACCTCGGGGCGGCGGCGGGCGCCCTCTCCGCCTTCCGCGACGGCACGCCGGACGCGCGGCGGGTCGCGGTCGGCCAGATGGCGTTCCATGGCGCCGGCTCCGCCTTCGGGCTCCTGCTCGTCCTGGGCGCCCTGCCGGTGCTCGGCGTGCCGGCGGATCCGCGCGGCGGCGCGCTCCTGCTCCTGGCCGGTTTCCAGACCCTGTTCTGCGCCATGGGGGCGTTCCTGGTGCGGATCGCCGAGGCGCCGCTCCTCCTATTCCTCGAGAGTCGCTTCGCGGGGGGCGAAGCGCCGGCTCGCTCGCGCCGGCTCGATCCGAACCTGATCGGCGTTCCCGAGCTGGCGCTCGAAGGGCTCGTGGCGGAGGTGGGGGAGATCGCCGGCGTGACCCACGGCCTCGCCCACGCGGTGCTCGTGGGCGACGTCGTGTCCGACTTCCGGCTCGCCCGGGACCTGGAGGCGGTCGACGTGCTCGCGCGGGCGGTGGACGAGACCCTGGGCCGGCTCTTCCGCGCTCCGCTCTCGCCGGGGGTGGCGGACAGCCTGCTCGACGTGGCGCGGGCGGCCCAAGCCCACCGGGAGATCGCGCGCCACCTCTCCCGGCTCCGGGGCGATTCCGGCGCGCCGGAGGAGGTCGATCCCCGGCTCAAGGCCCGCTTCCGCCAGGCGCAGCTCGCCCTCCTGCACCACGTGCAGGGGTGCGATCCGCGCCGTCCCCGGTTCTCGCTCGCGAACGCCCGCGGCGAGCTCGACGCGGTCGAGGGGCAGCTCCGCGGCGTGCGCCAGCGGCTCCTCGCCGATGGCATGGGGACGGGCGCGCCGGCCGCCGCGCTCGCCTCGGCGCTGGAAGGCCTCGATCGGGTCGGGCGCATCGGGGAGCTCGCGGTCTCCGCCGCGGAGAGCCTCGTGCACGTGGCCGATGCCGCCGGCGGGGTCGGCGAAGATCAGGCCATGCCCGCCCTTCCGCCGGCCGCCGTCGCGCCCGCCGGGGTCTGATCACCGCCCGGCGCCGCGGGCGTCGAGGGCGCGGTCCGGAAAGGGCGGCGGCGGCGGCACCGGGCGCGGATCGGCCGCGATCCGCTCCAGCAGGTACGCGATCGCCGCCTCGAGCTGGGCGTCCTTCCCGTCGAACGTGGCGCGGGGGAGGTTGTCGACCTCGATGTCGGGCACGACCCCGATCTGCTCGATCAGCCATTCGCCCTCGGGACCGTAGACGCCCGACATGGGGGCCCGGGCGAGGCCGAAGTCCGTGAGGCGATTGTCGGCGTCGAGCCAGATCTCGCCGCCCCACGTGCGCATGCCGATCACCGGCCCCAGCCCCAGCCGGCGGAATCCCTCCGCGAAGGCTTCTCCATCGGAGGCGGTGCCCTGGTCCACGAGCACCACCATGTGCCCGCGGAAGGCGTACTGCATGTTCCAGGTGGGCTCCTCGGCGCGCGCTTGCCAGTACATCCAGGCCCGGCGCATCAGCTTCTCGAGGAGGAAGCTGTCGATGTTGCCGCCGGAATTGGCGCGGACGTCGACGATCAGGCCGGGGCGGTCGAACACCGGGTAGAAGCTCCGGTACCAGGCGGTGATGTCCTGGGGGCCCATCGCCCGGAGGTGGACATAGCCGATCCGGCCCCCGCTCGCCGCCTCGACCGCCATCCGGCGCGTGTGCTCCCAATCGGCGTAGCGCAGGGCGGCTTCGTCGGCGGCCGGCACGACGATCCGGTCGCGCACCGTGCCGGCGGGCGCGGCGCCTCCGCCCCCGCTCTTCACCCGCAGCCGGACCTGGCGCCCCTCCTGGTGGCGCAGGAGCGCGCCGAGGTCGAGGGCGTCGAAGGCCGGGGCGCCGTTCACCGCCTCGATCACGTCGCCGGCGTGCACGGCGAGGTCCGGATCGGCGAGCGGGGAGGCCTCGTCGGGATAATCGGGATCGCTCTGGTAGATGTACTCGATGCGATGTCCGCCCGCGGCGGGGTCGCGCACGAGGAGGGCGCCGAGGGTCGCCACCGGGACGTCGTCCGGGCCCCGGCGCAGGTCCCCGCCGCGCACGCTCGTGTGGAGGGCGGAGAGCTCGCCCACCATGCTGCCGATGAGATCGGAAAGCTCGTCGCGCGTCGTCACCCGCTCGACGAGGGGCAGATGGCGGGCGAGGACCTCCTTCCAGTCGACGCCGTGCATGTTCGGGTCGTAGAAGTAGTCGCGCTCCATCCGCCAGGCATCCACGAAGATCTGCCGCCAGTCCGCGCAGACGTCGATCGAGAAGGACCAGCCCGCCAGGTCGAGACGGTCTTCCGCGAGCTCCTCCGGCTTCGCCGGCTTGGCAGCGACGACGTAGAAGGCGTCGGCCTGGCGCACGAGGAGCTTCTCCCCGTCGAGGGACATCTCGACCATGGCGACGTCCTCCAGGAGCGTCTTCGGCTTCGGGTCCTCGTTGTCGATCTCCAGGGCGAGGAGGCGCATCTTCGCGTCGGGGCCCGAGTCCCGCGCGGCGAGGAAGAGGGCGGCGCCGTTCACGGCGAGGAACTCGTAGTTGCCGGCCGCGAGCGGCACCTGCTTCACGCGGCGCGCCAGGCCGGCGGCGTCGATCTCCACCCGCGGGACCGGCTTCGGTGCCGCGGAATCGTCTTCCTTCTCCTTCTCCTCCCGCGGAGCGGGATGCAGCTCGTCGGCGGGCTGGAACGGCGAGCGCCCCCCGGCCCGCAGGGCGACGAGGAAGACCTCGACCGCGCGATCGAAGTACGGCTCCGGCTGCCGGGAGCCCCACGGGGAGGGGACGAGGGAGCGCAGGTGGCGGTCGGAGAGGAAGTAGAGGAACTCCCCCTTCGGATCCCAGGCGGCGGCGAAGCTGTTCACCCGATCGCTCGTGACGGGCACGCTCACCCCCTCCTGAACGTCGTAGACCTGGATCCGCCGGAAGGTGTTGCGGGCGGTCATCGTGTACGCGAGCCACCGGCCGTCGGGGGACCAAGCGAGATCGGCGACCCCCTCGCGGTTCTCGGAGACGAGCCGCTGGGCGCGAGTGGCGATCTCGAGCACCCAGAGGTCATGGTGCTTGTCCGTGTAGGCCACGAAACGGCCGTCGGGCGATGGATGCCCGCGGAAACGCAAGAGAAAGCCGTCGTTCGTGAGCGGCTCGCTCTCCCCGACGCCGCGGGCGGGCAGCCGCGCGAACTCGAACTCGCCGCTCGCATCGGTGAGGGCGAGGAGGTTCTCCCCGTCGGGCAGGAAGACCGCGTCCCGGAGCCGCACGCTGTCGTCGCGCGAGACGCGGACGAGGCGGCCCTCCCCGGCGGGGGCGACGAAGACGCGGCCGCGCGCGGTCAGGACGACGCTCTCGCCGCGGGGATGGAGGTGAGCCGACTCCAGGTACTGCAGCGGATCCGCCACCCATTTCTCGCGGAGCTGGTCGAGGTCGGAGGCCAGGGCGACGGGAACGAGGCTCGTCGCGCCGGCCTCCACGTCGTAGAGCCAGAGGTCCGCCCCGACCCGGTAGACGATGCGCCCCTCCGACAGTGCGGGCTCCTTGACGTCCCAGCCCCGGTGACGGGTGTGCTGGCGGAGGTCGCCCCCGCCGTCGTCCATCGACCACAGGTTCGCCGTCCCGTCGCGGTCGGTGACGAAGTAGACCCGGCCCCGCCACCAGGAAGGAGAGTGGCTCTCGCCGCGGTAGTCTCCGGTCAGCTCGACGGCCTCCGCCGCCCCCGGGACGTATTTCCAGATCCTCCGGGCCGTTCCGCCCGTGTAGCGCTTGGTGACGTTGCGATGGAAGGCGGGGCGGACGAAGTAGACGGTGGATCCGGCGTCGTCGAAGGCGACCTCGCTGGCGTAGTCGAGGGGAAGGACCGCGCGAGTCCCGGCCGGGATGTCGATCGCCACCAGCCGCGGGCGAGGGAGGCCCGAGTAGCGGCGCGTCGAGTACACGAGGCGCCCGTCCGGCATCCAGGCCTCGGCGATCGACTCGTCGGCCTCGTACGTGAGCCGGACGGGGACGCCGCCCGCAAGGGGCATCGTGTACAGCTCGGCGGGCCCCTCGGTGCGCGCGGTGAAGGCGAGGGTGCGACCGTCGGGCGAGAGGACCGGATGCGACTCCTCGGCGGGATGGGTCGTGAGGCGCTGGGCGAGGCCGCCCGCGGCCGGGACCCGCCAGAGATCCCCCTCGGCGGCGAAGACGATCGTGTCGCCGTGCAGCGTCGGGAAGCGGTAGGTGCCGAGGACGCCGGCAGGCGGCGGGGGCGCGCATTGCGGGGCGGGGACGCTCGCCGCGCAGGCGGCGAGGACGAGGCCGAGGATGGCGGTGCGGAGCGGAAGGGGCATGGGCGCGCGGGAGGGGGGAGGGAGCGGGGGCTTGCGGGATCAGAGCTCCCAGCGTACGAAGGGAGCCGGGCCGCAGTCGACGAACCGGCCCGCGGACGGTGCACCCATGCGGACGAAGCACAGGAATCTCGGGGCGGCCGGGCGCGGAGCGCTCCGGCGCGCGGCGCCGATCCCGGCGCTCCTCCTGACGGCGACCCTCGCGCTCGCGGCCGGGGGACAAAGCCGGACTTCGCCCCAGCCGGGGCTCGCGGCGGACCATTGCCCGCGCGTGGCCGATCCCAAGCTCGCGGGGGGCGAGATCCCGATCCGCTTCTGGCTCTTCCCGCCCGGCGAGGTCTTCCATGTCGCCGTGTGGGTGACGCGGGGCGCCGCGCCGGGCCCCGTCCGCTTCGTGGATCACGTCTGGGCGGGGGACCTCACGGGATCGAGCAGCGCGATCACTATCCCCTGGGACGGCAAGGACTTCCAGGCGCGGTTCGTGACGCCCGGGGACTACGAGATCCACGTCGCGGCGACGGGCGCGTCCGCCGGCACCCTCGTCTACCCGGTAAGAATCGTGCGGCTCGGGATCCGGGAGGTCGAGGCTCTCTCCTCGGCCGGCCTGAACGAGTGGCAGATGGTCTACTTCCGCAAGGCGGGCACCTATGCCTTCTATGCGACCCCGGCCGTGGCGGAGTACGTGAACCGGGCCGCGCCGGGGGAGGTCGCCGATCTCGACCGCGACGATGGCGCGCCTCGCCCCGCGGTGCCCGTCCATCCGGCGACCGACGAGCCGGTGATGGAGGGCGCGAGCTACGAGGTGGACACGTACAACTACCCGCTCTGCTATCTCCGCGGCGCGGCGCCGCGCTTCGAGGCGACCCTCGGAAGCACGGCCACCTCCGGCGGAGGAGTTCCCCTCGCGGCCGGCTACCCGCTCGCCGGCATCGAGCTGCGGATGCTCGCCGGGGACGATACGGGCGCCTGGACCGGCACAGCGGAGGGCATCGTCCCCGGAGGGAGCTACGCGTTCACCGGGCCGCCGCTCCCCGACCGGGCGACGCGGGTGGAGCGGACCGTGCGCTGGAGCTGGCAGTACCGGGAGACGGGGAGCACGGACTGGCTCGACGTGCCGGGGGCGCTGGAGACCGCCCACCGCTTCTACACGATCCTCGGGACGCCGGTGTGGACCGCAGGCGCGAGCGGCACGCAGTACGCCGGCCCGTGGGTGGAGGTCGCCGAGTACCTCCATTCGTTCGCCACCGCGCTCGCCATCGATCCCGCCGACGAGGCGGGCGTCGTGAAGGCCCTGATCCGGGGCTACTTCGGGCAGGAAGGTCCGCTCGCCACCGCCATCGAGGGGGTGATCTACGACACCTATACGATGGGGGGGGACGGCGGGGCCAACCACTACTACCTCTGGAGCGGGAACCGCACGCGCCTCTCGAGGCTGCTCGACAACCACGCGAACGGCGTGTACGTGAACTGCTCCGACGTCGCCTCGAGCTCGTCGGTGATGCTCGGCATGCTCGGCGTCCCCGGCGTGCAGATGGTCTACATCGGCGACATGGACCTGCGGGCCATCTGGGGGATCGGCTGTCCCGGCTACACGCTCGACCTGTGGGGGTGGGGGCCGCCGTACCACGGCTTTTCCTACCACCACATCGTCACGCGGGACGCGGCGGTGCACGTCTCCGATGCCTGTCTCTGGGTGGACGAGGACGGCGATCCCGACACGCTCCCCGGCGTGCCGGGCTACAACTGCGATCGGCTGTGGAGCGGGCCGAACGGCTACTCCGAGCTCTCGGCGACGAACAACCCGACCAAGAGCCTCGATCCCCTTCCGGGCATCCTTTGAGGCGCGCCATGGACACTCGAACCCACGTCTCTCTCGCCCTGACGTCCCTCCTGGCCGCCGTCCTCGCTTCGGCGGGGGTCGCCCAGGAGGCGGGGGCCGGCCCGCGGCCGGAGGACCCGCGGATCGAGCGCGCCAAGGCGCGCTTCGACTTCGCCGCCTGGCCGGCGAGCGAGGAGCGCTGGGACGGCGTCCCGCTCGCCGCGCTCGCGTACCCGGGCTTCGTGCCCGGCGATCTCGACTTTTCCGCCGACGGCCTCGTGACCCGCACCTATGGCGGCGAGGACGGCAGGCCGCGGTTCCGGATCGAGATCGCGATCCGCGACACGGCGGCCGCCGCGCGGGAGGCGCTTCTCGCCGACCTCGCCTCTCTCGCCTCGCCGCGGCCAGTGCCCACCGCCGCGAACGCCGGCGTCGCCGCCGGCGACATCGGATTCGTCGGATTCGCGCCCCGCGACCGCATCGCCTGGGTTGCCTTCGCGCGCGGGAACGTCGCGGTCCGCGTCGCGAGCTTCGACCCGCGCACCTCCCCCCACCCCGACCTGCGGGCGGTCGCCGAGCTCACCGACCGGCTCCTGCGGGCGCGACCCGCGCTCGCGCCCGGAACGCCGCTGGCGCGCCCGGCGATCGCCGAGCTCCGCCCCGCGCGGACCTCCTGCCGGGCGGGCGAGGTCGTCCCGCTCGACGTCGCGGCGGGCGAGATCCTCGCCACGGCGTGGATCGTCGGCGGCGCCGGCCAGGGCTACGTGGAGCCGGGGGCGGATGGACGTTGGGCCCTGCACACGACGAAGGCGGGCCGGATCGACCTCACCTGCCGCGTTTTGGGGGCGAACGGGCTCGTGGCGGCGCGGAGCGTCGCGATCGAGGTCGGCGAAGAGTAAAGGGCGCGCCGCGGCCTTGCTGCCGGCCGGGAGAAGACGAAGGATGGGGCCTTCGTCGCGTTCCGGTGGCAGCGAATGGAGGAGGTGAGGTTCGAATGAGCGAGTCCGAGGCGGCTCTCGTCGCGGCCGGGGAGAAGCGGGGTCCCTTCGGCCGCGCGTACTGGATGCTGAACGGCATCGAGATGCTCGAGCGGCTGGCGTATTTCAGCGTGCGGGCCGTGGTGCCGGTCTACATCATGCAGGCCGACGATCCGGGGGGGCTGCACTTCACCGCCGCGATGAAGGGCACGATCTACGCCTGGTGGTTCCTCTTCCAGTCGATCCTGCCCACGTTCACCGGCGGCTACGCCGACCGCTACGGCTACAAACGGACCCTCTTCGCCTCGGTGACCATGAACATCGCGGGCTACGCGATGATGGCCTATCTGCGGACGTACACCGGCTTCTTCGCCGGCGTCATCGTGCTGGCGAGCGGCACCGCCCTCTTCAAGCCGAGCCTCCAGGGCTCGCTGGCCCAGAACCTGACGAAGGCGAGCTCGTCCGTCGGGTGGGGGATCTTCTACTGGGTGGTGAACATCGGGGCGGCGATCGGTCCGTTCCTCTCCACGTGGATCCTCGGCGACCCCCACACCGCGGTGTCCTGGCGGCACCTCTTCCTCGCCTCCGCCGGCGTCACCGCGCTGAACTACCTGATGCTCTTCACCTTCCGGGACGTCCCCTCGGGGGCGGACAAGACGGAGAACCCGGTGCAGGTGATGGTCCGGACGCTGCGGAACATCGTCGAGCCGCGCCTCGTGACGTGGCTGCTCATCATGTCCTGCTTCTGGCTGATGATGTACCAGCTCTGGGACCTGCACCCGAACTTCATCGAGGACTGGGTGGACAGCGCGGGCGTGGCGGCCCTGCTGCCCTTCGACTCCTGGCGCGTCGCGACGCCGCGCGGCGTGATGGTCCCCCAGCAGATCCTCCTGAACTTGAACGCGCTCTTCATCATCGTGTTCATGGTGCCGATCTCCTGGCTGGTGCGGCGGATGCGCGTCCTCTCGTGCATGGTGATCGGCATGGCCGTGGCGACGGGCGGCATCCTCGTCGCCGGGCTGACCGGGAACGGGTGGATCCTGCTGCTCGGGATCGTCTTCTTCTCGCTCGGCGAGATGATGACCGGCCCCAAGAAGAACGAGTACCTGGGGCTCATCTCCCCGCCCGGCAAGAAGGCCCTCTACCTCGGGTACGTGAACATCCCGGTCGGGATCGGCGGCTACTTCGGCTCGAAGATGGCCGGCTACCTCTACGGCCACCACGGCGAGAAGGCGACCCTAGCCCTGAAGTACCTCGCGGAGCACACGTCCTTCGGCGACGGCAAGGGCTGGGACGGCTCGATCGCCACGCTGGAGAGCACCCTCGGCGTGGCCCGGACGGACGCCGTCGCCCGGCTGCAGGAGGCGACCGGATCGAGCGCGGGCGAGGTCACCCGCCTCCTGTGGGCGACGTACGATCCCGCGCTCCACGTCTGGCTCCCCTTCGCCGCCATCGGCGTCGCGGCGATCGTCGCCCTCGTGGCGTTCAGCCAGATGGCCAAGCGCTGGGTCGACATGGATGCCTAGATGGCCTGGGGGGCGCCGTCCGGCGCCAACCCACGGCATCTGGAGGTTGAAGCCGACGCCGCCAGGCGTCGCGCTTCGACCGGTCCGCGCCGGAACGCTCGGAAGGAACTAAGCTCCTCGCCTTCGACCGCCGCCACCCGCCGTGCTCGATCTCCGCCCTCGATCCGCCCTTCTCGCCGCCGGCGTCCTCGCCGCCGTCCAGGACGTGGAGCCGCTCCCCCTCGACGATGCCCGGGACGTGACCGGGGAAGGGCTCGCGTTCGTGGAGCTCGTGGCGGAGCGGACGGAGCTCTACGTCCACCAACCGGTCCGCGTTCGCCTGCGGCTGGGTCTGGAGCGGGAGTTTTGGGCGTCCCAGGTGATCCAACCTTTCCGGCGGATCCTGGACATTCCCGTGCAGGTGCGGGAGCGGGAGGAGGCGGGGGAGGACGACCTCGCCATCCGGACGATCCCGCCCGGCCCGGATCGGCGCCCCGCGACGCTCGCCCTCGACGGAGACGTCGTCGCGGCGGCCTGGGCCGCCGACGAGGTGCGGGACGGCCGCCGGTACGCGGTGGCGGAGATCGAGCGTGTCCTGCGGGCCGGGCGGCCGGGCGAGCTGCGCCTGGCGGGGCCGCTCCTCTCCTTCGCCTTCGCCACGGGGTTCGCGGAGGATCTCCTGCGCGGGCGCGTGCCGCTCGATCGGAGCGACGCCGTCGTGCGCGGCGAGTCCCTCGTGCTCCGGATCCAGCCCCTTCCGGAGGAGGGGCGGCCCCCGGAGTTCACCGGCGTGGTGGGCCGGTTCTCCGTCGCGGCTTCGGCGCGGCCCCGCGAGCTCGCCGCCGGCGAGAGCCTCGAGCTCGAGCTCGCCTTCGCGGGCGAGGACGGGCTCGACCGGCTCGCGCTCTCGTGGCTCGCCGTCGACGGGTTCCATGTGGAGGGGATGATCGCCGCCGGAGACAGGAGACGGCGGACGATCACCTGCGGCCTCTCGCCCCGGAGCGAAGCGGTGCACGCGGTGCCGGCGCTCTCCTTCGCGTACTTCGATCCGGAGCCTCCGGCGGGCTACCGCGCCGTCCGGACCTCTCCCATCCCGATCGCCGTGCGGCCGCCGCCGCCCCCGGTCCGGGACGACCTGCTCGCCCGGCGGCGGGGATGGCGGGCGCCGATCCTCGGCGGGGCGGGGGTCCTCGCGGCGGGGCTGGTCGCGCTCCTCGTCCTCCGGGGCCGGCGCCGTCGCGCGCGCGCGGCCTCGCCCGGGCGGCGATCGGACGCCGCGGCGGCGTTCCGGGGCCGGATCGCGGCGGCCGACGCCGAGCTCGTCACGGCGCTCGTGGAGTACCTGGCCGCGCGCCTCGACTGCCCGCCGCCGGCGATCTTCGGCCGCGACCTCGCCGCCCGGCTCGCGATCGCGCGGGTTCCCGGCGTGCTCGCCGCGCGGACGACCGCCATCCTGGCGGGGCTGGTGGGGGCTCGCTATGGGGGGGGCGCGAGTGCCGCCGGTGTGGCCGAGGTCGCGGCGCTCGTGGCGGACCTGGAGGCGGCGTTCCGGGCCGCCGCGGCGGCGCGTTGAGGCCGGCGGCCTTCCGTTCCGGCGAGCGGTCGCGGGAGCCGGCGAGCGCTTGCCCGCGCCGCGGGCGTGGTCTAGAGTCCGGCGCCCCCGCGGGCGGTGGATCCCGAATGCCCCCTTCGCGCCCCCTGCCGAGGATGCTCCCCACGCTCGCCGCGGCGCTCGCGGGCGTGACGGCCCTCGGCTGCGGCGGGTCGTCGGGAGACGAGCCCCGCGCGCCGGTCGTCCTCATCGTGATCGATACCCTGCGGGCCGACGGCCTCGGCTGCTACGGAGCGGGCGCGGAAGCCGCCCCGGCGATCACTCGACTGGGCGCGGAAGGCGCGATCTTCCGCCAGGTCCTCGCCGCCTCCCCGTGGACGGGTCCCTCCGTCGCCAGCATCCTCACCGGCAAGTACCCCGACGAGGTCGGGATCCACGGCCTGCGCGATCCGCTCCCGATCGCGGCGGCCACCCTCGCCGAGCGGTTCCAGGCGGCGGGCTTCCGGACGGGGGCGGTCGTCTCCAATCCCCTGGCGGGCTCGGCCTACGGCTACGACCGGGGCTACGAGCACTTCCATCTCGGGCGCTACAAGGGGGAGCCGGGGGGATCGGGCCGGCCTTTCTTCACCGCCGATCGGGTGACCGATGCCGCGCTCGCCTGGCTCGCCGAGATCGCCCCGGATCCCGCCCCGTTCTTCCTCCACGTGCACTACACGGACCCCCACGAGCCCTACCTCGCTCCCGCCCGGTGGCGGGACGCAGCTCTCGCCGGCGGCGCGCCGCTCGCCGAAGAGCTGCTCCTCGATGGCGCCTTCACGCGCGCTCCCCTGACCGCCAGCCAGCTCCAGACCCTGGAGAGGAGCTACGCCGCGGAGGTGGCGTTCGTCGACCACGAGGTCGGCCGCCTACTCGCCGCGCTGCCGCCGGACGCTCTCGTCGTCTTCACCAGCGACCATGGCGAGGAGTTCCGCGAGCACGGCGGCTTCCTGCACGGCCACTCCCTCTTCCAGGAGCTCCTGCACGTCCCGCTGATCGTCCGGGGGCCGGGGGTGCCCGCCGGCGTCGTCGTGGAGGCGCCCGTGTCGCAGGTGGACATCGCGCCGACGATCGTCGAGCTCGCGCGGCTCGGCCGGCGCCGGGCGGACTTCGCGGGTACGAGCCTGGTGCCGCTCCTCCAGCGCGCCGCGGCGCCGGGCGAGGAGGATGCTCGCCCGCACTTCTCCGTGTTGGAGAACAAGGGCCACCGCGTCTACGCGGTCCGCCAGGGCCGCTGGAAGCTGCACTACGAGCCCGACCAGCGCCAGAGCATCCTCTACGATCTCGAGGCCGACCCCGGCGAGCGCCGCAACCTCGCGCGCGAGCAGGGGGACCTCGTCTCCTCGCTCGTGGAGCTCCTGCGGAAGCGGGAGGCCCGGATCCTACCGGCCGACACGCCGAAGGACCCGGAGCTCCTGCGGCGGCTCGAGGAGGAGCTCCGCGCGATCGGCTACGCACGTTGACCGCCCGCCGCCGGGCTCACCGCCGCTCGACGACGATCGAGCGTTCGGGAACCACGTTCTCCACCGTCTGGCGGGCTCCGTCGCTCCAGGTAACGTCGAGAGCCCCGGTCGGCGCGCCGGAGGGGAAGGCGAAGTGGACGATGGGCTGGTTGGCGGCGAGGAAGCTCGCCCCGCTCGTGAGCCAGCGTCGCTGGACCGCTGGGCCGGCCCGGAGCTCGATCCGGGCGCCCCAGCCGCGCGGATCGTGGCCGGGGCGGGGATCGTGCAGGGCGACCACGAGCCAGTCCCCGCCGTCGCGATCGTTGCGCAGCACGCGCACCGGGCCGTTGCGCTCGGAGACGACCAGGTCCACGTCGCCGTCGCCGTCCAGGTCGCCGAAGGCCGCGCTGCGGTCGCTGTGCAGGGCGGCGAGCCATTCCCCCGCCGTCGCGGCGGAGAGGCGGCGGAACTGGGCGCCGTCGCGCTCGTACAGGACCGGAGTCTGGCGGAAGCCCCAGCCGTGCTCGTCGCACAGGCCTTCCGGGTAGATGTGGCCGTTGAAGAACACGAGGTCTTCGTCGGCATCGTGATCGAAGTCGTAGAAGCCGGTCGCCCAGGAGAGGAAGGGGCGGCTGTCCACGTGCAGGCCGTACTGGCTGGTGCGGTCCTCGAAGAGGAGGTTTCCGAGGTTCACGTGGAGCGTGTTCGTGTCGTACATGAAGTTCGTCGTGAACAGGTCCGGCAGGCCGTTCCCGTCCACGTCCGCGACCGCGATGCCCATGGTCGCCTGGCCCGCGCCGTCCTTGTTGAACGCCAGGCCGCTCGCGATCCCCACCTCCGCGAACCTCCCGCTCCCGCGGTTGTGGAGCAGGAAGCTCGCGCGCGAGTCGTTCCCGACGTAGATGTCGAGGCGGCCGTCGGCGTCGAAATCGACGATGACCACCCCCAGGCCCCAGGACGCCGGCCGCTGGCGGATCCCGGATTCCTCGCTGACGTCGCGGAAGGTGCCGTCGCCGCGGTTCTCGTAGAGCACGTCGGGGACGGCGGGCAGGCCCATGGGGCCGGCGAAGACGCGCACGCCGAGGAAGCTCGCCTGGGGCGAGGGCTTCGTCGCGTCGAGCTCCAGGTAGTTGACGACGTAGAGGTCGAGGTCGCCGTCGCCGTCGAGATCGCCGAACGCCGACCCCGTGCTCCACACGGCATCCCCCCCGACGCCGGCCGCGCGGGTCACATCCACGAAACCGCCGCGTCCGGTGTTGTGGAGGAGGGCATTCTCGCCGTAGCAGGTGATGTAGATGTCGTCGTAGCCGTCGGCGTCGTAATCGCCCACGACGCACCCGTAGCTCCACCGATCGAAGGTCAGCCCGGC
Organism: Planctomycetota bacterium; assembly: GCA_040754415.1. GTDB lineage: Bacteria > Planctomycetota > UBA1135 > UBA1135 > JBFMCU01. The sequence continues at coordinate 52,818 of JBFMCU010000040.1, forward strand.
CTCTTTCGTGACGTCGGCGAAGAGGAGCCCGCCGCGATTCTCGTAGAGCCGGCAGCCGGGGCCCCGCCCCGGGGAGTCGAGGGTCGCGCCGTTCGGGACGAAGACGTCGGGATCGCCGTCGGCGTCGTAGTCCACGAGCGCGATGCCGGTCCCCTTGACCTCGAGGAGCATGGTAGGAGGGTTCCGGCCGCTCGTCACCGTCATGTCGATGCCGCTCGCGGCGGTGACGTCGGTGAAGTGCAGCGGAGCGCGGGCCGGGAGGGGGGCCTCGGCCGGGCCGCACGCGGCGAGGAGCGCTCCGCCGAGCAGGCCCCGCCCGAGCCCCGCGGTCCGCCTCATCGTCCGTCCTCCCGCCGGCCCGCCCCCGCGCGGGCGCGGGCGGCCCGAGCCTGCTCGAAGGCGGCCTCGGCCTTCGCCGCCCCTTCGGGATCCCCCAGCCGGGCGAGGACCCGCGAGAGGGCGTAGTGGGCGGTCGGGTCCCGGGGGTTGAGCTCCACGCTCGCCGCCAAGGCGGTGCGCGCCGCCTCGAGGTCTCCCGTCATCTGGTAGGCCTCGCCGAGGCTCGCCTGGACGCGCGCCTGGTCGAGGGCGGGCGTGGGGCGATTCTCGCCGGCATAGGCGGCGAGGGCCTGCTGGAAGCGCGGAATGGCGGCCGCGGCGTCTCCCTCCTCGATATCGAGCCGGCCGAGGTAGAACGCGGTATCGCCGCCGCCGGGCCGCAGCGAGTCGAAGGCGAGGAGCGCGGCGCGCGCCCGCTCGCTCTCGCCGAGCCGCGCCAGGCACTGGCCGAGGGCGAAGAAGGCGTACTCGCCGTTGGCGAACGCCGGCTCCAGGGCGAGGACCTTCTCGAAGCCAGCGCGAGCGGAGGCGAACTGCGCGCCCTGCAAGAGGAGGTCGCTCTGGACGAGGAGGGCCTCGCCGTCCGCGGGATTCTCGGCCAGGATCCTCGCCAGGAGCTCCTGTGCGCGTTCCTTCTGGCCCTGGGTGAGCGCCTGGCGAACCTGGAGCATCGCGATCGAGGGGGCCGGCCACGTCCGGCCCTGGACGGCCGCGAACCGCGCGCGGGCCGCCTCGATCGGATCGGCCGGCGGCGGGGCCGGCGCGGCGATGGTCTCGCCGTCGTTCCTGCCGCAGCCGCCGGCGAGGAGCGCGAGGAGGCCCGCGCCGGCTCCGAGCGCCGCCCAGCGGGAGAGGTGGACTGCTGCCGGGCCCATGGGAGCGGCGATCGTAGCCGGGCCGCCGGCAGCCAGCAAGCCGCGCGACGAGCCGCGCACCGCCGTCCGATGATGCGCCAGCGGGCAGCAGATCAGCGGACGGCGCGCGTGTTGTACTCGGCGCGGTAGCGGCGTTCGGGATCCCCGGTCGGATAGCGCTCCCCTTCGGGGTAGGGGTACCCGCTCATCCCGCGGAAGGGCAGGGGCTCGACGCTCCGCGGCCCCACGCTGTGCAGATCGAGATCCTTGCAGTAGGCGTGCGACACGAGGACGAAGGTGCGGGCGCGGTCGGGCGCGAGGGGCGGCAGCGCCGCCGCGGCGAAGTCGAGCGCGATCTCGTCGCCCGCCGCGAGGATCGCGTAGCGGTCGTCGAACTCCGCGAGCAGCTCCTCAACCGGCCCGTAGCGCGTGTACCGGCCCGGCAGCCGCCGCAGGTGCGAGGTCGCCTCGACCGTGCCGTAGTCGTAGAGGCGCGGATGGCCGCCGTCGGGGGAGTACTCGAGCGGGAACCCGAGCCGCCGGAGCTCCGCGCGCACGAGGGGAACGGCCCGCACCGCGAGCCCCTCGCGGCCGAGGTCCGGGGCGAGGAAGACCCGGTCGTAGAAGAGGGCGAAGTTGGTGACCAGGCGCAGGGTGCACGGCCCGGCGGGGATCCGGCCCGAGAGCTCGATCGCGATCGTGCGCATCATGCCCCCCGGGGCACCGGCGTCGGCGACGATCGTCTCCCAGCTCCCGTCCGGCCGCTGGCGATCGACCCGCGGCGGGTCCCAGCGCACGCCGGCCTGCCCGGCCGCGAAGTTGGTCTGCGAGTAGGGGAACTCGAGGGAGCCGTCGACGAGGAGGTAGGTCGGCCGCGAGGGATCGAGGGCGGCGAGCTCGCCGCCGAACTCCAGGACGAGCGCGTGGGGGAGGGCGTAACCTACGAAGCGGGGGTCGGGGGGCGGCGTGTAGGCGTACCGGCGGTCGGCGGCGCGCAAGGCGGCGACGTCCACCGCGCCTTCCGGTCCGGCGGCGCGGGCGGGGAAGACCGGCGGGCCGAGGCACAAGAGCTCCTGGGTCGGCGGCGGCCCGGTCAGGACGAGGCGCTCGTCGGGCACGACTTCGCAGGCCCGCGGGTGGTCGACGGCGAGGAGCTCGAGCCGGTCGACGTAGGCCGCCTCCTGCATCGGCTCGCCCACGCGCAGGCGGAAGAAGCCGCCATCGGCGGCGAGCTCCCCGGCGCCGAGGCGGACGAGCTCGCGGACCTGGGGCGGGGGCGGGGGCCCGGCGCCGGCGTAGTAGCCAAGCCCGCCCACGCCGGCGAAGTCGCCCACGAAGGCGAAGCGCTCGCCGTTCCAGGCGAAGAGCATCGGGCAACTGTCCGGCTTGCGCTGGACCTCGGCGATCACGTGGAGCGCACCGGCGGCGAGGTCGGTCTCGCTCTGGTGGACGCCATCGGGCCAGCGCAGGGCGACGAAGTCCGTGCGATCCGCGCCATCGAGGCCGAAGACGAGGGGCCGAACCGACTGCCCGCTCCCGCCGTGGAGCCCGGTGTGGACGAGCGTCTGGGCGTGCAGGCCGGCGCGCACCTCGACCGTGGTCCCGAAGCCGCTGCGCGGGCTGCGCATGCTCGCCGCGTAGATCGCGCCGGTGGGGGAGAGGGCGATCCAGTGCGCCGGCGGGGCGAGCGCGCCCGGGAAGAGGAGGAGAACGCCGGGATCCTCGCCCACCGCGAGCAGGTCGAGGACGCCGTCCCCGGTGAGGTCGAGGAGGTCCGCGGCGGTGGCCGGCGCCGCCTCCGGCGGCAGGCGCACCTCCCGCGCTTCGAAACGCCCTCGCCCGCCGGCGAGCAGGGCCTGGAGACCGGCGCCGAGCCGGGCGACGTCGAGGTCGCCGTCCAGGTCGAGGTCGGCGGCGCGCCAGGCCCCGGCCGCGGATCCGAGGCGAGCCGCCGCCGCGGCGAAGGCGGCGCTGCGCTCGAGGCGGCCCGCGCCGCGGCCGACGTAGAGCCGGGCCGGCTCGCCGCCGGCCGGGAAGACGAGGAGATCCGGGCTTCCGTCGCCGTCGAAGTCCTGGGCCAGGCCGCCCCCGTCGCCGGCGACCGGCTCCCCGAGCGGATCCCACGCGGCGTAGCCGGCGTGGAGATCGTTCCGGAGGAAGGCGATCGGGGCGCCGGCCGGGAAGAGGACGAGGTCCGTATCGCGGTCGTCGTCGAGGTCGACGGGAGCGATCGCCACGCCGCCGGCGGGGCCCCCGGCGCCGCTCGCCGCCGTCACGTCGGCGAAGCTCCCGCTCGCGTCGTTCTGCAGGAGCTGGTTCGCGGCGGGACGTCCGCCGGCCCGGGGCAGATTGCACAGGTAGAGGTCGAGGTCGGCATCGTGGTCGGCGTCGAGGAAGACCGCGCTCGCGGTCGTGACGCCCTCCGCGGCGGCCGCCCCGAGCGCGGAGGTCGCGTCGGCGAAGGAACCGTCGCCCTGGCCGCGGAAGAAGCGGTTTGCGCCGGCCCGGGCGACGAAGAGATCCACGCGGCCGTCGTTGTCGGCGTCTCCGAACGAAACGGCGCGGGCCGAGTCGATGCCCGCGAGCCCGGCGGCCGCCGTGACGTCGGCGAATCCGCCGGCCCCGTCGTTGCGCAGGAGGAGCAGGCGCGCCGAGCCCGGAGCGTCGTGGGCGAGCGTCGCGAGGTCGAGATCGCCGTCGCCGTCGACGTCGGCCGCCGCGAGCATCAGGCCGCCCGGCGCGCCGTCCTCGTTCGGAGGGGCGAGGCGCGCGGCGGAGGAGAACAGGGCCCGCGGCGGCCCGAAGGAGAGCTCCGCGGCGCCGGCGGGGGGCTCCGGCGGCGACGCGAGGGGCCGGACCACCGCCAGCGGACCCATCAGCCGGTACTTCGGGAAGTCGACCTGGACCCGGAATGGATCGTCTTTCAGCGCCTCGAAGCGCGCCAGGGCGCGGGCGGCCTCGTCCTCGTCCCCCGCGATCCGCGCGGAGAGGTAGAGGTCGTACCAGGCGCTCGCCAGGTTGGGCTCTTCCGCGAGGGCCCGGCGAAGCTCCTCCCGCGACGGGAGACCGGCCTGCTTGCGGGCGCGGGCGAGCACGTACCACGCGACCGCGTCGCGCGGCGCGCGCTCGACGACCCGGGCGAAGAACGGCACGGCGGCCTCCGCCTCGCCAGCGTCGAGGTGGAAGACGCCGCGCAGGTAGAGGGCCTGGACGTTCTCCGGCTCCGCGGCGAGCACCTCGTCCACCAGTTGCGTGCAGTGCGCGAAGGCCCCCTCGTTCGCCCGGTCGTTGAACTCGGCGAGGGCGAGGCCGAGCCGCGCCTCCTGCGAGCCGGGCGACAGGGAGAGCGCCTCCCGGAAGGCGGCGGCGGCCCGCGCGTAGTCGTACTGGTCCATCCCGTTCACCCCGCGGTTCATGGCGCGGACGAACGCATCGTTCACCCGCCACGCGTCCGCCGCCGAGGCCTCGCGGTCCGTCCCGCAGGCGGCGAGCGACGACAGGACGAGGGGGGCGAGAGCGGCGGCGACGCGGATCGGTCGGCGGATGGGCGGCATGGCGGGCTCCGGGACGAGGGGGGCGGATTCTAGCCGGCCGGCAGGGCGCAGCGTCGCCGGCGCCGTATGCTCGCCGCGCCGGGCGCCCCCACGGCGCCCGCACGGAGGTTCGCACGGCATGACCACCACGATCGAGCGCGGCACGGGAAAGGCACTGCTCTTCGTCGCTTTGGCGGCGGGAATCCCCGCGGGGGGAGCGCGACCGACCGCGGACGAGGCACCGCCGGGCGCGGACCTGCGACCCCTCTTCCGTGCCGCCGGGTTGGCGGCGCGATCGCAGGGGGCGCGGCCGACCTGCTCCGTCTTCGCATTCGCCGGGGCGCTCGAGTTCGCCCTCGCCCGCCCGGAAGGCGAGGGCCGGCCGCTCAGCGTCGAGTTCCTGAACTGGGCGGCGAACGAGACGACCGGGGAGCGGCAGGACGGCGCGTTCTTCGCGGACCTCTGGCGGGGCTTCGCCGCCTTCGGCGCCTGCGACGAGGCCGAGGCGCCCTACGGGGCGGCGTTCGGGCCCGACTTTGCCCCCGGCGAGGAGCTCCGCCAGCGCGCCCTCGCCCGCGCCGAGCGCGGGCTGCGCCCGCACTGGATCAAGGCCTGGGACGTGACGACGGGCCTCGCGGCGGCGCAGCGCGCGGAGATCGAGCGCGTGCTGGAGCGGGGTTGGCCGGTCGCCGCCGGCATGCGCTGGCCGATCGTCCCCGTCTGGACGGACGGCCGGCTCGCGATGGCGCCGCCGGAGGGCGTGCGCGACGGGCACAGCGTGCTCCTGGTCGGCTACCGCCGCGATCCCGCGCTCCCCGGCGGGGGCGCGTTCCTCATCCAGAACTCCGGCTCGGGGCCGCTCGAGGGTTGGCTCGGCTACGACCTCGTGTCCGCGTACACGAACGACGCCGTGTGGATCGAGTCCGGCCCGGAGCTCGATGTCTCGCTCCTGAGCCCGCTCGGACCCCCCGTCGTGGGGCGCAACCGCCGCGCGTCGAGCAACGAGCAACCGGCCTGGAACGACGCCAACCTCGACATGACCTGGCTCCTGCCGGGCGAGTCCGTCGAGGTGCCGCTCCTGCGCGGCCCCGGCGTGATCACCCACCTGTGGCTCACGAGCCACTCCGGCTGGGTGGGCGAGCTCGACGCGCTCGCCCTGCGGATCTGGTGGGACGGCCGCCCGGAGCCGGGCGTGGCGGTCCCCCTCGCCGATTTCTTCGCCGTCGGGCAGGGACGGCCGGCGGCCGTCGAGAGCGTACCGGTCCAGGTCTCGCCGAGCGGCAGCCTGAGCGCGTGCTGGAGGATGCCCTTCCGCGACTCGGCGCGGATCGTGGTGACGAACGAGCACCCGGAGCGCTCCACGGGCCTCTACTGGCAGGTGGACTGGGTCGAGATCGCCGCGCTCCCGGCGGGAACGCCGTACTTCCACGCCCGCTACCGGCGCGAGCACCCCGCGGCGGCGGGGCGGGACTACCTCGTGGCCGACCTCGCCGGACCGGGGCTCTACGCGGGCACGGTTCTGTCGGTGACCCTCGCCCAGGACGGCTGGTTCGGGGAGGGGGACGACTTCTTCTTCCTCGACGGGGAGGAGGTGCCGAGCCTGCAGGGGACGGGAACCGAGGACTACTTCAACGACGCGTGGGGATTCCGCCCCCGGACAGGGCCCTGGTGCGGCACCCCGCGCTGGGAGGGGTACGCGACCGGCGACAGCGGCGTCGCCTACCGCTGGCATCTCGCCGATCCCGTGTGCTTCGCACGCTCGCTGCGCCTCGTGCTCGAGCACAAGGGGAACCGCGCGGAATCCGAGGACGGCTTCTATCTCGAGCGGCCGGACTTCTTCTCGAGCGTCGCGTTCTGGTACCAGCGCGGGGAACCGGCGCCGGCCGAGCCGCTTCCCCCGTGGGCCGAGCGGCGCGTGCCCTGGGAGGTCCATCCCCTCGTGCGCGCGTTCCGGAAGGCGGTCGTCTCCGGCGGACCCGCGGTGCGCGTGGACACGCAGGGCTTCTTCGGCGCCCGGCCGGTGCTCGCCTGGCCGAACGAAGCGGCGGGCGCCGCGCTCACCCTGCCCTTCGCGCTCGCCGCGGGCGGCCGCTTCGCGATCCGGCTGGCGGCGGCGAGCGGGCCCGGGCTCGGCGCCTACGACGTGGAGCTCGACGGGGCGAGGATCCTCGCCGCCGATTTCCGCACCGCCGCGGATGGCGAGCTCGATCTCCCGCTCGGGGTGCACGCGCTCGCGGCCGGCGACCATACAGTCGGCTTCCGGGCGAACGCGGCGGCCGCGCCCGGCGGCGGCCTCGCCGTGGAGCTCCTGCGGTTGCTCCCGCTCCCGCCCGAGGCCCGGCGCGAGGTGCGCACGCGCCACGAGGCGCACTTCGTGCGGCTCGGCATCGGCCGCGCCGTCTACGCGTACCGCCTCGCCTTCGCCGCCGTTCCCGCGTCGCTCGAGGAGCTCGCGGCCGCGGGCTTCCTGCCGGCGCGCTACCTCTGCGACGAGAACGAGCGACCCCTGCGCTCGTGGCGGGAGGACGGCGCGCTCCACGTGGAGAGCGCCGGTCCGGAGGGCTGGCGGCGCGAGTGGCGGGGCCGGGATCCGCGGCGATGAGGCCGCGCCCGGCCTTGGCCGGCACGCGGCCGTTCGCTACGCTCCCGGCCGCTCCCGCCCGGCCACCGGCGTGCGGCGCGCGCCGGCGGGCGCGGGGCGCTCTGCACCATCCTGCCTGGAGGTTTCGCATGGGTACGGGGATGCCCGCCGCGCTGCGGCCCGGATGGCTCCTTCTCCTCGCCGTTCTCCCGCTGGGCTGCGCGACCGGCACGCTCGTGCCGGAGGCCACCGCCCGCCGCGCCTACGACGGGCCGTATGCCGGCGAGCACCTCGAGCGCATCGCCTTCCCGCTGGGCGGCCTGGGGGCGGGCATGATCTGCCTGGAGGGCACGGGGGCGATCTCCCATGTCTCGGTGCGGAACCGGATGGAGGCCTTCCACGAGCCGTGCGCCTTCGCCGCGCTGTGCGTGAAGGGGCCGGAGGGGAACACGGCGCGGGTCCTGGAGGGGCCGGTGCCGCGCCGGAAGTTCTTCGGGGCGCCGGACACCGGCAACGGCGCCGGCGGCACGAGCTTCGGCCTGCCGCGCTTCGACCGCGCGAGGTTCCTCGCTCGGTTCCCCTTCGCCACGATCGACCTCGCCGACGCGGAGATCCCGCTCGAGGTGGAGATCACCGGCTGGAGCCCGTTCGCGCCCGGCGACGCCGACGCGTCGAGCCTCCCCTGCGCGGCGCTCGAGTACCGCTTCCGGAATCGGACCGCGCGCGAGGTGGAGGCCGTCTTCTCCTACCACGCCAAGCAGTTCATGGCCACGGGGGAGGGCGGCGACGCGATCCTCCCGATCGAGGGCGGATTTGTCCTCTCCCAGGAGGGCAGCGCGGAGCATCCCGAGAACCGCGGGGCGTACGCCGTGTTCGCGGCGGGGGAGGAGGCGGTCGTCGATCACTGCTGGTTCCGCGGCGGCTGGTGGGACGCGCTCACGCTCGCCTGGAGGAACGTCGAGGAGGGGCGGCTCCTCGCCAATCCCCCCGCGGCGGATCCCGCCCCGGGCGCCTCCCTCTACGTGCCGTTCGCCGTGGCGCCGGGGGAGGAGCGCACGGTGCGGCTGCTCCTCGCCTGGTACGTGCCGGAGACGAGCTTCCGCTACGGGCGGGACGACCCGGCGGCGCTCGCCGGCCGGGCCTTCGCGGGCGGTCCGTCGCGCGGCACGGCGCCGGGGCAGCAGGCGGTGGCCGGCTTCCACGGGGCGGGTCTCGTGAACACCTACGATCCCTCCGGCGATGGCGCGACAGGCGTCCTGCGCTCGCCCGCCTTCGTCCTCGAGCGCCCCTACCTCGAGTTCCTGATCGGGGGCGGGAGCCACGCGGGGCGGACGTGCCTCGAGCTCCGCGTCGGAGACGAGGTGGTGCGCACCGCGGCCGGCCAGGACCGCGAGGAGCTCGCGTGGACGAGCTGGGACGTGCGCGATCTGGCCGGCCGCGAGGCGGTCCTGCGCATCGTCGACGAGGAGCCCGGGCCGTGGGGGCACGTCAACGTGGACCTGATCGTCGCCGCCGACGAGGACCACGCGAGCCTCGCCGACCTCCTGGCGGCATCCGCGGAGAGCTGGGCGGTCTGGAACGACTTCGAGGGCGACGACTTCGGGGGGTGGACGGTCGAGGGCGCGCCGGCGCCGGCCGAGGCGGGTCCGGAAAGCTGCTGTCCGGGCGGCGTCTGCGAGTCCCCGAACTACGTCCCATGGTACGCGGGCCGCTTCCGGAGCCTGGAGACGGTGGCCGCGCACTGGCGGCACGCCTACGACGACCTGCGCCGGCGCTCCAGTCGCTTCCGCGCCGCCTTCTACGACACGACGCTGCCGGCCGAGGTGATCGAGGCGGTCGCGGCGAACCTGACGATCCTCAAGTCGCCGACGGTCCTGCGCCAGTGCGACGGAAGGCTCTGGGCGTTCGAGGGCTGCGACGACGACTCGGGCTGCTGCGCGGGCTCGTGCACGCACGTCTGGAACTACGCCCAGGCGATCCCGCACCTCTTTCCGGCCCTCGAGCGCACCTTGCGCGAGACGGAGTTCCGCGAGAGCCAGGACGATTCCGGCCACCAGACCTTCCGCTCCGCCCTGCCGATCCGGCCGGTGGCGCACACGTTCCACGCCGCCGCCGACGGGCAGCTCGGGGGCATCATGAAGATGCACCGGGAATGGCGGATCGCGGGCGACACCGGGTGGCTGGCCGAGATGTGGCCGCGCGTGCGCCAGAGCCTCGAGTACTGCATCGCGACCTGGGACCCGCGGGAGGTCGGCGCCCTCGAGGAGCCCCACCACAACACCTACGACATCGAGTACTGGGGCCCGGACGGGCACTGCACGAGCTTTTACCTCGGGGCGCTCGCCGCCGCGAGCGAGATGGGCGCCGCGCTGGGCGAGGACGTCTCCCGCTACCGCTCGCTCGCCGCGAAGGGGCGAGAATACCTGGAAACCCGGCTCTACAACGGCGAGTACTTCTTCCAGGAGGTCCGGACCGCGGGATTGAACGCCGAGTTCGCGCCGCTCGACGAGTCGGGCAGCGGCCCGGGGTACGCCGGCATCGTGGCGGCCGTGAACGAGCAGGGGCCGAAGTACCAATACGGCACCGGCTGCCTCTCCGACGGCGTGCTCGGATTCTGGATCGCCCGGATGTGCGGGCTCGACGCCGACCTCGCCGATCCGGCCAAGGTGCGCCGCAATCTGCGCGCGATCTACGAGTACAACCTCCGCCACGACCTCTCGAGCCACGCGAACCCCCAGCGGCCCTCCTATGCCCTAGGCGCGGAGGGCGGGCTCCTGCTCTGCACTTGGCCGCGCGGGGGCGAGCTCGCGATCCCCTTCGTGTACAGCGACGAGGTCTGGACGGGCATCGAGTACCAGGTCGCGTCGCACCTCTTCCTGGCGGGCCTGGTCGAGGAGGGGCTGGACATCGTCCGCACCTGCCGCGATCGCTACGACGGCCGGGTGCGCAACCCCTTCGACGAGTACGAGTGCGGGCACTGGTACGCCCGCGCGCTCTCGAGCTACGGCCTGCTCCAGGGCCTCACCGGCGCGCGCTACGACGCCGTCGAGCGCACCCTCCACATCGACTCGCGGGTCGGCGACTTCCGGAGCTTCCTCGCCACCGCGACCGGCTACGGCACCGTCGGACTCCGCGGCGGGCTGCCCTTCCTGGAGGTGGTCGAGGGGCGGATCGACGTCGAGCGGGTCCTGGTCGCGGGAGTGGAGATGGCCTTGTAGTTCCCCTTCGTCCTTGCGGGAACGCCCTCGCCGGCGTACGTAGGGGGATGGCCGACGGCGCCTCGCCCGCGACGCCGCGGCGGGGGCCCCACCCGGCAGCAAAGAAACTCCCACGCAGAGGTTCTTATGGAAATCGTCACGGAGATCGTCGTCTTCCTGGAGAACCGCCCCGGCACCCTGGCCCGCGTCACGGAGGCCCTGTCGGAGAAGGGCGTGAACATCCTGGGCTTCACGGTGCTGAACTCGCTCGACCACGGGGCCCTGCGGATGGTGGTGAGCAATCCGGACGTCGCGCTGCACCTGCTCGGCGAGCACGGGATGCTCGCCTTCGAGAACGAAGTCCTCTACGTGAAGCTCCCGAACAAGGCGGGCGCGCTCTCGGGGCTCACGCGAGCGTTGGCGACGAAGCGCATCAACGTCGACTACGCCTACGGCAGCGCCGGCGGGGCGGGCAAGAGCCACGGCCTCTACCTGCGCGTGTCGAACACGAAGCGGGCGCTCGAGCTCCTGAAGAGCGTCCCCGGGATCCAGTAGGAGGGCCGGCGGCGCCGGCTCGCCGCATGGAACGCAAGCCAAGGCTCGTCCTCGCCGCGGCGATCGCCCTCCTGGGGGCGGCGCTGGCGGGGTGATGGTGGATCTCCGGCGGCGCCGGGGAGACCGCGCCGGAGCGGGCAGCCGGGGGAATCGACGGCGCCGCGCTCTCGATCTCCACCCTCCCGGCGAGCGGAGGGGACGAATCCCTCGCGACGGAGGCGCGCCGGCCAGTGGCTGGCGATGGAGAGCGCGAGGTCGTCCCGAGGGGCCGCCTGGCGCTCGCCGGCCGGGTAGTCGACGAGGGGCGCTTCCCGGTAGCGGGCGCGAGCGTGGAGGTCTCGTTCCCGGACTGGGGGCGGCGGACGGCGACGAGCGGCGCCGACGGGGAGTTCCGCCTGGCGCCGTTCGATTGGCCCGCGGAGCGGGAGCACGCGGGATTCGTGCGCGCTGCGGACGGTGCCGCGCGGGCGGCGACCTTCCGCCTCGAGGTGGCCTCCGCCGGCGAGGAGCCTCCCCTGCTGCTGCGCGAGCGGCACAGCGTCGCGGTGCGGGAGGGCGTCGGCGACCTCGGCGTCCTCGTCCTCCGGCCGGCGGCTGCGGCGACCGTGCGCGTCCTCCCCAGGGATCCGGAAGGGCGCACGACCGTCGCGGTCGAGCTCCTGCCGCTCGGGCCAGTGCTCGAGGAGCGACGGTCGGGCGCCGACGGACTGGCGCGCTTCACCGGGCTGCCGGCCGGCTTCCTGCGGTTCGCCGCGCGGGGCCCGGGCGGAGCCGCGCACGAGAATGTGCTGCTGCCGGACCCCGCGCGCGGGGAGATCGTGCTCTTGCTCGCGGGGCCCCGGGGGACGGACGTGCGAGTGGCGGATGCCTCGAGCGGAGCGGGCATCCCCGGCGCCGAGGTCCTGGTGTACGAGTACGTGTCGATGCCGGCGCAGCCGCCGGAGCCGGGGGCCATGGCGTGGATGGGCGAGGTCGACGTGGTCGGGACCCGGGAGGAGCTGCGGAAACGGACGGACGGCGAGGGTCGCGCCCGGATCGCGGGGCTGCTTCCCCACGGTGCCTATGCGGTGGGGGCCCAGGCGGCAGGCTATCGGGGGCACACGATCCTGGAGCACCATCCCGTCGGGCTTCCGCGCAGCGGCGAGGAGCTCGTCCTGGAGCTCGCGCCTTTATCGGGGCGCACGATCCGGTGGCCGCTCGCGGCCGGAGAGGGGGAGGCGCCGGCGGAGGGAACGGAGCTCGCGGTGGGCCTCCCGGCCGGCGTCCAGCCTGCGGGCCGCACGCACGCTCCGCCCTGCGCGGGCGTCGTGACGGGAGGGATGGTGATCGTGCCCGGCGTCGCTGAGGAGACCGTGCTTGCCGCCGCGACGCCGGATGGCGCCGTGGCGCTTCTCCCCGTGCCGGCGCAGGGCGAGGTCGGACCCGCGGTTACCTTCCATCCCCCGCGCCGCATCCACGTGCACGTCCCCCGGGCGACCGGCGATCCCGTGCCGGAAGCCTCCGTGCGGGCCATCCCCATCCCTCAGCCGGAGCCGGGCGGAGTCGGTCCATTCTGGACCGACTCCGGCGGGAACGCCGTGCTGACCCGCTTCGAGGGCGGCCGGTGGGAGGTCCTCGTGGCTCCGCCGGGGAGGGGGAGCGGCAACGTACGCTCCGCGGCCGTCGATCTCGACGCGGGGTCTGGGCCCCGATCTCGCCGGTCTGCCGGAGGAGATCGAGGTCGACGGCCGCACCGATCTCGAGATCGCCCTGCGCCGGCGCTGATCCGCCGGATCAGATCGCGCCCGCGCTCCGGAGGGCGGCCAGGTCGGCGGGGGAGAAACCCAGGAGCTCGGAGAGGACCTCGGCGGTGTGCTCGCCGAGGAGCGGCGGGGGGCGGCGGATCTCGCCGGGGGTCGCGGAGAACTTGATGGGGATCCCGGCGAGCTGGAGCGCGCCGATCGTCGGGTGGGCGATCTCCGCGACCATGGCGCGGTGGCGGACCTGGGGATCGGCGAAGAGACTCGCCATGTCGTTCACCGGGCCGCAGGGGATCGCGGCGGCGACGAAGAGCTCCATCCACGCGGCGCAGGTCCTGCCGGCGATGACTTCGGCGACGAGCGGCAGGAGAGTCTCGCGGTTCGCGACGCGCTGGGCGTTCGTGGCGAAGCGGGGATCGGCGATCCACTCCTCCCGCCCGACGACGCGGCAGAACGCCTCCCAGAGCTTCTGGTTGGCGACCGCGAGGGCCAGGGGGCGGTCCTTCGCGGGGAACACCTGGTAGGGCACGATCGACTCGTGCTCCGTGCCCCAGCGCCGGGCTTCCTTCCCGGCGACGAGGTAGTTGCTCGCGATGTTGGCGAGGCCCGCCACCTGGATGTCGAGGAGGCTGCAGTCGATGTGCTGTCCCTGGCCGGACCGCTCGCGCCAGAAGAGGGCCGCGACGATCGCCCCCGCGGCATGCACGCCGGTGAGGACGTCGGTGATCGCCACTCCCACCTTGCAGGGCTCGCCGTCGCGCGGCCCGGTGATGTGCATCAGCCCGCCGACCGCGGAGAGGACCATGTCGTAGCCGGGCCGATCGCGGTAGGGGCCGTCCTGGCCGTAGGCGCTGATCGAGCAGTAGACGAGGCGGGGATTCCGCGCGCGGAGCGTGGAATAGTCCAGGCCGAAGCGGCGAGTGAGGCCCGGCTTGAAGTTCTCCACGAGGACGTCGGCGATCGCCGCGAGCTCCGCCACCACCTCCGCGCCCCGCGGCGTGGTGAGATCCACGGCGATCGAGCGCTTGTTGCGGTTGCAGCAGAGGTAGTAGGCGCTCTCGCCCCCGGCGAACGGCGGGCCCCAGGTGCGGGTGTCGTCGCCGGTCCCCGGGCGCTCGACCTTGATCACGTCGGCGCCCTGGTCGCCGAGGATCATCGTGCCGGTGGGGCCGGCGAGGATACGGGACAGATCGAGTACTCGAATGCCGGCGAGGGATCGCGCCGGAGTGGAGGAGGCGGTCATGCGAGTTCTCCGCGGTGCACGCCGGAGCCGGAGGGCCGCGCTCCGGCGCGCGGAGGGGAGTTTCTACCCGAAGCGCGCCGCGAGCACAATCGCGGCCGGTGCCCGCATCGTGCACGTCGCGAGAGGGTCCGCCGGTGTCCCTCCCGCCTGTTGACACCGGGGGCGGTGCTCCCTATCTATCCGGATGTGTCTGGTCGTCCAATGCCCAGGTTCGCGCGCTGACGAGGGAATTCCATGACGGTGTCCACCGCCCGGACCGCAACGCAGGAGGATGTGTGGATCCCCACCTGTTGCGGCCAGTGCTACTGCATGTGCGGCATCAAGGTCCGCCGCCAGAACGGGGTCGTGACGGAGATCGAGGGCAACCCCGCCGCTCCCACGGGCCGCGGATCGATCTGCGTCAAGGGACTCGCCTCCCCGCACCTCCTCTACGATCCCTATCGGGTCAACTACCCCCTCAAGCGCACGAACCCCCAGAAGGGGCTGGGGGTCGATCCGAAGTTCGTGCGGATCTCCTGGGAGGAGGCCTACGACCTCGTCGTGGGCAAGCTCGAGGAGTGCCGCCAGCGCGATCCGCGGGGGCTGTTCTTCCAGGCGACCACGACCCAGGCCTCCGAGATCCGGTTCGGCGTCATCGGGTTCATGAAGGGGTTCGGCACGCCCAACTACTGGGTGTCGGGCGGCGGGCTGCACTGCGGGAACGGCGCCCACTTCATGAACGGGATCATGCACGTGTCGTGGTCGATCATCCCCGACTTCGCGCACTGCAACCTCGCCCTCAACTTCGGCTGCTCGAAGGGGCACGGCGCCGGCCACACGGCGGTCCAGAACGCGACCCAGGCCGCCGACGCGCGGGTGCGCGGCTTCAAGAACATCGTCTTCGACCCCTTCCAGAGCGCCCAGGCCTCCAAGGCCCACGAGTGGGTGCCGATCCGCGTCGGCACGGACGGCGCGCTGGCGCTCGGCCTCGTGAACTGCCTCTTGAACGAGCACAAGATCTACGACGCCGAGTACCTGATGTACAAGACGAACGCGCCGTACCTGATCCGTCCCTCGGACGGGCGGTACATGCGCGACAAGGCGACCAACAAGCCGCAGGTCTGGGACGTGGTGGACAAACGGCCGAAGGTGCACGACGATCCCTCCGTCACGCGGGTCGAGTACGAGGACGTCGCGCACGAGGTGGCGCTCGAGGGCACCTACGACGTCGGCGGCGTCCGCTGCCAGCCGGCCTTCGCGCTCCTGAAGGAGCACGTGAAGAAGTACACCCCGGAATACGTCGAGAAGGTGACCTGGGTCCCGGCGAACGACATCCGGCGGATCGCCAAGGAGTTCGGCGAGGCGGCGGAGATCGGCGCCACGGTGACCATCCCGACGGCCAAGGGGCCGAAGAAGATCCCGAAGCGCCCCGTCGGCACGCACTTCTTTCGCGGCTCGCAGGGGCACGTCAACTCCGGCTGGACGTGCCTGGCGATCGACATGGTGAACCACATCGTCGGAGCCTCGGACACCTACGGGAGCGCGATGGGGCTCGGAGCGGCCGTCGGCGCCGGCTACGAGAAGACCGGGAAGCCCTACCAGATCCCCTATCCGTGCCCGGACGGGCTCCTGGTGGCGAAGACGTGGGTCTACGACCACGTTCCCTATCCCCTGCGCGAGCCCAAGCCGCCCACGCGGCTGGACCTGCACGACATGTTCCCGACGTCGATCTACAACGCCTTCACCATCGCGAGCCCGAAGTGGTTCGAGATGCTGGAGCGGTTCAAGATCCCGTATCGACCCGACGTCATGATCAACTTCGGGTCGAACTCGGTGATGACGATGGGGAACTCGGAGATCGTCACCGAGAACTTCCTGAAGAAGTTCAACTTCATCCTCTCCTTCCAGCTCTACGTCACCGAGTTCGAGGAGGCGGTGGCGGACGTCATCCTGCCCGACGCCTGCTTCCTGGAGCGCTACACGCCGGCGGTCAGCTTCCCCTCGACCTTCTCCCACCCCCAGGGCGAGGACGATTGGGGGTGGACGATCCGCCAGCCGGTGGTGGAGCCGCTCCACGAGCGCAAGGACTTCAACGTGGTGATGGTCGAGCTCGCCCGGCGGCTCGGCATCCACGGCGCGTTCTACAAGGGGCTCAACAACACGATCCCCATGCGCTACGGCGGGCCCATGCAGGAGAAGTATAAGCTCGTGGAGGACGGGAGCGTGATCCACTCCTGGGAGGACATCTGCGACCGCCTGCTCAAGGACCGCTTCGGCGAGGAGCACGGGCTCGCGCACGTCCGCCAGACGGGCGTCTTCACCTGGCCCAAGCGCAAGGAGGACGTCTACTGGAAGTGGTTCAACCCCTCCCGCGTCCCGATCTACTTCGAGTACTTCATCGACGCCGGCGAGAAGATGGCCAAGCTCTGGAAGCAGTTCGGCGGGGACGATTTTTTCAAGTTCGACTGGTCGCGGTTCAAGGCCCTGGCGGATTGGTATCCCTGCCCGACCCACGTCGAGGAGAGCCAGGAGTACGACATGCACGCCTTCTACTGGCGGGCGGTCGTGCACTGCAACTCGATGACGCAGCAGAACCCCTACCTCGACGAGTGCGCCCAGGAGGACCCGCACGTCTACGCCATCCAGATGCACCGGCGGACCGCGGCCGCGAAGGGCATCGCGGACGGAGATTGGGTGTGGCTCGAGAACGACAAGGGCCACCGGGTCAAGGGCTGGGTGTCACTCAGCGAGGGCATCGAGCCGCGCCACCTCGCCCTGGCCGCCATCTCGGGCCACTGGGGCAACTACATGCCCATCGCCCGCAACAAGGGTCCCTTCTTCAACGACCTGGTGGAGATGGATCTGGAGCACACGGATCCGCTCACCTTCAACCAGGACATCTGCTGCCGGGTCAAGGTCTACAAGGCCGATCCGAGCGACGTGTACAAGCCTCTGCATTGATTATGGAGGGAAGCATGCCTCGCTACGGAATGGTCATCGACCTCAAGCGCTGCTACGGCTGCTACGCCTGCGTCATGGCCTGCAAGGTCAAGAACCACACGCCGCCGGGGGTCTTCTGGTCCCGGGTGCTGAAGGGCGAGCGGGACGAGTACCCGAACACGGTCCGCCAGGCGCTGCCCGTCCTCTGCATGCAGTGCGAGGAGCCGTCCTGCCAAGAGGTCTGTCCGACCGGCGCGACCCACACGCTCGACAACGGGATCGTCGTCGTGGACAAGGACAAGTGCATGGGCTGCAAGTACTGCATGATGGCCTGCCCCTACGGCGCCCGCTACAGCGTAGAGGACTGGGAGAGCTACTTCCCCGACGGACTCCCCCTCTCGCCCTACGAGGTCTTTGCCAAGGCGTACTGGGAGGAGCACTCGGGCGTCGGCGTGGCGACAAAGTGCGACTTCTGCCGGGATCGCCTCGCGGCGGGCGACGATCCCGCCTGCGTGAAGGCCTGCCCGGCCAACGCCCGGACGATCGGCGACCTGGACGATCCGACGAGCGAGGTCTCCGTCCTCATCAAACGATTCCGCGGCACGCCGCTGAACCCCGAGCTCGGCAACCAGCCCAAGGTCTTCTACCTCGCCCCGCGGTGAGGGCCGTCCCGGACGGGTTCCTCGCGGCGGGCGCCAACGAACAGAGCGAGCGAGAGTCACCATGGATCCGAACGTCAACGGACAGTTGCAGCGGGACTGGGGCTGGCTGATCGCCGCCTACCTCTTCCTGGGCGGGGTGGGAGCCGGCGCCT
The DNA here is from genome assembly GCA_040754415.1 of Planctomycetota bacterium. Taxonomy (GTDB): domain Bacteria; phylum Planctomycetota; class UBA1135; order UBA1135; genus JBFMCU01. The sequence goes on from JBFMCU010000040.1 coordinate 70,592, forward strand.
ACACGATCGGGGCGATCAACGGCCTGGCGGCCGGCGGCGCGGACTTCTCGACGAGGGTGGGCCTGTGGGTCGGCTTCCCCGCCCTCCTGATCGGGACGCTGTGCCTGCTCCTCGACCTCGGATCGCCGGTCAAGGCGGTGCTCGCCGGGGTGAAGCTCAAGACCTCGTGGATCGCCCGCGGCTTCTGGATCATCAGTGCGTTCATGGCGCTCTCCCTCCTGCACCTCGTGCTCCTCGAGTACACGGCCGTGCGGGGCGCGGTCCTCGCCGCGATCGCCGTCGCGGGGATCGTCTTCGCGGTGGGGACGATGGCCTACACCGGGATCCTGCTCGGGGCGGCGAAGGGGATCCCCTTCTGGCGCACCGGCGCCGTGCCGGTGGTGTTCGTGGTCTCCGCGCTGGTGACCGGGCACTTCACCCTCCTGCTCGGCATCGTGCTGTTCGGGGGCCGGGGGATGGCGGCGGCGGACGCCTTGGAGCTCATGACGGCGGAGGCGGTGGCCCTCGTCGTCGGGGAGGTGCTGGCGATCTCCTTCTTCCTCCAGGCGGCCTTCAAGCAACCCGACTCCCGGGAGTCCGCGGAGCGGATCCTGCGGCGGACGTCGTTCGTCGTCGGCTACGCCGTCCTCGGCCTCCTCGTGCCCCTCGTGCTGATGCTCGTGCTGCGCTACGGCCTGGAGGACGCCGCGGCGAGGGGCTACCGGGGCACGGCGGCGCTCGGGGCGGTCCTCGGTCTCGTGGGGGGCCTGCTCCTGCGCCACGCGGTGCTCGTCTGTGGCACGCTCCCCACCTGGAACATTGCCGGCTTCCAGTTCCGGCGGATCGCGCGCCCGAAGGAGCCGAAGCCGGGCATCGGGCTCCTGCCGCCGCGGTAGCGGCGCGCGGCCGGCGAGCGCCGATGGCGGACGAGCCCGATCCGGATCTGGCGCTGCACTTCGTGCCGGCCGTGCGCATCGACACCGGGAGCGCGAGCGGTGCTCCGGTGGAGGAGGAAGTCGGCCTGGTCCGGGAGGCGCGGCTGACGATCGACCTCGAGCGGATCGACTCCTATACGCTGCTCTGCACGCCCCAGGACGATCTGGCGCTCGCCGCGGGGTTCCTCCTCTCGGAGGGGATCATCGAGGACCTCTCCGACGTCGCGGCCCTGAAGCGGTGCACGGACGATCCGGAGGTCGTGCGCGTGCGCCTCGTGAAGCCGCGGCCGGCGATCGGCGATCCCGGCCGCAACCTCCTGATCGTCTCGTCGTGCGGAGCCTGCGGGACGGAGGACCTGGCGGCCCGGATCGCCTCCCTCCCGGCGGTGGGGGACGAGCTGCGAGTGGGCGCGGCCGTCCTGCGGAGGACCGTCGAGAAGCTCCGCGACCACCAGCCGCTCTTCGCGGCCTGCGCCGGCACCCACGCCGCGGCGATCTTCGACGCCACCGGCCAGATCCTGGCCGCCGCCGAGGACGCCGGCCGTCACAACGCCCTCGACAAGGCGATCGGCAAGTGCCTCCTCGCGGGCATCCCCACCCGCGGGCGGGGCGTGGTCCTCTCCGGCCGCGTCAGCCTGGAGATGGTGGGCAAGTGTGCTCGCGCCGGTCTCGAGCTCGTCGCCGCCGTCTCCGCGGCCACGTCGCTCGCGGTCGAGGTGGCCGACCGCTGCAACATCACGCTCTGCGCCTTCGTGCGGGGGACGCGGGCCACCGTGTTCGGTCACGCCCGGCGGCTCGGAGCGCGGCCTACTTTCGGCCCCGCTTCACCATGAGATCGAGGTCCTCGCGCAGGCTCTGGAGGTCCTCCTCGTGCTCGACCTCTTGCTCGAGGATGGTGAGCGCCAGGTTGTACGTCACCATGTCCTTGTCCTTGGTGGCGTCCATGAGCCCCTTGTAGGTCGAGATCGCGCACTGCTCGCCGGCGATGTTCTGATCGAGCAGGACGGCCACGTAGGGATCGGCGGGCGCGTCGTACTTGCACGGGCTCGCCTTCCCCCACTCCTTGGGCGTGAGCACCGGCGTGCCGCCGAGCTGGATGATGCGGTTGGCGACCAGCACCGCGTGATTGAGCTCCTCGGTCGCGTGGAGGGTGAGCTCCGCGGCGGCGGCGTCCTTCATGGGCCCCTTGATGAGCTTCGCGCCCAGCCAGTACTGGTAGTAGGCGAGCCATTCGCTCGCGTATGTCTGGTTGAGGAGCGCGAGGAGCTCCTCGACATCCATTCCGACGATCTCCCGACCCCGTGTTCCCGTTCGTGCCTCTCCGTCTGGTGGTTGGCGCCGAACCGCCGCGCGTCCAGCCTATGGAGGCTCCCGGCGCGCGTCCAGCCTCCGTTCGCTTCGCCGGCCGGTGGAACGGCGAGGATCAGATGCCGCGCCCGGCGCCGCGCTGCCTTCGCCGGCACCTCGGGCGGCCCGGAAGACTGGGGCTCATCGCCACCAGGACATCTGTACGTAGGCGCTCCGCTCGATCTCCGACAAGGCCGAGTCGAGCTCGGAGGTGAACTCCCGGTGGGCGGGGTCCCAGGCGTTCTGGAGGACGAGACTCGCCTCCAGCCGGGGGGTGGGCCGCCACGCCAGCCGTACGTCTCCGCGCCAGTAGTTTCGGACGCCGAGGGCGCGCAGCCCGTCCACCGCGTAGATGCCGCAGTCCAGGTCGAGGTCCTCGGCCAGGTTCCAGTAGGAGCGCGTGTGGAGGATGTAGTCGGGCGTCGCACTTTCCCCGTCGACCGTGTTCTGGTCGGCGCTGCCTTCATCGAAGCTCTCGCGGAAATCGATGCCCGTCAGGCTGGCGAACAGGCGCCAGTTCTCGGTCGCCGCGAAGGTGGTCGCCAGCTCCAGGCCGAGGGACTGGGCGTTGCGCAGGTTGGCGAAATAGACCGGCACGATCATGTACGTGCCGTCGAAGAAGGGCGCACCCGGTTCCCCGGAGTCGAGATCGTCGTAGTCGTGGTAGAAGGCGGCCAGATCGAACGAGAGGTCTCGTCGCGGCCGCCAGCGGCAGCCGATCTCGTAGGCGAGCAGGTCCTCGGACCGGAAGTCCCGGGAGCCGAGGAGCTTCACGACGGTCGTCGGCGTGCCGGGAATGACGTCGAGGATGTAGGAGAAGCCATCGTTGGCGACGGACGGAGTGCGCACCGCCCGCGATACGGCCGCCCACACGGCCCGGTCCTCGCTGGGCTGCCAGATTCCGCGCACGTTGGGTTGAAGCTCGAAACCCGTGTAGTCGTTGTGCTCGAGCTTCGTTCCGACGATCAGCCGCAGCTCCTCCCCGCGCAGGCGGATCTCGTCCTGGACGAATCCGCTGAAGAGGTGGTCGTCCCGCTCCGCGGGGACGAACTCCAGGGACGGCGTGCCTTGAAGGTCGGACGCCCACCAGCGGCAGCCCAGGCCCCAGATGACCTCGTGCCGGCGGTCGCCGCCGAGGCGGTGCTGGAAGTCCAGGTCCACGGTCCACTGCTCGATGTCCAGGGGCGCGGACTCCCGGTGCATCGCGTCCACGAAGGCCTGGAGCTGGAGGTCCTCGTGGGCCGAGACGGTCCGCGACCAGCGGCCGAGGACGAACCCGCCGTCGTTGTGAAACGTCCCCTCGAAGGTGCGGTCGTAGGGAGGGATCGGGGAGAGCAGCCGGTCGCGCTCCCGCTCTTGGCCGCGATAGAGGTCCCCTTCGACGAGGAACGAATCGGTCTCGCCCGCGTTCCAGTCGAACCGGGCCCCGGTCCGGAAGTAGGACCAGGGGTCGGGACTCGTGTCACCCTCTGGCGACAGCGTGGCGTCTCGCTCCAGCCACTTCGCGAACCCGCGCCAGGTCGTGCTCTCGCCCAAGCGGCCACCGTAGCGATAGGAGGCGATTCCCCGGTCCTCGTCCCCGACGAGTGCGTGGGCATACGTCCCGGTGGTGTCCGCCGTGTGGCGCGTGATGACGTTGATCACGCCATTCACCGCGTTGGCACCCCAGATCGTCCCCCCGGGACCGCGGATCACCTCGATGCGTTCGATGTCCTCGAGCGGGAGGTCGTGGGCATCCCAGAAGACACCCGAGAACAGGTTGGTGTAGATGGATCGCCCGTCGATCATCACCAGGAGCTTGTCGGCGAAGCGGCCGTTCTCCCCCCGCGCGGCGATGGCCCACGAGCTGGAGCTCACCCGCGCGACGTGCAATCCCGGCACCAGGCGCAGGAGCTCCGGGAGGCTCGTGTGCCCCGAGCGCCGGATGTCCTCGCGGGTGATGACGTACACGGCGGCGGGGGAGCCCGCGACGCTCGAGCTCTTGCGGGAGACCGTGGTCACCTCGACCTCCAGGAGCTCCTCGAGGCTAAGCTCGGTGAGGTCGCGGTCGTCGTGGGGCGATCCGCCCGCCGCGGTGGCGAGGGAAACAAGGACGAGCGCCAGGAGGGACGAACGCATGGGAGCACGGAGGACAGGCAGGGAAGGAGGCCGCAAACGCCGGGCCCGGTGGGATCCGGGGTCGCATGCCGGGGCCTATCGGAAGCGGGGGGAGGCGCGCTTGAGAGGATGTCCGTCCCCGTGTGAGATTTGATCGGGCGGGCCGGGGGGATCATGCCACGTCCTTGGATTCGTTCAAGGACACGTTTTCGAGGGCCACGAGGAGCTTGGGGATGGCGGCGTGACCCTT
>JBFMCU010000041.1:0-46880 GCA_040754415.1 Planctomycetota bacterium
GCGCACGCGCGCGGCGGCCGCGGCGAGGGCGCGGGCGAGGGCGCGGTGGAAGCCGGCGGCGAGGGCCGGGCGCGGCACGCCAGCGGCGAGGGCGCGCAGGCAGTCCGCGACGAACGGTCGCGGGTCGAGGACGATCGCCTCTCGCTCGTCCCGGAGCTCGAAGGCGAGCGCGGGAACCTCGCGGCCTCGCGCGGCGCGCGCGAGCCGCTCGAGCTCGATCGCCGCCTGCCCCTCGTAGGTGATCTCGTCGCGGACGCCGAGCAGCGCAGCCACGACGTCGAAGAGGCGGCCGGCGCTCGACGTCCAGGCGGTGCGGAGGCCCGTCTCGACCATCCGCGGGATGCCCGCGCGCTCCGCGGCCGTGGCGCGGGCGAGGAGGTCGCGCGGCCAGAGCGCACGATCGGGGACGAAGGCGGCGAGGAACGCTAGCGCCAGGCGGAGCGGCCGGCGGATCGCCGCGTCGCCGCCGGGGAGGGGGATCGGGAGGAGATGTCCGGCCCGCCGGACGCTCGCCGCGGTGCCGGCGAGGATCTCGCCCCCCCAGATCGTGCCGTCCGGCCCCCAGCCGGTGCCGTCCAGCACGAGCCCGATCGCCGCCGTCTCGGTCCCCGCCGCCGCCAGCGCGGAGGCGAAGTGCGCGTGGTGGTGTTGGACGCCGGCGCAGCGGGCGCCGCCGGCGAGCTCGCGCGCGAGACGCGTCGTCGGGAGGTCGGGATGGAGATCGTGGGCCACGAGCGCGAAATCGACGCGCAGCCAGCGGCGCAGGGCCGCCACCGCCTCGCGGAGGCCCTCCAGGCTCTCGCGCGAGTCGAGATCGCCCAGGTGGGGGGAGAGGAAGACGTCGCGGCCGACCGCCGCCGCGCACGCCCCGTGCAGAAGGGCGCCGAGAGCGAGCGTGGGGCGGACCTCGCGCCCGATCCGCACCGGGAGCGGCACGATCCCCCGCGAGCGGCGCAGGAGCACCAGCCGCGACCCCCGCACCTGACCGACCGAGTCGTCGCACCGGTTGACGATGCGCCGGTCGTGGCAGAGGACGCCGTCCACCGCTGGCCCGAACCGCGCGAGCGCGACCTCGTCGTCGATCGCCATCGGCTCGCCCCGGCGGTTGGCGCTCGTCAGGACGAGGACCCGCGGCCCGGCGCCGGCGAAGAGCAGGTGGTGGAGCGGCGTGTACGGCAGCATCACGCCGAGCTCGAGCGCGCCCGGCGCCACGGCGGGGGACAGGGGCGGCGCGCCGTCCCGCGGGCACGCGCGCGCGGTCAAAAGGAGGATCGGCCGGCTCGGGGCCGTGAGGTGGCGCTCCGCGGCGGCGGAAAGCCGGCAGTGGCGCCGCACCGTTTCGACATCGGCGGCCATCACCGCGAGCGGCTGGTGCGGCCGCTCCTTGAGTTCCCGCAGGCGCTGGACCGCCGGCGTCGCGCTCCCGTCGGCGGCGAGGTGGAAGCCGCCGAGCCCCTTTACGGCGACGATCCCGCCCGCGGCGAGGGTCTCGCGCGCCCGGCAGAGCGCCTCCTCGCCTTCCGCACGGGCGGCACCGGCGGGGCCGTGCCAGCGCAGCGTCGGCCCGCATTCGGGGCACGCGTTGGGCTCGGCGTGGAAGCGCCGGTTCCCGGGCGCGCCGTACTCCGCCGCGCAGGCGGGGCAGACCGCGAAGCCCCGCATCGAGGTCCGCGCGCGGTCGTAGGGCACGGCCTCGACGATCGTGAAGCGGGGCCCGCAGTCGGTGCAGTTCAGGAAGGGGTAGCCGTGCCGGCGGTCGTCGCGGTCGTCGAGCTCCCGGAGGCACGCCGGGCAGGTCGCGAGATCGGGCGAGACGAGGGCGGGTCGCTCGCCCCGACTTCGGCTGGCGAGGATCCGGAAGGCGCGCTCGCCGCGGGGCGCGACCTCCGCGCGTCGCATCGTGCCGACGCGCGCCGCGGGCGGGGCCGCCTCGCGCAGGACGGCGAGGAACGCCTCGATTCGCGCCGGCGCGCCCTCGATCTCGAGCTCGACGCCCTCTCCCGTGTTCCGCACCCAACCGCCGAGGTCGAGCGCCGCGGCCGTGCGGTGCACGAAGGGCCGGAAGCCCACGCCCTGGACGAGCCCGTCGATCCGCAGGCGGGTCCGGCGCACGAGGGGCGGCGCATCAATGCACGGAGCACGAGACGCACGGGTCATAGGCGCGCACCAGCATGGAGCAGAGCCGCTCCATCTCCGCCTTGGTCGTGCCCGCGGCGGCGCGCTGCGCGGCGAGGGCGGAGAGGTCGAGGTGGATGTTCGCGTTGTTCTGGGTCGTGGGGATGACGCAGTTGGCCTGGGCGATCCGCCCGTCGCCGTCGTAGCGGTAGTGGTGGTAGAGGATTCCGCGCGGGGCCTCGACGGCGCCCACGCCCTCCGCGGCCCGCGGCGTCACCGGCACGGAGACCTCCGCCATCCCGTCGCGCAAGAGCTCGTCGATCATCGCGAGGGACTCGTGGGTGGCGTGAACGCACTCCACGAGCTGGGCGACGTTGTTCAGGAATGGGTTGTGGGACACGGGCCGCAGTCCGAGCCGCTCGGCGAGCGCGCGGGCCGGGGGGAGGAGCAGCGCATGGTTCAAGTTGAAGCGCGCCAGGGCGCCGACCGCGAACGACTCCCGCATGTGCCGCGCCCACTTGGAGGTGTTGCGGGGATCGACGTACTCGTTGGTCATTTCGCGGTAGTCGTCTTCCGCGCGCTCCACCCCGTCGGTGGACGCGAGCCGGCCGCCGATCGACGGATAGACGTCGCCCGGGCGCAGGGCGATGAACTCCGTCTCGCGCACGAAATCGGGGATGGCGAAGCCGGCGAAGATCTCCACGAGGGCGTCCAGGTCGGCGATGGAGCGCTCGAGGTCGCCGCGGACGGCGCGGAGGGCGGGCAGGGACGGCGGCTGGGTCAGCCCGCCCACCTTCAAAGTGACCGGGTGCGTGGTCCGGCCGGCGACGACGTCGGAGAGGCGGTTTCCGGCGCCCCGCAAGCGGCGGGCGAGGTCGACCACGGCCGGTTTCTGCTCGAGGAGCGGCAGCACGCTCGGCAAGCCGAGGAAGTCCGGCGCGGCGAGGAACAGCAGGTGGAGATAGTGGCTCTGGAGGGTCTCGCCGTCCTTGGCGAGCAGCCGCAGCTTCGCGGCGGCGGGCGGCACCTCGACGCCGAAGGCCCGTTCGGTGGCGCGGATGCTGGCGAGGCAGTGGCTGATGGAGCAGATGCCGCAGATGCGCGCGCTCAGGAGGCCAGCCTGCGTCCAGGGCCTGCCCTTCAGCATCACCTCGAAGTATCGCGGTGTCTCCACGACGTCCCACCGGGCCTCGACGACCTTCCCGTCCTCGATCCGCACGTACACGTCGCCGTGCCCCTCCACGCGGGTCAGATGGTGGAGGTCCACCTCGAGATCGATCTTCACGGTTCACCTCGCTGCAATCGGATCGAAGGAGCCGAAGAACTCCAGCTTGGCGGCGACGTCCCGATCGCCGAACCCGCGCTCGCGGGCGATGGACCGGAACTCGTCGACGTTCGGGTCGGCCGCCGGCCCGCGGCAGCCCAGGCAGCCCAGCCCGCCCGCCGGGCACGGGGCGCCGCAGCCGCCCATCGTGATCGGGCCCAGGCAGAGCTCGCCCTTCTGGAACGTGCACACCGTGAAGCGCTGCTTGCACTCCAGGCAGACCGGGTAGGAGGGGAAGCGCCACGGCACGTCCCACAGGAGGTGCTGGAGGATCCGCTCCACTTCCTCCTTGGAGACCGGGCAGCCGGGGATCGCCAGATCGACGCTCACGACGTCGGAGACGGCCCGCGCCGGAAGCGTCTCCTTGGCCTGCGCGCCGTACACCGCGGCGTTCGCTTCGGCGAAGTCGAAGGCGTTCTTGAGCTTGTTCACGCCGCCGTAGCAGGCGCAGGTGCCGAGGGCGACGAGCAGGCGAGCCCGTTCGCGGATGCGCTGCAGGCGATCGATCTCGTCGGCGCGGGAGATCGCGCCCTCGACGAGGGCCACGTCGTACTCGTCCGCCGCCTCGTCGGCGATCTCGCGGAACCGGACGAGGCGGGCGGCACGGAGAAAGTCGACGAGGGTCTCTTCCCGGTTCGCGAGCTGCAGCTCGCAGCCCTCGCAGCCGGTGAAGTCGAACACGGCCACCCGGAGGTCTTGAGGGCGAATGCCGAGGTACTTCACGACCGCCTCCGTTCAGATCGCTTCTTTGAGATTCATGACGGTCCAGAAGTCGAACACCGGGCCGTCCATGCAGACGAAGGTGGAGCCGATGTTGCACCGGCAGCACTTGCCCATGCCGCAGTGCATCCGGCGCTCGAGGGAGACGAACATCCGCGCGCGCGGCATGCCGAGCTCGCTCAGGCGGCGGCACACGAACTTGAACATCACCGGCGGCCCGCAGACGATCGCGTACGTCCGATCCATGGGGACGTCGAGGCGATCGAGGAGCTTCGTGACGAGCCCCACCTCGCCCTTCCAGTCGCGATCGGCCTTGTCGACGATGACCGACAGGTTCACCCCGTCGATCCGCCGCCATTGCTCGTACTGGTACTCGAAGAGGAGCTGGCTCGGGTTCGCCGTGCCGTAGAGGATGTGGACGCGGTCGTAGTCGGCGCGGTTCTCCGTGACGTAGTAGATGGGGGCGCGCAAGGGCGCCAGCCCCAGGCCGCCGGCGATCAGGAGCACGTTCTGCCCCTTCATCTCCTCGACCGGGAAGTGCGTGCCGAAGGGGCCGCGGATGCCGACCCGGGCCCCGCGCCGTGCGCGGTGGAGGACGCTGGTGACCAGCCCCGCCTCGCGGATGCAGAGCTCGAGGTGCCCGGCGTGGGAGCTCGAGCTCGAGATCGAGATGGGCACCTCGCCGAAGCCGGGGACCTCCACCATCACGAACTGGCCGGGCCGGAACGAGAAGCGCGCCCGCTCCACGGGATCGTCGAGGCGGACGTGGAAGAGATTCTCCTTGTCGGTGAGGCGGACGATGCTCGTGATCGTGGCCTTGAACGCCCGATCCGCGTGCTTCAGGCGGCTGCGGCGGTTGAAGTCGAGAGGCTCGAGCATCTCGGCTTCCTGCGTCACGTCGTAGGGATGGACCGGTCCGTTCATTTCTGGTCCTCGTACTGGAGGTCGCGGATGACGTCCGGAGGATTGATGCCGGCGAGGCAGGCTCGCCCGCACCGGCCGCAGCCCACGCACTTGGGCTCGTCGAACGCCTCCACGAAGCCGCGGTGCTGGTGGTAGTAGCGGTACTTGAGGCGGGTCTCCCGGTTCGGGCGGAAGTTGTGGCCGCCGGCGACCTCAGCGAAGTCGACGAGATTGCAGGAGTAGAGCTGGCGGACCTTGGCGCCGCGCCGATGGTCGAGCGAAACGCGCTCCACGACGCCGTAGCAGTAGCAGGTGGGGCACACCATGGCGCAGCTCCCGCAGCTCAGGCACTTCTTCCCCCAGCGGCTCCACACCGGGGACTCGAACTCGATGTCGAGGAGGTTCGGCAGGTTGCGGACGTCGACCGTCGTCCGGAAGCTCTCCGCGATCCGGCGCCGGGCCCCGAGGTAGTCGTCGGTGTCCGCCGGACGGACCTCGCGCGCCTCCACCTGCTGGAGGGTCGTGAGCCCGCGGTCCGAGTCGACCGCGACGTAGTAGCGATCGCCGAGGTCGGTGAGGAAGAGGTCGAAGCCGTGGGTGACGGAGTCAGTGCCGAGCGAGCGGCAGAAGCCGCCCTCGCAGGCGTCGTGATCGAGGCCGAGGACGAAGGTGTTGCGGCGCCGCGAGACGTAATACGGGCTCGGGAAGTAGTGGCGAGCGAGCACCTTGTCGAGCCGGACGAGGGCGTTGATGTCGCAGGCGTGCAGGCCCACGAGCGCCCGCGGCTGCAGCCGGTACTGGATCCCCTGCTGCCAGTCCCCGTCCGTGAACGTCCAGGTGGAGAGGTTCTCCCGGAAGGGCAGAAAGTAGGTCTTCGCCGAGTACTCCGTCGTCTCGTAATCGAGGTCGATCTCCTCCCAGGACGAAATGGGGAGGAACTGGTGGATCGCCTTGCCCGCGGCGTCCTTCGTCACCACGGTGGGGGCGACGACCTCGACCGACTCCATCAGATTCTCGACCAGCCGGCGAAGTTGGTCCTTCGCGATGACTCGGAAGAGCATGGCGGCACGGTGCGCTGCGCGCTCGCCGGCCAGGCGAGAGCGAGGATGCGCCTCCTGCTCGGAAGCTAGCACAGGGCGCGGTCGTTTTCACCTTCCGGCGCTCCGTCCTTGCGCGAGTCATGCATGTGATTCGCGCGCTCCCTGGCAGTCGGACCCGCACGTCAGGTGCTCATCGCGGAGACGGTCGATGCGCGGCGCCATCCGCGGCTTTGATCGGAGGCTGGCGGTTCGCTCTATCGTTCTCGCGTATCTCCCGAGCCCGACGCGATGGAGCCCCGCGGGGGTCTGGAAAATTCAGCGCAGATGCACCGCGAGAAAGGTCCGGGCCGCCTCCAGGTCGAAGTGGTGTCCCTCGTCCGGGGTAACCCGCGCCACGGCCTCCGCCGCGGCTCCGAGCCGCGCGTAGACCCCTTGGGTCCGCGCGAACTCGGCGAGGGAGGAGTCGCGGAGCTGGCCGGCGCGGTCGTCCCGCTCGTGTTCGCCCCACTGGACGAACAGGGGGCGCGGCGCGACGAGCGCGCCGTAGTCCCCCATGTTCCCGTAGCGGGCGATCCCCGGCACGGCGTGGCCGGCCATGTTGTGGACCTCGGTGTAGATCGTCTCGAAACTGATCATCGAGCCCATCGCGATCACGGCCGCGATGCGCTCCGGCGCGATCGCGCCGGCGTACATGGCGATCTGCCCGCCGTGGGACATCCCCGCGAAGCAGATGCGGGCGGGGTCGACGGCCGGATGGCGCAGCATGGCGTCGAGGACCTGGAGGCCGTCGTAGACCCACACCGCCATCGCCGAGGAGCCGCGGTTCAGGGCGTATCTGACGAGGTCGGTGTAGTCCATCGGTTCCCACTCCGGGCGGCCGAAGTCGTCCGTGCCGAGGCCCCGCAAGGAATAGGTGACGGTCAGGTAGCCGTCCCGGGCGAGCTCGTACATGCAGTCGCTGTGGTACGTGCGCCGCCCGAAACCGCAGCAGTCGGCGATCTCGCCGCCGGCGCCGTGGGCGAAGAGGATCGCCGGGAGTTTCCCGTCGCGCGCGCGCGCCGGCGGGGGGTCGCAGCACGCAGCAGAGGATTTCGTAGCCCTCCTCGCCCGGAACGGCGGCCACCGTGCGCTCGATCCCGGTGTCGAGGACCTCGCGGAAGAGCACGCGAAGCTCCGGCGCGGGCCGGTAGACCGGCTTCGCGCCGAGGCATTCGATCAGCCGCTGGCGGAGCTCCGCCTGGGCGGCCGGGATGCTCTCCGCGCCGTCCCAGTCGAAGCGGGCCACCCCCCCCAGCGGGCCGATGCAGCCGGAGTCGTACTCGTGGAGGACATCCCAGGCGTCGCCCATCGCCCCTGCGCCGGCCGGGGACTCGACGTACTCCTCTTCCTCCGCGAACGGAATCGCGGGGACTTCCTCGACGCGGACGTCGTCGAACAGCGCCGAGCCGGTGTTCAGGTGGAGCCGCGCGTCGTTCTCCGCGTCGTTCGCGACGAGCAGGGCCTGCGTGCCGCGGCGCGCCTCCCCGTGCACGACCGCGATCCGCGAATCGTCCGGTCGCCACACGGTGGCGTCCCAGTCCGCCGGCAGCTCGCCGGCCGCGGCAGCCGGCGGGTCCTCGAAGCCGGGATTCGCGACGAGATTCTCGGCCGGCGCGGAGATGGCCCGGCAGGAGGGCAGGAGAACGAAGAAGGCGGCGAGGGCGAGACGCGGCATGGCGGTGCTCCGCTACGGCTCCACGACCCAGTCGTAGGCCCGCTCGGCGAGGAAGCGGTCCTCGTGGAAGAGGAGGCCCGAGCCCGGGGTGTCGGGCACGCTCATCCGGCCCTCCCGCGGCACGTAGCCCGGATACTCGAAGTAGGGCAGGAGACCCGGATCCTCCTCGGCCAGGCCGAAGTTCGGGATGCCGCGGGCGAGCTGGAGCTGCATGGGGAGCCCCAGGCACGAGCCCCAGTTGCGCGGGTTGACGAGGATCCCGGTCTGGGCCGTCATCCGCGCCAGCTCGAGCATGCGCGCGAAGCCGAGGCCCCGCATGTCGGGCTGGAGCACGTCCATCGCCCGGGCCTCGATGTACGGCCGGAAGTGGTCGACCTCGTCCGCGGACTCGCCGTCGGCGAGCAGAGTCTTCCACCGGCGGCTCTTCATCCACGCCTTCAGCGCGAGGTCCTGGTCGATCTCCTCGGGGAACATCTCCTCGACGAAGAAGAAGTCGTCCTCGGCTCCCTCGAGGAAGCGCTTCGTCGTGGCGAGGTCGTAGCCGTCGTTGGCGTCGACCATGAACCTCACGCTCGGGCCGACGAGCTGGCGGATGGCGCGCACGACCTCGATGTCGCGCCGCAGGCCCGCCTCCCGGTCGCTCATCCAGCGATTCCCGCGGCCGACCTTGATCTTGAAGGCGCGGTGGCCGCGCTCCAGGGCGCGCTCGACCTCCTTCAGGACGCGGGGGATGCCGGTGCCGAGCTCCGCCGGCCGGAGCGCCTCCTCCTCGAGGTCGGTGAAGTAGATGCTGCCGTCGTAGACCGGCACCCACTCCGGCCCGTAGCCGCCGAAGAGCCGCCACAGGGGGACGTCGAGGATGCGCGCCACCAGGTCCCACAGCGGCCAGTCGAAGCGCCCGAGGGGGCTCTCGACGCCGGCGCCCGGGCGATAGAAGGAAAGGGGATCGGCGCCGAGGAGCGCGCGGCCGGCCTCCGCCTCTCCCGTCCAGGTTTGGCCGACGCCGATCGCGCCGGCGTCGGTCTCGATCCGCATGATCCCGTCCCCGGCGGCGTCGCCGTGCAGGCCGAGCTGCGAGTTGCGCCCGACCGTCTTCCAGCGCGGGGCCTCGAGGTAGGCGTAGGCGACGCGCCGGATGCGCTGGCCGGAGGCGAGGGGGGAGTCCCCGTCGCGGCCCCGGTTAGCGGTGGAACGAGGGGCGAGCCCGCCGGCGGCCCCCAGGGCGGCGGTCGCCCCCAGGAGCTCGCGGCGGGTGACGGCGAGGGAACGAGGCTCGGGCTGGGCTCCTCCGCGCCCCGGCGCCGGGGCGGGCTGGTGTTCACATATGAACACGGCGTCCGAATGAGGACAGGAGGCCAGCTCCCCGCCCGCCGTCCGGCAATGGGGTCCCCCTCGCGTCCCCCCCCTCGCCCCCCGGAGGGTTGCGTCCTCGCCACCGGCCCCCGGCCACCCTAGGGATCGGCCGCCAAGACCGCCCCGCCCCCGCCCCGGTTGCCCGGATTCCGCCGAATCTCGATCGCCGCGCCGGCGGCGGAGCGGACCGGCTGCGGCCCGGCCCCGCCGGCGGGCCTCTACACGTCCATCCAGGCCCCGTCGTTCGCGCTGCTGCGCACGGCGGCCTCGAGGAAGGCGATCCCCTTCCGGCCGTCCTCGACGTTCGCGTAGCGGCTGCCGTCGCAGGCGAAGGGCTGCCCGTTCTGGTACGCCCGCACGTCGGCCTCGAAGGCCCGGTGGAGGCGGGCGAAGGCGTCGTGGAACCCCTCCGTGTGGCCGGAGGGGATCGTCGGCTCGGCGAGGAGCTCCGCCGGCACGTTGCCGAGGAACCCGTCGTTCGCCTTCACGACCCCGCGCCAGTACGTGCGGTCGGGCTGGTCGGGCAGGCGGATCACCACCTCCTCCGGCTCCTCCTGGATCCAGAGGAGCGAGCCCCGCGTGCCGTTCACCTCGAGACCGAGATCGTTCTTGTGGCCGATGGCGATCTGGCTCGCGCGCACCAGGGCCTTGCCGCCGTTCGAGAGCCGGCAGTAGGTCGTGAAATGATCGTCGAGGACCCGGCCGGCGACGAAGGTCTCGAGGTGCGCGCTGACCTCGACCACCTCCAGGCCGGTGACGTAGCGCAGGTGCATCAGGGCATGGGTGCCGATGTCGCCGCCGCAGCAGCTCGCGCCGGCCTGCTTGGGATCGACGCGCCACTTGGCCTGCACGATCCCCTTGTCCTCCGCTCGATCGGCGAGCCAGCCTTGCAGGTACCAGGCATCGACCCAGCGTACCTCGCCCAGGAGCCCGCTCCGCACGACGAACCGCGCGAAGCGGCTCGACCAGTGCCCGAGGTAGGTGTGCGCGACGCCGAAGGGCACGTCCCGCTCCTTCACCGCGTTCACCAGGCGCGTCGCCTCCTCCAGGGTGACGGTGAGCGGCTTCTCGCAGAAAACGGGGATGCCGGCGGCGAGGCACTTCATCGCCGGATCGAAGTGCACGTGGTTCGGAGTGACGACCAGGGCGTAGTCGATGCGCTCGCCGGCGGGCCGCCGGGACTCGGCGCTGATCATCTCGTCGTAGCTCGGATAGCCCCGGATCGGGTAGGGCCACGCCTCCGCTTCCTTCATCGCGACCTCGGGGACCGGATGGAGAGCGGCCGCCGTCACGCGGCGCGTGCCGTCGAAGTGGATGGCGCGCTGGTGGGGGTGGACGATGAACGCTCCGCCGCCGCCGCCGATCAGTCCCACGTTGAGGGGTCTCCTGGCCATCGCTTGCTCCTCTCGCTGGCGTCGTCCGATCTCGAGGGTTCGCCGCGCCGGATCGCCGGATTCGGGCGGTCGCCGCGGACCAGCGGCCCGCGGAGGCGCGATTCTGCGGCGGCGGGCCGGCCTTCACAAGCTTCGCGGGCCGGTAGGATGGGGTGCCCCATCGACCTCTCGCCGGCGAGGAACGCCATGCCCTGCGACGCCCGCTCCCTGCTCCGCCCTTCGGTTCTCGCGCTCTCCGCCCCGCTCTTCGCCGCGCTCCCCGTGCCGGCGGAGCCGCTCCTCGACGACGGCTGCACGAGCCTGCTCGTCACGAAGGAAGCCTCCGCGGACGGCTCGGTGATGATCGTGTACACGAACGACGCCGAGTACCACCCTCGCCTGCGCCGGATCCCCGCCGCCGACCACGCGCCCGGTTCCTTCGTCGCCGGCCTCGGCCAGGGCCGGGTGGCGGAGGTGCCCCACACCTACGCCGTCGTCGGCTGGGTGAACGAGCACCAGCTCGCGATCGGGGAGAGCACCTTCGGCGGCCGCCCCGAGCTCGTCGATTCGGAGGGTTTCCTCGACTACGACGAGCTGATGCTCCTCGCCCTGGAGCGGGCCCGCACGGCGCGGGAGGCGATCGACGTGATGGCCGGGCTCGTCGCCGCGTACGGCTACCGTTCTTCCGGCGAGTCGATCTCGATCGGCGACCCCGAGGAGGCCTGGCTCCTCGAGATCGTCGGGCGAGGGCCGGGACAGCGGGGAGCCGAGTGGGTGGCGGTGCGGATCCCCGCCGGCCACATCTGCGCCCACGCCAACAAGGCGCGCATCGGCGAGTTTCCGCTCGACGATCCCGAGAACTGCCGCCACTCGGAGGGCGTGATCGCCACGGCGGTCGAGCGGGGCTGGTGGGATCCCGCCTCCGGCGCGCCCTTCCGCTTCTGCGACGCCTACTGCCCCCCGACCCCGGCGATGCTGCGGATCACCGAGACGCGGGTGTGGAGCCTCTACCGCCGCGCCGCGCCGTCACGGGCGGGCGAGCTCGATCCCGCCTACCACCGCGGCGTCCCCGGCGCCGCCCCCTATCCCCTCTCGATCGCGCCGGACGCGAAGCTCTCGCTCGCCGATGTCTTCGCCCTGATGCGCGATCACTACGAGGGGACCGACTTCGACATGACGAAGGGGATCGACGCCGGTCCCTTCGGCAATCCCTTCCGCGTGCGGCCCCTCGACTGGGCGGTGGACGGCGTGGCGCAGGTGTGGGAGCGGCCGATCTCCGCCCAGCACACCGCCTGCTCGTTCGTGTCGCAGTCGCGCGCCTGGCTCCCCGACGCGGTGGGGGGCGTGATGTGGTACGGCGTGGAAGACACGAACTACACCTGCTACGCGCCGCTCTACTGCTGCATCGATGCCCTGCCCGCGTCGTTCACGACGGGGTCGATCGACCGCTACTCGCGCGACTCGGCGTGGTGGGTGTTCAACTTCGTCGCCAACTACTCGTACCTGATGTACTCGGAGATGATCGGCGACATCCGAGCCGTGCAGAGCGAGCTCGAGGGGCACCACCTCGCCTTGCAACCGGCGGTCGAACAGACGGCGGTGGAGCTGGCCCGGACGAACCCCGATCTCCTGGTCCGCTACCTCACCGACTACTCCGTGACCCACGCCGAGCTCGTCGTCGAGCGCTACCGCGCCCTCGGCGATCATCTGATCACGCGCTTCAACGACGGCTTCGTCGGCGGCGAGAGCCGGGGCTACCCGGAGGCGTGGCGGCGCGAGGTGGTGGAGGCGCGGCCGGACCGCTACCGGGTGCCCGCGGGCGTGCCGGAGGGGGAGTCCTACGACGGCGAGGGAGCCGGCGGCGCACCCGCGGCCGGCGAGGGTTCCGGGCGCTGAAGAGGGCGGCGGCGGCGGGCGTCGTCTGGATGCCGCCGCCGGTGCCGGGAAGAGGCGGAAGCTGGGAGACCGCGGAATCCGGGAAACCGTGGAATCCGGGAAACCGCGGGCCGGGCGGGGCGGTCTCCGGCCCCGATTCCCCTCGGGTGGCCGGGGGCGGCGGTGGGGATCAGATCTCCGGCAGCAGGAAGGGGGCGCGGTACTCCCGGGTGAGGAGGCGGTTCGCCGCCTCGGCGCGCTCGCCCGTGAAGCGCTCCGCGGCGGCGTCGAAGGTGAGCGCCGGGCCGCGGCGGATCCGGCACTGCGCAGGATCGAGCCCATTGGCGGCGAGGTGCGCCCGGAAGCCGGCGAAGGCCTCGTTCGCCGCGGCGGAGCCCCCGAAGGGATCCTCCACCGCCGCGAGCGCCGACTCCTCGCCCAAGAGATGCGAGATGTTGCCGAGGTGCCCCATCGCCGAGGAGAGGTGCCCGCCGAGGATCGGCGCGGTGAGCTTCCCCGGATCCCCGGCGCGCACCGCGTCGAGGAAGTTCTGGCCGTGGCTCGCGTCGCCCTCGAAGGTGGCGATCACCGCCCCGTCGTGGTCGAAGGCCTGCACCTTCTCGTAGCTCGCGCTGACGAGCGTGCCGCGCTCGCCGAAGAAGACGACGCCGATGCCCGTGCCCCGATAGGGATCCGTCGCCAGCCCGCGCACCTCGAAGACGATCTCCTTGTCGCCGTAGTCGAGCCACACGACCTGCGCGTTCGGCGTGTTTCCGTCGTCGACGTAGCCGAGCCGCCCGCCGCAGCTCGCGACCCGCCGCGGATGCGTCTCGACCCCGAGCCCCCAGCGCGCGATGTCCATCTGGTGCACGCCCTGGTTGCCGATGTCGCCGTTGCCGGTGTTGAACACCCAGTGCCAGTCGTAGTGCAGATTCTGCCGCATCAGCGGCTGGAGCTCCGCCGGTCCGGTCCAGAGGTCGTAGTCGCACGTCGCGGGCGGTTTCTGGGGCCCCTCCACCTTGCCGATGCTCTCCCGGCGCTTGTAGCAGAGCCCCATCGCGAGCTTCACCGCGCCGAGCCCGCCGCCCCGCAGCCACTCCATGGCGTCCTTCGTCGCCGGCGCGCTCCGCGCCTGCGTCCCGTGCTGCACGATCTTGCCGTACTTCGCCGCGGCGGCCACGACCTGGCGCCCCTCGAAGACGTTGTGGCTGACCGGCTTCTCCACGTAGACGTGCTTGCCGGCCTGCACGGCCCAGATCGTGGCGAGCGAATGCCAGTGGTTCGGCGTGGCGATCGAAACGGCGTCGATCGATTCGTCGTCGAGCATCTGGCGCAAATCGCGGTAGTACTTCGCCTCCGGCACCGACTTCCTCGCCGGCCCGATCACCCCCTCATCCACGTCGCAGAGCGCCGCCACCTGGCAGCCGGGGAGGTTCTTGAACTCGCCGATGTGCCCGCGGCCCCGCCCCCGCACGCCGATCACCCCGATGCGGATCACCTCGCTCGGGGGGACCTGCCGCCGGCGGCGCGGGGCACCGAGCGCGGATGCGTACGGGGCGGATGCCGCGGCAGCGGCGGCGAGGAGGCTCTTCTCGAGGAACGCGCGGCGGGTCGGGCGGGACATGGCGTGAATCTCCGGCTACTTCGTCGTGGCGGTCGCGGCGCGCGGATCCGCCGGGGAGCTCGGGGCATCGGACCCGGGACGCAGGACGCGCATCCCGAGGTGATCTCCGCCCGGGACCCACCAGACCCCGGGGGGGAAGTTCGGATCCTCGAGGGTCCAGTCGTCCTCGAAGGCGAGGCGGCTCGCCGGGTCCTGGAACTTGGCGGTCTCCTTCCACGAGCCGCCGCGCAGGACGGCGCGCTCCGGCTCGGCGGGATCCCAGGGGCCGGCGCAGTACTCCCAGAGGTTCCCGAGCATGTCGTGGAGCCCGTATTCGTTCGGCGCCTTCCGCCCGACCTCCTCGGTCCTCTCCCCGCTCGTGGTGGAGTACCAGGCGCGCTCCGCGAGCTCTCCCGCTCCCCCCGTGCCGCACGCGAGCTGCCACTCCGCCTCGCTCGGCAGGCGGTACGCGTGCCCGGTGTTCGCCGAGAGCCACTCGCAGTACTTCTTCGCCGCATTCCAGCTCATCCCGACCGCCGGCCGCCGCCCCGCGCCCCAGTTCCGGTCGTACGGCGTCCAATCGAGCGGTTTCGAGGGCTTGGTGACCGCGTCGACCCCCGGCGGCGCCGCCCCGCTCGCGTCGAAAGCGCAGTAGGAGAGGTACTCGTCCCACGTGACCTCCGTCCTCCCGATCCAGAACCCTCCGTTCGGGATCCACACCATGTCGAACCGCACCTCCGACCCCCGGATCGTCTCCGTGTACGACCGATCGACCGGCGCCGCCTCGGAGGGCCGGCAGGCCGGGGCGAGGAGAAGGCCGAGCAGGGCAAAAAGCGGGGCGGCTGTGTCGGGACGGGGCAGCATGGGCGGCGGCGAACATCCTACGGCGTCCGGCGATTCCGACGAGGTCCGAATCCTGACCGGCCACCAAGAGCTCGGCGGCCCGGCATTGCCGGTGCGTAGCACGGGCGCTATACCGCCCAGTCCGGCGCCGGCGCGCCGCTCCGCGGGCGTTCGTCCTGCCGAGCGCCTTCGCGCCGCACGGCCCGGGTCGATCGATTCGGCGCCGGACGACGGAGTCCAGGCATGCCCAACGGCAAACCCGGCGATCACCCGCGTACGGATCTGACGGTCCACCGCCTGGTCGTCTACGGCGAGCCCACGGACGGGATGCTCAAGCGACTGATCCGTCTGCTGGGCCAAGATCGGTTCGACGCGTGGTTCCTGCCCCACTGGGGGAAGGCCGGGGCCGACATCGCTCGCGCGGCGGAGGCGAAGCTCGCCCTCCTGGAGGCGGAGGCCCGATCGCGGGGCGGGGACACCGATGCCTGACCGCGGCGGCTCGCGGAGCGGGCCAGCCGGGAGGTGACTCCTCGATGCGCCAGGATCGTCCGCTGCGAATCGCGATCGCCGTGGCGCTCGTCGCGGCCGTGGACGTCCTGGCCTTGCTGGCCGCGATGGCCCTTCCGATCCCCCGGGACGGCTTCCTCCCGCCGGCGTTCGCGACCCACACGGCGATGCTCGTCCTCTCCGTGGCCCTGATGGGGCTCCTCGCGAAGGGGAGGCTCGGCCGCTTCGGAGTGACGCGGGGGACGTACCGATTCCGGCCGCGCATCCTCCTCTGGGTGCTGCCGACGGCCATCCTCTCCGTGGCGGCGACCCTCGCTGCGCCGGAGGGCGCGCCGGAATCGGGGCCCGCCGAGCTCTCGAAGGTCCAGACCGTCCTCTTCGTCTGGATCTACGCGAGCGTCAGCGAGGAGGTGTTGACCCGGGGACTCCTCCTGACACTCTTGGCGGCGAGCGCGCGCGTCGACGCTCCTGCCCGCCGGCGGAGAGGCTGGGCAGGAATCGATGAACCAGCCTCTCCGATGTTTTCTGGCGTATCGCCTGACGGCGCTGCCGCCCGTTCGCGAGCGATTCTTGCTCGCTCTCTGCGCATGCCCGTGCTCGTGAGCGGGCTCTTCTTCGGGGCCATGCACCTCGTCCTGGTCCCCTCGATGGGGCCCGCCGCCCTGTTCGTGGTCGTCCTGGCGACCCTCCTGGGACTGCTCGCCGGCCACTGCCGGGAGCGGACGGGGAGTCACGTTCCCGCGATCCTCGTCCACGCCTTGTTCAACATCGGCGGCAGCGTGCCGATGTGGGTGATCGAGGGGTGGCGAGCGTAGGCGGCCCGCCGCGCGCGTCATTGCCGCAGCTCGAAGCGCAGCTCGACCTCGACGACACCCTCCGCGGGAAGATCGACCTCGAGCCGCCCGTCCCATCGCCCGCCGCCGTCCGGGGCTTCGTAGCAGCTCGTGAGGACGTAGGCGCCGGCCTCGAGCCCTTCGATCCGGAAGCGGCCATTCTCGAGGACGGCCTCGCGGCAGCGCCGCCGCCAGTCGTCGGTGCCGCGGGTCGTGGAAGAACCGCGGGGGGCGAGGAAGAGGGGAATCGGGGCGTCGAGGTCGGGCAGGCCGACCGCGCGGCCGGTGAGAGTGGTCGCCCCAAGCGGGCGCAGGTCGAGGGTGGTCGTCTCGTCCCAGCGGACGGGGACGAGCCGAGCGAGGGGGGTGATCTCCCGTTCGCCGAGCCCACGCTGCCAGCGGAGCTCGTAGGTGCCGTCGAGCAGCCCCGCGAACCGGAAGAGGCCTTCCTCGTTCGTCGTTGCCTCCCATTCGCAGTAGAGACGGCCGGAGGCTTCCCGCGTGACGATCTGGATGCGCTCGCCAACGAGCGCCGTCCCCGCGGCGTCGAGGAGCCGCCCTTCGATCCGCCCGCCGCCGCGCGCCACGATCGTGCGGTCCACTACGGTGCCGGGGCGGACCGGGAAGGGGCCGTCCAGGGCGAGAAATCGGCCGTCGCGTTCCACGGCGAGTGACGTCTCGCCGCCCGGAACGCCGTCCAGGGTGAAGCGGCCTTCGACGTCGCTCGAGGTGGAGTAGCGTTCGCCCGCTTTCATGGCGGAGATCAACGCGAGCGAAGGCGTAAAGCGCCAGATCATCACTCCGGCAAGCGGAATCCCCGTCTGGCTGTCGACAACCCAGCCCCGGATCGTCGCACTTCGCTCCAGGCGCAGGACCACTGTGTCGGGATCCGGCTCCACGACCGCCACGCATTCCATGAACTCGGGCGCATAGCCGGGGCTCGACGCTTCGACGACGTATTCTCCTTCTGGCCTGAGCTCCTCCCCCTCGATGCTCCACGCGCCGTTCTCGTCGGAGAACGCGATGCCCGAACGACCCCATACGGAGCCGTAGCCGCTGCCTTCGAGGACGCGAATCGTGAACCGAGGAAGGGGAGCTCCGCTCGTCTCGTCGACGACCCGTCCGCTGAGACGGCCCGCCGGAGACAAGCGCAGGACGAGGGCCTCCTGACTGAAGTCCTCCGGGGACAAGAAATGCTGGATGGAGAGGTAGCCCGGATGCACGCACCAAAGGAAGTCGCTCACTCCACTCAGGCCCTCGATGCGGAAGAATCCCCGCTCGTCGGTGCCGCTCTGCGAGGAACCACCTGTTCGCGCCATGAGGTCCACATGGTCGGCGCGCGGTCGGTCGGAGGCTCGCCCCGAGCGCCAGTCTGTACCGGCGATGCCCAGGATGGTCGCCCCTCGCACCGGCTGATCGCGATCGTCCAGGACCTGACCGACGATGGAACGGCCGGCCGGCATTGCGATGGTCACGTCCGTGAGCCCGCTTCCCGGAGCCGGGACGTCGATCTCCAGCTTCTGCGAGCGAAGCCCCCGGCGAGAGCAGTAGAGGGTCTGCCTTCCTTCCGCCACTGGCGAGAGCAG
Source organism: Planctomycetota bacterium (assembly GCA_040754415.1). GTDB lineage: Bacteria > Planctomycetota > UBA1135 > UBA1135 > JBFMCU01. The sequence goes on from JBFMCU010000041.1 coordinate 17,790, forward strand.
GAACTCCCCTTCCCGGCTGGACCACGCTTCGGCAGTGCCTCCCGCGGGAGTGCCGATGCTGAGCCGTACCCCGCCAAGGGGAATCCCGTGTTCGCCCACCACGCGCCCGCGGATGTCAGTTCCCCGCTGGAGCACGATCTCGAGCCCCGCTGCGGGGATCTTCCCGGGAATCACCTGAGCGCCGGCTCCCACGTAGCCGACCGCCGTTACCAGGATCCCCTCTTGTTTCACCTCGGAACGAAGGAAGTCGAGAGAGAAGCGTCCCTCGGAATCGGTGCGGACCTCGGCGGCTTCGGTCGGGAGGACATACCCATCGGCGACGAGAAACAGGCGCACGCTAGCCTTCTCGATTGGAGCTCCTTCGGCGTTGCGGACTCGACCGACCACCTGGAAGCCCCCCGCGAGGACGAGATCCGGCGCCGCGATGGTCCCCGGCCCGCGGGGTCGGAAGTGGAGGTGTTCCTCGGCGTGCCCCGGGGCCACGGCCCACAACACAAGATGGGACCAGGCTGATGGGAAGCGCAGGCGATAGCGTCCCTGATCATCGGTGCGAGCCCCCTTGTCCGTGGCGACCACGGTCGCCCCGGCGAGCGGCATGCCCTGGGTGTCCACGACGCGACCCGTGATGGTGACATCGAGGGGGTAGAGGAGGACGGAGAGGTTCGTGGGCGCGGGCTCGCCCTCGGGAACGACCTCCACGAGGTTCCCGCGGATGTCAGGGCTGACCGGCTGGAGGACGATCCTCACCATGGACGCCGGCGCCGCCACGCTCCACCGGAAGCGTCCCTCCTCGTCGGAGCGGATCCAGGCCTCGGCGAGGAGCTCCCCGTCCTCCCGCCATCCCGCGCTCATCCACGCGTGGAGCTCGACCCCGGGGAGCGGCGCCTCGTACCCGCGCCACGTCGTCCCGGAGACCACCCAGCCCCCCTCCTCGCCGCCTCCGACGACGGTCCGCGCCTCGGTGCGCTCCTCCGTCGCGAGGAGCGGACCCTCGCCGGCGACTTCCGCCGCCGCTGCGACCTCCCGCGCCGGCCGGACCTCGTCCGCGCCGCTCGCCTCGCCCCCGAACGGACCTTCGAGCATCACCCCGCCCACCGCGGCGACCGCGACCACGAGCGTCGCCGCCAGGGCGACCTTCACCTTCGTTCCCATGACGAGCGCTCCGCTCCCGAGGCCGCCCGGGGCGGCACGCCCCGTCGCCGCGCGATCTCCCGGGGCGGCAGCCCCGCGAAGAAGCGCAGGACGACGGCCGTGCGGTACGGCTCCGCGAGCGCCTCGACCGCGTCGACGAGGGCCCGCAGCACTTCGAGCCGCTCCCCGGTGTCGATCGCTTCGCCGCTTCCCTCCGCCCGGGCCGCGCGCTCCTCGCGCCGCCGCCGCCGCTCCTCCTCCCGCGCCCGCTGCCGCACGAGCCGCCGGACCGCCCCGCCGAGCCACGCCCCGAGCGCCCACCCCGCCCGCGGCGGCCGCCGCAGGGCCGCGAGCCACGCGTCCTGCACGACGTCCTCGGCGAGCCCGCGATCCGCGAGCAGCCCCCGCGCGAGCCGCCGCAGCCGCCCCGTCTCGCGGAGGAGCTCCCGCTTGCTCCCCGGTCGATCTTCTTCGTCGCCCATCGGAATCCGCGGGGGAATGGTCGCCGGGCCGCGGATCGATCCAGGCTATCCGAGGAATCCGCCCTCCGGGCCGCCGCGCGGCGCCGCGGCCGGCGCGGGGGGGCTCCGCCCGGCTCCCCCCGGAGGGAGCACGCCGGGGTCCATCCCGTAGGCGGCCACTCCCTCTGACCCCGGAGCGAACCCTCCGTCCTTGGTTGATCATTCACGCCGTGAATGATTATCATTCGCGGCATGGCGCCCTCCGCCACGCTTCCCCGGCTCATCGCGCGGAGCCTCGCCGACCGCCTCCGCGTCATGCCGGCGGTGGTGGTGACGGGCGCACGCCAAACGGGGAAGAGCACGCTCGCCCAGGAGCTGGCGCCGGGCGCCCGGCGGTACGTCTCGCTGGACGACCTGGACACCGTGGAGATGGCGCGCCACGATCCCGAGGCCCTCGTGGGGGGCGCGCGGCCGGTGACGCTCGACGAGGTGCAGCGCGAGCCCGATCTCCTGCGCGCGGTGAAACGCGCCATCGATCGGCGCCGGCGGCCGGGACAATACCTCCTGACCGGTTCGGCCAACCTGCTTCTGATGCGGCGGGTCTCCGAATCGCTGGCGGGGCGGGCCAGCCATCTCACCCTCTGGCCCATGACGCGGGGCGAGCAGCGGGGGCTCGGCCGCTGCGGGGTCTGGGACGAGCTCCTCGATCGACCGGAGGAGGAGTGGATCGACCTGCTGGCGGCGCAGCCGGGTGAACCCGAGGACTGGCGCGCGCTCGCGCGGCGCGGCGGCTATCCGACGCCGGCGCTCCACCTCAAGACCGCGCAGGAGCGCACCATCTGGTTCGACGGCTACGTGCGCACGTACCTCGAGCGCGACCTCTTGGAGCTCTCCTCCATAGCGGCGCTGCCGGACTTTCGGCGCCTGATGCGCGCGGTCTGCCTACGGCTCGGTCAGCTCGTGAACCAGACCGAGCTGGGTCGCGACGTCACGCTGCCGCAGCCGACGGTGCACCGCTGGCTCAACCTGCTCGAAACGTCCTATCTGCTCGTGCGGATCCCCGCCTACGCCGCGAATCGGACCAAGCGCCTCATCAAGTCTCCCAAGCTGTACTGGAACGACACGGGGCTTGCGCTCCACATCGCGGAGGTTGCCGAGCCTGGCGGCGCCCACTTCGAGAACCTCGTGCTCCACGATCTCCTGGCCTGGCGCGATGGACGGCTGGACCGCGCCGAGGTCCTCACCTGGCGCACCGCGGTCGGCGAGGAGGTCGATTTCGTGATCGAGACCGGCGCCCGGCTCCTGCCCGTGGAGGTCAAGGCCACCACGCGCCCCCGGCTCGGGGACGCGGCGCACCTGCGCGCCTTCCGCGCCGAATACGGCCGGAAAGCCCGCGGGGGTCTCCTGTTGCACGCCGGCACGATGATGGAATGGCTCGTGCCGGACGTGCTGGCCGCGCCATGGTGGAGCGTGCTGTGAGGGGAGGGGATCCTCGCCCGGAGTGACGGCCTCCGCGCCCGGACCGCGGCCTGCTCCTCCCGGGGAAGAGCCACATGGGTCAGGGCCCGGCGCATCTCGAGCCCCGCACGACGGCCGGGGGGAGGAACCTCGTCGACTGCCTCCGGGGATGCCGGCAGACGAGCCCGACCTCTCCTTGACGGTTCCGCCCCGCGGCGCTATTCCGATCGGCCCATGGTCGGAGCTCGACCCGGGGGAAGGAGGCCGGGTATGGAGTTCATTCCCCATCGCGAGGCCTTGGCGCGGGTCCGCAATCCAATCGGTTTCTGTGGGATCTGGTGCGGGAGGTGCGCGGTCGGCGCTGCATCCTGTTCGTAGAGGGTGCCACAGCATGAGTTCCACGGGGGGCGATCAGCGAAACGGACCGATGCACCGTATCGGATTCGCGCCGCCGGGCCGCATGCGCCCGCCAGGAGAGCGGGGTTTGCCCAGGAGGGATCCATGAGCGTGCGAATCGTCCGCCTCGGAGCACCGCGCATGCCGGGGGAAGGAACACGGATCGGGACGGTGCGCCGGCCGCCGCGGGGCGTGCCGAAAACGCAGTTCGGGAAGCAGAACTGGTACGACGTCTGGTTCCCGAACCTCGCTCCCAGCGTCGAGACCATGAAGCTGGGGCAAGCGGCCGCGACGCCGGCGCAATGGGCGGCCTTCGCGCGGAAGTACAAGGCGGAGATGGCGGCGCCCGAGGCGAAGCACGCCCTCGAGCTCCTGGCCGCGCTGTCCCACGCGACGAGCTTCTCGGTGGGCTGCTACTGCGAGGACGAGGAGCGATGCCACCGGTCTATCCTGCGCGAGCTCCTCCGCGAGAATGGAGCGAAGGTTGAGTAGCTGCGGTCGAGGAGGAAGACCGACCGCTACCCGCGCTGTCGATTCACCCTTGCGCGGCGGAGGAACCGCCCGATTCCTCCGGACGCGACTCGGAGTGCCGCTCCTTGCCGCCGCGGGCGTGCTGGGCTGCGCGCGGATCGACCCGGCGCCGCCGGCCGTTTCCGCCGCCTTCGCCGGCACCCGGGCGGGGGAGGAGCGCACCGTCGCCGGGATCCGGCTCTGCTGGTGCCCGCCGGGCCGGTTCACGATGGGGAGCCCGCCCGGCGAGCCGGAGCGGCGGCCCGGCGAGGATCAGGTCGACGTGACGCTCACCCGGGGCTTCTGGATGGGCAAGTTCGAGACGACGCAGGGGGAGTGGCGGCGCGTCGTCGGGGCGCTCCCCGGCGAGCTGACGGCGGAGCTGTCGGAGGGGGACGACTTCCCGGTGGGCAACGTCGACTTCGCGGAGGCGGAGGCGTTCTGCGGGAAACTCACCGAGCTCGGCCGCCGGTCCGGGGAGCTCCCGGCGGAATGGGAATTCCGGCTGCCGACCGAGGCGCAGTGGGAATACGCCTGCCGCGCGGGAACGACAACGGCGACCTCCTTCGGCGACCAGCTCAGCAGCACGCAGGCGAACTTCCGCGGGAAGCCCTACCACGGGGCCGAACCGGGGCCATCGCTCGGCCGGGCCGCCCGCGTCGGCAGCTACCCCGCCAACGCCTGGGGCCTACACGACATGCACGGCAACAGCTACGAGCGGTGCCGGGATTGGTACCACCGAGAACTGCCCGGCGGCGTCGACCCCGACCTGTACCTGGCGCGGAGCTCGGCGGCGAAGAGCGAGCACGGCGATCTCTCGCGCGTGCGCCGGGGCGGGTGCTGGGCGGACGAAGGCTGGCCGTGCCGGTCGGCGTTCCGACTGCGGTTCGAGCCGGAGCGGCGCTACGACCATATCGGCTTCCGGATCGTCGCGGTGCCGACGGGAGGACAGGAGACGAAGTAGGGAGAGGCGACTCCCCTCACCTCTCCACCCGCGCCGTCCCTCCCGCCATCAGGCGCTCGACCTCCGCGAGCGTCGCCATGCTCGTGTCGCCGGGGGTCGTCATCGCGAGCGCCCCGTGGGCCGCTCCGCACTCGACGCACCAGGCGGGATCGCGGCCGGTGAGGAAGCCGTAGATCAAGCCGGAGGCGAAAGAATCGCCGCCGCCGACGCGGTCGAGGATCTCGAGGTCCGGGCGCGGGGTCGCCACGTGGAGCGCCCCGGCGTGCCAGCAGACCGCACCCCAGTCGTTGCGGGTGGCGGTCCGGGCGTGGCGGAGGGTCGTCGCGACGACGCGGAGGTTCGGGAAGACGCGGACGAGCTCCTCGATCATGCGGGCGAAGTTCGCGGGGTCGAGCCGGGCGAGGTGGGGATCGAGGCCGGGGACCTCGAAGCCGAGCGCAGCGGTGAAGTCCTCCTCGTTGCCGAGCATCACGTCGACGAGCGGAGCAAAGGAGCGGTTCACCTCGATCGCGCGCGCCCGGCCGCCGTTCGCCTTCCAGAGGGAGGGGCGGTAGTTCAGGTCGTAGGAGACGATCGTGCCGTGCCGGCGGGCGGCCTCCATTGCCTCCCGCGCCACCGCGGCGGTCGAGGGCGACAGCGCGGCGAAGATGCCGCCGGTGTGGAACCAGCGGGCGCCCTCGGTCGCGAAGAGGGCGTCCCAGTCGACGTCGCCGGGCTGCATCTGGGCGATCGCGGTGCGGGCGCGGTCCGCACAGCCCAGCGCGGCGCGCACGCCGAAGCCGCGCTCCGTGAAGTTGAGGCCGTTGCGAGCCGCGCGGCCGACGCCGTCGAAGGGGAGCCAGCGGAGGCGGGAGAGATCGACGCCCCCCTGGAGCATCAGGTCCTCGACGAGCCGGCCCACCGGATTGTCGACGAGGGCCGTCACGTGGGTCGTGGCGAGGCCGAAGCAGCGGCGGAGGCCGCGGGCGACGTTGTACTCGCCGCCCCCCTCGCGGGCCTGGAAGAGGCGCGAGGTCGCGATCCGGCCCTCGCCGGGGTCGAGGCGGAGCATCACCTCGCCCAGGCTGGCGAGGTCCCAGCGGCATTCGGACGGCGGGCGGATCTCGAGGGACATGGTCCTTGGCCTCGCGGGGGGCGGAGAGGAAACTACGCCACGGACGCGATGCGCAGCAACGAAGAACTCCGGCCGGCCGACCTCCTCCCCGCCCTCGCGCGCCTCTGGCCCCTCTCGGGGGCGAAGATTCGGGCGCTGGAGGAGACCTGGCCCGACGACGCCGGCGCGCCGGTCGTTACGGTGGGCGGGCGGTGGACGGCGCGGGAATGGACGGAGTGGACGCTCGGCTTCCGGTACGGCTCCGCGCTCCTGCAGTTCGACGCGACCGGGGACGAGGAGTGCCTCGCGATCGGCCGGCGGGGCACGCGCGCGGAGATGGTGCCCCACCTGACCCACGCCGGCGGCCACGACCACGGCTTCCAGACGATCAGCACGTGGGGAAACCTCTGGCGGCTCATCCGCGAGGGGCGCCTGCCCGACGAGCACGGCGAGCGGACGCTCGGCGAGCTCGCGATCCGGGTGAGCGGCGCGGTGCAGGCGCGGCGCTGGACGCGCACGGCGGAGGGCGGGGGCTTCATCCATTCGTTCAACGGGCCGCACTCGCTCTTCGCCGACACGATCCGCACCCTGCGCGTCCTCGCCCTCGCCCACCTCTTCGGCCACTACCTCCTCGAGGAGCACGACGAGTGCGTCTCGCTCCTCGAGCGGCTCGTCGCCCATGCCCAGGCGACCGCGACCTACTCCGTCTACTACGGCGAGGGGCGCGACGCCTGGGACGTGCGCGGGCGCGTCGCCCACGAGAGCCTCTTCGATCCGAACGACGGCCGCTACCGCGCGCCGGGCACGCAGCAGGGCTACTCGCCCTTCTCCACGTGGACCCGCGGGCTCGCGTGGGTGATCCTCGGTTGCGCGGAGCTCCTCGAGTTCCTCCCGCGCCTGGCGGAGGGCGAACTCGTCCCCTGCGGCGGGCGCGAGAGCGTGGCGGCGCTCCTGACCCGCGCGGCGCGGGCGACGGCCGACTACTACCTCGCGAACACGGCGGCGGACGGCATTCCGTACTGGGACACGGGCGCCCCGGGGCTCGCGCGGCTGGAGGGCTGGCGCGAGCGGCCGGCCGATCCGGAGAACGGCGAGGAGCCCGTCGACGCCTCGGCGGCGGCGATCGCCGCCCAGGGGCTCCTGCGCCTCGGACAGGTCCTCCCGGGGAGCGCCTACGGCGCGGCGGGGCTCGCGGTCCTGCGCACGCTGCTCGCGGAACCGTACCTCGCGACGTCTCCGGCACACCAGGGCCTCCTGCGGCACTGCATCTACCACCGCCCGAACGGCTGGGACCACGTGCCGCCGGGCGTGCGGATCCCGGGCGGCGAGGCGTCGATGTGGGGCGACTACCACCTGCGCGAGGCGGCGCTCCTCGTGCAGCGCCTCGCCCGCGGCGAGACGTATCCGACCTTCTGCGGACCGCCGGCGGCGGGAGGGAGCTGAGCGATGGGGGAGGCGAGGCGGGTGGCGATCGTCACCGGGGGCGGCCGGGGGATCGGGCGCGGGATCGCCCGCGCGCTCGCCGGCGCCGGCTTCGACCTCGTGGTGAACGGGGTGCGCGAGCGGACGGACGACGACCCGGCCCTCGCCGAGCTACGGGCGCGCGGAGCCGCCGTCGCCTACGCGCGCGGCGACGTGGGGGACGCGCGCGCGCGGGAGGAGATCGTCGCCGCGGCCCGCGCGCGCTTCGGGCGCCTGCACGTGCTCGTGAACAACGCCGGGGTCGGATCGCGGGAGCGCGGCACCGACCTCCTCGCGACGACGGAGGACGCCTTCGCGTGGATCCTGCGGGCGAACCTCCTCGGCCCGCACTTCCTCACCCAGCTCGCCGCGCGCTGGATGCTCGAGCAGAAGCGGGCTGATCCGGGCTGGACGGGCTGCGTGGTGAACGTCACCTCGGTCTCCGCCGAGCTCGCCTCCATCGACCGCGCCGACTACTGCGTGAGCAAGGCGGCCCTCTCCATGGCCACCCGCGCGTGGGCGATGCGGCTCGCGCCGGAGGGGATCCCCGTGTACGAGCTGCGGCCGGGGATCGTTCGCACGGACATGACCGCCCGCGCCGCGGCGGACTACGACCGGCGGATCGCCGCGGGGCTGGTGCCCGAGCCGCGGTGGGGGACGCCGGAGGACATGGGGCGCGCGGTGGCGATGCTCGCGACGGGCGGGCTCACCTACGCCCCCGGGCAGGTGCTCGTCGTCGATGGAGGGATGAGCCTGCCGCGGCTGTGACGGCGGCGGAGCAGGAAGAGGCGATATGGCGGACACCGGCGAACCGAGCGCGGAGGAGCGGGTCACCGCCCGCCTCGGCGCCCTGCGCCTGATCCCCGTCGTGGCGATCGACGACGCGCGCCACGCCGGGGCGCTGGCCGACGCCCTGGTGGAGGGCGGGCTCCCCTGCGCCGAGATCACCTTCCGCACCGCGGCCGCCACCGACGCGATCGGGCGGATGGCGGGGCGCGGCGGGATCCTCGTCGGGGCGGGCACGGTGCTCTCCGTCGCCCAGGCCGAGCGCGCCGTCGCGGCCGGGGCCGCGTTCGTCGTGTCGCCCGGCCTCGATCCCGAGATCGTGACGTGGTGCCGCGACCGCGGAGTGCCCGTCTATCCCGGCGTGGCGACGGCGAGCGAGCTGATGCGGGCGGCGAGCCTCGGCCTCGGCGTGGTGAAGCTCTTCCCCGCCGCGGCGCTGGGCGGGCTCGCCATGCTGAAGGCCCTCGCCGCTCCCTTCCCGGGGATGCGGTTCATCCCGACCGGCGGCATCGACCCGACGAACCTCGCCGCCTGGCTCGCCCACCCGGCGGTCCTCGCCTGCGGCGGGAGCTGGATGGTGGAGAAGGGCCTGATCGCGGCCGGGAACTTCGCGGAGATCGCGCGGCGCGTCCGCGAGGCGATGGCGCGCGCCCGTTGAGCGGGAGAGGGGGGAGGGTTCGTTCCCGCGGGGGCCGTGGCCTCCCGCGGAGACGAAACGGGGCCGCGATCCCGGGCGCGGACCCGGAAGCGCGGCCCCACGGAGGAACCCTCAATCAGATGCGTTCGCCGCGCATGGACGGCGAGGGTCTCATCCCAGGTTCTTCGCGGCGAAGTCCCAGTTCGCCAGGTGGTCGAGGAAGGCGGTCACGAAGTCGGGACGCCGGTTCTGGTAGTCGAGGTAGTAGGCGTGCTCCCACACGTCGAGCGTGAGGAGCGGTTTCTTCCCGGACGTCATCGGATTGGCGGCGTTCGAGGTCTGGACGATCTCCAGCTTGCCACCGCTCTCGACGAGCCAGGTCCAGCCGCTGCCGAAGAGCGCGCCGGCCTTGTCGGCGAACTCCTGGCGGAACTTCTGGAAGCTGCCGAACGCGGCGTTGATCTTCTCCAGGAGCTTGCCCTTGGGCTGGCCTCCGCCCCGGGGCTTCATGCTGTTCCAGAAGAAGGTGTGGTTCCAGACCTGCGCGGCGTTGTTGAAGACGCCGGCCTTGGCGGCGTCGCCGGCGGTCGTCTTGATGATCTCCTCCAGCGTCTTCTCGGCGAGCGGCGAGCCCTCGATGGCCGCGTTCAGCTTGCTGACGTAGGCCGCGTGGTGCTTGCCGTGGTGGACGCGCGTCGTGTTGGCGGAGATGTAGGGGTCCAGGGCGTTCTCGGCCCAGGGCAGGGGGGGAAGCTCGAATGCCATCGCTGGTTCTCCTTCGTGTGCTGCGGCGGACGAGGAGGGCCTACTTGCCGTGCTTCCTCAGGTAGCCGGCGACGCCGGCGGCCGTGGGCTTCATGGCGTCCTCGCCCTCGTTCCAGTTGGCGGGGCAGACCTCGCCGTGCTTCTCGAGGTGACGCAGGGCCTTCACCATCCGCACCGCCTCGTCGATGTTGCGTCCCAGCGGCAGGTCGTTGATCACGGCGTGGCGGACGACCCCCTGCTGGTCGATCAGGAAGGTACCGCGGAAGGCGACGCCAGCGTCGGCCAAGACCCCGTAATCGCTCGCGATCTTCTTGGTGAGGTCGGCGACGAGCGGGTACTGGACGTTCCCGATGCCGCCCTTGTCGAGGGGGGTGCTCTTCCAGGCGAGGTGCGTGTACTGGCTGTCCACGGACACGCCGACGACCTCGGCTCCGAGCTCCTTGAACTCGGCGAGCTTCTTGTTGAAGGCGATGATCTCCGTCGGGCAGACGAAGGTGAAGTCGAGGGGGTAGAAGAAGAGCACGACGTACTTGCCCTTCAGGCTCTCGAGCGAGAACGCGGGGTTGATCGTGTTGTCCGGCATCGCCGCCGGAGCGCTGAAGAGGGGGGCCTTCTTTCCGATCAGGTTCGACATCGGGGGTTCCTTCCTTCGGGGTGCTGAGGGTTCCGGGGGGTCCGGCCGGGCCGGTCCGCGGGGGCGCGCCGGTCCGCGAGCCGGTCCGGCGCTCCCCTAAGGCACGGGACGTGCCGGGGGAGGAGGAAAACCATAACCTCAATGACGACAATGCTTTAGGTCCAGCCGTTCCGGCCCGCCCCTACCGCGACCGCGACATTCGACGACAATGAACCGCGACCGGTCGCGATCCGCGGGGCCCCCCGCGACATTTCGCGATCGGCCCGGCCCATGGTCGAGCCTCCTCCCCACCTCGTCGATCTCACCCGCCACCTGCGGGCGGCGGCCCGGCGGGGGGCCTCCCCGGAGCAGGTGAACGAGCTCCTCGGCCAGGCCGTGGAGACCCTGGGCCGCCTCGTCCCCTTCGACCTCGCCACGGTGATGGAGCTCCGGGGCGACGAGCTCCAGGTGCGGGTGGCGCGGGGGGCGCTCGCGAGCCCGGCGGTCGGCCGCCATCGCCTGCGGCTCGAGGAGTTCCCGACGATCCGCGCGCTCCTCGAACGCGACGAGGCCCGGGCCTTCACCGCCGTCGACCACCGCGACGGCGACGGCGATCCCTTCGACGGCGTGCTCGACCTGCCCCACGGGCACTCGTGCATGGTCGTGCCCCTGCGGTCGCGCTCCGAGACGCTCGGGATCATGACCTTCGATCGGAGGATCTGCGACGTGTACCCCGACTCGGTGGTCCAGCTCGCCGACGTCTTCGGGAAGCTCCTCGCCATGGCCATGAGCTACGGCGAGCAGTCGGCCGCCCTGGAACGGATGGCGGAGCAGCTCCAGGAGCAGAACCGGCTCCTGGAGGAGAGCGTGACGGGCCACGGGCCGGCGACCGAGATGATGGAGCTCAGCCGGAGCCCCGCGATGCGGACGGTGGTCGAGCTCGCGCGCCGCGTCGCCGTGGCCGACACGCCCGTCCTCCTCACGGGGGAGACGGGCACCGGCAAGGAGGTGCTCGCCAACGCGATCCATGGGTGGAGCCGGCGGGCCGCGGAGCCGTTCGTGGGCATCAACTGCGCCGCCCTCCCCCGCGAGCTGATCGAGAGCGAGCTCTTCGGACACGTGAAGGGCGCCTTCTCGGGGGCGACCGCGCGCCGCATGGGCCGCTTCCAGGCCGCGAACGGCGGCACGCTCTTCCTCGACGAGGTCGGCGATCTGCCGATCGACCTGCAGGCGAAGCTCCTGCGGGCGCTGCAAGAGGGCTGCTTCGAGCCGGTGGGGAGCGATGCCACGATCCGCGTCGACGTGCGGGTGCTCGCCGCCTCGAACCTCGACCTCGTGGCGGCGACCGCGAAGGGGCGCTTCCGCCAGGACCTCTACTACCGGCTCGCCGTCTTCCCGATCCACGTTCCGCCGCTGCGCGATCGCCGCGAGGACGTGCCGGTGATCGCCCGCTACTTCCTCGACACGCTCGCGAAGCGGACGAGGCGCGGGCCGTGGCATCTCACCGAGGCCTCGCTCGCCTGGTTGGCCGAGCGGCCGTGGGACGGCAATGTCCGCGAGCTCGTGAACACGCTCGAGCGCGCCACGATCCTGAGCCCGAGCGCCCGCCTCGACCTCGATGCCGCGACCGCCCTCCAGGAGCCCGGCGCCCTGGCGCCTCCCGTCGCGACGGGGGACTCGACCCCCCCCGCGCCGCTGCGGGAGATGGAGCGCCGGCACATCGAGCGGGCCCTCCGCCACACGCGCGGCAAGCTCTACGGCCCCGGCGGCGCGGCCCACGTCCTCGGCCTGCACCCGAGCACCCTGCGCAGCCGCATGCGCAAGCTCGGCCTGGGCGGCGCCCGCGAATTCCAGAGCCGATGAAGGCCGTGCAGATCGTGGCCGTCGGCCGGCCCGTCGCGGACCGGGAGGTCGGGGAGCCGGCGATCGGGACGCGCGACGTGCTCGTGCGCGTGGGGGCGGCGGGGATCTGCCACTCCGATGCGCACTACCGGAACGGCACCGCGCCGGTGGCGAGGCTGCCGCTCACGCCGGGGCACGAGATCGCGGGGACTAGCGCGGCGGTGGGGAGCGAGGTCGCGGGATTCGCGCCCGGGGATCGGGTCTGCGTGCACTATCTCGCGACCTGCGGGGAGTGTCCGGAGTGCCGGCGGGGCCGCGAGCAGTTCTGCCCCGCCGGGCGGATGCTCGGCAAGGATCGCGACGGGGGCTATGCCGAGCTCGTGGGCGTGCCCGCGCGCAGCGTCTTCCCGCTGCCCGCCGAGGTTCCCCTGGAGTGGGGAGCGGTGCTCATGTGCTCGTCCGCCACCTCCCTCCACGCCCTGCGCAAGGCGCGATTCGCCGCCGGGGAGTCGGTCGCGGTCTTCGGAGCCGGCGGGCTCGGGGCCTCCGCCGTGCAGATCGCCGCGGCGCTCGGGGCGGCGGAGGTTTTTGCCGTCGACCTCGATGCGGAGAAGCTCGCCCTCGCCGCCCGCCACGGCGCCCGGCCGGTGAACGCCGCCGCGACGGACCCGGTGGCGGAGATCCGGGCGCGGACCGGCGGCCGCGGCGTCGACGTGGCCCTCGAGCTCGTCGGCCTGCCGCTGACGATGAGCCAGGCGGTGCGCTGTCTCGCCATCCAGGGTCGGGCCGCCCTCGCCGGCATCACCGATCGTCCGTTCGAGGTCTCCTCCTACCGCGAGCTCATCGGGACCGAGGCCGAGATCATCGGCGTCTCCGACCACCTCGCCGCCGAGATCCCCGCGCTCGTCGAGCTCGTGTGCCGCCGCCGCCTCGACCTCGGGCCGGTGATCGCGCGGACCGTGCCCCTCGCCGCCGCGCCCATCGACGCCGTCCTCGACCGTCTGGAACGCTTCGGGGGGGAGGTGCGCACGGTCGTCGTGCCGTGAAGACGGCGCCGGCGGGCCGGCGGCTCCAGTGCGTTCCGCCGCCCCGGCGCGATTCCGCGGGTTTCCCCGCAACCGCCTCCCGCGCGGCACGGTCTCCCGGTCCGATCCCCGGAGGTGGCCGGGGGCCGGCGGCGGGACGGGAAATCGGCTTTTTTGGGGAATCGGGCTCCACTCCGGTGCGCCACGGCCGAGAACGGAGGTGACCTACCCGCCCCCCCAACCGTACCGGGTGGCCAGCCATGAAGATCGACTCCCTACGAGGTCGGTCGGGCCTGGATTCCCTCCCCCGGATCCCGGCCGCCCCACCGGCCACGATTCCCGTGTCCCCCCCGCGCGCCGCGCCGGCGCCCGGCGCTGTCCCCGCCGCCGACAGGCTCGAGATCGAGCCGCAGGCGAGCCGCCGCCTCGCCCGGCGCGAGACGGGGCAGGTGCACCCGCCCGCCGAGGATCCGTTCGCGTTCGCCGCCTCCTATCAGAAGCTGATGGGGGGCGAAGAGCTCTTCGCGGAACCCGCGCCGCCCGCATCCGGCCTCGACGTCTCCGCCTGAATCCCCGGTCGAGCTTTCTACCGGGACGGCGCTCTGCCCCGCCGTCGAAGAATCGAGCCCGACGCCGTACCTTGGGGGCATGAACATCGCCAAGGCCGTGATCACGGCGGCGGGCCGGGATCAGCGCTCCCTGCCCCTCCAGACCCTCGTCGATCGCGACGGACGCACGAAGTCGGCCCTCGAGATCGTCGTCGAGGAGGCGGTCGTCTCGGGAGTCGAGGAGATCGCCGTCGTCGTCCATCCGGGGGACGAGGACGCCTACGCCGGGGCCCTCGGCGACGCCGGCGGGCGGGTGAGCTTCGTCGCGCAGCCGGAGCCGCGCGGCTACGGCCACGCGCTCCTCTGCGCCCGCGATTTCGTGGGGAACGAACCCTTCCTGCACTTCGTCGGCGACCACCTGTGCGTCAGCGGCGAGGAACGGCGCTGCGCGGCCCAGCTCCTCCAGGTGGCCGCGGCGGAGGCCGGCGCGGTCTCCGCCGTCCAGCCGACGCGCGAGAGCACGCTGCCGCTCTACGGCGCGGTCGGCGGGCGCCCGGTCGCCGGCCGCCGCGACCTCTACGAGATCGACACGGTTCGCGAAAAGCCGACCCCCACCCTCGCCGAGCAGGAGCTTGTCGTCCCCGGGCTGCGGGCGGGGCATTACCTCTGCTTCTTCGGCATGCACGTCCTGACGCCGCTCGTCATGGAGATCCTGGCGCGCGACCTCGCCGCGGCGCCGGCGGGCCGCGACGTAGCGCTCTCGCCCGCGCTCGCCGCGCTCGCCGCCCGCGAGCGCTACCTCGCCTTCGCCATCGACGGCCAGCGCTACAACATCGGCGTGCAGTACGGCCTGTTCCTCGCCCAGCTCGCCCTGATCCTGAAGGGCAACGACCGCGAGGAGGTCCTCGCGCAGATGGTCGAGCTCCTGGCGGCGCGCGAGCGGCGGGGATAGGACGGACCATGCTCGCTCGCCGCCTGATCGAGATCATCGCCGGCACCGACCCGGCGGGGCGCGATACCGCGCTCGACGCCCTGTGCCGCCCGGCGTCCCTGGACGAGCTCCTCGCGGCGGCCGCGGCCCTCGACGCCTTCTGGCGGGCGAATGCCAACCTCTACGAGCGCGTCCGCGCCCTCATTTTCCTGTACGGGATCCACCGCTTCCACGTGCCACGGCGCATGGAAGCGACGGATGCCGGGCCCGCGCGGCGCGACGGGGCGGGCGGCGGGCGCGTGCCGTACGAGGGCTACCGCCACCTCCTCGCCCGGCGGTTCGAGGAGGCGATCGACGTCTTTCTCCAGGCGCAGCGGGCCCACGGTCCGGGCGACACGATCTCGAGCGCCCTCGCCGCGGCCTATCACCGCCTCGCCTTCCAGACGCTCGCCAACCAGGTGCGCCGCAGCGTGCGCTCGGTCGCGGGCAACCAGTGGATGTTCCGCATCGGTCATCCGGCCGACCAGCCGCTGCGCATTCGCCGGGAGCTGGGCGTCCCCGACGCGGCGACCGGAGTGTTCCCGCTCCTGAGCGAGCACACTCCGGTTCGCATGGATCTCTCCCACAGCGCGTGGAGCGACATCTTCTTCCTCGGAATGGACTTTCCGGAGGGCGCGCGGGTCCTGAACGTGTCCATCGATCTCGCCGTGCGCGGGCGCGATGCGGCGCCGCGGCCCCCGGTGAACGCCTACCTGCGAGTGATCGACGCGCCGGTGCTGCGCCTGGCGAGCATCGATCTCGGCGCCACGGCCGACGTGACGAGCCTCGCCGATGTGTTCGACTTCGCCAAGGACTACCTCGGGCTGCTCAAGGCGGCGGTCATCGCGGCGGGAATCGTGCCCCCGGGCATGGAGGGCTCCGAGCGCAGCCTCCCCGAGCTCCTGGCGCGGCTCGTCGGCCCGGGCCGCGGCCTCGAGCTCGTGAGCCAGGTGAACGACATCCCGAAGGGATCCCGCCTCGCGGTCTCGACGAACCTGCTCGCATGTTTGATAGCGGCCGGCATGCGGGCGACGGGGCAGACGGAATCGCTCACCGGTTCGCTCACCGAGAAGGAGCGCCGGCTGGTGGCGGCGCGGGCGATCCTCGGCGAATGGCTGGCCGGCTCGGGGGGCGGCTGGCAGGACTCGGGCGGCCTGTGGCCGGGCATGAAGCTGATCCAGGGCGTGCGCGCCGCGCCCGGCGACGTCGAGCACGGCGTCAGCCGCGGCCGCCTCCTTCCGAACCATCGCGTCTTCGGGGAGGAGGACGCACCGGCGGCCGTGCGCCGGGCTCTCCAGGAGAGCCTCGTGCTCGTGCACGGCGGGATGGCCCAGGACGTGGGGCCGATCCTGGAGATGGTCACCGAGAAGTACCTCCTGCGCAGCGAGGTCGAATGGGAGGGACGCCAGGAGGCGATCCGGGTGCTCGACGAGATCCTCGCCGCCCTGCGTCGCGGGGACGTGCGGGGCATCGGGGCCCTCACCACCCACAACTTCCGCGCGCCGATCCAGGCGATCATTCCCTGGGCCTCGAACCTCTTCACGGAGACGCTGATCGAGCGGGTGCAGGTCGAGTTCGGGGCGCGGTTCTGGGGCTTCTGGATGCTGGGCGGCATGTCCGGCGGCGGCATGGGGTTCATCTTCGCGCCCGAGACGCGCCGCGCGGCCCAAGACGCGCTCGCCCGCATCATGGCGGCGACGAAACGCGAGTTGCAGCACGCCCTGCCCTTCGCCATCGATCCCGTCGTCTACGACTTCGCCATCAACGAGGAGGGCACGGTCGGCCGGCTCGCCACCGGGGCCGCCGCGCTCCTGCCCGCCGGCTACTACGCCCTGGCGGTGCCGCGTTGGGTGCGCGCCGATCCACGCACGCTCACCCCGGCGCGACGGAACGAGCTCGAGGTCTTCGGCACCGCCAGCCGCACTCGGCCGGAGTACGGGGGCATGATCGAGGTCCTCTTCGACAACCTCGTGCCCCACGGCGGCTCCGGCGGCGGCGGAGGGCGCGACCTCGCCGCCCTGCTCGCCGCCCATGGTCACGATCCGGCGGAACAGGAGGCGATCCGCGCCGAGCTGCGGAGCGGCCGCCTCGGGCTCGCCCAGAACCGCCTCCCCGCGACGACGCTGATCGAGGACGTGCGGCGGGCCGACGTCCTCGACGCGACGCGCCTCGGCGATGCGCGGGCGAGCGCGGAGGGACGGGAGCTGCTCGCCGCCGGCGCCGCGGCGGTCGTGACGCTCGCGGCCGGCACCGGCAGCCGCTGGACCCACGGCGCGGGCGTCGTGAAGGCGCTCCACCCCTTCTGCCGCCTCGCGGGCCGCCATCGCAGCTTCCTCGAGGTGCATCTCGCCAAGAGCCGGCGCACGAGCGAGCTCGCGGGCCATCTGCTCCCGCACGTGGTGACGACGAGCTACCTCACCCACGCGCCCCTCGAGCGGGCGATCGCCTCCCGCCCCGGTCTCGCCTACGCCGGTCCGCTGCGCCTCTCCCCCGGTCGCACCGTCGGCCTGCGCATGATCCCCATGGTGCGCGACCTGCGCTTCGCATGGGAGGAGATGCCCCAGCAGCTCCTCGACGAGCAGGCGCAGAAGGTGCGGGAGAGCCTGCACGCGGCGCTCATCGCGTGGGCGAAAGGCGAAGGCGAGGGAGAGGACTACACGGACAACCTCCCGTTGCAGTGCCTGCACCCGGTCGGGCACTGGTTCGAGGTGCCGAACCTTCTGCGGAACGGCGTGCTGGCCGGCCTCCTCGCCGAGCGGCCCGCCCTGCGCTTCCTGATGCTGCACAACGTCGACACGGTGGGCGCGGACGTCGATCCCGCCCTCCTCGCCCTCCATGCGCGCTCCGGCGCCGCGCTGACCTTCGAGGTGATCCCGCGCCGGATCGAGGATCTCGGCGGGGGTCTCGCC
The DNA here is from genome assembly GCA_040754415.1 of Planctomycetota bacterium. GTDB lineage: Bacteria > Planctomycetota > UBA1135 > UBA1135 > JBFMCU01. The sequence goes on from JBFMCU010000041.1 coordinate 35,359, forward strand.
CGGGTGAACGGCCGCCCGCGCCTCGTCGAGGGTCTCGCCCTGCCGCGCGAGGAGGTGGAGTTCGAGCTCTCCTTCTACAACACGATGACGACGTGGATCGACGTCGACCGCCTGCTGGCCTCCTTTGGCCTCGCGCGCGCGGATCTCGTCGATGGCGCGAAGATCGCCGGCGCCATCCGAGCCCTCGGCGCGCGCCTTCCCACCTACATCACCTTGAAGGACGTGAAGAAGCGGTGGGGCCACGGCCAGGAGGACATCTTCCCCGTGTCCCAGTACGAGAAGCTCTGGAGCGACATGTCCTCGCTCCCCGAGCTCGACTGCCGATTCGCCGTCGTCCCGCGCCTCCGCGGCGCCCAGCTCAAGGACCCCGCCCAGCTTGACGGCTGGCTGCGCGACGGCTCGGCGGCGCACGTGGAATCGATCTGCGCGTTCGCGGAGTGAAACCGGCGCCGCGCGAGCTCACTTCCAGTCCATGTAGCGCACGCGGCTGTGCGCGGGGAGGAAGCGGCCGCGGTCGACGCCGAAGCGATCGATGAGCCGGATCTCGCCGCCGTTGAAGTTCGTATTGGCGAAGTGGGCGATTGTTCCGTCCGGCGCCATCACCGGGAGCCAGTTCACCAGACCGTCGAGGACGAGGAGGCGATGGGCCGCGCCGTCGCGGCGGACCATGCGGATCGACCAGGGGGTCGAGTTGGTGAGGTTCCAGTCCAGGGTCCAGGGCCAGGTGCCCTCGAAACGCTCGTAGAGGACCCACTCGCCATCGGCGGTGACGAAGCCATCGTGGTCGGAGTTCGCGTTGTCCGTCAAGCGGCGCTCGATCGCTCCCTGGAGATCCACCACCGCGAGCTGCTCCAGGCCCGTCCACTCGCAGCTCTTGACCACGAGCGCCCCGTCCTTCGTCCATTCGGGGTCGTTCTGCTCGACGGGATCGTTCGTGATGCGAACGCGGCCGCCGCCGTGACGGTCCATCGTGTAGATGTCCACCGCCCCCGCCTCAAAGGTGACGAAGGCGATCGTCCAGTTGTCGGGAGCGATCGCGGGATGGCCATCGAGGAGCGCGTCGCTCGTCAAGGCCGTCTCGAGCCCTGTCGCGCGCTCCCACGTGTAGATCTCGTAGCCCGCGTAGTCCGTCTGCTCCGAGCTCGATCCGTAGGCGACGAAGGAGCCGTCGGGGGCGACCGAGACCCAGTCCTCGCAGCGGTCGTTGAACGTGAGGCGGACGAGATCCCCGGCGACGGGATCGAGCTCGTAGAGCTCGCCCTTAGGGTGCTCGTGGCTGCTCACGGCGACGAAGGTGCCTCCCGACGGCGCCGCCGGCGGCGCGTAGTGCGCGGGAACCGGCGGCGGCAGGGGCAGGTCCTCCCACTGGCTCGCGTCGGGCGCCGGCAGGCCGAAGAGCCCGCCGAGGCGCGGGTGGACCGCCGCCGTGCCTAAACCGTCGAGGAAGAAGACGTTGAAGGGAACCCGGGCGCCGGGAGAGAGATCGGCGTCCTCCCCGTGGGCGTCCGCCGCCCGGGGCAGGAGGAGCTCCGCGGTGTAGCGGCCCGTCGCGCCGTCGTAGTCCATGCGCGCCATGCCGTCGACGGTCGAATCGTCGCCGCCGGTCCCGCTCCCGTCGATCGCCCGCTGGTCCAGGCAGCCGCTCCCGGTCAGGTAGGTGAAGATCGCGCGGCCGTCCTCGCCGGCTTCGTACGTCCCGTTGCCGTTCGAGTCGAGCCAGAGCATGAGCAGATCGTGGCGGCGCGCGTAGGGGTCGGTCCGCAGGTCGAACTCGCGATCCTCCGTCGGATCCTCCCACGTGATCCGGAGGTACACGTGCCGAGAATCGGTCGCCGCCTCGTACTCGACCTCGATCGTGCCGTCGATGGCCATTGTGGTCGCGTCGAACATGAGCACGGTGGCGCTTCTTCCCGCGGTATGGCCGGCGATCCGGGCGGCCTCGAACTCGTCCTGGACGCCGTCCACGCGGATCCCGTCGCGCAGGTTCGGGGGGAGCACGCCCACGACGAGCGTCTGCGCGGCGCGGGAGCGGGGGAGGGGAGTCAGGAACCGCACCTCGATCGGCCCGCTCTCCCGCGGGGGGACGCGCAGGCGGATCGCCCGCGCCGCGGCATCGACGTCGAGGCCCTCCACCGCCGCGAAGGGGCGGTACACGCCGCCGGTGAGCAGGGGGCCGCGGATCTCGCCGGCGATGGCGCCGGGAGTATTGGGCGCGCGCAGGGCGAGGAGCTGGCCCGCCTGCACGACGCGCGGCTGGGGGTCGGGTCCCTCGGAGGCCAGAGACGGCGGAGCGACGAGGGCGGCGGCGAGGAGGGCGGCGGGGAGCATGGGCGGCGGGCGAGAGCGGACCGGGAGCGGACTCCCGGTCGGCGGCCCCGTGAAAACGATACCCAGGGGGGGACGGGGTCGGCTCCCCTCTTCAATCCTCGCTCCCGCCCCAGCTTCTGGGCAAGGGGGGCGCGGTGAAGACCTGCAGCACGGCCTCGAAGAAGTTCGTCGCGCCGCGCACGTCGGGAGTGCTACCCAGGGCGAAGGGCGGGATGTTCCCCCGCGAGGCCGGCAGCCCGAAGAGGGGGCGGAGGTAGAAGGACGCCTGGCCTCCGACGACGAGCGAGAGGACAAGCCAGGAGAGGACGACGGCGGACACGCGCCGCCGGGAAGTGATCTTCGTGGCCAACACGGAGCGCCCCTGGCGCACGAGAGCTACCGTGCCGCATAGGGCGACGAAGAAGACGTTCAGACCGAGGAAGAGCGAGTACTCGCCGAGGCGTCCGTCGTCGGTGTGCACCAGGACCTGGGCCAGGAAGAAGTTGACCGGGGCGAGGCTCGCCAGGAGAACGGAAGCGTCGCGGAAGAGAGCGAGGCTCAGCATCTGCACGCGACCGAAGGAGAGACGAAGGAAGAAGAACCGCGCCAGGACCCAGTAGGCGAGGCTGCAAACGATCGTCGTTGAGAGGACGAGGAGCGGGAACTTGAGCAGATTGCGCGTGGCGTAGATCTGGTCGTGCGCGGCGCCAACGGTGTAGCCGTAGATCGCGGACGCGACGATGAGGACCCCGAGGGTCTTTCCCATCAGAGGAGGTCCAGCAGCCGGGCCATCCGATAGCTGATGAATACGAAGACGAGCTGCCAGCAGGTGATGACGACCGAATAGGCGCGCACCAGCCCTTCCACGCGACGGAGGCACCGATAGAGGTGCATGATCCCCGCCAGGAGGGAGAGGAAGAGGAGTACGACCGCGATGTGGCGGGGCGTGATCGTCGACGATTCGGCGGACATGGTCGCCTGCAAGAACCACAGGACCGGGAAGAACCCGAAGGTGAACACGCCCCCGACGCACGTGATCACCAGCCCGAGCGCCAGGTTCTGCCGTACTCCCATCCGGCAGCCGACATACGAGGAGAAGACCTGCAGCGAGGGGAAGCAGATAGCCAGCGATCCCACGAAGAGCAGAGCCACGCGCCAGAAGCGTTCGAGGCCGAGCACGGCGCCGAACGGGAGCGCGAAGACGACGCTCGTGTAGAGAAGGGCGCCCACGAGCAATACGACATTCCTCCCCGCCGCGATCGTGCTGGCCAGGCGCTCGGGCTCGGCGAGCACGACGGCGAGCGTCCGATGGGGACGCCCGAAGAGGGCCCGCAGCTCGCCGGCCGGATGTGGCGCGCGCGGGGAAGGGGGGACCGAGGTCTCGGGAGCTCTCTCTTCCTCGTTCATGACGGATCCTCCATAGCGAGAGGCCGAACGGACTCCGATCGACCGGCCGGATGTCCGGCTTGTACCATGATGCGGTCGGGCCGCGCCACTCTCGCCGGAACCGGAGGGGATACGGGGGTGGTTGCGTGGGACAGGGCTTCCGGAAGGCGCTTCCTGCTCTACCACCTTCGAGATTCTTCGCGGGTCGCGGAGAATCTCGAAGGTAGTAGAGCAGTCGTTGCTGGCCCAACCTCCGACGAGGTCGGAGCTCGCGCGGGCCGCGCTGGCCCACGCCGGCGCAGGTTGCGGGCGTCAGCCCGCGCTCTGCTCCGCTTCGAGGACACCGGGATGAGGACCGAGGAATGGGAACCGGACGACGTGCTCGCCCTGGCGAGCCGCTACCGCGAGGCGTGCATTCTGACCGCCGCCGCCGACCTCGACCTCTTCGCCGTCCTCTCCGGCGGGCCGCGGACGCCGCGCGAGACGGCGGAGGCCTGCGCCGCCGATCGGCGCGCCGTCGCGATCCTCCTCGACGCCCTGACCGCGCTGCGGCTGCTGGCGAAGGAGGGCGAGCGCTACTCGCTCGCTCCCGGCCTGGCGCGCCTGCTCGTCGGGCATGGGCCCGGCAGCGTGCTCGCCATCGTCCGCCACCAGGGGAGCTGCCTGCGCCGCTGGGCGCAGCTCGGCGAGGTGGCGAAGACCGGGCGGCCGGCCGAGCGCGTGCCGAGCGTGCAGGGGGAGGAGGCGGACGCCGCGGCGTTCATCGAGGGGATGAACGACCTCTGCGCGCCGGTCGCCGCGAGGATCTGGGACGAGCTCGGCGATCTCGAGTTCACCCACGTCCTCGACGTGGGCGGCGGCTCGGGCACCTGGCTCGTCCCGCTCCTGCGCCGTCATGCGCGCGCCCGCGGGACGCTCTTCGACCTCCCGCACGTCCTCCCCTTGGCCGCGCGACGGCTGGCCACGGAGGGGATCGCCGATCGCGTGACGCTCGTGGCGGGCGACTTCTACGCCGATCCCCTCCCGGCCGGCTCCGATCTCGTGTGGCTCAGCGCGATCCTCCACCAGGGCTCGCGCGCGGAGAACCGGGCGCTCCTCGCCCGGATCCACGCCGCCCTCGTCCCCGGCGGGAGGATCCTCGTCCGGGACGCGGTGATGGACGATTCCCGCACCTCGCCCGTCTTCGGCGCCCTCTTCGCGGTGAACATGCTCGTCGCCACCGCCGGCGGCGGCACGTTCACCCTCTCCGAGATCCGCGCCGACCTGGAGGCCGCCGGATTCGCGGGCGTGCAGCTCCTCCGCGCGGACGAGGCGATGTACGCGGTGGTGGGGGCCCGGAAGCCCGGCGGATGACGACCGATCTTCTCCCCGCGGGATCCGCCGCCTGCCGCGGAGGATCCCGCGGATCGGAGATCAGTAGTTGAGCGAGATCAGATGGGCGGTGGGCATCACCGCGCCGAAGATCGGGAAGGGAATGGGCGCGCCCACGAGGGTCGAGTAGTTGCTCGCCAGATCGACGAAGCTCTGCGTCAGAGGGACGAGGGGGTTCGTGGGAATGACCATGTAGCCCTGCCGGGTGTGCGCGCCATAGAAGATGTCGTACGTCTTCGTGAGCGCTCCCGACGCGGTGCACGCGTCGTTGTAGCGGAAGAGCCCCTCCACGGCGGAGGCGGTCTCCGGACCCGGGTAGGAGGCCGTGGTCGTCCAGGTTCCGATCGCCGTCTCGATCACGTCGAACCACGGCACGATCGGCCAGAGGTTGAGGTCGAGGAAGCTGTTCCCGCAGAAGCCGGTGCCGTCCATCAGGTAGGCCGTGTGCTGGGGAGGGAAGGGACTGATCGGGCGCAAGCACGCTTGGCCGACCGGGAGATACCTCCCCGCGGTCAGGAAGTCCTTCGCCAGGCACGGGCCGCCCGCCGGCGGGGATACGGAGCGCACCGCCTCCGCCACGGCCGTCCCCCCGGCGGGCGCGAGAAACGCGGGCACGAAGGGGTTGCCGGCGGTGTCCGGCGCCACGATGGCGAAGGATTCGATGGGATGGAAGACCCCGGGGACGGCGGAGAAGACCGGCGTGTGCTGGAAGTCGTCGCAGCCGTGGTAGAGGACGATCGCGCTCTCCCACGTGCCGTTCAGGCAGTGGAAGGCGTAGTCGACGTAGCCGTGGAAGAAGCACGCCGGCACCGCCGGGAGGCAGGGCGGGATCGGGCAGGTCGAGGGGAGCGTGGTGGTCTTCGCGAGGTCGACCTTCGCCAGGAAGCGCCAGACCTGGTAGTCGATCTGGCCGGGCGTGGAGCTCTCGACCCACGTGCGCGCGTAGTCGAGGACGAGGACGCCGCCCATCAGCGGCTGGCTCGCGCAGTCGCGCACCGCGAGCGCCGCCGTGTACTCTCCGCACACGGCGGTCGGAGTCGGGCTCGAAAGGCCGACCTGATTGCAGGTCTGGTTGGCGACGTTGCAGCTGTTTCAGCAGATCCCCTGGGACGGCAGCGTGAAGGAGGGGATGGGCTTCGGCAGCACCGCGCTGACCGGAACGCAGCAGTTCGCGGAGTCGAGGTTGTCGGGCAGGAAGCACTGGGCGCCGGTTGTCGCGGCCAGGGAGCCGAGGGCAGCGCAGGCGAGGAGCAGGGAGCGGATCCGCATGGAGGGAGCACCTTGGGGCAGAGGGACTCGCGCCCGCGACGCGCGCCGTCGAGATGCCGGCGCGCGGGGGCGATTCGGGGCGACACTCTGGCACGCCACGATCGCTCGCGGCGCCAGCATTCGCGCGAATCCGGGCGCTGCGAGTGCAGACTAGCGGATGCCGTTATCTGTACACCGCGGACCTGTTCGTCCTCACAACCGCCACGGGCTTCGCAGCGGGCGATGGAGCAGGCGGGCGGCGGCCTCGTCGCCGGAGATCGTCTCCGCCGCCGGATCCCACCGCAGCGGATGGCCGAGGCGGATGGAGATGTCCCCGAGGTGGGAGATCACGTCGGACTGCACGGCGGCCTCCACGGTGCAAACGGCGCGCGCGCGGCTGCGCACGCATCCGACGAAGTTCGCGTAGTGGTTGCCGCTCTCGTACAGGTGGATGTCGTCGGGACCGAAGGTGTGCCCCAACCAGGCTGGATCGCTCGCGTAGATGCCCCCCCGATCCACGCTGACCCACCCCTTCGCGCCGAAGAACGTCGTCCCGTGGTCGTTGAAGGGCCGATATGCCTCGACCGCGTCCTGCGCCGTCCGCGCATCCAAGAAGCGCATCGTCACACCGTTCGCGTAGCGGCAGTGCACGTCCCAGTCGCGGATCGTGTCGAAGAGCCCCTCGGCGTTGATCGTGCCCTTGCCCTCCACGAACACGGGAGCCTCGCCGTCGGTGCCATTGCCCCACTGGGCGATGTCGAGCGGATGCGCGCCCCAGCCGGCGATGAAGCCGATGGAATTGTCGTAGACGTGGTACGCGCCCCACTCGCTGCAGCGGTCCTTCGTGTACGGAGACGCCGGCGCGGGGCCGAGCCAGAGGTCGTAGTCGAAGCCATCGGGGACGGGGATCGGCGCGGTCGAGCCGCCCCCCTTCGAGGTGGTCTCGTACCAGCCGGGCGCGGCCATGCCGGGGCACCAGGCCTCGATCCGCTCGAGATCGCCGAGGACGCCGTTGCGGGCAAGCTCGCACGCGTGGCGGAAGTTGCGATCGGAGCGCTGCTGGGTGCCGTACTGGAAGACGGCGCCGTAGCGCTGCACCGTCTCCCGCAGGGCCTGGTTCCACGTCACGGCGAGGCCCAGGGGCTTCTCGACGTAGACGTCCTTGCCCGCCCGCACCGCGGCGGTCGCGATCGGCACGTGCCAGTGGTCGGGAGTGGCGATCACCACCGCGTCGACGTCCTCCCGGGCAAGGAGCTCGCGGAAATCGTTGTGGGCGGTGCAGCCGTGGTGCTCGCCGGAGGGCGCGCGCTCGGCATAGCCCGCCTCGATCGAGCTCCGGAGCCGTTCGCGGCGGTCGGTGAAGGGATCGCAGACCGCGACGCACTGGGCATCGGGAAGGGCGAGGAACTGCGGGAGGAGCCACGTGCCACGGCCGCCGGCCCCGATCATGCCGAGCGTGACACGCTCGGAGGGGGGCGGGATCCGGCCGCGCCCGCGGGCGATCGAGGGAAGGATCCACGGTGCGGCGGCGCCGGCAGCGGCGCGGATGAGATCCCGTCGAGAAGGCGGACGCTGGCGCATGGTTGGTCTCCTCTCAGCGGTTCGAATCGGAGGCGAGGGCTTGGTCGGCGAAGGCCTGCCACTCCCGCTCCAGATCGGCAGGCGCGGCGCGGCCAGGATGGATCAGGATCCGGTAACGCAGGGTGAGGGGCTCGCCGGCGCGCAGGACGAGGGGGGCGTCGAAGAGAGGGGCCGGGCTGTAGTAGACGAAGGGCTGCTCCGGCTGGGAGACCACGAACGAGGGCGTCGGGTGGCGCGGATTCGCGGGATGGTCAAGGATCGCGATCCCCGCCTCACGGCCGGTGTCGGAACGGGCGAAGTCGGCGTGGATCCAACGCGCCGGCTGGCGGTGGCAGTTCAGGCCCGTCCTCCCCTCGCTGTCGGCGATTCGCCAGTCGCGCGTCTCCTTCGCGAGCCGCACCGACAGGCCGGAGTACCCGCCCCAGCTCTGTCCGCCAGGCTCGTCCGCCGGCGGCGTGCGGTCGAGGACGACGTCGCGACCGAGAGCGGCGAACGTGCCCGTCCAGTCGATGCGGTAGGCGCCCGCGGCATCCGGCGCGGAGACCTCGATCCACCTCAGCTCCCGCAGCACCGGCTCGCCGCCGGGCGGGCGGTAGTCGATCGTCATCCCGAAGACCGCGGAGCCGTCCGGACCCCATGTGGTGTCGAGGACATCGATCGCCGTGAGTCCCTTTCCCGGCACGTCCTCCCAGTAGTTCACGCCGTCGATGAACTTCCACTCGAACCACAGGGAACGGTGCCAGACATGGTCGGGAGGGTTGAGCCAGGTGAGGGGAGTGCCGTCGAGGAGCGCGACGGGGTGGAAGTAGACCTTCCCGATCGCCTCGTCGTGCACAAGCTGCCAGACGATGTCCTCCTCCTTCCGGAGCGCGAGGGAGCTGGGGCCCTCTTGCCAGGCGAGGCCGCCCGGCGGCGCGCCGGCCTCGCGAGCGCTCGGCGTCGTGTCCGCCGGGAGGTCGCCGAGGACGAACTGCACGCCGTCCAGCCAGTGCTGCAGCACGACCGGGTTCCAGAAGACGTCGTGCTGGTGCCCGAAGGCGTTGTAGAACACCCGCCCGCGCCCGTAGCCCTTCACGTAGCTCAGCGGGAAGTCGCGATCCGCGCGGCGGAAGGCGCTCTCCTGCTCCGGAGTGACCTCCGTCCGCGCGAGATCGACCGAGAGCAGGACGCGCACGCGATCGCGGCCGTACGGAGCGGCGAGCTGATAGATCTCGTCGGTAATCGCGGGGAACGCCCCGTCGCGCAGGGCGGCCGCCACCGGATGGGCGGGGTCGTCGACCTTCAACGCCACGGTCGAGCCGGCATTCCACGGGTGGTTCTCGAAGCGGGCGCCTATCAGCGTCCCGAACTCGGGCCACTCCCGGAAGGTGGCAATCCCGGCGTGGATCACCGCAAGCCCGCGGCCGGAGGCGACGAAGTCGAGGAGGTTCTTCTTGAGCCGCGCGTCGATCTCCTCCGCCTCTCGCTGCTCCGCCGGGGGCAGGGACTCGAAATCCTCCGGCAGGAAGATCGCGTTGTTCGTGTTGTTCAGCAGCACCCCGTCGAAGCGGCGCAGGCTCTCGACCTCGAAAGCGGCGAGATCGTCGCGCACCTCCGCCGTCCAGGCGCCGGTCCGCTCGCCGAGGAGGGCGAAGGCCGCCTCGCCGGAGGGGATCGAGTCGTGCACGAAGCCGAAGCAGCGGGAGTAGACGAGGAGCCGGCGCGGCTTCTTGGGCGGGACGCGGGACGCCGAAGGGAGGGCGGCCCGGATCCGCGCCGCCTCCTCGGCCGGGGTCCGGCCCTCGAGCTGCCCGGCGGCGAGGAGCCTCGCCACGCGCTCCTGGCGCGCGGCCGGGAGCCCCCCGAGCCGGCCGGCGAGCGCGAGGAGCGCCCCGCGACCCGCCGGGCGCGCGAGGTGCCGCACCGCGGCCTCCGCGAGGTCCTCGTCGCCGCCGGTCAGGGCCCGCTCGAGGAGCGTGCGCGCGGGCTCGCCGCCGAACTCCATCTGGGCGAGGAAGGCGCCGGCGCGCACCGCTCGCGGGAAACGGGGATGGAGCAGGATCTCGAGGATCGCCTCCGCCTCGCCCTCGTCGCCGGCCGCCCGCAAGACGACGGCGCACTCGAGCATCGCGTGCCCGAGATCGGCGCGCCGCGCGGCGTCGAGCCTCGTCTCGAGATCGACGAGAAGCCGTCCGGTGCCCGGTCCGCCGATGCGGCCCAGCGCGGCGACCGCCGCGCCGGCGAGCTCCGGATCCTCCACCGCCGCGAGCGGGAGGATCGCTTCGAGGGCGCGGCGGTCGCGGCGCACGCCGAGGCTGTTCACCACGCCCGTGCGCACCACGCCCCGGGTCGAGCCGATGGCGTCGCGGAGCGCGGCGAGGGCGAGCTCGCCGGGAATGCACTCGAGCGCCCGGCGCGCCGCCTCCGCGGCCGCGGGATCGCCCAACCGCTCCACCAGCAGCGGGACGTCGCGGGTCGTCCCGGCCCGCTCCAGCCGCCGGTCCTGGGCCGCCTCGATCGTCCCCGCCGCGCCGGGCCGCTCCTGGGCGGCCGCGAGGCCGCCGCACGCCAGGAACAGGCCGGCGAGCGCCGCGGCTCTGCCTCGTCTCGTCATCTGCGTCCTCCGCCGTCGCGACGGAGCGGCCGTTCGATCCCCCGGCGATCGCCCCGGCGCGACGGGCCGCACTCTACCCTCCGGCGCGGTCCTCGCCACCCCCCTCGCCGCCCCGGCCACGGGGGACGCGGGGGGTCTTGCCCAGGCGGGTGAGGAGGAAGTCGACGACGTCGGGACGGCGGCGGGAGGGACCGCCGGCGGTGACGAGCTGGACCTCGATCCCCGCCGCCCGGCAGCGCTCGGCGAGGTGGAGGGCATGGCGGGGGTGATGGATCACCTCCTCGCGGTTGCGCGGCGGGAGGTCCGGGTTCAGGTTCTGCACGAAGAGGGGGGGATCGCCCGCGTCGAGGAAGGCGAGCATGTCCACCCGGCCGCGGATGGCCTTGGCGGCGGGGGAATCGACCTGGTCGCGGCTCGCGACGCCGTAGAACTCGAGGTCGTCGCCCATGCTCCATTCGACGAGCCACGTGGGCGGCACGCCGACGATCGCCGCCCACTGCTCGCAGTCGTACGTGGCCTGCGAGTTCAGATGGCCGGCCGCGGCGAGGCGGCTCGACTGCTGGAGGATCGGGTCCTCGCTCGCGGGATCGGCGAGGTCGTCGTGGACCGCGAGCCACAGCGTCGCGCCGCCCCCCGCCGAGCTGCCGTAGGCCGCCACGCGCGCGGGGTCGAGGTTCCACTCCGCCGCGTGGGCACGAAGGAACTGCACGGCGCGCGCGCAGTCGAGGAGGATCTGGTCGAGGGTCGCCGTGGTGCGCAGCCGATAGTCGATCGACGCGAAGGAGACGCCGTGGGCGAGCGCGCGGCGCAGCCGGCGCTGCTCGGGGCGCAGGTCGACCTGCTTGTCGCCCTGGACGAAGCCGCCGCCGTGGATGAACACGATCAGCGGGGACGGCGTGGCCGAACGCGCCTGCCACAGGTCGAGCACGTTGCGCGCATGGGGGCCATAGCGCACGTCGGCGAGGGTCGGGGCGGTCCCGCGCCGGGCCGGAGCGTCCTCCTGGCCGGCGGGCGGGGCGGCGGGCGGCTCCTCCGG
>JBFMCU010000042.1:0-3768 GCA_040754415.1 Planctomycetota bacterium
CTGCCCTAATCGTCGCGCGGCTGGGCTGGCGCCAGGATGACGAGAAACCCGGGAAAGCCCCCGAAACTCACGGGGCGGCCAGGCTCAGACCTTAGGCGAACTCCGGGCCGTGGAAATCCAGGCTAGCGCACACTGCCCCGTTCGGTAGGAATCCCGCGAACAGGGGAGGCGCCTGCGGACGGACCCGATCGCCAGGCGGCGCACTGTCCCTCCATCCTCCCCCCGATCCGCGGAGTTCCCGCCGGAGGGTGAGCCTCCGGGCGTCTGGTGAGCACGACCATGGGTCGAACGATAGCACCACTGGCCCGTCTGCCCAAGGGCGGACCGCACCCGCCTACCCCTCGCCGCGCGATCCGTTCGTCCACCCCCGGAGCGACTCCTCCGTCACCCGCCGCCCGCGTGCGGCATCGAGCATGCCGCGGGCCTTGGCGAGGACGGCCGCGCCCTCCCCCCGCGGGGCGCGCCGCAGGAGGACGAAGGGCAGCGAGAAGACGTCGAAGAGGAGGAAGGAGAGCCAGCGCAGCGGCGTGCCGTGCTTCTTCAGGAACCACACGGTGTTCGCGCCCATCATGTACTTGCGGCGCGGGTTGTAGCCGCCGCCGGTCGAGTGGTGGGCGTCGTGGTGGGCGAGCGCCGCGCCGGCGACGAGGACGGCGAACCCGGCCTCCTTCGCCTTCACGCAGAGCTCCACGTCCTCGTGGTAGGCGAAGTAGTCGCCGTCGAGGAGCCCCACGCGCTCGAACACGGCCCGGCGCACGAGCATCGCGCAGCCGGGGACGTAGTCGACCTCGCGCGTCGCGCGGTAGACCGGCCCGTCGGACCGGCCGTGGCCGATCATCGTGGAGAGGTTCTGGCGCCAGGTGACGAGCCCTCCCGCGCACCAGATCGTGCCGGGATCGCGGCGCAGGACGATGCGCGGGCCAACGATGCCGGCGCCGGGCGCCGCGGCCAGCGCGGCGAAGAGCGCGGCGAGCGCCCCGGAGGCCAGGGTGAGGTCGTTGTTCACGAGGAAGACCGTCTCCGCCCCGGCGGCGAGCGCGTGGCGGATCCCGCGGTTCGTGCCGTGGCCGTAGCCCTGGTTCTCCGCGTTGCGGAGCAGGGTCACGGCGGGGAACTCCGCCGCCACCGCCGCCGGCGAGCCGTCCGTCGAGGCGTTGTCGATGAGGACGATGCGCGCGGGGTCGATGCCCTGGCCCACGAGGGAGCGGAGGCAGTCGAGGTTCTGACTCCCGCCGTTCCAGTTCACGATCACGGCCCAGACGCCGGCGATCACGGCTCCTCCTCCCCCGCCGGCTCGACGGCGCGCACCGCGGAGCGCACGGAGCCGCGGTGGAGGCGGGTCAGGATCTCCTCGCCCACTGCCACGCCGGCGGCGGAGGTGAGCGCCTCCCCGGTGGCGGCCCGCTGCGTCACGGAGTAGCCGCGCGCGAGCACCGCCAGGGGCGAGATCGCCTCGAGCCTCCCCGCCGCAAGCCGCAGGCGCTCCCCGGAGCGGTCGGCGGCCCGGACGCCGCGGGCGAGGAGTCGCTCGCCGGCGCCGACGAGCCGGCGCTCCCACCCCGCGAGCGCCTCGCGGGGCGCGCGCCGTTGGAGGCGGGAGGAGAGCGCGGCGATCCGCAGCGCGGCTTCGCGCCCGCCGGCCTGCGCCGCCTGCGCCAGGCGCCCGGAGAGGTGCGCGAGCTCCCGCCCGCGCTCGTCCAGGAGCCAGCCCGCGCCGCGCAGCACCGGCCGCGCCGCCGCGCGCGCCAGCCGTTCCTCCCGCGCGGCGAGCGCAGCGTCCGCGGCCGCCATGAGGTAGCTTCCCGCCCGCGCGAGGGCGGAAAGGAGCGCGGCGCGGTCGGGGATCACCGTCTGGGCGGCGTCGGTGGGCGTGTGGGCGCGGTGGTCGGCGACGAGGTCGGCGAGCGTCGTGTCCGTCTCGTGTCCGATTCCCGTCACGACCGGGACGCTCGCGCGCCAGATCGCCTCGGCCACGGGCAGTTCGTTGAACGCCCAGAGGTCCTCCAGGGACCCGCCGCCGCGGACGACGACGATCACGTCGACCCCCGAGGCGTCGAGGCGGGCGATCGCCGCGGCGATCTCCGCCGCCGCCCCCGCGCCCTGCACGCTCGTGTGGCACAGCCGCACGGGGTAACCGGACCAGCGCAGGGTACGGGTGCGCAGGAAGTCGCGCAGGGCGGCGCCGTCCCGGCTCGTGACGAGCCCGATCGGACGCGGCCAGCGCGGCAGCGGGCGGCGGCGGTCGAACCAGCCCTTCGCCGCGAGCTCGGCCTTCAACCGCTCGAGCTGGGCGAGCAGGACGCCGATGCCGAGCGGCTCGAGGCGCCCGACGATGAGGCTGTAGGTGCCCCGCGGCGGGTAGACGTCGAGGCGGCCGTGGGCGATCACGCGCGCGCCCTCCTCGAGCGCGAAGGGGATCGCGCGCTCCACGTTCGTGCGCCACACCGCGCAGGAGAGTCGCGCCCCCTCGTCCTTCAGATCGAAGTAGACGTGCCCGGAGGCCGCCCGCTTGAGCCCCGAGAGCTCGCCCTCGACCCGAACCGCGCCGAGGCCGTCGACCTCCTCCTTGATCCGCGCCGTCAGCGCGCTGACCGAGAGGAGCGGGGGGGGCGACGGATCCTCGAGCGGGAGGAACGCTCCGCGGGGATCTTCGCCCCTCCGTTTCGCGCCGGCCATGGGGCCGTTATCCCCGGGGCCGGCGCGGCGGTCAACCCCCGGCTTCCTCGCCGCCGGCGAGGCCCGGGACGCGGGCGGCGCGCCACTCCGCGAGCGGGGCGTGCGGGAAGAAGAGGCGGTAGCGGCCCTCGAGGAAGGCGCGCTTCTCCGTGCCCTGCACGATCGCGCCTCCCTCCAGGAGCAGGAGCACGCCGGGAGGTTCGAGGCGGATCGTGGCGCGGTCGGCGAAGAAGCGCTCCACGACGCGCCCTTCCGCGTCGTAGTGCTCGATCTGCACGTCCACGAGCACGTCCGCCTGCACTCCGCCGATCCCCCACACCCGGTAGAGGCCGGTGCTGACGTCGAGCGCCAGCAGCCGGTTCAGCTCCCGGCGCAGCGGATCGAGCTCCCAGCGACCGTCGTCGAGCGGCGGGTCGAGCGCCGCGGCGACGAAGAGCTCGGGGAGCTCCTCCATCCAGGGCGAGGGATCGACGAAGGGGAGCACGATGCGCCGCTCGCCGCCGGCGAAGGGGGTGCGCTCGCCGCCCCGCCCCTCGTATCCGCCTTCGAGCACGAGCGCGAGCGTGCGGGCCGCGCGGCTCGCCTCCAGGCGCAGGAGATCGGCGTGGAGGCTCCCGGTGAGCCGTCCGCGGTCGTCGAGCGTGCGGAACACGACCGGCCCCACCCCGCGCGGGCCGAGCGCCCCGACCTCTAGGAGATCAAGCCCGCGCACCTCCTCGAGGACGAGGAGGCTCCGCAGGGAACGGAGGATCTCCGCGGCGCGATCGGGCAGGACGGCCGGCGCCTCCCCGCCGGCGGTCGCGGTGTCCGCCGGCGCCACGGGGGGCGTCTCCGGCGGGAGGAGGGCTTCGTCCACCGCGAAGCCGCCGACGATCTTCGCGATGTCCAGGTCGGAGAGCGCGCGGTTGTAGGCGAGCCACGCGAGCTCGCGATCCCGGCGCGCTTGCTTCTCCGCGGCGAGCTCCGCCTCGAGCTCCGCGATGCGCCGGTCGCGGGGATCCGCGGCCGCCGCGCCGGCGCCGGCCCGGGCCACGGCCCCCGCCGGCCCTCGCGCCGCCGGGACCGCGCCGACGAGGGGCCGGGACACGAGGG
>JBFMCU010000043.1:0-9531 GCA_040754415.1 Planctomycetota bacterium
GCCGATCGCCTCCTCGGGGACGGCGAGGAGCGCGATACCGGCCCCCTCCAAGGCCGCGGCCGGGGTGGCGGGGAGGGCGACCCGACGGCCGGCCTCCGCCGCGAGCCGATCCGCGAGCGCGCGGGCCCGCCCGGGCGTGCGCGACCAGAGGGCGAGGGAGGCCCCCGCATCGGCGAGCTCGGCGGCGAAGGCCGCTCCCACCGCGCCGCAGCCGAGGATGGCGAGGCGCAGCCGCTCCGCTCTCACGGATTCGTCCAGGACATCCTCCCGGCGGCCCGCACCGGCCGCCCATCCCCCCGGGTCACGACCGACGAACCCGCGGAAAGACCGGGGTTCGTCCCGTCCCCGTCAGGAGGAGCGGACGGACTGCACGGGCTCGTAGGAATCGTAGTCCATGTCGTCGAAGCTATGGGCGACGTAGCCTTCTTCCTTGGAGCGCACGATCTCGTCCCGATAGGCGGCCAGGACCTCTTCCTCGAAGAAGGTCCGGGCCCGCTGGTGGATCGGGTGGGCGATGTCGGCATAGAGCCGCATCCGGCCCCGCTCGTCGGAGGCGCTGCGCTCGCCGCGCAGGCGCCGGCCACAGTCGTTGCAGAACCGCGCCCGCAGGTGGTTCTTTCCGCCGCAGGCGGGGCAGCGATCGCAGAGCTTGCGGCTCGGCATCGCGATGAAGAGGCCATTCGCCCCATCGATGATCTTCAGGTCGCGAATGACGAGACAATCGTCGATGGTGACGCTCGCAAAGGCGCGCAGCTTGTCCGGATGGCTCTCCAGGAGCTTGATGCGTACCTCGGTGATTTCCATGCCGCGGTTACCGGAGCGATCGGGGGGGCCATTCCAGTGGCGTAAGGAATGAAGCGACCGCGACTTGGGAAAAGCAAGCCGGTCCTGCGGCCCAAAAAGCTACTTCGAACGACCGCCCGGGCCGGCGGAGGCGGCGGCGCGCAGGCACCATCGGCCGCGAACCGCGAGATCACGGGCCGCGGCCCGCGCGGAGATCCGCGCGACGGCCGCGGCGGCCGCCGCGCGATCGGCGAACAATCCGTAGAATGCCGCCCCGCTTCCCGCGAGCCGAAAATGGCCCGCGTCCGCCCGGTCGAGCTCCGCGCGCCAGCGAGCGAGCTCGGGAAACGCCGCCACGGCGGCCGGCTCGAGGTCGTTCCCGAGGGCGGAGCGGGCCTCCGCCAGCGAGCCCGCCAGTACCCGCTCGAGGTCGAAGGCGGGGGCGCTCCGTCCCGCGCGCGGCGCGAGCGCGGCGTAGACCGCGGCGGTGGCGCACTCGATCGCCGGCGCGACGAGGGCGATCCACCACGGGAAGCTCCGGCCCGCGATCGGCGCGACGATCTCCCCGCGGCCGGTGCAGCGGGCCAGCCCGGTCGCGCGGGCGGCGTGGAAGAACGGGCAGTCGCTGCCGAGGGCGGCGAGCGCGGCGAGGGCCGCCTCCGGGGCGAGCTCGAGGCCGAGGAGCTCCGCGGCGGCGCCGAGGGCCGCGGCGGCGTCCGAGCTGCCTCCCCCGAGCCCCGCCCGGGCCGGAATGCGCTTCACGAGGCGGATCTCGAGCCGCCGGGGCGCGGCGGGGCTCCCCGCCGCCCGGGCGAGGGCGAGAACGTGCTCCGCCGCCCGCCAGGCGAGGTTCTCCGCCCCGCCGGGCACGTCCGGGGAGAGCGCCGGCCCCGCGAGGGCGAGGGAGATCCCCGGCATCCCCGCCCCGCCGCGGATGGAGACCTCGTCGGCGAGGTCCAGGGCGAGGATCGTGGTGTCGATCTCGTGGTAGCCGTCGGGCCGCCGGCCGCGCACCTCGAGCCCCAGGTTCACCTTGGCCGGAGCGAGCCGGCGCACCTCCTCCGCCGCCCGGGGGCTCCGGGGAGTCATCCCGCCGCCTCCCCGGCCGGATCCGGCTCGTCGAGGGCGAGGTTGTCGATCAGCCGCACTCGTCCCACGCGGGCGGCGACGAGGGCCCGCGCCTGCGCGAGCCTTCCCGGCGGCGGGTCCGCCGACCAGCGCGCGGGATCGCGCACCGCGGCGTACTCGATCTCGATCCCCGGCTCCGCCAGACGGGCGCGCAGGAGGGCCTCGAGCTCCCCGGCGTCGCGCAGCCCGCGGGCCCACGCCGCGCGCGCCGCGAAGAGGGCGCGGGAGAGGGCGAGGGCCCGCGCCCGCTCCGCGGCGCCCAGGAAGGCGTTGCGGGAGGAGCGCGCGAGCCCGTCGGGATCCCGCGACGTGGGGCAGAGCACGATCTCCGGGTACCCGAGCGAGCGGGCGAGGTCGCGCACGACGAGGCACTGCTGGAAGTCCTTCTCCCCGAAGTAGGCGGCCCGCGGGCGAACCGCGGCGAAGAGGCGCTCGACGATCGTGACGACGCCGGCGAAGTGCCCCGGGCGGCAGGCGCCCTCGAGCCCGGCCGCGGCGGGGCCGGGGTCGCGGCGCCGGATCGCCGCCGGATCCGCCGCCCCGGGGAAGAACCCCGCCAGCGTCCCCGTGAAGACCATGGCGCAGCCCGCTCCCTCGAGCAGCCCCGCGTCTCCCGCGAAGTCGCGCGGATAGCGGGCGAGGTCGGCGGGATCGTCGAACTGGAGCGGATTCACGAACACGCTCGCGCAGGCGACGTCGTTCTCGGCGGCGGCGCGGCGGACGAGGGTGAGATGGCCCTCGTGGAGGGCGCCCATCGTGGGCACGAAGCCGATCGTGCGGCCGGCGACCCGCTCCGCCGCCGACCACCGCGCCGCGGCGGCGGGATCCGCGAGGCGCACGATCCCCGGTCCTTCCCGCGGCGCGCTCATCGCGGGGCGGCGGGAGGGGACGCGGCCAGGAGCTCCGCCAGCCGCTCGCGCACCGTCCGCCGGCAACGGGGCAGGCACTTGTCGGGCACGAGGTGGGCGAGGGGCGCGAGCACGAAGGCCCGATCCTCGAGCCGGGGGTGGGGCACGACGAGGTCGGAGCGGGCGATCTCCTCCTCCCCGTAGAAGAGCAGGTCGAGGTCGAGGGTCCGCGGGCCCCAGCGCTCCTCGCGCGCGCGGTCGCGCCCGGCGGCGGCCTCGATCGTGCGGAGGAGCGCGAGGAGCGCGGCGGCGGAGAGGGTCGTGCGCCCCCGCAGGGCGCCGTTCAGGTACGGGGGCTGCCCGGGGGGCCCGCCGACGGGGAGGGTCTCGATCCACGGCGAAACGGCGAGGACCTCGAAGCCCGCCGCCCCGGCGAGGGCGGCCACCGCCTGCTCCAGGCTCTCCCGGCGGCGGCCGAGGTTGGCGCCCAGGGCGATCAGGACCTCGACCACCGCTCAGGCACCTTCCTCCGCCGGGGGCGGCGCGCCGCGCACCCCCCGGCGCACGAGCGGAACCAAGAGACCGACCGCCGCGAAGCCGTTGAAGAGGAGGAAGAGGAACGGAACGGGGGCCAGGTAGAAGAGGAAGACCGCGAAGACGACCGCCACCAGGGTGAAGAACTGCCCGTGGCCGCCGAAGACGAGGAGGATCGGGTGCACGTAGCGCACGCGGCTCACCATGAGGAGCCCGAGGATCGGCAGGAGGCAGACGAGCGCCACCGGCACCCAGTCGAGGATCGGCCCCCACTCGACCGTCTCCATCCAGCGCAGGACGCGGTGGAGCGGAGTCGGCGTGCCCTCCGTCTGCTCGAGCTCGGGCCGGCGCAGGATGAGATAGAGCCAGATCACGGAGGCCACCGCCCCCGCCGCGCCGGGCGAGGGCAGCCCGCGAAAGGTCGCGTGGGCCTCTTTCTCGGGCTCGGCCTCGAGCGTGAAACGCACGAGGCGCAGGATCGCCATGAGGGCGAAGGCCGCGGCCGCCAGGAAGTGCAGCCGCGGGTGGCCCGCGTACCCGGTGACCTCGCTCTCGTGCTCGATCAAGACCTTGGCGAGCATGGCGGGCACGACGCCGAAGGTCAGTGCGTCGGCGAAGGAGTCGAGCTGGGCCCCGAAGTCGCTGTAGGCCCGCGCCACGCGCGCCACGAGCCCGTCGAGGCTGTCGAACACCATCCCCAGGAACACGAGGAAGCACGCCGACTCCATCCGCTCGTAGAAGGCCAGGGGATCCGTCCCGTGGAACGCCAGGGCGTCGATCGCCTTGGCGAGGGCGAGCAGCCCGCAGAAGGCGTTCGCCAGGGTGATCAGGTTGGGGAGGAGCTGAACCTTCTTCACGGCGGCGGGGCCCGGAGACGATACGGCGCCGACGATACGGCGTCAGACACCTTTTTGCACATCCGGGGGGCAGCCCCCCGGATGTGCAAAAAGGTGTCTGACGCCGTATCGTCGCTCCCATGCGCCCGCCGTCCGCCTTCCCCGCCCGTCGCGTCTCCTTCCCGATTCTCCTCGCTCTCGCCGGCGCCGCATGGCCCGTCCCGCGCGACGGCGAGGCGGAGGCCCTCGCCGCCGCGGAGCGGGCCCTGGAGGAGGCCCCGGAGGATCCCGGCCGCCTGGAGGCCGCCGGAATGGCCGCGCTCGCCGCCGGCGAGCCCGACCTCGGCCTCTGGTACCTCGGGCTCGCCCGCGAGGCGGCGCCCGCAGACGCCGCGCTCGCCAAGCGGATCGCGGAGACCAGCGCGTCCGTCGCACGGCCGGCGGCCGGCGCCGACGCCCTCCTCGCCGGCTACGCCGAGAACCTCTTCAAGATCGCCAAGGTCTGCGAGGGGAAGAAGCTCTACGCGAACGCCGTCGACCTCCTCGGGCAGTGCAAGGGCACGCGCTTCGCGGCGGGCGCCGCGGAGCGGTTGGAGAAGATCTACGCCAGGGAGAAGGCGGTCGAACTCCTCCTCGCCACCGGCCTCGACGTGCCGGCGCGGGCGGCGGAGCGGCGATCGGCCCGCGAGCTGGCCCGCCTCGACGCCCAGCACGCCGATTGGGAGGACGCCTACGAGGTCAAGGGCACCTACTACACGGTGCGGACGAACATGGGCTTCGAGATGGCCCAGGCGATCTCCGACGCGATGGAGCAGATGAACTCCTTCTACCGCCAGGTCTTCGACTACAAGGAGCGCGGGGGGACGATGCGGCGCTGCGTGATCCACGTCTACCGCTCCCGGGCGGACTTCGACGCGCACGAGGACGTCGCGGAGACGGTCAAGGGCTTCTACCGCCCCCTCGAGAACAGCGTCACCACCTACGATCCGCGGACGGAGCGGCACCCGGCCCCCCTCGCGGCGCTGTGGTCGACGCTCTTCCACGAGGCGTCCCACCAGTTCACCCACGCCGTCTGGCCGAACCCGATCCCGACCTGGCTGAACGAGGGCACCGCCTCCTACTTCGAGGGGGCGCGCCTGCAGCCGGGGGGCACGGTGGCCTTCAACGGGATCCCCGACGGCCGCCTGAAGGGCCTGCTCGCGGCCCTGGAGGAGGGCTCGCCCACCGTCGAGCAGGTGATCACCCACTTCGCGGACGGCTCGTACCCGGGCGAGTACTACCCCGTCGGCTGGGGCCTCGTCTACTTCTGCCACAACTACGAGGACGAGTCCGCGGAGCGCGTCTACCTCCCGATCTACCGCGCCTTCCAGCAGACCTACAAGGGCGGGGGCCAGCACGACGTGAAGGGGCGCTTCGTCGAGCACTTCGTCACGAAGGCCAAGGTGGAGGGCGTCGCGAGCCTCGGGGATTTCGCCGCCCTTTTCGCGCGCTGGATCCGCGCGCTCGCGGCGATCCACTTCGGCGGCGCGGAGCAGGCCGACGTCCTGATCGAGCGCGGGCGGCGTCAGACGACCCACAAGAAGCTCGCGGCGGCGATCGAGAGCTACCGCTGGGCACTGCGCAAGCGCCCGGGCGATGCCGTGGCCCTCGCCGAGCTCGCGGCGGCGCGCGCCGCCGCCGGAGAGGCCGACGGCGCCCTTTACTCCTGGCGGCGGCTCGCCGAGCGGGCGCGGGGGATCGACGATCCGGCGGCGGAGATTCCGGGCTTCGCGGGGAAGACGGCGGGGGAAGTGCTCGCGCTCGCCGCGGCGGGGATCGCCGCCGTGGACGCGAAGATCGCCGCCGACCTCGCCGCCGCCGACGCCGCGTTGACCGCCGCCGCTTCCGCCGCGGCCCGGGCCTGGGCGGACGCGGGCCTCCCCCGGAACGCCGCGCAGATCCTCGCCACCGCCCAGGCGGTGAAGGGGAGCGACGGGACGCTCGCCGCCCTCGCCCGCGAGCTCGCGCCGGAGGTCGACCTGCGCCGCTGGCGGCGCCTCGCGGTCGAGCCGGGGCTCGAGGCCTGGCACCACGGCGACGACTGGACGGCGGCGGACGGCGCGATCGCGCTCGACACGGCGGGCCTCGTCTTCTGCGTTGCGCGCGCGGAGCCGCCGCCCGCCTTCCGCTACGAGGTCGTCGTGGAGCCCGGCGAGGCGGTCGAGGCGCCGATCTTCGGCCTGGTCTACGGCGCGAACCCGGCGACCGGCGAGCGCCTCTTCGCCCTCCTCCCCTCCCTCGGCTACGCCGGGCGGGTCGAGTTCGTGGCGGGCGTGCCGGAGCTCACGATGCGCTTCCCGCTCGCGCTCCCGGAGGGGAACGGGCCGATCGCCCTCGCGCTCGAGGTGCAGCCGGGGCGCGTCGAGTTCTTCGTGAACGGCGCGTCGCTGGGCGCCGACGAGGGCGGCGCGGAGCTCGCCGGCCGCGTCGGCATCTTCGGCCAAGCGATGCGCGCGCGGTTCGCGGAGCTGCGGGTGAAGTACTGACAACTCCGCCGCGTCGCCGTCGGAGACAGCGTCCCGAGCGCCGGCGGCATCTCCGATGCCGATCGCGCCCCTATCGGTCGCGGGGAAGGTTCCAGCCGGGAAACCGGTCCTCCAGCCGCTTCGCCGGCGGATCGCCCACGCTCCGATCGAAGAACGAGATCGAAGAGCGATCGAAGGAGAGCCCCGGCCGGGGGCTGGCGAAGGCCTCCGGACGGTCGAGCAGATCGACGAGGCGGCAGCCCGTGAAGAGGACGGTGGCGCCGGGCCTCAAGCGGGCGGGACCGATCAGAATCCGGATCAGGTCGCACCTCTCGAAGCGGGCGAGATGGGCGTCGGTGCGCACGTCGAAGAGCTGGCAGTGGCCGGGAAACCCGCCGTATCCGCCTTCGATGATGCAGTCCGTCAAGAGGAGCGCGCACCCCTGCAATGCAAACAGGGACGAGCCTCCCTGCCCCCCATCGAATCCGATCAGATGGACCCGCTCGAAGCGCAGAACCGCCCCGTCCCTGCGCAGATCGAACATCGCGTCGCCGTTGGTGAAGATCGTGCAGTCGCGGAAGGTGAGGTTCCGCAACGGACTGCGCACGCTGAGATCGCTCAACGACAGGAGCAGCGTCGTGGAACGCCCCGCGCCGGCGACCGTCACGTCCCGCGGAAAGGGCCCCTGCCGGTCGAGGAGCCTCTGGAAATCCACCCGGTGCGCGCCCGGGCCGAAGACGAGCGTCGTGCCGTCGACGAGCCCGTCGAGCAGCTCGTCGGTGGAGGCGGTCCCGTCGAGCGTCGGACCCGCCGTCTGCGCGGCGAAAAGGGCCCCGAAGCGCTCCTCGTCGGCGACGAGGTCGGGAAGGGGGCCTCGACCCTGATCGAGATCGACGAAGAGGACGAACGCCTCTCCCCGCTCGCGCGCGGCGGCGTACTCGGCCTCCCGGCGCGCGAGATGCTTGCCGATCTCCTCGGGGGCGAGCAGCACGGCCTTCTCGAAGCCCTCCAGACCTTCCTGAAGGAGCTCGTCGGGGAGCGACGCATCCGTCTGGCTCGCCCAGCCGCGAGAGATCTCGGCCCGGGCATAGGCGCGGAGCTCCTCGCCGATCAGGTCCATCGGTTGGCGGCCGCGATCGGCGGGCGCGCGATCCGGGGCCGCGGAGGCGGCGGACGAGGGCGCCGGACGGACCGCCGTCCCCGCGGAGACGGTGTCGCGGAGGGGCTCGCGTCCGGCGACGGGAAAGGCGCTCGATGGCATCCCCCGGTCCCAGCTCGGAGCGAGCGTCCAGCCGATCGCTCCTCCCAGGAGAGCTGTACCGATCCCCACGTCGAGGACGAGTGTGCCCTGGCGCATGGTCTCCCTCGCTCTCCGGCGGAGGCTCCCCGGAGGTCCGGGATCCGCTCGGGGATGCCAGCATCGGGAACCGCGGACGGTGCCGCACGAGCGAGCCTGGCTTTGCGGCTCGCGGCGGTGTTCACTCGTGCTTCCCCGCCTTCGCTCCGCCGTGGACTCTCCCCCGCCCCATCCGTCCCGCGCAGCCCCGCGCTCGGGGCATCCGCCGGCCCGGCCCGACGGCCTCGCGTGGCTCTCGCTCGCCCTTCTGCTGGCGGCCGCCGCCGCCGGGCTCGTGCCTCCCACGCCGCGGCCCTTCCCCGCCAGCGCACCGGCGGGGGAGTTCGCGGCAGAGCGGGCGCTCGTCCATCTGCGAGAGATCGCCCGGGCGCCGCATCCGACGGGCTCGCCGGAGAACGCGGCGGTGCGCGCGTACCTCCAGAGGGAGCTCGCCGCCGCCGGGCTGGCGGTCGAGACGCAGACCGCGCCCCTCCCGTTCGCCCCCGAGACGCCGCTCGTGAACGTCCTCGCCCGGCTCCCCGGCCGCGATCCGACCGGCGCGATCGCCCTGGTGGCGCACCACGACTCGCGGCCGGCGCGGAACGGGGACGAGCCCCCCGTCTCCTGCGGGGCCGGCGACGACGGGGCGGCGGTCGCGGCGATCCTCGAGACGCTGCGCGCCCTCGGCACGGGCCCGCCGCTCAAGAACGACCTCCTCGTGGTGATCACCGACGCCGAGGAACGCGGGCTCTGCGGCGCGCGGGCGTTTCTGGAGCACCCATGGTGCGCGGAGATCGACGCCGTCCTCAACTTCGAGGGGCGCGGCTCGCGCGGGCCGGTGCTCATGTTCGAGACGAGCGAGCCCTCCGGGTGGCTCGTCGCGGAGTGGGCGGAGGCCGCGCCCCATCCCGTCGGCGCCTCGATGATGGCCGCCGTCTACCGGCGGATGCCGAACGACTCGGACTTCACCGTGTTCCGCGAGCGCGGGGTCCCGGGGCTGAACTTCGCCTTCATCGGCGGGTACGAGGCCTACCACACCGCCCTCGACACGGTCGAGAACCTCGATCCGGCGAGCGTGCAGCACCACGGCGAGACGATGCTCGCCCTGGCGCGGCGCCTGGGGGAGCTCGATCTCGGCGCGCCGCGGCCGGCCGGCGAGCTCGTCTACTTCGACGCGGTCGGCTCCCGCCTCGTCCGCCATTCCCCGGCCTGGCGCTGGCCAGAGCTCGCCCTCGCCAGCCTCCTCGCCCTCTTCGCGACGGCGGCAGCGCTCCGGCGGGGGGAGGCATCGCTCGGCCGGCTCCTCGGCGGTGGGGTCGCGATGCTCGCGGCGATCGCCGCCGCAACGGCGCTCGCCGCGGGCCTGGTGGCCGCGGTGCTGGCGATCGTGCCCGGTGCGCGGAGCCACACGCCCCACGACGAGATCTTCTTCGCCGCCCTCGCCCTGGCGGCGGCGGCCCTCGTCTTCGGCCTGGCGCGCCTCGCCGACCGCCTCGTCGGCCCCCGGGCCGTGGATCTCGGCTGGCTCGCCGGCTGGATCCTCCTCCTCGTCGCGACGTGCG
>JBFMCU010000044.1:0-45958 GCA_040754415.1 Planctomycetota bacterium
CCACAGCGGGGCCGCGGCGGCGAGGACGAGGTACTCGAGAGGCGGGAGCTCCACGGCCGGCGGGCCCGCCGGCGAGATCGGCGGGCGGCTCCTTCTCGACCGCGCGCGCGCCGGGCCTGGAGGCGTTCCGCTCCGGGATCAGAACCCGCGCCGGCGCGGTCCGGCGGCCCGGGCGGGGGCGGGCCGGAGGGCGCCGGGACGGTGGGGGGCCGGGCGGGACGGAGCGGCGCGGGCGGCGGTCGCGCCCCCGATGCGGCGGCGCGGCGGGCGAGGGATGTGGAACCACGGATCCTCGCCGGGCGCGCGATGCACGACCTGGCGCAGGTCGCCCGCCCGTGCGTCGATCAGCTCGAACGCTCCCTTCGTCTCCGCCCACATCAGCTTGAGGACGGGCCACCACAGGGGATAGGTGACTCCGATCAAGAGGAGCTTGAAGTAGGTGGCGGGGGCCCAGAGGGCGTTGGCGAGGGCTTCGAGCACGGCACCTTCCAGTCTCCCCGACGATGCGGAATCGCGGAAGCCGCCGCGCGGGGAAAGCCGGCGCGGCGCGACGCCTCCCGGCGGAAAGCGTTTCCCGGCTCGCCCCCCGTCCGACCGCAGGCCCCTGCCGTCAGGCGTTGCTCGGCGGCCGGTCCGCGTCGTGGCGGCGCGGCGCGGCGCCGCGGCGGAAACCGCAGCGGCGGCAGACGTCGAAGTGGCGGACGTCCTTCTCGCCGTAGGTCGGGGCGAGGATGTGGCCGTCCTTGGTCGTGTTCCAGCGCGGTTCGGGCGCCTCGGTCTCTTGCACCCAGGTGTGTCCGAGGATCCGGCAGAAGAGGTTCATGGCGGCGGCGGGGCGAGCGGACGATAGGGCGGGGGCGGCCGGCCGGCAAGTCTCTACCCCGGCCGCCGGCTCTTCTCGGCCAGCGCCTTCTTGAAGAGGGCGCCGAGGTTCGTGCCGATCGGGCCCCCGGCGCGTCCCTCGTCGAGCACGGCATCGACGTCGCCGGCCGCAGCGGCCTCCTCGGAGCCGATCACCGCCCCGCGCGCGTCCAGGCGCGAGAGCGAGAGGCGCCGGGCAAGGGGATCGACGGACAGCACGCGCACCGTGAGCTCCTGCCCCTCCTTGAGGACCTCGCGCGGGCGGGGCACGCGCCCGGTGTCGAGCTGGGAGACGTGCACGAGGCCCTCGACGCCCGGCTCGACCTCCACGAAGGCCCCGAAATCGGCGATGCGGCGCACGACGCCCGCGACGACGGCGTCCTCGTGCAGGCGATCGGCGATCGTCGCCCAGGGATCGGGCTGGAGCTGCTTCATGCCCAGCCCGATGCGCTTCCCGCCCTCCTTCACCTCGAGCACCATGACCTCGACGTCGTCGCCGGCCTTCAGCACCTCCTCGGCGCGGCCGACGCGCTGGTGGGAGATGTTAGAGACGTGGAGTAGCCCCTCGATGCCGCCAGCGAGCTCCACGAAGGCGCCGTAAGACTCGAGGCGGGCGACCTTGCCGCGCAGCACGGCGCCCGGGACGATCGTCTCGGCCGCCTCGGCGCGGGCCTGGCGCCGCTCCTCCTCGAGCACCGCGCGCCGCGAGACGACGACGCGCTTCTTGCCGCGGTCGATCTCCAGCACCTCGCAGATCATCGTCTGGCCGCCGAAGCTCGCGAGGTCCTCGACGTGGCCGAGCGCTACCTGGGAGGCGGGCAGGAAGGCGCGGATGCTGCCCACCTTGCACTCGAGGCCGCCCTTGTTCAGGCCGACGACGGTCGCCTTCACGAGCGAGCCGACCGCCATCTCCGTCCACGCGGCGACCGCGCGCGCCTCGCGGAGCGAGAAGACCCAGAGCCCCTCCTCCTGGCCGCGCAGGGCGACGCGCAGGATCGTCCCCGCGGCGGGGATCGCGTCGAACTCCGCGGCGGGCACCATCCCCTGGACGCGAGGGGAGAGCTCGACGATCACGGCGTCGCCGCTCCGGCCGGCGACGGTCGCGCTGTAGAGACCGTCTTCGCCGCGGGCTCGGGCCGGCGCTCCCTCGCTCGCGAGGGCGAGGTCGAGCTCGGCGGTCAGGGTCTCCAGGTTGGGTGGGGGGGAGTGGGTCATGGTGCGGTGGGGGGCGCGGGAGCCGGGCGCGGGGGGCCAGAACTATCCCCTCGAGGGGCGATGGACGCAACCAGGAGCGTTCCGGTTCCGCCCTACGGAAGTTCGACCTCGATCTCGTTGACGCGGTTCGGGTCGAGGACGATCGGGCGGCGTGAGGTTTCCTCCCACGGGGCGGACTGGCCGGTCCGGCGCAGCACGCGGAGGGTGACGGCGTCCTCGGCGACGGAGTGCACGCCGGTCGCCGCCTCGGCGAGGTCGGGCTGACTCGCCGCGCGCCAGGTCCCTGCATCGAACCGGTAGAGGAGGAGCGCTTCGTTGCGCGCGTCGAGGAGCTCGATCCGTGCCTCGGCCGAAGGACTTCCCCGCGGATGGAGGCGAAAGTGACAACGCCGGGCCACCTCGATCACGAGCGGACCGGTCGCCCCGGCGGGGTCCACCGGGCGTCGAAGCGGCATGATGCGCGGGCCGCTCACCTCGAGGCCGACCATAGTGCGCGGGACGTCGCGAAGGACGAAGGTGCCCTGCTCGTCGGTGAACGCCTCTGCTCCAGTCACGAAGAACTGGGTGCGGGGAGAGAACTCTCTACGGACCATCTCCACCCGGACCCGCACGCCG
Source organism: Planctomycetota bacterium (assembly GCA_040754415.1). Classification (GTDB taxonomy): domain Bacteria; phylum Planctomycetota; class UBA1135; order UBA1135; genus JBFMCU01. The sequence continues at coordinate 2,692 of JBFMCU010000044.1, forward strand.
GCGACCGCGGACCGGTCGCGCGCCACGACCACGCCGCGGAGGAGGTCCATGGTCCCGCCGGCCGGGACGACGATCCGTGCGTCCGGCGTCCCGGCGCGGATCGGGGGGCTCTGGACCGACAGCAGGGTGCGCGGGTCGTAGGCGCGCAGGACGTAATCGCGATCCAGAAGGCCGGTGAGGCGGAAGGCTCCCTCCCCGTCGGTGGTCGACTCGATCTGCCCGCCGGCGAGCTTCTCGGCGATTCGCGCCACAGTCGTCTCGTCCAGGCGCGTCTCGTCGTGCAGGTATACCCTCCAGTTTGCGAGGGGCTGACCCTCCGCATCTTCCACGCGTCCGGCGATCTCGAGCGGAGCTACGCCGAGGACGAGGGTGGCGGGGGGCGGCGGATCGGGCCACCACTCGCGCACGAGCACGCCGAAGCGGGGGCGCACGACGGTGCCATGGCCTTCGGCGGACGCGGAAAGGGCGAGTTCCTCGGGGACCTCCCGCCCGAGGGAGAATGAGAAGCGTCCATCGGGCCCGCTCGTGGTCGCGAGCGAGCCGCACGCGACGGTCGCGCCGGCAGCGGGCGTACCGTCGGGGAGCAGCACGACTCCTTCGATCCTGCCCGGCGGCCCGGGTCGGCGAGTGAGCGTGAAGAGGAGATCTTGGCGAGAGGTCGCCGGGAGAGGCAGTTGGGCGTATCCCTGCTGATCGTGGTGGGCCTGGATCGTGGCCTCCGGGACGGACGGAGCGCGCTCGATGCGGAAGCGTCCCTCGCCGTCGGTGGTCACGTCCCACGCCATCCACAGCCAGCGCGGGGAGAGGGACCGGTCGAGGGGGAGGGGAAAGCCGTGCAGGTCGTCGTAGTGAAACGCGATCGTGACGCCCGCTCCGGCGACGGCCACGCCACCCGCATCCACGACGAGCCCTCCGAGGTCGATGGCCGCCGCCGCGACGAGGATCGCCTCGAGGCCGCTCTCCTCCGCCCGCACCTGGCAGTCGCGCACCGCCGCGTAGCGGCCCGCGATGACCGTCAGCTCGCCCTGGCCGCCGATGAGGGGCAACTCGACGGCGAAGCGCCCTTCGGCGTCCGTCTCCGCCAGCGGCCGGCGCGGCGCGGCACCGGAGGCGACGGGCACGCCGGCGAGGGGCTCCCCGTTGACGTCGAGCACCCGGCCGTGCACGACGACGACGGTCGTCCCCGGGACGGGCCCCGGCTGGCGCGCACCCTCCGGGGCGGCGTCGGGGAGGCTACCGCCGAGCTCCGTCCGCGCGGCGGGCTCCGGCGGGGCCTCCGCGCCGGCGATCGGCGGCGCCGGGGCGCCCCGGGTCGTGCCCTCCGGCACGGCCGGAACCGCGGGTGGACCCTCCTCGTCGCGTCCGGAGAGCACGAGAAGCACGACGAGGGTCGCGGCGGCGAAGAGGAGCGCCGCGGCCAGCGCCAGGCGGGCCATGGCCCGGATTCTACTCCGGCGGGCCCGCGAGCTTCCGGATCACCGCCCGGCTCCGCCACGCGAGCCACAGCGTCTGGAGCAGTCCGCCGGCGGTGAAGGCGGCGATGGCGACGTGGATCCCCGGGAACCCTCCGGTCGCGGCCCCCGCGGCGAGGATGGCGGCGCTCACGACGAGATGGAGCGCGACCGCCTCGGTGATGGCCGCCGTGCGCCGCGCGTGGACGAGGGCCCCCTGGTGCCAGCTCTGCACCGCCTGATAGCCCGGCATGAGCAACGCGAGGACGAGTGCCGAGGCGCCGAGCCGGGCGAGCTCGGGATCGAGGTCGGTGACGCCGGCGAGCCAGAAATGGGCGATCGGCGGCACGGCGAGGAGGGCGAGCGCGGCCATGGAGATCGCGCCGAGCCGGAAGGCGAATCGCCGCAGCACGCTCGCCGCGCCCGGCAGAGCGAGGAGGGTCACCACCACCTCGTTCAGCGCGAATCCGGCGCTGCGGGTCAGGAACACGAGGCCGGAGACCGCCGGCCATGCGGCGAGCGAGTCGAGGGCGCGGGGCATGCGGGTCATGGCCGCCGCGCCCAGGGGCTGGACGAGGAGCATGAGCAGCGGGGTGAGGGCGAGGGGGAGGTAGAAGCGGGCGAAGGCGCCCCGGGTGAGGGGTCGCGCGCCGGGGGAGGGCGCCGGCAGCTCGCGGCGCACGATCGGCCGCACGCACCAGCCGGCGAAGAACGCCTCGGCCACCACGCTGCTCGCCACGGCCGCCGATCCCAGCACGATGCCCGAGAAGGGCGTGCAGAGCCGGCCGATCGTGAACACGAGCACGTTCGTCCCGAGCCGCACGCCGGTGCCCGCCACCACCGCCCGCGCGCGCTCGAACCGGATGAAGACGCCCTGCTGGAAGCGGCGATGGGCGATCGACCACGTCCAGGGGGTCATGACGCGCAGCCCGAGGCGCGCCGGCTCGACGACCTCGCGGGGGGCATCGAGGATCCTCGTGGCGACGACGTCGAAGAGCGGGGTGAAGGCGACGAGGACGTGGACCGCCGTCAGGGTCGCCCCCGCGACGTTCATGAACCGCCGGAGCCGCCGGTAGCTCGCGCGGTCGGTGGAGAGCGCGGTGGAGGCGGCGAGCAGCATGATGATCGGGGCCTCGATCACCAGCGACACGGGGAACACGATCGAGCTGTAGGCGGCGAGGTGGATCCTCTCGTCCGCCATCCGCGCCACGAAGGCGGCGAAGACCGGCATCTCCGCTCCCATGAGGAGCCAGCTCGCGGCGAGCGGCCACCAGAGGCGGAGCACGCGGGAGCTCGTGAGCGGAGCGGGAGGGGGGGACGGAGTGGTCACCAGGCGCACGCCGGAGGCGCGAATGCTGGCCGCGGCGGGGACGAGGGGCTACAGTCTTCTCGCCGGAGGTCGCGGCGCCCCGGTCCGAGCGCCGCGACCTCCGCGCCGCCATGGTGAAGCCCCTCCTCGCCACCGCCCGCGGGCGCCGCATCCTACGGTCGCTCCTCCCCGCTGTCGCGGCCCTCGCGGCGGCCTGCGACGGGAACGAGTCGCCCCGCGCCGACACCGTGGTGCTCATTTCGATCGACACCCTGCGGCCCGACCACCTCGGATGCTACGGGCACGATCGGCCTACCTCGCCGGCGATCGACGCCCTGGCCGCCTCCGGGGTGCGGTTCACGGACGTGGCGGCCTCCTCCCCCTGGACGCTCCCCTCCCACGCGAGCCTGCTCACCGGGATGTACCCGAGCCGCCATGGGGTGAAGGACGTCGTGAACACCCTCCGCGACGGCGTCCCGACCCTGGCCGGCCTCCTACGGGAGCGCGGCTGGCGGACCCGGGCCGTCGTGAACTCGATCAACGTCGCGGCGCGCTACGGGTTGGGCACCGGCTTCGATTCCTTCGCGGAGGTCTCGGAGTGGGTCGATCCGCGGAACCCCGCCGCCGGGAGCCGCAACGCGGGGGGGGAAGTGACCGATCGCGGCCTCCGCTGGCTGCGCGAGGCGGGCGACGCGCCGCTCTTCCTGTTCCTCCACTACTACGACGTCCACACGGACTACACGCCGGCGCCGGAGTATCGGGAGCGATTCGTCGGGCCCTACGCCGGGCCCGTCGACGGCACGACGCGCCAGCTCCTCGCGTTCCGGTCCCGGCGCGCGCCGCTCTCCGCCGCCGACGTGGACCACCTGCGCCAGCTCTACGACGCCGAGATCGCCGAGCTCGACGACCAGCTCGCCCGGCTCTTCGCCTATTTGGAGGAGAGCGGGCGGTCCGAGCGCGCCCTCGTCGTGCTGACCTCGGACCACGGCGAGGAGTTCCTCGAGCACGGCTCGCTCCTCCACGGGCGCACCCACTTCCAGGAGCTCTTGGCGATCCCCCTCGTGCTGGCCGGCCCCGGCGTTCCCGCCGGGCGGACATACGACGCTCCCAGCGGCCTCGTGGACGTCGCCCCCACGATCCTCGGGCTGCTCGGCCTCCCCGTGCCGGAAGAGGTGGACGGAGTGGACCTCTCCTTCGCGTGGCGGAACCCGGTGCGGCTTCCCGCCGAGCGGCTGCTCTTCTCGGAGGCCGACCACAACAACGCCCAGCCCGACATCGGCCGCTCGATCCGGCTCGCGCGCCACAAGCTGATCCTCGACCGGCCGACCGATCGGGCCCTCCTCTTCGACCTCGCGGTGGATCCGGGCGAGCGGACCGACCTCGCCGCCCGCGAGCCCCGGCGGGCGGCGCTCCTGCGCGAGGCCCTCGCCTCCTTCCTGGCCGGCGAGCGCCCGGGGAGCGCGATCGAGGGTCCCGACGAGGAGCTCGCCGCCAAGCTGCGCGCGGCCGGCTACGCCGACCTCCGGTGAGCACCCTCGTCGTCCCGCCGCTTTCGCTCTTCCTCCTCGCCGCCGCGGGGCTCTTGCTCGCGCGCTGGCGGCGGCGGGCCGGGCGAGCCGTGGCGACCGGCGCGCTCCTCCTGCTCGTGCTCCTCTGCGTGCCGGCGGTGGCGGCGCTCCTCCTGCGCTCGCTCGAGTGCGCGCCGCCCCTCGATCCGGCCGCCCCGGGCGGAGACGCCGCGGCGATCGTGGTCCTCGGCGCGGACATGGAGAGCCGGGCGCCGGAGTACGGTGGGGTGACGCTCGCCGCGCTGTCGCTGGAGCGCGCCCGGTACGCCGCCCGCCTCCACCACCGCACCGGGGAGCCGGTGCTCGTGACCGGCGGCCCGCTGCGCCGCGGCGCGCCGGCGATCGCCGCGCTCGTCGCGGAGCTCCTGCGGGAGGAGCTCGGCGTGCCGGTGCGCTGGGTGGAGGCCTCGGCGCGGAACACGTGGGAGAATGCCGCACTCTCGGCCCCCCTGCTCGCGGCGGCGGGCGTGCGCCGCATCCATCTCGTCACCCACGCCTGGCACATGCGCCGCGCCGCGGCCTGCTTTTCCGCCCAGGGCCTCGAGGTCGTGCCGGCGCCCACCGGCTTCCGCGTCGCGCCCCGCCCCGAGCTGCGCGACTTCCTGCCCTCCGCCAAGGCCCTGCGCGAGAGCTCCCTCGCCCTCCACGAGTGGATCGGGATCGCCTGGTACGCGCTGCGGCGAGGGTGAGCCGCGCCCCCCTGGTTTCTCCGCCGGGCACGGAGAGAGCGCTGGTGGGAGATCAGCGCCCCGCGTAGCTCGCGAGCACCCACGCCCGCCAGGCGGCGTCGAGCGCGGGGAGCTTCCAGCCGTAGATCTCCTGGATCGCGTCGCGGATCGGGGTGCGGGCGCGGAAGCGCTGGAGGAGGACGTTGAGCTGGGCCGGATCGGTCGCCATCAGGAAGTCGATCCAGGCGAAGGCGAGCGCGTGCTCGTCGCCGGTGAGCTCGCCCGTCTTCTTGGGCTCGAGCGCCTCGATGGGGGGGGCCTTGCCGGCGGCGGCGAGCTTGCGCACCGTGGCTCGCCACTTGTCCGCCCGGGGGAGCGCCGGCTCGACCTCGCTCGCGCAGGCGACGTCCGCGCGGCCGAAGAGGCGATCCTCGAACCAGTGGGCGAGGCCGACGTCCGCCCAGGCGTCGGGGGAGTCCCCGGTCCAGGCCGCCGGCTTCTGCTGGTTCATGATGCCGTGCACGACGTGATGGACGACCGTGCGGTGGAGATCGGCGTCGTCGCGGTAGCGCTTGTCGCCGGCGTGGAGCGAGAAGCGGGACCGCGCGCCGCGCTGGTAGAGCCAGGGCTGCTCCCAGGTCCAGCCGCAGTACTCCTCGCCCGCCGCGTCGTGATCGGCGCGCTCCTGCCACAGGAGCACCCAGGACCTCGCCCCGAACTCCTCCTCCCTTGCGCCGAGGCACGCGCAGTAGTCCGCGAAGAGCGACTCCAGGCGATCGAGCCAGGCGTGCAGGAGCCCGTGCTCGTCGAGCTTCGTGCGGCCGAGCTTGCGGGGAGCGAGCTCGCACACGAGGAGGAAATGGGAGCTCTCCGCGATCCGCAGGGGCCGCCCGAGCTCCTTCTCGATCTCCGCCGCCCGCTCGGCGGCCGCGGGCGCCTCGGCCGCGCGCGCCGCCAGCCAGGCCTCCGCCGCGCCGCCCGCGCAGGCCGGGCAGTCGAGCCACTCGGCGCCGGCGCAGGTCGCGCAGCCCGCGGCGGTACGGCAATAGGTGGCGCGGCGCGCGGGATCGAGGTCCGCGGCGCGGTGCGCGGGGCAGGGGAGGAGGCCCGCGCCCCCGCACTCGGCGCACCGCGGGGCCGCGACCTCCTGGCGCGGGGAGGCAGGTGCGAGCGAGAGGACGAGCGATGGGAAAAGCGAGAGGAGGACGATCGCCGGGCCGGGCATGGCGATGCCATCGTAGCGCCCCGGCTCCGCTCCCGGCCCCTGGGCCGTTGCCAAACCGCGGCCCGTCGCGTACCACGAAAGGCGGGCGGCGCGCCGGGCGCCGCCCCGGCTCCCCCGCCCCATCCTGGAGGAACACCCGCTCCGATGCCCGCTTCCGCCGTACCCGTGCGCTCCCGCCGCCCGCGGGCCCTGGGCGGCGCCCTCCTCGCCGGGCTTCTCCTCGGCGCCTGCGGGGACGGCGCCCGCCGCTTCGGCGCGCCCCTCCGCCCGGAGGCGGGGATCCCGGTCTCGGCGCTCGCGGCGGCCGTGGAGGAGCACCTCGAGCAGGCCGTCGTCGTGCGGGGGCGCGTCGAGTCCGTCTGCCAGACCGCCGGCTGCTGGTGCGTCCTCGAGGAGGGCGGTGCGAAGCTCTACGTCAGCATCGCGGCCTTCGCCCTGCCGGCGGAGGTCGCCGGCCGGGAATGCCGGGCCGCGGGACGGCTCGTGCTGCGCAACGACCGGCCGACCCTCCTCGCCGAGGGGCTGGACTTCCCGGAGGAATGATCGCTCCGGCGCGGCGGGCAGGCATGGCGACGGGTTTCTACCTCCGCTGGGCGCTCCGCAACCTCGGCCTGCGCCGCACGCGGACCCTGCTGACCATGGCGGGGATCTCCGTGGCCGTCGCCATCCTCGTCGGCATCGCCGGCTTCTATCGGGGCTATCGCTCCTCCCTCGAGGAGGGCCTGGCGGGCCTGGGGTTCCACGTGCTGGTCACGGCCAAGGGCTGCCCCTACGAGGCGGCGACCCTGCTCCTGCAGGGCGGGGAGATCCCCATGTACATCGACGAGCAGGTCTCCTGGGAGGTGGAGTCCCATCCGTTCGTCGAGTTCGTCGCCAAGTTCTTCATGCAGACGCGGCCGGGCGAAACGGGCCGCCAGCACCGCTTCTACCTCGGCGTGGAGAACACGTTCCTGGTCATGAAGCCGTGGCTCAAGTTCCAGCGCGGCGGCTGGTTCTCGGGGGGAGACGCGGACGAGACCGTGCTCGGCTTCACGGCCGCGAGCAACCTCGGGCTCGATGTCGGCGACGAATTCCGGGCCGCGGAGTGGCGGGAGCCCCTGCGGGTGGTCGGCATCTTCGAGCGCAGCGGGAGCCAGGACGACGGCACGATCTTCCTGCCCCTCGCCGCCGCCCAGAAGCGCTTCGACAAGAAGGGCAAGCTGACGGGGATGGGGGTGCGCGTGAAGGACCTCGACACCCTCGGGCGCTTCGTCGAGGACATGTACGAGCTGCCCTCCGTGCAGGTGATCGCCACGACCCAGATCCAGAGCACCTTGATGCGGCTCATCGACTCGATGCGCAGCGTGATGCTCACCATCGGCGTCTGCGCGGTGGCGATCGCCGCCGTGTCGCTCACGAACACCGTGCTCATGTCGGTCTTCGAGCGGACCCGGGAGTTCGGCATCCTGCGCGCGATGGGGGGGGGCGTGCGGCAGCTCCTGGCGATCGTGATGCTCGAGACCGGGCTCCTCACCCTCTTCGGCGCCCTCCTCGGCAACGCCGCCCTCCTCGGGCTGCGGGGCGCGGCGGAGTGGCTCGTCCGCGCCATGCTGCCCTTCGCGCCTGCCGGCCGCATCCTGCGCGTCACCGCCCTCGACCAGACGGGCGCCGTGGGCGCCGCGGTCGTGCTCGGGGCGCTGTGCAGCCTCGTTCCGGCCCTGCGGGCGGCCCGCATCCGACCCGTCTCGTCCTTGCGCCATGGGGAGTGACGTCGTGGTGGGACGCGTGCTCCTGAGCGCTCGCGGGCTGACCCGGCGGTACGTTCTGCGGACGGAGGTCGTCACGGCCCTCGAGGGGGTCACCATCGACGTGCGCGAGCAGGAGTACCTCGCCGTCCTCGGTCCCTCGGGCTCCGGCAAGACGACCCTGCTCCAGCTCCTCGGCGGGCTGGATCGGCCGAGCGCGGGCACCGTGCATTTCCGCGATCGCTCGCTGGGCGAGCTCTCCGAGCGCCAGCTCTCGAGGCTGCGCAGCCGCGAGATCGGCTTCGTGTTCCAGGATGCCCTCCTCATGGGAGGTCTGGACGCGCTCGGCAACGTCCGTCTGCCCCAGATCCTGGCGCGGAGCAGAGATGGCGCGGCCCGGGCCCGATCCCTGCTCGAGCAGCTCGGCCTCGGCGCGAAGCTCTCGCGCCTGCCGGGCCAGCTCTCGCGGGGCGAGAAGCAGCGGGTGGCGATCGCACGGGCGCTGGCGAACCACCCCGCCTGCCTCATCGCCGACGAGCCGACCGGAAACCTCGACCGGAGGGCGACCCACGCGACGTTCCGCATCCTGCGGGACTTGAGCCGCACGCGGGGGCTCACCGTCGTCGTCGCCTCGCACGATCCGGTCGTCCTCGAGTACGCGACGCGGGCCGTCACCCTGTGCGACGGCCGCCTGGCGGAGGAGGCGGCGCGATGACCCCGCGGCGGCTCGCCGGTTGGATCGCGCTCCTCGTCGCCCTGACGGTCGCCGCGTGCGGGGATGGCGAGCCGGTCCTCCCGGCGGCGAGCGACGTGGAGCGGCTCGCGCCCGCCGACCGCCTGGAGTTCGCCACGCACCTCGAGCAGGGGCTGGAGCACGCGCGGCGCTTCGAGGCGGCGCGGGCCCTCGCCGAGCTCGAGCGCTGCCGGACGCTGTGCCCGGGCCATCCGGAGGTCGAGTTCCACCGCGCGCGCCTGCTCCTGCGCACCGGCCCCGCCGCCGAAGCGCGGGCGGTGCTCGAGGAGCTCGCGCGGCGCGAGCCGCCCTTCCTCCTCGCCCGGCGGCTGCTCGCGGAGCGTTTCGCGGCGCCGGGGGAGCTCCACGACCCCGCCGCCGCGGAGGAGCTGCGCCGCTCGCTGCGGGAGACCTACGGCGGCCTCGAGGACCTGGAGCGCCGGCTGGCGGAGTGGCTGGTCGGCAGCACCGGGCCCTCGCCGGTCGCCGAGCTCGCGCGGGATCCCGCCGGATCGCCGCTCGCGGCCGCCGATCCGCTGCTGGCGCGCCTGGCCCGCGCCTACTCGCGGCGGTTCGACATGGGGACGCCGGCGGTGAGCTGGGAGGCCGACCGCAACCGCTTCCAGGAGGCGGACCGGCTCGTCGGCGAGATCGTCGCCGCGCACCCGGGGCTCGCGGCGATCTGCGCCGAGCACGGGATGTGGCTCCTGCGCTCCCAGGTGCGCCTCGACCTCGGCCGCCGTCCCGACCGGCCGCCCATGAGCTCCCTCGTCGTGCTGGAGATCGCCCAGCAGTACTTCGAGCGGACCCTCGACGCCTCCGCCCTCGACTCGCCGCTGGGGCGCTACGGTCTCCTGGCCCTCGGCCTCGCCGTCCGGGACATGGGGGACTTCGCGGGGGCGATCCGCCTGCACGAGGTGCTCCTCGCCCAGCCGGACCTCGAGCCCGGGCTCGCCCACGACGCCCGCTTCAGCCTGGGGTTCGTGCACCTCCGCCGCGGGGAGCAGGCGGCCGCCCGCCCCTTGTTCGAGGCGTGCGCCGCCGTCCGGCCCGGCGTGTTCGTGGACTGGATGCGCTCCCTCGCCCAGGGGATCCGGCTGCCCCGGCGGGTCGAGCCGGTGACCGAGGAGCACCGGCGCACCCTGGGCTTCGCGGAGCGGGCCCGGGAGCTCGGGGTGAACAAGCTCGACGGCGCCGGTCCGAGCGCCTGGTGCGACGTCGATCGGGACGGGGACCTGGACCTCTTCGTGAGCGGCTGCGACACGTACAGCATCCTGTATCGCAACGACGGCGATCGGTTCACCGACGTGTCCCGGGCGGCGGGGCTCGTCGACGTGCCCTCGGGCTTCGGCGCCACGTTCGCCGACTACGACAACGACGGCGACGGCGACCTCTACATCGGCCGCAACGGCTGGACCGGCCCGGCGCCGAACCTCCTCTTCCGGAACCGCGGCGACGGGACGTTCGAGGACGTGACGGAGGCCGCCGGACTCGGCGACCCCGGCTCGTCGTTCGTGGAGGCGTGGGCGGACCTCGATCGCGACGGATTCCTCGACCTCCTGGTGTCCAACGGCGTCACGAACGACGGCTCCACGAACCGCCTGTATCACAACGAGGGCGACGGGACCTTCACCGACGCCACCGCGCGCTGCGGCCTGGCGGAGGAGCCCGGCACGCAGACGATCGGCCTCGCGGTGGGGGACTACGACCTCGATGGATGGCCCGACGTCTTCGCCAACAGTTGGCGGACGCGGAACCGCCTGTACCACAATCGCGGCGACGGCACCTTCGAGGAGGTCGCGGCAGCCGCGGGAGTCGACGGGAAGGACCACCCCTGGTCGGGCTACGTCGCCTTCCTCGCCGACCTCGACGGCGATCTCTGGCCCGACCTCCTCCTGACCAAGCTTTCGCCCTTCCCGCACGTGCTCCAGGCGATGCTCTACGGCTACCGGCCGACCCGTCAGACGTTCGCCTACGCGACGAAGCTCTACCGGAACGAGGGGGACGGGACGTTCGTCGATCGCTCGCTCGAGGCGGGGCTCCTCTACCCGCACGGCACGATGGGGGCGAACGTCGGGGACCTCGACAACGACGGCGACCTCGACTTCTACCTCGGGACCGGCGATCCCTCGATGACGCGCCTGGAGCCGAACGCGTTCTACGTGAACGAGGGAGGCGGGCGGTTCGTGGATCTCACGCGCTTCACTGGCCTCGGCCACCTCGGCAAGGGGCACGGGATCACGCTCGCCGACTTCGACATGGACGGCGACCTCGACGTGTACGCTCCCCAGGGGGGATTCGTGCACGGCGATCTCTGGGAGAACGCCTTCTACGTGAACGAGCTCGGGAACCGGAACCACTGGCTGGCGGTCGGGCTCACGGGCGTGAAGAGCAACCGGATGGGCGTGGGGGCGCGGCTGGTCCTCCGGGCCGGCGACGTCGCCATCCACCGCGAGGTGACCGCGGGCGGGGCGTTCGGCTCCTCGAGCACCCCTTTCGTGCACTTCGGGCTCGGGCGCCGGGAAGCGATCGATCGCCTCGAGATCCGCTGGCCGTCGGGCGAGGAGGCGGCGTACACGGGCCTCCCCGCCGACTCCTACGTGTGGATTGCCGAGGGAGCGGCGGAGGCGAGCCGCGTGCCTCCCGCGGCGGGAGGAGGATGATCGCGCTCCTCCTCGCCGCCGGGGCAGTGCTCGGCGCGGCTTCGAAGGACGAGATGATCGAGACCCGCTCCGTCTGCATCTGGGACGCGGCGCCGCACTGCGCCTTCACCGATCTGATCCGCTCCGGCGACCGCTTCCTCGTCGCGTTCCGGGAGGCGCCCAGCCACGTGCCGGCGAAGGAGGGCGAGGACGGGGTCGTGCGGGTGATCGCTTCCTCCGACGGTACGGCCTGGGAGTCGCTGGCGGTGATCGCCGCAGCGGGCGTCGATCTGCGCGACCCCAAGCTCTCGATCGCGCCGGACGGGCGCCTGATGGTCGTGATGGGGGGATCGGTGTACGAGGGGGGGACCCTCGCGGCGCGGGCGCCGCAGGTGGCGTTCTCCGATGCGACGGGGACCGCGTTCGAAGCGCCCCGGGCGGCCCGCATCGATCCCCGCGTCGCGGGCCCGCGCGACTGGTTGTGGCGGGTCACCTGGCACGGCGAGCGCGCCTGGGGCGTCGTCTACCAGCCGGCGAGCGAGGAATGGGGGCTCCAGCTCGTGACGAGCGCGGACGGGCTCGCCTGGGAGCACGTCGCCACGTTCGCCGTCGCCGGCCGGCCGAACGAGACCACGATCCGCTTCCTCCCCGGCGAGACGGCGGTCGCCGTCGTGCGCCGCGAGGGCGGGGATCGTGCGGGGTACGTGGGGCGGGCGGCGCCGCCCTACCGGGATTGGGCGTGGCGATCGATCGGCCTCCGCCTCGGCGGTCCCGACCTTGCGCTGCTCCCGGACGGCGCGCTGGTCCTCGGAACGCGCGACTACCGTCCGGACGGGACCTACGCCACGATCCTCGGCCGCCTCGACCTCGCCGGGACCTTCACGCCGGGGGTGCGCCTCCCGAGCGGCGGCGACACGAGCTATCCCGGCCTCCTCGTGCACGGCGCGGAGCTCTGGGTCTCCTACTACTCGAGCCACGCGGGGAAGACGGCGATCTACCTCGCCCGCGTGCCGCTCGAGCTCCTGTCAGCGGAAACCGGGGGGGACGGAAGGTAGATCGCCGCTTGGCCGCGGCTCGGGGATCAGGCCCGCCTTCAAGTAGTCCCACGCCTCGAAGCCCAGAGCGAGCGCGGGGGATTCCGCGGCGAGACGGAAGTCGTCGTGGGCGGGATCGAGGAAGAGCGGATCGGCGATCACCGACTCCTGGTCGTGCCCCCGCTGCTCGCGCCACGCGGCGAAGGTGAGCCCGCCCGGGAAGCGGACGTCGGGGAAGCGAGGATTCCAGTAGAGGTTGCGGTCGAGGACGAAATGGTCGTCGCTCCAGTCGCTCCCGAGGAGCGGGCTCTCGTTCGTCCAGTAGACGATGTTGCGCTCGAAGGTGAACGACAGATGCTCCTCGGCCCGCGAGCGCTGGAGCTGCTGGGTCTTGGCCTCGGCAAAGACGTTGTCGGCGATCACGTTCTCCCGGCCGTAGTGCTGGTGGAATCCGCCGGTCTTCGTGCGGTAGACGAGGTTCTGGGTCATCGCGATCCCCGTCGACCCTTCGTCGGTGTAGAGCCCCCAGCCGCCGTAGTCGTAGGCGTCGACGTCGTGGATGACGTTGTGGTGGACGCTCGTCCCGGGCGAGACGCCGAGCGTGTAGACGCCCGCCAGATCGGAAAGCACCCCCTGCCCGATGTCCGCAATGCGGTTCCACGCGATCTCGTTGTGGTGGGCCTGGCTCGGCTCGGCGTAGCCCCAGGTCCAGCCGACGCTCACGCCGGTGTAGTAGAAGTCCCGGAGGTCGTTGGAGGACACCCGGCAGTGCGCGGCATGCCCGATCCACACGCCGATCCCGGCGGGGTGGAGGCGCCCGCCGTGGGCGATCCGGGAGTGCTCGACCTCGAGCCGCTCCGCCGCCGCCTCGGGATCCGCGGGATCGAAGTCCCGGATCATCCACGACTGCGGCCCCCCGCCGGTGCCGAGCTTCACGCCGCCGGCGCCGAGGTCGGCGAGGTCGCAGCGGCGGACGCGGCAGTCGCGGCAGCCCGCGCCGAAGGCGATCGCGTACCCGCCGGTGTGGCGGACGGTGCAGCCCTCGATCGCCACGCCGCGCGCCCCCACCGCCTCGATCGCGGCGGGGAGCTGCACCTCGGCCTGGGGGAACGACTGGCCCGCGGGCGGCAGGTTCCAGGCCGTGTGAGCGAAGGTGAGCCCGACGAACTCCACGTTCTGGACGAAGCGCCGCGCCGGCAGATCGCCCGCGATCCGGACCACGGTCTCGAGATGCGGCGCGATCACCGTGGTGTTCGCGGGCGTCTCGCCGAGCAGCGGGAGGTAGGTGAGCTCGCCCGTCGCGCGGTCGAGATACCACTCGCCGGGATCGTCGAGGGCCTCGCGCACGTTGATCGCGAGGTAGCGATGGCCGGCGGGCAGGCCGCCATAGCGCTCCACGGTCCAGGTGGGACCGGTGAAGGTCACGGTGCTCCCCGCGGCGTCGATCGCCGCGATGCGCAGGCGGGACGCGGACCAGAAGTGAAAGGCCTGGATCTCGACGTCGGCGAGGGCGTGCCAGCCGGGATCGATGTCGCCGGGGCGGAAGGCGAACCGGTCCTGGCCGCGGCCGGCGCCCGCGGCGGTGGGCGGCACCTCCGCGGCGATCGTGAAGTACCCCTCCTCCGGCCGCCGCGGCCGGAATCGCCGCTGATCGTTCGCCCAGAGCTCGGAAAAGGCCCACTCGCCGTCGCGGACCGCGGGGAGCACGGCCCGCCACCGGCCGTCCTCGCCCACGTGCCACCCCTCGATCACGCGGCCCCCGGAGAGCACCGCGGGCGCGCCTTCGCCGCCCTTCCAGAGGACGGGCTCCTCCGCGGGACCCGAGTCCTCGCCCGTCAGGACGAGCGGCCGGTCGAGGGCGTAGAACCCCGGCGCGATCCGCACGTGGATTCCGCGGTCCTTGGCGATCCCGCGATCCTCGGCCCCGGTCGCGAGCTCTGCGCGCACCGCCTCCTGGGCGCGATGGACGGTGGCGAAGGGGCCATCCGTGCGCTCCGCGTTGGGGGCGGCCAGACGGCCGGACCACCCGTCGTGGCCGTCCGGCGCGACATGGAACAGGAGCGGCTCCTCCCGGCCGGGGGCCGACGCCGCGGCCGGGAGGAGGGCCAGGAGGAGGACGAGGATCGCCGGCACCGCGGCGGGCCAGGGTCAGGGATGGCCGAGCACGAGCTCGATCGCGTCGGTCAGGGCGAACTTCGGCACGAAGGGGAACCCCGAGATGTCGTGGATCAGCCCCTGCCCGTAGGCGGGCACGCCGGCGAGGGCCGGATCGGCAGGCACGGCGACGGCGAACTCGGCCGGCTGGCCGACTCCGGCCCACGGCACGGCGGGGAGGAACACCACCGGATCGGGAGGGACGATGTTGATGAGGAACTCGCCGTTCGCCCCCACGCCACCCATGCCGAACCCGGCGAGGAGGGAGCCGCACGGGTAGTTCGCATCCGGAGCGAGCGAGAAGTAGAGGTAGGCGAGGGCGCCGGGCACCTGGGTGCCGAGCGGGTTGTCGAGGCCGACCGTCAGCGTCCGCCCGAGCGCCGGCGTGCCGTCGAGCAGGAGAATGCTCTCGGCGGGGTTCACGCCGCAGCCGTACCGAGCGGCGGCGGGCAGGACCTCGTAGACGAGGGTCACCGTCTCGATCGTGGAGGTGCCGCCGGCCCCGGTCACCTGGAAGGAGAGGGAGTCCGTCCCGGTCGCGCCGGGGAGCGGCTGGTAGACGCGGTAGGGCCCGCTGCCGGCGGAGAGCAGCGTCGCCTGGGCGGGCGGCTGGACGATCGTGTACGCGACGCCGGCGGGATCGTCGTCGTAGGCGGCGGGCAGCTCGACGACGAAGGCCTGGCTGCCGAGCACCTCCTTCGCGTAGCCGTACGCCAGGGGAGGCGCGTGGAGCGGCGCGCCCGGCGCGTAGGCGATCTGGAGGGAGACGAACTCGCTCCGGGCGGCGCGGCCGTCGGTGAAGAGGGCCTCGGCCCGCAGGCGCACCGGGCCGGCGCCGAGGTTCTGGCCGAAGACGCGCAGGGTGCCCGCGGCGGCCGGCGCCGCGGCGACGACGCGGCCGTTCTGGAGGAGGCGCACCTCGCTCGCCGCGCCGCCGGCGGCGGAGAACGTGAAGTCGAAGGCCTGGGAGAGGTCGCCGGTCGCCGGGCCGCCGGCCAGCGTCACGGAGCGGCCGTGGTTGTCGATCTGGATGCTCCCGATCCAGCGCCCGATGTTCTTGGGCGGCGCGTCGTCGGTGGCGAGGACGCGCAGCTCGTGCCAGCCGTCGGCGTACCAGCGCGTGTCGAGGGCGAAGTCCTCGCCGGGCTCGGCCCATTGGTCGTGGACGCCGTCCACGAGGAGCTCGAGCCGGGCGATTTGCGCGCCGGCCGCGGTGGCGGTGGCGGTGGGGCTGATCGTTACGACGCCGCTCGCCGGGTTGCCCGGAGGGTTGGGAACGTCGACGATGGGGAAGCGCGCGAAGGGCGCCGTGAGGGGATCGCCGACGAGGAGGCTCTGGAAGGGTGTGTAGCTCATCTTGCGCAGCCACGCCTCGCCCAGGGCCATCCCCTTGAAGTACACGAGGTGCATCTCGGCGTGCGGGAACTTGCCCGGGTAGTTGCACGGCTCCTCGACGGCCCCGCTCGACCCGCTCGCGCCCTTGGCGATCCAGCGCGACATCTTGGTCTGGGACGTGGAGTCGAACACCGCCGCGTAGCTCGTGAGGTGGTCGGCGAACGAGCCCGGCAGCAGGGCGAGATCGGCGCCGTCGATGTCCGGCTCGGCGAGCCCGGTCATGATCCCCTGGCAGTCGTAGTAGCCGATCGGCAGGTCGGCGTAGAGGTGCATGGCCTGACCTCCGGCGGCGATGATCGCGGCCACGGTGGCGGGATACGCCCCGTGGCGGGGGGCGCTGCGCGCCTGGTCGGAGGTCTGCATGAAGTAGAACGTGCCGACCGGGTTCGTCCCGTCGATCGCCACGCTGCGGTCGATCATGTCCAGCACCTCGTCGAGCGTGTTGCCGAGGCTGCCGGTGTACCCGAGCAGGGCTCCGATGAAGTAGCGGCGGGCGCTCGGGCTCGTGCTCGGCGCGCCCTGGAAGTAGTAGGTGCTCCCGTCGAAGGCGACCGCATCCTCGTTGGCGTTGAAGAAGCGGTTCGAGGTCGCGGTCCCCAGCCCGCCGAGGATCTCGTCGGCGATGTGGACGAGCGTGTAGCCGGCGGAGATCGAGATCCGCTCCGGGGTGTAGCAGCCGTCGTTGAGGAGCCCCGGCGCGGAGAGATAGAACCCCCCTCCGGGCGGGATCACGACGTAGTCGATCTGCTGGTGGATGCGGGCGTTGGCGATCGTCCCCAGGAGGGCGGGCACGTTGACGGCCGCGAACGTGGGGTAGTCCGCCGCGTCGGGATCCATGTAGACGAAGTTGACGTCGGGGATGGCGCGGGCCGCGCGGTAGTAGTTGGCGACGTACATCGACTCGGGACTGGCGGGATCCACCACGAGCAGGGCGCCGTCGGAGTCCCCGCCCCCGGCGGCGGCCGGGACGGCGACGAGGACCAGAGCGGCGGCAACGAGGGCAGCGGGGACGGGAGAGAGCTTCATGCGGGATCTCCGGGGGGTGGCGGGTGCGAACGCCCCATTGTAGTCCGAGGGGCGGAATCGCGCGGCGGGGCGGCGCGGAGCGCGGCGAGGAGCCGCTCCAGGTCGGGGGGCGATGGGGCGATCAGGCGGAGCTCCCGCCCGTCGGCGGGATGCTCCACCACGAGCTCGCGGGCGTGCAGGGCCTGGCGCCACAGGAGGAAGGTCGCCGGGTCGAGGTCCGCGGCGCCGGCCGCGGGCAGATAGAGCTCGTCGCCGACCAGGGGGTGGCCCGCGGCGTGGAGCTGGACGCGGATCTGGTGGCGCCGGCCGGTGCGGGGGCGGCATTCGAGCCGGGCGGCGCGGGCGAAGCGCTCGCGGACCTCGACGGCGGTGATCGCCTCCCGGCCGCCCGCCGGCGGATCGACCACCTGGCGGTCGTCGTGGTCGGGGTGGGGGCCGATCGTCTGGCGCAGCACCGTCCTCTCCCAGGCCGGCGCGCCGTGCACGACCGCGAGGTAGAGCTTCCGGATCCGCCGGGTCCGGAACTGGGCGCGGAGCGAGCGGGCCGCCCGGTCGCTACGGGCGAGGATCATGACCCCCGAGGTCTCCCGATCGAGGCGGTGCACGATTCCCGCCCGGTCCCGGCCGGGGACGGCGGAGAGCCGCCCGCAGCGCGCCGCCACGAGCTCGCACACGGTGGGGCCCCGGATCTTCGCCGTGGGATGGGCGACGATTCCCGCCGGCTTGGCCACGGCCACCACGTCCTCGTCCTCGTAGAGGATCTCGATCGCCGGCGGCTCGGGCGGGCCGAGATCGATCCCGAGGTGCTGTCCGGGCTGCACGCGAACGCTGGAGCGGCGGATCCGGCGCCCGTCGACGCGCACGAGGCCCCGGCGCACGAGCTTCTGGATCCGGCTGCGCGAGAGCTCCGGCGCGAGCGCCACGAGCGCGGCGTCGAGCCGCTCGCCGGCGAGCGAGGCCGGGACGGCGAGCGCCAGGATGCCGGGGGACGGCGCGGAGGGCATCGCCGTACTCTACGGCAGCCCCGGAGGAAGTTCAGCCGTCCGTCCCGGGCGCGCCGTCCCGGCCGGCGGAGGGGCGCCCCCCCCAGCGGTACTCGAGGGACACCTCGAGCACGCGGGTGCGGGAATCGTCTTCGTCGGCGCTGGCCGCGGCGAAGCGCCAGAAACCGACCGCCGCCCGCAGGGTGAGGTGCGGTCCGACGTCGTGCTCCGCCCCGAGGCGTACGACTGCGAGTTCGGAGGGGCCATGCTCGAGCGCGCGCCAGAGGTTCACGGAGCTCCAGAGCCGGGTGTCCTCGACGACGCGCCACGACAGGTGCGCGTCCCCGAGGTACGACCGGCCCGCGAACCGCGCGTCGTACGGAGTCGGGAACCCGCTCACCTGCGCCACCGTCTCCACGCTCCGTTCGTAGTCCTGCGCCGCCAGCCCGATCCGGCCCTCCACCGGCGTCTCGCCCTCCGCGCGATGAAGCTCCACGTGGACGGAATCCAGGTCGGAGTAGCTGTCCCCGGTCGCCGGGGAGGCGCGCGACCGGGAGGCGCCGGCCGCCAGCGTCAGGAGGTCCGTCGCACGCCAGTCGGCGTCGAGGCCCACGAGGTGCCGGCGACCGGTCCCGATCCGCGTGGAGGGATCGCCGGCGGTGAAGGCGCGCGCCCGCCGGCGCAGGGAGAGGCGCCGGTGAGGGCGCGGGAGCGGGAGTCGAAGTCCTCCAGGTCGTCGAGGAGGGGGTTGGGGGAGAGGAAGTCGCGGGAATCGGAGAGCCGCCACCAGCGGAGGCTCGTCTTGTTCTGCAGCCGCCAGGGATCCGCGCCCCCGTCCGCCCGAAAGCGCAGGAGGTCGGCCGCCTCGGCCGGATCGCCCTCCACCGGGTCGAGACGATCGTTCGTCACGTCCCGGAACCGCGTGAGCCGAGCGTCCTCGCGGCGCTCACTCCGCTGGTAGCCCACGGCGAGCTCGGTTCCCGCGCGCGTGCGCCACTCGAGGTCCGCGCCGAGGGCGGCCCGGATCGTGAAGGCATCGTGGATCTCGGCCGTCGGATCGAAGAGGTCCTCGTGCCGGTCGCCGGAGAAGCGCAGCGTCCACTTCCCCGTCCTTCCGAGCGCGAGGCTCCCCCGGGTCGCCGGATCGCCGAGCCCCGCGAGGTGGAGCTCGTAGTGGTCGACGCCGCCCGCTCCGCCCGCGCGCGCCTGTCCCGCCTGCTCCAGATGGACCAGCCGCGGGCCGGGCTCCCGATCGGACTGCGTCCGGAAGGCGCGGCTTCCGCCGTCGAGGCCCCGGACGCCGGCCTCGAGGAAGCCGCGGGTCGTCTCCATCCCGAGGTGACGGCCCGCCGGCGGCGGCGGAACGGCGCGCCCGTGCGACCGGCGCGGAGCGGGCGGGGCGGCCAGGGCGGCGGTCACCTCGTGGAAGCGGTGGCACTCCAGGCAGGAGCGCGCGAGGCGGCTCTCGCCGGCGTGCTGGCTCCGGAACGCGGCGGAATCGGGCTGGTGACAGTCCGTGCACAGGGCCTGGGCGCGAGGGAGCGGGTAGGTCCGGGGATCGGGCGCCGGAGTCCGGCCGAGCGCGGCGGCATGCTCCTCGGCGCCCGCATGGCAGTCCAGGCAGCCGATCGCGCCCGTGCCGTGGCTTCCCGCCCCGAAGGCGCCGGAGAGGGCGCGGTGACAGCGGCGGCAGGCGGCCACGTCGGCGGCCGGCGGCCGTCCGGCATCCGCGCCGGCTGCGGCGACGCGCGGCTCGCGGAGGGTCACGGCCGGCAGGAGCAGCAGCGAGGCCAAGAAGACGCGCTTCATCGCCGCCGGGCGCGGGTCAGCGGAAGAAGCGCCCGTCGAGGTCCGACCCGTGGATCTCGGTGTGGCACGTGACGCACTCCCGGAACGGGGAGAAGCTCGCGAGGTTGTGGTTCGCCGGCGTGTCGTCGTGGCAGCCGAGGCAGAGGTTGCGGACCGGGGCGGCGATCAGCAGGCGGCGGTTCGGGGATCCGTGGGCGGAATGGCAGGCGCCGCACCCGTCGACGCTGTCCGCGCGATGCTCGTACACGAAGGGGCCGGCGACGTCGCGGTGGCACTCGCCGCACCGCCGCTGCATGCGCTGGTCGGCGAGCCCGGAGGGCGGGGCGCCGTGCACGTCGTGGCAGGAAGTGCATGCCATCGCCCCCTCGGGCACCGGGTGGTGGCTAAGCTCTGAGAACTCGGCGGCCGCCGCAGCGTGGCAGCTCCCGCAGAACTCCGGCTCGGGGGCGCGGGCCGCGGCGCCGCGGGGGGCGGAGGAATTCCGGCGATCCACCACGTGCAGCGCTCCGGCGGGCGCCGGGCTCAGGAGGAAGAGGTGCGTGCGGGTCAGGTCGAAGCTCTCGGTGCCGAGCCCGAGCGCGGCGGGATTGCGGTGGCACTCCACGCAGAACCGCGCGACGGGCCGGGTCGTGTGCGGCTGCACCGGATTGAAGGCGAGGCCCGAGCGGCCGAGCGCGGTCACCGGCAGCTCCTGGTGAAGCACGACCTCGCCCGCCGCATCGCGCACGGTGGTGAAGGGCCGGCAGCCGGGGAGGAACGGCGCCACCTTCCCCTCCGCGTTGCGACCCATCTGGAAGCTCTTGAAGCTCACGAAGTAGCGCGCGCTCGCCAAGACGCGGCCGGGCGTCTCCTCCCCCGCGATCAGGTCGAGCTGTGTGCCGCCGAGGTCGCGCTCGAAGTGGCAGCCATAGCAGTTGCTCTGCCACGCGGAGTGGCACGTGTAGCACTCGAGCTTCCCGGCGGAGGCGAGGTGGTCGTCGTTCATCGCCAGGGCGGCGACGGGGCTGTACGACGGATGGGTCGGATCGAGGAAGTCCTTCGCCTGGGGCACGGGGTGATCGAGCCCGTCGAGCTTCCCGCGCAGGATCATCGCCCCGTTCTCGAAGCGGATGTTGTCGTGCGCGACGCCCTTCTCCGTCACGCCCGTTCCGTAGGCGAGGTGCGTGCCGTGGCAGTCCTCGCACTCGATCTGGGTCGCCTGGTCCATGTGGCCGTAGATGTTCCCGTCGCCCATCGCCTCCTCGCGGACGTGGCAGTCGATGCAGGCGAGCCCGGCCTCGGCATGGACGTCGGCGGGCGCCACCGCGGGATCCTCCACCTGGTAGCCGCCGTAGATCTCCTCGGCGGTGAGGCCGGGGAAGCCGGGGCCGGTGGGCGCCCCCGGCGGCAGCGGGGCCAGGCCCTGCATGGCGAGCCCGATGCGCGCGCCCCCGGTGTGGCAGCGGGCGCACTGGAGCGTGGGGATCGTCCTCGTGAGGGTGTGCACGCGGGGATGGCCCGGCTCGTCGTGGTCGATGTTCGGGTCGGCCGACTCGCTGCGGGCCTCGTTCGTGTACTGCATGTGGCAGGCCGCACAGCCCTCGGAGCGGTAGAGGCCGTGCCTCCCGGGCTCACCGCGCAAGGCATCGCCGCGGGACCAGAGGTGGCAGCGCGCGCAGTCCTTGCGGGGCAGGTCGCTGTAGTGGTGCGCGACGGAGTCGGCGGGGAAATCGTCGAGCAGCCCCGGCACCTGGGCGAGCGACGCCAGAGCTCCGTCTCCCGCCGGGACGTCCCCGTCCAGATCCTGGACCGGCATGTTGCCCCAGATCGCCGTGCGGTCGGGGAGCACACCGTTCTGGTAGCCGCCGCCCGCGAGATGCCCCGGCGTCGTCGCCATCATCGCCTTGGTGAGGTCGACGGCGAATCCCGGATGGCACGCCGTGCCGAGTCCCTGCCCGCTCTGGCCGCAGGTCGACGGCACCACGCGCAGGTTGGATGGGTTCAGGAATCGGAGAACCTCGAGATCGAAGTAGTCCATCGGCAGGACGCGCGCGTCGGCGGGGAGCGGGGCCCTCGTGGGGCTCCAGCTCGTGCTGCGCCGGCGCGCCGGTCCCGCTCCGCCCGCCTTCGGCGCCGTCGCGCCCGGGGCGCCCTTCTTCCCGGGGCAGGCGGCGAGGATCGTCGCCGTCCTCGTCGTCGGCGCGGCCGTGCTGCTCGTCGCCGCGATCGGGGTCGGGGAGCCGGTGCGTTCGCCGGCGGATCCCGCCGACGAGCAGTTCTTCCCGTACCCGGAGTGGTACTTCCTGCCTCACTACGAGCTCCTGCGCGTCTTGCCGGGACGCTGGCAGTGGGTGGGGACGCTGTACGTGCCGCTCGTCTTCGCCGGGCTCCTCGCCCTTCCCCTCCTGGACCGGGGCGGAGCACGCCCGGCGCGGCGACGAATCGTCCTCGGCGCCGTGGCGATCGTGGGGGTCGCCGCCACGATCGCCCTGGGGCTCGCGTGGGAGGCGCACGTCGCCGCGCATCGCACGGATCGGACGCCGATCGCCGCGAGGATCGCGGACGGCGAGGTCGACTCGATCGCGGCGGGGCGGATCGTCTTCGACGAGTCGGGGTGCTTGAACTGCCACGTCCTCCACGGCCAGGGGCAGTCCCTCGGCCCGCCGCTGACGGGGATCTCCCGGCGCGTGCGCGACGATTTCCTCGTTCCCTTCCTCCGCGACCCGTCCGCCTACTTCGCCGAACCGACGATGCCGCCCTGGGCCGGCACGAGGGAGGAGCTGCGGCGGCTGGTCGCCTTCCTTCGCGCGCAATGATCGCCGCGTCCGCGACAGGATAACCCGCGCGATGCCGCCCCAGCGGTCCTCGCGTCTCCGCGGCGCGCTCGCGGCGATCGGCGCGCCCGCGCTCCTGGCGATCGGGATCTCCTTCGCTCCCGGCCCGGGCCTCCAGGAGAGCGGGATGAAGGTCTCCCGGCTCATGGGCACGTGCGAGCGCTGCCACCGCGACGTGTGGGGGGAGTGGAGCGATTCGGGCCACGCGCGCGCGTGGACGAGCCCCCTCGTGCAGTCCGAGATCGCGGGACGCGAGGATCGCGGGGCGGCCTGTGCGCAGTGCCACGCCCCGGACAGCGTGCTCGCGACCGCGCCGGGGAACCTGCCAGCGGCGCGCGGCATCGACCGCGAGTTCGGAGTCAACTGCGTCACGTGCCACGTGCTCGAGCGCGAGTACCACGGCCCGATCCCCTCGGCCGCGCACGGCGGCGTCGTCGTTCGCGACGAGTACCGCCGGAGCGACTGGTGCGGGTCTGCCCCCACGCGGGGCACCCCCTCGCCGTCAACACCTACTTCGAGGTGCGGCTCGCCGCCACCTTCCGGGACGGGAGCGGTACCTCCCTCGTCCTCCTCGCTCCGGTGGAGCGGATCTTCGCCGCGTCCGATCCCGGCGCCTTGCCCCCCGGCGAGGAGAGCACCGTGGTCCTCGCCGCGCCGCCCGCCGCCGCGGCCGCGGAAGTCGTCCTCACCCGCGTGCGCCGCGCGGACGGCCGGCAGGAGGACCGGCTCGCCGCGGCGACGATACCGGCGGCCGGAGGGGATCCGCCGCGCCACCCCCCCGTTCAACCCTTCGTGCGGGCCCCCTCGATCCGCCCTCTTCCCCACACGAGGAAGTAGCGGAAGCCCGACGAGGCGTGGCTCGAGATCACCGAGCCCACGACGACCGCGCCGAGCACCCACGGCGCCGCCGCTCCCAGGAACGGCGCGACGCCGAGCAGGAGGAGCTTGGCGAGCACGACGACGCCGCGCATCTGGAGCAGGAAGGCGCCGGTCTCGTAGAGGTCGAACGCGAGGAGCAGGAGCCCCGTGCCCAGCGCCGCGAGGAGCCACGGCGGGCGGGCCGCGGGCGCCACGTCGAGAACGATCGCGCCGGCGTACACCCCCGCGCCCAGGACGTGGACCCCGCGCAGGAGGACCTTGAGCCCCCGCTGCCCGGGGAAGCTCCGCGGATGGGCCGGGATGAGGACGCGGAGGACGGACCGGCGGTCGGCGTCGGCAGGCATGGCGCGAGGATAGCGTCAGCTCTCGCGCCGGTCCGCCTCCTTCCACTCCTTGAGGCGCTGATAGATCTTGGCCCGCGAGATCCCGAGGAGGGCGGCGGCCTGGCGCTTGTCGCCGCCGGTGCGCTCGAGGGCGACGAGGATGGCCCGGCGCTCCAGCTCGGCCAGGGTCGCGGGCGGCTCGTCCGCGAGGGAGAGCCGGGGCTTCGCGCCCGCCGGCCGCAGGAGGGCGGGGTCGTCCAGGTCGGCCGGGGAGAGCACGCACAGCCGCGCGATCTCGTTCCGGAGCTCGCGCACGTTCCCCGGCCAGGGGCAGGCGGCGAGCCGGCGCAGCACCTCCGGCGAGACACGGCGAGGCGGCCCGCCCCGGCGTTCCTCCGCGGCGAGGAAGTGCGCGACCAGCGCGGGGATGTCCTCGGGGTGGCGGGCGAGCGGGGGCATGTCCACGCGCAGGCCATCGAGGCGATAGAAGAGATCGGGGCGGAAGCCCCCGTCCCGCACTCGCGCTCCAGGTCGCGGTTGGTGGCCGCGATCAGGCGGAAGTCGACGCGCCGGGACTCGTTCGCCCCCACGCGGCGGACCTCGCCGGTCTCGAGCACCCGCAGGAGCTTCGCCGGCAGATCCACGGAGAGCTCGCCGATCTCGTCGAGGAAGAGCGTTCCCCCGTCCGCCTGCTCCACGAGGCCCGTGCGGTCGCGATCCGCCCCGGTGAAGGCGCCGCGGACGAACCCGAAGAGCTCCGACCCGATGAGCGAGGGAGGCAGGGCCGCGCAGCTCTCCGAGACGAACGGCCGGTCGCGGCGGGCGGAGAGCTCGTGCAGGGTTCGCGCCGCCAGCTCCTTGCCCGTGCCACTCTCCCCGGCGATCAACACGGGAAGCTCGCTCGCCGCGCCGCGCTGCAGGAGGGCGCGCAGCGCGGTCATGACCTCCGAGCTGCCGACGAGGCGATGCTGCTCGGGTCCGACCGGGCATCGGCGAGGGCGCGGCGTGCGGAACGCAGGTCCACCTCGCGGTCGCGGACCTGGCGCTCGAGCTCGCGGTTCAGGCGGCGGATCTCCTCCATGCGGCGCACCTGCTGGATGGCCAGACCCGCCTGGCTCGCGAGCATCGTGCACAGCCGCTCGGCGCGCGCGTCGAAGGCTCCCGCCCGCAGGCGGTGGTCGACGTAGATCGCGCCCCGCAGATCCACGGTGATCGAGACCGGTACGCACCGGACGGAGCGCAGCTCCAGGGAGACGACCGAGCTCGCGTGCCCCAGCTTCTCGTCGTCCACGGCGTTGCTGACCCGGACGGCCGTCATGCGGCCGAGGGCCTCCTCGACGATCGAGCGGGACACCTCGAGCTCGGGGGTCTCGATCCCCCCCGGGAGGAGTCGAGCGCGATGTCGAAGCGCAGGACGCCGTGCTCCTCGAGCACGAAGAAGCCGCGCTCGGCTCCCGTGACGGCGATCGCGCTGTCGACGATGGCGCCGAGCAGCCCGGCGGAATCCTGCTGCGCGAGGAGCCGGCGGTTGATGTCGAGGAGGGCCGCGACATCGGCCGCTGCCACCTCCGGACGGGCACTGTGCCGGGGAGCGGGCGAGAGATCCCCCGGCCAGGGATCGGGCCCCCCGAACAGGTGGCGGCGCAGGGCGGCGGTCTCGGCGGCGGTCGCGCCCGCCGCGCAGGCCGCGAGGAGCGCCTCGGCCCGCGCGAGGTGCTCGCCGGCCCGGGCGTCGTCCGCGACCCGGCCGGCGAGGGCGAGCCAGATCCGGGCCGCGCGGTCATCGCGCCCCGCGGCGGCGAGCCGGCCGGCGAGGACCGTCGCGCCCTCGGCATCGAAGCGGCTGCCGGTCTCGCGCAGGAGCGCGAGGCAGTCCCGATCCTGGGCCAGGAGCGGGCCCGGCTCGCCGGGGGGAAGGGCCGCGAGGTCCCCGTCGATCCAGCGACCGACGAGCGCGGCCTCGACCACCATCTGCTCCTGGCGCAGGGAGCGGGCGAGCCCCTCGGCCCGGCCCGCGAGCTCGCGCGCGCGGGCCGGGTGGCCGCGGAGCCAGGCGGCGCGGGCGAGGGAGAGGAGCACGCGCGGATCCGACTCCTCGTCGGGCGTGAACGCCTCCGTCTCGTCCTCGGGCCGGCCGAGTCGAGCGTCGAGCTCCACGCGCTTGGCCCGGAGCAGCGGGCCGTAGCGGCGCCGCCACGCCGGCCCGAGCCTTTCGAGGCTCTCCGCCAGCGCTTTGCGCGCCGCGACTGCGTGCCCGCGCTCGGCGCGCAGAAGGGCGAGCACGCCGCGCACGCGGGCCGCCCCGTCCTCGTCCCCGAGCCGCTCCCGCGCGGCGAGGGAGTCCGCGAGGAGCTCCGCCGCGCTCGCCATCTCCCCCGCGTCGCGCCGCACGCTGCCGAGCGTCTCGCGCACATAGGCCAGGGCGGCGGAGAGGCCGTGCTCCTCGGCCAGGCGCAGGGCGCGCTCGAGCTCGCTTCGCGCGCGCGCGAGCGATCCGCTGCGCCGCTCGACCGTGGCGACATCGATGGCAAGGGCGATCTCCAGAGCCGGCTCGCCGAGCGCCCCCGCCTCCGCCTGCACGGCGGCGAGCGCGCGGCGGCTCCCCTCGACGTCGCCGAGGCGGAAGGACGCCATGGCGACGAGCGAGCGCACGTGGAGCAGGCGGCGGTGGGAGAGCGGCGGGTGGTCCAGGGCGCGGGCGGCGATCTCCTCCCCCAGGGCGAGGAGCTCGCGGTCGCGGCCCAGGGTGTAGAGGAGCTGCGCGCGCACGGAGGGGTCGAGGGCGGAGGCGTCCGCGTAGAGGACGAGCGCCTCCTCCGGCCGGTGGCGCAGGACCGCGACGCGGGCCCGGACGAGGGCGGAGAGCGCCGGCGGCCGCGGCCCGGCCGCCCGCTCGAGCGCAGGGAGGCGGGCGAGGGCCTGATCGGGCTGGCCGAGCTGGCTCCAGGCGCCGGCGACCTCCGCCGGCACCTCGGGGAGCTCCCCCGCCACGTCCAGGCCGAGCCGCTCCAGGTGCGCCTCGGTGGAGAGGGCGATCTCCAGGGCGATCTCCGCCCGGCCGGCCTCCGCAAGCTCGTCCAGGTGCTCGCGCCAGCGGGCGAGGTTCGCCGGCGAAGGATCCGCGGCGAGGCGATGGGGCAGGATCGCGGCGGGCGGGGCGCCGGCGCCCGCGCGGAGGGTCGCCAGGCGCGCGTGGAGCCCGCGGGCGATTCTCGGCGGCGGGCGCCACCCCTCGAGGGCGAAGAGCGCCCGGGCGAAGCGCGCCGGCGGGAGCTCGACGAGCTCCGCGATCTCGCCCGCCGGCGCGGCCTCGCCGGTGACGGCGAGGGCCGCGACCAGGCGTTCGCCGTCCTCGCCGCCGGGCGCGGGTCCTTCGGCGAGGGTGGGGGGGGATCCGCCGGCGAGGCGTCCGAGCGCTCCGGCGAAGAGCCGCCAGGCGGTGCCATCCCAGGCCAGGATCCCCTCCCGGCGGGCGGCGGCGAGCAGCCGGTCGAGGGCGGTCGCCGATCCCTGGGCCGCGCCGTGCAGGGCGCTCGCGAGCCGCTCGAGGTCGGCGGATTCCAGCCCGGGCATCTCTCCCCCCAGGCACCGGGTGATGTCCGCGGCGGTGGGGGAGGGAACGTCGTGCACCTCCCAGCCCCGTTCGGGGGCCGCGCCGGCGGCGAAGACGACGATCGGCGGCCGGGGAAGGGAGCGCTCGGCGGCGCGCACCAAAACCTCGATCGAGCGGTGGGCGGCGGGGCCGGGGCGGCCGGCGAGGACGAGGAGGGCTCCAGCCCCCGCGACGAGCCCGGCGGACCAGCGATCGAGGTCGGAGCGGGCCGGGTCCGCGGGACCGGAGGCGAGATCGACGCCCCGGCCGGGGATCCCGGCGAGGGCGGCCCGCAGGCGCAGCTCCTCCCAGAGCGCCCGGGGATCCTCGGCCGCGGGCAGGCGCAGCCACTGGGCGGAGGAGGCGTCGGGGCGGGAGGTTGCGGCGAGCCAGCGGCGCGCCCAGACCTCGCGGCCGAAGAGCGCGCGCCAGGCGAGGGGCGGCTCGGAGGCGGTTTCCGCGAGGGCGAAGGAGACCCCGGCGGCGTCGAGGAAGGAGCGCGCCGGGAAGAAGGCGTAGAACTCGCGGGGGCTCGGGCGGCGGCCGACGAGGAGCTGGACGAGGAGGGCGCCGAGGGCGAAGAGGTCGCTCGCGGGGGTGGGGGACAGGCCGAGGAGGATCTCGGGGGCGAGGGCGACGAGCGTGCCGGCGACCCCCGGCTCCTCCCGGAGCTGGCCCGCGGGGCGGGCGAGCCCCAGGTCGGCGAGCACGACCTCCCCCGTCGCGGCGACCAGCACGTTCTCCGGCTTGAGGTCCCCGTGCACAAAGCCCGCGCCGTGCAGGTGAGCGAGGGGCGGGGCGATCCTGGCCACGGCGCGCCCGATCTCCTCGGCGGAGCGATCCCGCGCCCAGCTCCGGAGGTCCATCCCCTCGATCCACGGCCGGGCCACGTACCAGCCGCCGCCGGGGAGGGGGCCATGGTCGGCGGGGACTGCGAGCCCGGGGTGGCGCAGGACGGCGAGGGTCGCCAGCTCGGCCCGCACCGCGCTCGCCGGGCCCGATCCCAGACGCAGGTGCATCGCTCGCCGTCCTGCCCGAGACGGTGCTCTTCGCGCGCCCGGCGGTCGCCGCGGACGGCCGGCTCGGCCTCGTCGTGCTGGACCCGCTCCTCGAGTACGTCGTGCGCCTGCGGCCGGCCACGGGGGCGATCGAGCTCCTCCTGCCCTTCCCCTTCGCCTACGGGCCGGCCCTCGGCTTCACGCCGAAGGGCGACCTCGCTCTTTCCGCGGGCGCGAGCGGGAGCGCGGCCGTCTTCGCCACCTGGACGAGCGCGGGCGGCGCGCGGCGGTCAATACCCGAGCCGCAGGTCGATCGCGTTGCCGAGCTCCGGGGCGGCGCCGAAGACGACGGCCTGGGTGTAGGCGCGGAAGGCGACGAAGGCCGGGTCGCCCGGCACGAGGTTCGCGTGGCTCGCGATGCCTCCCCCGGAGGGCGCCCAGCTCGCGAACAGGAAGGGCGCGGCGACGTCGACCAGGATCTCTCCGAAGGCCGAGGGAGTCGGGGCGAGGGGCGCGGAGTAGCCGACGATCGCCGTCGCGCCGGCCCCGGGATGCCCGGATCCGTCCACCTCGGCCGTCCAGGTCGTGGCGAGCACCGGGAGGCTCGTGCTCGAGTAGAAAGCGGGGTTCGTCCCGGTGCCGTTGCGCACGGTCGCGCTCGCCATCACGTCGATGCGCTCGATCGCCGCCCGCAGGTCGATGCAGGGCCCGATGTGTCCGCCCGCGCCCTGGGGGATCCCGGTGTCGATCAGGAGACCGCGGAGGGCGAGGGGAGCGAGCGGCGCCCCGAGCGTGGCGGCCGCCGCCTCCTGGAGGACGGCGGCGGCGGGGCCCGCGAGGCTGGAGGCGGAGCTCGTCCCGTTGAACGAGGCGGTGTAGCGCTGGTTCTTGTCCCCGCCGTAGGCGGCGTAATACCCGTAGCCGAGGGTGAAGACGCTCTCGCCCCAGGCCTGCACGTTCACCCGGCTGCCGTACGTGCTGAAGGAGAGCTTGTCGTGGCTCGTGGTGGCGCTTCCGGCGCCGATGAGGATCGCTCCGCTGTCGCCCAGGGCCCGGTAGGCGGCATAGGCGGCGCTGTCGAGGTCCTGGTCGCCGTTCCCCGCGGCGGCGACCACGACGACCCCGGCGTCGGTGCCCGCCTTCACCACCGCGAACACGCTCGGATCGAGCTCGGCGGGGCCGTAGCCGCCGCCGGCCCCGACGTCCTGCATCTCGAGGAGCACCACGTCGCCGGCGGCGGAGTCGGCGATCGCGTGGGCGATACACGTGACGCGGCGGAAGCCCTCCTCGACGGTCCACTCCGGATACGTCCACACCGTCGCGCCGCCGGCGAATCCCGTGATCCCGTAGCCGTTGTCCGTCCCGTTCGAGACGCCGGCCGCCGCCGTGCCGTGCTCGTCCCAGCCGTAGGCGAACACGCCGGGATCGATCGTCTGTCCCGGCTCCAGGTGCAGATCGATCGCGTTCAGATCCTCGTGGGCCGCGTTCCAGCCGTACTCGCAGTCGGAGAAGCGCACGCCGGTCCCGCGGTACCCGCGGCCCGTCGCGTACGCCGCATCGAGCCCGGGGTCGGGCGCCACGTAGGGCCTGGAGGCCGGAGAGATCGGGGGTCGCCGGCGGGATGTCGGTGGGGGGAGGGACGCCCAGGGTCTGGAGGTACGCGTACTCGACGACCTCGAGCGCGGCGAGGGCGCGCCCGATCTCCTCGAGGCGCGCCGGATCGTCCATCCCTGCCGCGACGATCAGCATCCCCGCGAGGTCGGGCTGGGCGAGGCCGGATCGTTCCTCCGCGCGCCTCTGGAGCGCCGCGAGCGTCTCCTCCGGGAGGCGGATCAGCGGGGAGAAGCTCGCGCCGTATCGCGCGGCGATCTCGCGCACGGCAGCGAGGTCGGCGCCGCTCCGCGACTCGATCCCCCCGTCGGGGCGGGCCCGGCCGCGGACCGCGTCGGCGAGCTTGACCGTCAGCCGGAACTCGTCCTTTCCCGGGTGCCGCGCAGCGTCCGCCGGCGGCAGCGGCACCGCCCGCGCCGGTCCGGGGTCGAGGGGGGCCCGCGGGCGCAGATCGCCGGCGGCGAGCGGGGCGGAGAGGACGGCGAGGGCGAAGAGGAAGAACAGCGTGGGGTGGAGGCGGCGCATGGCCCGCGGCGGGCGAGGGACCGCCTCCAGGATAGGGCGGACGGGCCGGTTCCGCGCGGGGGTCCTCGGCTCGCCCGGCGGCTCCCCATCCACGAAGCGGCGCGGCTCGCCCGGCGCGGAAGAGGGAATGGCACGCCCGGCAGGATTCGAACCTGCGACCGTCGGATTAGAAATCCGATGCTCTATCCATCTGAGCTACGGGCGCGCGGAAGAGGGTGCCGTCGGGAAAATGGGCTGGTCGGGGAGATGGGATTCGAACCCACGACTCGTAGCTCCCAAAGCTACGCCTCTACCAACTGAGGTACTCCCCGCCGGGGGGAGCGTACCGCACCGAGCAGAGCGGGGGAACGGGCCGAGCGGATCCCCGGAATCGGGGCGCGGGCGGGGCAGGGCGCGGGGAATCTGCTAGGGTCTCCGCTTCCCGCCGGCCTGGACCGCGATCCCGGCCGGCGGCAACCGCGTGAGGAGCCGGCCGTGAGCGAGCGTCGGATGAAGGTCCTGGTCGTCGGGGGAGGAGGGCGCGAGCACGCCCTCGCGTGGAAGATCGCCCAGTCGCCAGAGGTCGAGGAGGTGATCTGCGCCCCCGGGAACGCGGGGACCAGCCGCGCCGGCCGGAACGCGGCCGTGGCGGCGAGCGACCTCGACGGCCAGGTGCGGCTCGCGCGCCAGGAGAAGGTGGGGCTCGTCGTGGTCGGGCCCGAGGACCCGCTCTGCACCGGGCTCGCCGACCGGCTGCGGGAGGAGGGGATCGCCGTGTACGGGCCGGGGGCGGCCGGGGCGCGCCTCGAGGGCTCCAAGGTGTTCGCCAAGGAATTCCTCGACCGCCACCGCATCCCGACCGGCGCCTGGCGGCGCTTCGACCGCGCCGGGGCGGCGAAGTCCTACCTCGAGACCCTCTCCCTGTGGCCCCAGGTCGTGAAGGCCGACGGGCTCGCCGCGGGCAAGGGCGTGTTCGTGTGTCACGGCGTGCGCGAGGCGTGCTTCCACGTCGACTCCATCATGGAGGAGCGCTCGCTCGGCGACGCCGGCGGCGAGGTGGTGATCGAGGAGTTCATGGAGGGCCGCGAGCTCAGCGTCCACGCGATCACCGACGGGCGAACGATCCTGCTCCTCGAGCCGGTGATGGACCACAAGCAGGTGGGGGAGGGAGACACGGGCCCCAACACCGGCGGCATGGGCATGTACTCGCCGGTCGGCTTCGTGAACCAGCGGCTCATGCGGCAGATCGAGCAGCGCGTCCTCCTGCCCGCCCTGCACGGGCTCCAGGTCGAGGAGATCCCGTATCGCGGCACGCTGTACGCCGGCCTGATGGTCACCGAAGCCGGCCCCCGGGTGCTCGAGTTCAACTGCCGCTTCGGCGATCCGGAGGCCCAGGCCATCGTGCGGCGGTTCACCTCCGATCTGTTCCCGTATCTCCTCGCCGCCGCGGAGGGCACCCTCGAGGCGCTGGACCCGCCCGACTGGAGCCGGCGGACGTGCGTCGGGGTGGTCGCGGCTGCCGAGGGCTATCCCGGCGCCGTCGAGAAGGGGCACGTGATCGGCGGCCTCGACGCGGCGGCGGAGGAGGAGGACGTCGTCGTCTTCCACGCCGGCACGCGCGCGGACGGCGGGCAGATCCTCACGAACGGCGGGCGCGTGCTCTGCGTGACCGCGCTCGCCGACGAGCTCGAAACGGCGCGCGAACGGGCCTACGGGGCCTACGAAGCGATCCGCTGGCCGGGCAAGTTCTGCCGGCGCGACATCGGGCTGCCGCGGCCCCGGCGCCCCGGCGAGGGACAGACCCTCGGCGTCGGGGGCTTCCACGAGCGCGGGGACGAGCCATGAACCGCGAGCAGATCGAGAAGATGTTCGCGCACTTCCTCCGGGAGCGCACGCTCAAGCTGACCGCGCAGCGCCGGCGCATCCTCGCCCACGCCTTCGGCGCCGGCGACCATTTCTCCGCCGAGACGCTCTACGACCGCCTCCGCCAGGAGGAGGGGCCGCGCATCTCCCGCGCCACCGTCTACCGCACGCTCGGCCTGCTCGTGGAAGGCGGCTTCCTCGGCGCCCTCGACGTCCGGCGCGGCGAGAAGCTCTACGAGCACGTGCTCGGCCGCGCTCACCACGACCACCTCGTCTGCATCGACTGCGGCCGGATCGAGGAGTTCTCCGACGCCGAGATCGAGCGCCTCCAGCGCGAGGCCTGCCGCGCCGCCGGCTGGGAGATGGCCGATCACAACCTCCGCCTCTTCGGCGTCTGCCCCGCGTGCCAAGCGGCGCGGGACGGGCAGGCCGGCGCTCCCCCGGGGCGGTGACGGCCGCCAGTAGGGGTTCCCGCCGCCCCTACAGACGATCGAGGATCTTCTGCTCGATCGTCTCGGCGGTGCGGTCCTTGCCGACGAGGGATCGCTCGGCGCGGATCTGGACCTCGGTGAGGTCGAGGTCGATCACCACCACGTCGACGGTGACGCTCCGCCCGTCGACCCGGGCCTCGATGCGGCGGGGATCGGCGAAGAACGCCGGCTCGGTGGCGGGGTCGCGGAGGATGTCGATTGCCTCGCGGGCCGCGGTCCAGACGGCATCGACGTCCTTCTTTACGCGAATCGCGCGCACGTCGTCGTCGATCTCGCGGCTGACCACGTAGCCGGCCCCGGCGCCGACGGCGACGACGCAGGCGGGGGCGGCGAGGAGGAGGGCGCCGAGAGCGGCGGCACCGAGGGGGGCGAGCACGCCCGGCAGACGGAGGATCATGGCATCACCGGCGGGACGAGGTTCGCGCGGCGGAGGGCGCGCCGCGCGCAGCGCACTCCACCAGGCGGCGGTAGAAGGAGAGCCCCTCGCCCTCCGCGCGCGGCGGACGGCGCGTCCACTGGGGGTGGTTCCAGGGCATGAGGTTGCGCTCGGGGTGCGGCATCAGCCCGAGCACGCGGCCGCTCGGATCGCAGAGGCCGGCGATGGCGGCCGTCGAGCCGTTGGGAAGGTCGGGATAGGCGGCCGGGCCGCCATCGGGGGCGACGTAGGTGAGGGCGATCTGGCCGTTCGCCCGCAGCCGGGCGAGGGTCTCCGCGTCGCGGACGACGAAGCGCCCCTCGGCGTGGGCGACCGGCACCGGCATGAGCTCGCCCGCCACGAGCCACGGGCAGGCGCACGCCTCGGCGCGCAGCGTGACCCAGCGGCACTCGAAGCGGTTCGACTCGTTGTCGGTGAGGGCGATGCCGCGGGCGGC
Source organism: Planctomycetota bacterium (assembly GCA_040754415.1). GTDB lineage: Bacteria > Planctomycetota > UBA1135 > UBA1135 > JBFMCU01. Next base: position 36,359 of record JBFMCU010000044.1, read on the forward strand.
GGCGCTGGCGCCGGGGACCTCGAACATCCCCAGCTCCACGAGGATCTGGAAGCCGTTGCAGACGCCGAGGACGAATCCCCCGTCGGCGACGAAGCGGTGCAGCGGGTCGAGCAGCCGGTGGCGGATCTCGAGGCCGAACACGCGGCCGGCGGCCACGTAGTCGCCGTAGCTGAATCCGCCGGGAAGGGCGAGGATCGCCGCGGCGGCGAGGCGCGCGGGATCCCGGGCGAGCGCGTTCAGGTGCACGAGATCGACCTCCGCCCCCGCCGCGCGCAGCGCGAGCACGGTCTCGCCGTCGCAGTTCGTGCCGGCGGAGCGCAGGACGATCGCCCGCACGCCGCCGCGGGGAGCACGCCGCGCGCTCATCCCTGGAATCCTCCTTGGAAGGCGCGGCGCAGCTCGTCGACCGCCAGCCGCACGAGGGGTGCGCCGCCCGCGCCGGCGATCGCGAACACCGGGGCCGCCGTCACCTCGCCGACCCGGGCGCAGGGAACGCCGGCGAGGAGGCGGAGAAACGCCGGTTCCGCCGGCGGCGCCACCTCGACGAGGAAGCGCGGGCAGGACTCGGCGAAGAGAAGGACGGGGTCGGGGTCGAATCCGGCCGGCAGGGGATCGGCGGGCATCGCGCCGAGGTCGATCCGGGCCCCGAGGCCGCCGGCGAGCGCCATCTCGGCCGCAGCGACCGCGAGCCCCCCCTCGGAGAGATCGTGGCAGCTCGCCACGCAACCGGCGCCGATCGCGGCGGCCAGGGCGCGGAGGAGCGCGGGGGCGGTCGTCAGATCGGGGCGCGGGACCGTGCCGCCCTCCCGGCCGAGGTGGAGGAGGAGCTGGGAGCCGCCGAGCTCCGCCGCCGTGCGCCCGACGAGGAACAGGCGGTTCCCCGCGCGCTTGAGGTCCATGGTGACCGCGCGGCGCACGTCGGGGACGGGCGCGAGGCACGTCACGACGAGGGTCGGCGGGATCGAGAGCGTCTCGCCGCCGATGCGGTACTCGTTGTTTAGGCTGTCCTTGCCGGAGACGAAGGGCGCGCCGTAGGCGACCGCCGCCTCGTAGCAGGCCCGTGCCGCGCGCACGAGGGCCCCGAGGAGCTCGGGCCGGTCGCAGTTACCCCACGCGAAGTTGTCGAGCAGGACGGCGCGGTCCGGATCCCCCCCGACCGCCACCGCGTTCCGCAGGGCCTCGTCGATGGCGCAGGCGGCCATCGCCGCCGGATCGAGGGAGCCGTAGCGCGGGTTCGCGCCGCAGGCGATCGCGACGCCCCGGTCGGAGTCGGGAAGGGGGCGCAGGACCGCGGCATCGCTCGGTCCGTCCCCATGCACGCCCACGAGGGGCTTCACGACGCTCGTCCCCTGCACCTCGTGGTCGTACTGGCGGATGATCCATTCCTTGCTCGCGACGTCGGGGGCGCCGAGGAGCGCCAGGACCGCGGCGTCGAAGTCCGCCGGCCGCGGCGCGCCCAGATCGACCGGAGGGGGCGGGGTCCATTCCGCGCGGCGGACCACGCGCGGGACGCCGCCGTGCAGGAAGCGCATGTCGAGATCGGCCACCACCTCGCCGCCGTCGCGCACGACCAGCCGCCCGGAATCGGTGAACGCCCCGATCACCGTGGCCTCGACGTCCTCGGCCGCGAACACGGCCCGGCATTCCTCGACCTTCTCCGGCGGCACGGCGAGGACCATCCGTTCCTGGGCCTCGCTGACCCAGATCTCGTGGGAAGCGAGGCCTTCGTACTTGAGCGGGACCCGGTCGAGCTCCACGTCGGCGCCGCACCGCTCGCCCATCTCGCCGACCGCCGAGGAGAAGCCTCCCGCGCCGCAATCGGTGACCGCCCGGTAGAGCCCGCGGTCGCGGGCCTGGAGCAGGCAGTCGAGCACGCGCTTCTCGGTGATGGGGTCGCCGATCTGCACGGCGGCGCTGGAGATCGTCTCGGACTCCTCGGTGAGCTCGAGCGAGGAGAAGGTGGCGCCGTGGATCCCGTCCCGGCCGGTGCGCCCGCCCACGGCGACGATGACGTCCCCCGGGCGCACCTCCTTCCGGGCGGCGGCGTGGGGCAGGATCCCGACCGTGCCCGCGAACACGAGCGGGTTCCCCACGTAGCGCGGATCGAACCACACCCCGCCGCTCACGGTGGGGATCCCCATCCGGTTGCCGTAGTCGCGGACGCCCGCCACCACCCCGCGCAGGATGCGGCGCGGGTGCATCGTGCCCCGCGGCACCGCGTCGCGCGGGAGATCCAGCGGCCCGACGAAGAAGCAGTCGGTGTTGGCGATCGGGCGGGCCCCGAGCCCGCCCCCGAGCACGTCGCGGATCACCCCGCCGATGCCCGTGCCCGCTCCGCCGTAGGGGTCGATCGCGCTCGGGTGGTTGTGGGTCTCCACCTTGACGGCGAGGTCCCAGCCCCGGTCGAACTCCACGATGCCCGCGTTGTCGGCGAACACGCTCACGCACCACGGCCGGGCGAGCTCGCGGGTCGCGCGCATGATGGTCGAGCGCAGGAGGTTGTCGACGCGCTCCACCGGTTCCCCCGGTCCCGGCACGTAGTCGATCGGCCCGGTGAAGGTCTTGTGCTTGCAGTGCTCGCTCCAGGTCTGCGCGAGGGTCTCCAGCTCGCAGGCAGTCGGCTCGCGCTCGAGGGCGCGGAAGTGGGCCTGGATCGCCTGCATCTCGGCCGGCGAGAGGCTGAGCTGGCCGCGGCGGCTGATCGCCGCGAGCTCCTCCGCGCCGGCCGCGCGGAGCGGCACCTCCACGCGCCCGCGCGGGGCGGCCGGGAAGCTCCCCCCGTAGGGCAGGTCCTCGCGGTCGATGCGGACGGTCTCGATCGTCTCGTTGGCGAGCACGCGGGCGGCGGCCGCCTCGAGATCGGCGGCGGCGAGGGCGCCGGAGAGCTCGAGAACCCGGAAGGTCGCGACGTCCGGCCCGCCCGCGGCGGGGCGCCAGCCCAGGCGGAGGAGCAGGTCTTCCACCGTGCGGGCGACCGGGTCCATGACGCCGGGGCGGGCGGCGACGAGGATGCGGTGGAGGGCGGAGGGAGGCGCGGGGGGCGGCGTCCCCGGCGCGGCGATCCGCACCTCGTCCACGACCGGATCGGCGAGGAGCTCGGCGGCGATCCGCTCGACCGCCTCCCGCGCGTACCGCGGCGAGAGAAGGACGCCGCGCCCGGCGCGCACGCGCCCCGCGGGGGGAAGGCCGAGCTCCGCCAGGGCCGCTGCGGCGTGTTCGCCCGCCGGATCGTCGCGGTCCGCGCGGCGGAACACCTCCACGCGCCAGGCGGCGGGAGAGGAGCGCGGAGGGGAGGGGGAGCGCGCGGCGGCCGCGGCGGGGGGGACCATGAAGAGGGGGGGCGAGGGAATCGAAGGGGGAAGGGGCAGCGGCGCCGGCGGAAGGGGGACGCGAAGAGCATGGTAGCGGGCCGCGCGGCGCTCCCCAAGCCTCGGGGCTTGCGCGCGCCCCGCGCATCGCCGACGATTCCCGCCGCGCCGGGGCGCAGATCCGCCGTTGACCGAGAAGCAGAACCACAAGCCCGAGGTCTCCGGAGGCATGGCCTTCGAGCGCCCGATCCAGGAGATCGAGGCGCAGATCGCGGAGCTGGAATCCCTCTCCCTCTCCACGCGCCTCGACATCTCGGGGGAGATCGAGGCCCTGAAGGCGAAGCTCCGGGAGCAGATCGACAAGACTTACTCCGAGCTGAACGCCTGGGACCAGGTCAACGTCGCCCGCCATCTCGGCCGGCCGGTGACCTCGGACTACATCACGGAGTGCCTGGACGAGTTCATCGAGCTCCACGGGGACCGCTGTTTCGGCGACGACCGCGCCATCGTCACCGGGCTCGGCCGCATGGAGGAGCTGCGGCTCATGGTGATCGGCCACCGGAAGGGCCGCACGACCAAGCGGCGGCTGGAGTGCAACTTCGGCTGCGCCCACCCCGAGGGCTATCGCAAGGCCCTGCGCAAGATGCGGCTCGCCGAGAAGCTGGGCCTGCCGATCCTCACCCTCATCAACACCCCCGGCGCGTATCCGGGGATCGGCGCCGAGGAACGGGGTCAGGCGATGGCGATCGCCGAGAACATCATCCAGATGTTCACCATCGCCGTGCCGATCGTCGTCCTGGTGATCGGCGAAGGGGGCTCCGGCGGGGCGCTCGGGATCGGCATCGGCGACCGGGTCCTCATGATGGAGCACGCCTACTATTCGGTGATCTCCCCGGAGGGGTGCGCGGCGATCCTCTGGCGGGACGGCGAGCGCTCGCCGGAGGCGGCGGAGGCGCTTCGCCTGACCTCGAAGGACCTCGACTCCCTCGGGGTGATCGACGAGATCGTCCGCGAGCCCCTGGGGGGCGCCCACCGGGCCCCCCACGTGGCGATGGACGAGGTGAAGCGCGTCCTCCTCCGCCACCTGCGGGAGCTCGTGAAGGTCCCGGGGGAGGAGCTCCGGCGCCGCCGGCGGGCGAAGTTCCGCCACATCGCCTCCCTCCCCGGCCGCTTCCCGCCGGTGGAAGAGGACACGGGGGGGGGCTCCGGCCGCCCCCCCGTGCCGTCTTGAGGCGGCGGAGCGCGCCGAAGGCGCCGCTCCCCGGCCGTTCGGGCCGCCCCCGGGCCCAACGCGGCGCCAACCCTCTCGTAGGCACCCGGCCTCCGAATGCCTATGGTTGCCCCCGCATCCGCCGCCCTTCTCCCGTACCGGGCTTCCGCCCCTCCGGCGGACGCCCGCGGTCCGCGCGGCGATCCCCCCGAGGCCCCGCCCTTGCCTCCGATCGACGACCCGCTCCTTCCTCCCGAGGACCCGGAGCCTCCTCTGGGGGCCGAGGGCGCGGAGGTCGACCACGCGCTGATCCGCCGGGCCCAAGCGGGGGAGGAGGAGGCCTTCGCCCTGCTCGTTCAGCGGCACGAAGCGCGCGCCTGCCGGGTCGCCGCCGGACTGGTCGCGAACCGGGAGGACGCCCGGGACCTGGCGCAGGAGGCCTTCCTCCGCGTTTTTCGCAGCCTGGACCGGTTCGACTTCCGCCACGAGTTCACGACCTGGCTCTACCGGATCGTCACGAACCTGGCGATCGACCACCTGCGGCGGCGGCGGCCGGCGGTGAGCACGGCCGCCCCCGGCGAGGAGGAGGCCGACCTCGAGCTGCACGACGCCGGGGCCCCTTCGCCGGCCGCGGCCCTGGAGCGGGAGGAGACGGCGATCCGGGTCCGGGCCTGCCTGGAACGGCTTCCGGCGCACTTCCAGAGCGTCATGGTGCTCCGCGAGCTCGAGGGGCTCTCCTGCAAGGAGATCGCCGCGATCGTGGGTGCCACCCACGTCACCGTGCGCTGGCGGCTGCACCGGGGGCGAAAGCTCTTCCAGGACGAGTGGGAGCGCATGGCCCGGCAGTCGGCGGCGCCGGGGGGGGAAACGCCCGCCAACACGGCGCGCCCTCGCCCCGTACAGCCCTCTGGAGACGCCCGCGGGGTCCGCCCCGGCGGGACCACGGACGCGAAGGGATCATGAGCCACGACAAAGATCGCCACCCCCCGGAAAACGCCGGCGGAGAGCCGTGCGCGCGGGTGCAGGCCTGCCTCCCGCTGTACTCGGGCGGCGATCTCGAGGGCCCGCTCCCGGCCGAGATCCGCGCCCACCTCGCCCGCTGCCCGGCCTGCGCGGCGGCGGCGGCGGCGGCCGGAGCGGTGCGCGACGTCCTTCGCGCCGGTCTGGCCGCCCGCGCGGCAGGCTCCCCGGGGAGCGCTCTCTGGCCCGCCGTCCGGGCCCGGCTCCGCGCGGAGGGGATCCTCGCCGGGGAGCGCCGGGGCGAGATCGTCCCCGCGGCGTCGCGGTTCGGTTCTCCTTCCTCTTCCTCTGGCTCACGGCGGCCGCCCGTCCTCCCGGAGCCCGCGCGGGCGCGCGGGGCCCGCGCGGGGCTTCCTCGCCTCGCGCGCTGGATGGCCGCCGCCGCGGCAGTCATCTTCCTGATGGTCCTCGCGGATCCCTTCGGGGTCCGCGAGGACACTCTCTCGCCCACCCCCGGCGAGCGTCCCGGCCCGATCGCCCTCGGCGACCCGGTCGTGGATCGAGCCGCCGCGGGGACCGGCGCCTTCCAGCGCGTGAGCGCGGAGGACGCCGCCCTTCTGGATGCCCTGGAGGCCGCGGAGATGGAGCGGGCCTTCTTCTCCCGCCGGCTCCGCGGCGCGAGCCCCGGGCCCCGGCCCCCGGCCGCGCCCTCCCTCGCCGGCGAGACCCGCCGGCTCGGATACCGTTGAGCCGCGCCCCGCGCGGTGCGGGGCCGATCCCGAAGAACACCGATTCCGATTCCGCGCCATGCTCCGCCGTTCGACCGCGTTCCTCCTCCTCTCCGCCTCCGCCGCCCTGGCCCTCGCCTCCGTCGCCCTGCCACGCGCGGCGCAGGAGAAAGAGGACGAGCCGGACGAGAAGGCCGCCCCCGGCCAGTTCACCCGCGTCCCGCCCGCGGCGCCCGAAGCGGCGCCGGAAGGGCGGCTCGACTCCGAGCAGGTGGTGACCCTGCTGACGGAACCCGACCTCGACGTGCGGGAGCGGAACTTCGATCGGCTCGTGCGGGCGGCCCGCTTCGACCGCCGCGTGCTGGGGCTCATCTCCGAGGTCGCGGAGTCCCGGGTCGACCCCGAGCTCGCCTGGACGGCCCGCCTGGCCCTGCGGGAAGTGCGGAGCGGACGGGGCGCCCTGGGCTGGCCGTTCGCGGGCGAGGAGCTCCCGTCTCCCCTTTCGTGGCTCGACGTCCCCGATCCCGACGCCTTCGGGCTGTTCGGGGGTCCCCTTCCGCGCGACAGCAGCGCCAGGAGCGTCGAGCTGAAGAAGGACGAGAGCGGATGCGTCCTGCGGATCCGGGAGACGAAGGACGGCGAGGAGGAACCGGCCCGCGAGTATCGGGGCGAGAGCCTCGAGGCGATCCTCGAGGCGAACCCGGAGCTGAAGGAGCTGGGGATCGGCGGGCAGGATCTCCCCGGCGGCCTGCTCCTGCGCATGGGCACCGACCCCGCCCAGGAATGGCGGGATTTGCTCGAGGGCCTGCGCACGGACTGGACGCGCCTGGACCCCTTCGGCCGCCTCGGCGGTCCCCAGGAGAACCTCCTGAAGGAGTTCTTCCTTCCGCTCCAGCCCCTGCGGGCCGTGAATCCCGAGATCCTCGGGGTCCGCGTCCGCCCCGTGCCGGCCGAACAGGCCCAGGAGCTGGGGCTGGAGCAGGGAGTGGGCCTGAGCGTGGGCTCCGTCGAGCCGGGCTCGATGGCCCACCTGCTCGGCGTGGGTCCCGGCTCCGTGCTCCTCGAGCTGAACGGCCGGCCCCTGACCCGGGCCGAGGACGTGAGCGCCGTCCTGCGGGCGCGCGGCCCCCACGAGGAGGTGCGCCTGGTGTGGATCGACGCCGCGGGCGAGAAGCAGACGAACGTCTGGCGGCCGAGTTTGTGAGGCCGGGATAGGGCGACGTCCGCGGTCGCCGGAGGCGATGGGGGGCTCGCCCGATCCGGGCGCCGCGCCCTACCGCCCCGCTGCGGCGAGCCGCGCCTCGCAGTCCGCGCGCAAGTCGAACGCCCGGCGCACGTCGGGGTGCTCGAAGGGCAGCGCCTCCGCCAGGCGCAGGAAGCGGTCGAGGTCGGCGATCGCGAGGTCCCACTCCTCGGCCTCGGCATGGAGCTGGGCCCGGCGGCTGTAGACCTGGGGGATCGAGGGGTCGATCTCCACCACCTGGTCGAGGTGCTGGGCGGCCTCGGCGGGCCGGTCGATCCCCTGGAGGAGGCTCGCGGCGAAGAGGTGCGTCTCCTTCAAGAGCTCGACGGCCGCCGACTCGTTCGTGCGGAAGAGGTGCTCCTCCTCCTCGGTGAGATCGCCGGCGGTCAGAAGCTCTCGCCACGAGGCGAGCTCGCGCTCGGCGTCGGCCAGCACCGCCTCCGACCACCGGAGGCTCGTCGCGAAGTCCCCGAGCTGGGCGTAGACCCGCTGGAGGCCGTTCTTGGCGCGCGTGCTGCCCTCTCCCTTCTCGAGGGTGGACTCGTAGAGGGAGACGGCGTCCGTCCAATGCTCGCGGGCCGTCTCCTCGAGCTCGGCCGCCCGCGCCGCCGGGTCGTCGGTGTCCATCGGCTCGCGCGTCCCCGCGGCGTACTCGCGGGCGGCTTCGTGGTACGCCGTGCCGAGCCGCTCGCGGGCGATCGCCAGCCCCAGGGTCGTCGCGTCGTGCTCGTCGCCCTCGGCGCGGAGATCGCGGAAGAAGCGCTCGGCGATGAGCACATCCTCCGTGGAGCCGAGCCGCAGCCGGATCCAGCCGATCATCCGGCGCATCTCCCGGTTCTCGGGATCGATCTCGAGCACCTGGACCGCCTGGTCCTGGGCCTCGATCAGGTCGCCGTCGTCGTAGTGGTAGGTGGCGGCCGTCTCGTGGAGGTTGATCTTCTCCTCCTCGGTCATCTCGGGGGACTTCGCCGGCCCGAGGCAGCCGCCGAGGGCGGGGAGGAGCGCGAGGAGAGGGGCGAGAGGGAGGGCGTGCGGGTGCTTCATGGCCCGGGGAGGGTCGGCGGGGGCGGGGCGAGCGGGCGGAGATCCTACCCCCCCCGCGAGGGGCCGGCTACGCGGGGTCGCAGCCCGGCGCACCGGGGGGAGCCTCCCGCTCGCCGCGCAGGAGGCGGGCGAGCCGCGCTGGCTCCAGGCGGATCCGCCGCACCTTCCCGCCGGTGAGCGAGACCAGGCCGGGGGGGGCCTTCTTCGGCTTCCGCAGCTCCTTCACCCGCGCCACGTGCACCTCGGCCCGCTCCGCGCCGCGGAGGGGGGAGAAATGGACGGCGAGGTGGGCCGCGTCGAGCACCTCCTCGGGATCGGGATCGCGCCCCTTCTCGAGGCGGAGGACGACGTGGCTCCCCGGCGCCTCGCTCGTGTGGAGCCAGAGATCGTTGCCCCGCGCCTCCCGGAAGCTCAGGCGGTCGTTGTCGCGGGCGCTCCGGCCGACCCGGATCTCGCTGCCCCGGAGGCCGGTGAAGCGGTGGTAGGGGAGGCGGGGAGCGGGCTCGGCCCGGCGGGCCGGCGCCTCCTGGCGCGGCGGGAGCCATCCGCCGGCCTGGGCTTCCGCGGCCAGCGCCGCGGGATCGGCGGCGGGGTCGGCGGCGCGGTCCAGGAGGTCGCGGACCGCGATCCGCGCCGCCTCGGCGAGGGCGATCTCGCCGGGCCGGCGCTCCCGAGCCCGCTCGAGCTTCTGATAGCGGGCGAAAAGACGCGCGAGGTTCTCGCGGGGGGAGAGGCGGGGGTCGAGGGCGATCGTGCGCGGCGGCGCGCCGGGGGCGAACCAGTCGGGAACGGTGAGCTCGCGCTGGCCCCGCGCGATCCCGCCGAGGGCGCCCTTCAGGAGCTCGCCGTCCTGGCGGAGCCGCTCCGCCGCCGCCCCGGCCTCTTCCCGCGCCCGGAGCTCGGCGAGGAGCTTCTCGGCCGCGCGGAGCCGGCGCTCCAGGCGGCGCACGAGGTCCGCGCGCTCCTCCTCCGCCCGCGAGGCCTCGGCCGCCGCGCCGAGCGAGCACTCCACCCGCCAGGAGAGCGGGGCGAGGCGGGCGAGCCCGGCGGCGGGAGGGGGCGCGGGCAGGGTCGAGGCGAGGGGGAGGGCGGCGCGGGTCCCGCCCT
>JBFMCU010000045.1:0-7296 GCA_040754415.1 Planctomycetota bacterium
ACCCTGGGCTGGGAGGCCCTCGCGCGGGCCTACCCGCGCGTCCTGACGGCGGCGCTCCGCGTCCCGGTCGCCGTCGTGCTCGGCGCCGGCGTCCTCCTGTGGGCGGCGATGCGCGAGGTGCCGGCGCTGGGCGTCGAGCTCCTCCCCGAGATCCACCAGGGGGAGTTCACCGCCCACGTGAAGCTCGACGTGCGGAACCCGCTCGAGCGGACCGACGCGGTGATGCGCGAGCTCGACGCCGCCGTGCGCCGGATCCCCGGCATCGCCACCACCGCGCTCGCGGTGGGGGTCGAGAAGGAGACGCTTACGCGCGAGATCGAGGGCCCGCACACCGCGCGGCTCACCCTCCGCATGGCGGCCGACTGGCCGGGGCCGGAGGGCCCGATCGAGCGCACCGCCGCGCGCGAGGAGGAGATCGCCCAGCGCGTGCGGCGGACCCTCGCCGACCACCCGGCGGTGCAGTCGGTGGAGATCACCCGCCCCACCCCCTTCGCCCTCGAAGCCCCGATCGCCGTCGAGGTGCGCGGCTACGATCTCGCCCTCCTGCGCGAGATCGGCGAGGAGGTGCGGCAGCGCCTGGAGCCGCTCGACATGCTCGCCGACCTGCGCAGCACGGTGCGGCCGGGGCACCTGGAGGCCCTGATCCACTTCGATCGCGAGAAGGTGCTCGAGCTCGGCCTCGATCTGGGCCAGGTGACGACACTCGTGCGCGATCAGGTGGAAGGGAACGTCAGCACTCGCTTCCACGAAGGGGACGAGCGCATCGACATCCGCGTGATCGGCGACGAGCTCGTGCTCTCGAATCTCGAGGCGCTGCTCGACGTTCCCGTCAACCCGACCGGCGCGGCCCCGGTGTCCTTGCGGACGATCGCGAGCGTGGAGATCGTCCAGGGGCCGGCCGAGATCCGCCGCATCGGCAACGACCGCGCGGTGGTGATCAGCGCCACCGGCCGCGGGCTCGACCTCGGCGGCGTCGCGCGGCACATCGAGGGGGCCCTCGCCTCCATGGTCGTGCCCGACGACGTCAAGGTGGAGCTCGGGGGGCAGAAGCGGGAGATGGACGAGGCCCAGCGGAGCCTCTTCGAGGCCCTCGCCCTCGCCGTGTTCCTCGTCTACGTCGTGCTGGCGACCCAGTTCGAGTCGCTCCTGCAGCCGTTCCTCATCCTGCTCACCGTGCCCCTCGCCGGTGTGGGCGTGATCTTCGGGCTGCGCTGGCTCGACATACCGCTGTCGGTCGTCGTGCTGATCGGCGCGATCATGCTGGCGGGGATCGTGGTCAACAACGCGATCGTCCTGATCGACCGCATCAACCAGAAGCGGGCCCAGGGCCTGGGTCCGCACGCGGCCATCCTCGAGGCCGCCCGCGCCCGCCTGCGGCCGATCATGATGACGACGGCCACGACGGTGCTCGGCCTCCTGCCCATGACGGGCTGGCTGGAGGCGGTCCCCTTCGTCGGCAGCCTCGGCGCCGGCGAAGGGGCCGAGATCCGCGCCCCCATGGCGATCACCGTCATCGTCGGGCTGACGAGCTCCACGGTGTTGACGCTCGTCGTCATCCCGGCCGCCTATCTGCTCCTCGTGCGGCGGCGGGCGCGGATCCGTCCCGCCGAGGTGCCGGCATGACCGCGGCACCGGCGATCGCGCCCGCCCCGGGGTCGCGCGGCGGCTTCTTCGGCCTGATCGTCGCGCGCCCGGTCGCGCTCACGGTGCTCTTCCTCACCTTGCTCGTCGTCGGGGTGATCGGCTACCGCCGCATCCCCATGCAGCTCCTGCCCTCGGACCTCAGCGATCCGAGCATCTTCATCTGGATCGCCAATCCCGGGGCGAGCGCGCAGCAGAACGAGGAGCACATCGCGCGCATCATCGAGGAGCAGATCCGCACGCTCACGGGCATCGAGGAGCTGCAGAGCACCTCGTCGGAGAGCGAGGTCATGGTGCGGATCACCTTCGACGGCACCGTGGACATGGATCTCGCGAAGGCCGAGGTGCGCGACCGCCTCGAGCGCGCCCGGCCGCAGATGCCGGCCACGGCGGAGAACGCCTTCCTCTGGTCGGAGTCGGCCGCCGACCTGCCGATCTCGTTCTTCGGGATCATCCTGCAGGGGGACCCCGAGGAGCGCGACTACCTCGTGGAGAAGGTGATCCAGCCGCGGCTCGACGCGGTGCAGGGGATCGGCAAGGTCACGATCTGGGGCGTGCTCGAGGACAGCGTGCGCATCCTCCTCGACGAGGAGAAGGTGGCGGCGGCCCAGCTCGACCTCGGCCAGCTCATCCGGCGCCTGGCGGTGGACAACTTCGCCCTGCCGATGGGCGACCTGGACGACGGGGGCAACGAGATCCTCCTGCGCTCCGACATGCGCTTCCACTCGCTGGAGGAGATCGCGGCGTTCCCGATCGGCGGCGGGCTGGAGATCGCCGACGTGGGAGAGGTCGCGCGCGTCAAGACGGTCGGCGACTCCCTCTCCCGCATCGACGGCGGCTACGCCTACTACGGCATGGCCACCAAGGACAGCCAGTCGAACGTCGTCGAGACGAGCGACAACCTCCGCTTGGCCTTCGCGGCCCTCGAGGCGGATCCGGCCCTCGCCGGGCGGATGCGGGCCATCCCGTTCTTCCTGCAAGGGGAGCTGATCGAGGATGCCCTCGCCCAGCTCCGCACGACGGCCGAGCAGGGCGGCCTCCTGGCGGTGGCGATCCTGTTCGTCTTCTTGCGCCGGGTGCGGCTGACGCTCTGCGTCGCCCTCTGCATCCCCGTCTCGGCGCTCCTGGCGATCCTGTGGGAGTACGCGGCCGGCGGCTCGTTCAACGTCCTCACGATGACGGGGATCACCCTGGGCATCGGGATGCTCGTCGACAATGCGGTGGTCGTCGTCGAGAACATCGCCCGCGAGCACCGCGAGGGCCGTTCCGCCCACGACGCGGCGGTCGTCGGCTCCCGCCAGATCGCCCTGGCGATCACCCTCGCCACGCTGACGACGGTCGTCGTCTTCCTGCCGCTGATCTTCATGACGGACAACCGGTTGGTCCGCGTGATCTTCGGCGGCATCGGGATCCCGCTCTCGACCTCGCTCCTGGCGAGCCTCCTGCTCGCCGTCGTGTTCCTGCCGGTCGTCACGGCCCGTCTCCTCGGCGAGCGGGCCCGGCCGGTGGCGGCCTTCGCCCGCCGCGCGACGCCGGTCCTACGCGTACCGGTCGTCGCGACGGCGGGGCTCGTGGCCGGGATCCGCTGCGGCTGGTACTGGATCCTGCGGGGGCTTTTCGCCGGAAACCGCCTCCTGCTGCGCGTCCTGAGCCCGCGGCGCGGGATCCTCGTCGCGGCGGCGCTCGCGCTCCTCTTCTACCGGCTGGCGCTCCTCGCCGCCGCGCCCGCTCCTGCGGAGAGCCTCCGCGAATTCGGCCTCGGCGGCCTCCTCCCCCCCGCGGTGGCGCAGGGGATGCAGGCCGGCTCCCTCGCGCTCTTCGCCCTCCTCGTGGGCGCGCTCGCCCTTCTCGGCCTGCGCCGCTGGCGGGCGCGGCCGGCGCTGCCGCCCGCCCGGCCGGCGTCCTTCGTGCCGCCCGGGGACTCCCTCGTCGGGATGGTGGTGGCCGGGAATCACGCGCTCGTGGAATGGACCCTGCGCCACCGCCTCGCCGCGAGCGGGATCGCGCTCCTCTCCTTCCTGTCGATCCTCGTGCCCTGGAACCTGATGGTGGTCACTCCCTTCGGGCAGGATCCGCACCAGGACTCGGTCCGCTTCAGCGTCGACTTCAACGACGACTTCACGATGGAGGAGGCCGCCCTGCAGGTGGCGGTGTACGAGGAGTTCCTCGAGTCGAAGCGCGCGGAATACGGCTACGCCCATTGGAGCGACCGCTTCGACGAGCAGGACGCCCAGCTCACGATGTACTTCGACCGCCTGCCGGAGGAGAAGCGGATCCAGGAGCTCGAGGCCGCCCTGAAGAAGGACCTGCCGCGGATCCCGGGGCACACACTGCGCTTCTACGACCGCGAGCCGACGAACGAGCGGAGCCTGACGATCGCCACCTTCACCCTCCACGGTCCCGAGGTCGCCGAGCTCGAGGCGCTGGGCCGCGAGGCGATCGCGCTGCTGCGGGAGGTGCCCGGGCTCGCCCACGTCACCTCGGAGCTGGAGCGGGCTCCCGAGCAGATCCGCGTGGAGGTCGACCGCGAGCGGGCGAGCAAGCTCGCGGTCAGCACCCAGGCCATCCAGCAGACGATCTCCTACATCCTCGCCGGCTATCCGCTGCCCCGCTACCAGGAGAAGGGGCGCGACGTGCCCCTCCTGATCGAGTACGACGAGGAGGAGGTCGCCGGCCTGCCGACGCTGCGCGACATGAGCGTGTTCTCGGCGACGGGGATGGTGCCCCTGTCCTCGGTGGCGAACCTCTCCTTCACCAAGGGCGCCGAGCGCATCCGGCGGGTCAACGGCAAGATCACCTTCACGATCTGGGCGGAGGTCGAGGATCCCCTGCGGATCCTCCCCATCACGCTGGCCGGCTACGCCGCCCTCGCCCAGCTCGACCTGCCCCGCGGGTGCACGATCGGCACCGAGGACTCGGCCCTCGCCCGGCAGGAGGAGGAGACGAGCGAGCTCAAGAACGCCTTCGGGCTGGCGGTGGCCCTCGTGTTCCTGCTGATGGCCATCCTGTTCGAGTCGCTGCTCCTGCCCTTCTCCGTGCTGTTCACGATCCCCTTCGCCATCGTCGGCGCGGCGTGGATCCTCCTCCTCACCGGCACCCCGATGGACTCGATGGGCTGGATCGGGATGATCATCCTCGCGGGGGTCGTGGTGAACAACGGCATCGTCCTGATCGACCGCATCCACGGCCTGCGCGGCGAGGGCTTGGCGCGCGCGGAGGCCGTGGTGCTCGGCTGCGCCCAGCGCGTGCGGCCGGTGCTCATGACCGCGCTGACCACGGTCGGCGGCCTCGTCCCCATGATGGTCACCGAGCCCCCCCCGAACGGCTTCGACTACCGCGCCGTGGCCACGATCGTGGCCGGTGGGCTGGCGGCTGCCACTTTCTTCACGCTCTGGGTGGTCCCGCTCGTGTACACGCTGCTCGACGACCTGCGCCACATCGCCCGCGATCGCGTGCGCTGGTGGACGGGGCGGGCGTTTTCGCTCGCCGCCTCCCGCGGGCGCCTCCGGGGCGCGCCCGTCGAGTTGGGCGGCGTCGACGGCGCAGCGCCGTGGCGTTGACGGAGGCCACGACACGGCCGGTTTTTGCTCGCGGCCGGCGCCGGCCGGCCGCTACACTCTTCGCCCTCCGATCCCGAGACTCCCCCGATCCTTCCCATGGTCCGCGCCCGCGAGAGCCGATCGCTGCCTCCGCTCCCTCCGGGAACCCGCGTCGCCGTCGTCGTCTCCACCTACCACGCGGAACTGACGGGGGCGATGGCGGCATCGGCGGGACGCACGCTCCGCTCCGCGAACCTCGCCGCGGGGAACCTCCTCGAGATCCGCGTCCCCGGCGCCTACGAGCTCCCGATCGTCGCCCGGAAGCTCGCCGGGCGGGACGACGTGCACGCGGTCCTGTGCTTCGGCCTCGTGCTGAAGGGCGAGACGGAGCACGACCGCTTCATCGCCGGCGCGGTGGCCGAGGGCCTGATGCGCGTCGCGCTGGACAGGGAGAAGCCCGTGCTCTTCGGCGTCCTCACCTGCGAGACGCTCGAGCAGGCCTGGGCCCGGGCCCGCCCGCGGGAGGAGGGAGGGTTCGACAAGGGGCACGAGGTGGCGGCGGCCGCCGTCGAGGTGCTCCATTCCCTGCACCGTGCTTCGCAACCGTTCGGCTCGCCCGAGGACACGCCATGAAGAAGCGCACGCGAGCCCGGGAGCTGGCCCTGCAGTTCCTCTACCAGCTCGACCTCCGGGGCCCGGAGTTCCTCGCCGAGGCGAAGGCCTTCCTGCGCGGGGAGGAGTCGGACAAGGGCACGCGCGAGTTCGCCTCCCACCTCATCCGGGGGACCGCGGAGCACCTCGACGAGATCAACGAGATCATCCGCGGCGTGGCCCAGAACTGGGAGATCGGGCGGATGGCGGTCATCGACCGCAACGTGCTGCGCATGGCCACCTTCGAGCTCCTCTACTGCGAGGACATCCCACCCAAGGTGTCGATCAACGAGGCGATCGAGCTCGGCAAGCGCTACTCGACGCAGAACTCGGGCGGATTCATCAACGGGGTGCTCGACAAGATCAAGGACCGCCGGGCCGGTCACCGCGCCGCCGGCGATTCGGCGGAGGTTCCCGCCCACGACGGTTGAACGCGCCGCCGCCGAGGCCGAAATGGGACTCCTCGATCGCTTCCGGACCCGGCTCGCGCGCACCCGCTCCGCCATCTCCGACGGCATCGCTGGCCTGTTCCGGGGCGGCCGGCCCATGGACGATGCGCTCCTGGAGGAGCTCGAGGCGCTCCTCTACACGTCCGACCTCGGTCCGGTGGCCGCGGAGCTGATCGAGGAGCTGAAGCGGCGCCACCGCCGCGGCGAGCTCCAGGGCGAGGCGGACGTGCGCGCCGCGCTCCGCGCCGCCCTCCTGGAGCGCCTCCAGGGCGAGGCGGAGGAGGTGGCGCTCGCCGCGAACCCCACCGTCGTCCTCGTCGTGGGCGTGAACGGCTCCGGCAAGACGACGACCATCGCCAAGCTGGCCCGCCGCTACCGCGACGCCGGCCACCACGTGCTCGTCGGCGCCTGCGACACCTACCGCGCCGCCGCCGCCGACCAGCTCGGGATCTGGGCCGACCGCAGCGAGGTCCAGATCGTCCGCAAGGACGACGGAGCGGATCCCGCCGCGGTCGCCTACGAATCGGTGGAGACCGCGCTCGTCCTGGGCTACGACGTCGTGCTGCTCGACACCGCCGGCCGCCTCCACACCCAGAAGAACCTGATGGCGGAGCTCGACAAGATCCGCCGCGTGGTGGCGCGGAAGGTCGAGGGCGCTCCCCACGAGGTCTGGCTCGTCCTCGACGGGACGAACGGGCAGAACGCCATCCGGCAGGCGAAGCTCTTCACCGCCGCGGTGAACGTCACCGGCCTGATCGTGGCCAAGCTCGACGGGACCGCCCGCGGCGGGGCGGTGTTCGCCATCTATCGCGAGCTGGGCCTGCCGGTCCGCTACGTCGGCACGGGCGAGTCGACCGAGCTCCTCGAGGTTTTCGAGCCGGCCGCCTTCGTCGACGCCATCCTCGCCGCCGGATGAAGCCCGCCGCTGCCCGTCCGCCCGCCGCCTCCGCTCCCGCCGGCGCGGAGGTCGCCGACCGGCTCCTCGCCCTCCTCCTGCTCCTGCCCGCCGCCCTCCT
>JBFMCU010000046.1:0-12775 GCA_040754415.1 Planctomycetota bacterium
AGCCGGCGGCGGATCCGTGCGCCGTGCACGTCGACGAGCCAAGGCGCGCCCGCCGCGTCCACGAGCACGTTCCCGAGGTGGAGATCGGGGTCGTCGAGGCCGGCGGCGTGCGCGGCGGCGAGCAGGCGGCCCAGGGCCGCGAGGAGGCGCTCGCGCGCGCCCGGCGGCACGCCGGCGCGGAGCCAGTCGGCGAGCGGCCGCGCGGCGGGGATCCACGCCATGCGCACCTCCCAGGCGCCGTCCCCGCGCGCCAGATCGAGCGGCCGGGGGACGGGGAGGCCGGCGGCGGAGAGCGCCGCGAGCAGGGCGTGCTCGCGCCGGGCCCGGGTGCGCGCGCGCCAGCCGCCGAGGAGGCCCCGGGCGAAAAAGCGCTTCACCACGATCCTGCCGCCGGCCTCCCCGGCGGCGGGATCGGCGGCGAGGAGGACCGCGCGCGACGGGCCCGACTTCAGGATCTCCCCGGGCGGCGGGGCGGGATCGTGCGGCAGGACCGGACGCGGCGGTACCATCCGCCGCGGATGATCCTGCAGCTCTACGTCCTGCGCCAGCTCCTCCTTTCCTTCGCCTTCGCCCTGGCGGGGATCGCGGTGCTCATGGTCCCGAGCACGGCGATCTCGGCGGTCCACAAGGTGGGCGGGGTGAGTCTCGCCGCGGTCCTCGACTACCTGCCGCTCATCCTCGTCGATCTCGTGCCCTACCTCCTGCCCATGGCCTTCCTGCTCGGCGTCGTGGCCGCTTTCGGCCGCCTCGCCGCCGACCGGGAGCTGATCGCCGCGGCCATGGCCGGGGTCCACCCCGCCCGCAGCCTCCTCCCCGGGCTCCTGATCGCCCTCGTCCTGGCGGCCGGCACGAACTGGATGCTCGGCGAGCTCGCGCCGCGGTGGAAGTACGAGCAGCGGGACTTCCTCCGCCGCGCCCAGACGGAGGCCTTCCGCACCCTGACGACCGGACAGACCGAGATCGACTACCCGGGCTTCTTCCTCAAGGCGGAGAGCGCGGAGGGCAACCGCAAACGGAACGTGATCCTCAGCATGCAGCGCGCTCCCGACGGCCAGCCCTCCGCCGAGGCCGCCGCGGAGGACAAGCTCACCGTCGAGGCGGACATGGCCGACCTCGTGTTCGGGACGGAGAGCCTCACCCTGAACCTCTCCGGCGCCCGGGTGGTCGACGAGGGCTACGCCCTGGAGAACCAGGATCCCTCGTTCCGCGTACGCTTCGACCAGCTCTTCCCCCCCGATCCCGTCCACCGGGGCCGCGCCAAGTACTTCACCACCGCCGAGCTCGAGGGCCAGCTCAGGACCGCCGAGCTCGCCCCGGCGAAGCGCCGGGACATCGTCTTCGAGATCCACCGCCGCCGGGCCCTGTCCGTCACCTACCTCCTCTTCCTGCTCCTCGGGATGCCCACCGGGATCCTGCTCCGGAGCGGGACGCAGCTCGCCGCCTTCACCGGGGCCATCGGCTACGCCTTCCTCTACTACCTTCTGGCCTTCCGGCTCGGCAAATGGCTCGCCGGCGGGGACGTTCTGCCCCCGATCGTCGCCGCGTGGGCCACGAACGCCCTCTTCCTCGCCGCGGGCGTCCTGCTCGCCCACCGGACGCTCTGGCGATGAGGATCGGCGGTCTCCAGGTCGGCGGGCGGCTGGACCGGTACGTGGCGTGGCTCTTCGTCAAGAGCTACCTCGCCGCCTTCTTCCTCGTCGTCGGGCTCTACCTGATCATGGACATGGCGGCGAAGCTCGACGAGTACCTGGGGCCGGGCAAGGACGGCTCGTCGCCGCCGGGCCTGGACGTGGTGCGCCTCTACGCGCTCCAGCTCCCCTTCCTCTATCTCTCGATGTCGCCCTTCGTGACCCTCGTGGCGGGGCTCTTCACCGCCGCGAAGATGACGCGCTTCAACGAGGTCGTGGCGGCGTTGAACTCGGGGGCGAGCGTGCGCCGCCTCTTCCTGCCCGTGTTCGGGGGGGCCGCCCTGCTCGCCGCCGGGATGTTCGGGCTGCGCGAGTGGGCGACTGAGGAGATCGGGATTTGCCGCGACGCCCTCCTCGACCGCCTGGAGAAGCGCCGGCCCGCCCCCATCTTCGCCGGCTTCTCGATCCGCGACCGCCAGGGGCGCTCCATCCGGATCGACGAGTTCCGCTGGGGAGGGGAGCACGGAGAGGAGTCCGTGCTCGAGGGGCTCGTGGCCCACTTCCCGATCGCCGGCGGCACGTGCCGGATCCTCGCCGAGCGGGCGTGGCCGCTCCCCCCGGCGGCGGACGGCCGCTGGCGCCTCGAGGGCGGCCGGCGGATCGTGACGGGGGAGGCCCAGGTCCCTTCCACCCTCGCCACCCTGGAGGAGCTCTCCTTCACCCCCGAGGACGTCCGGCTCCACTGGAAGGGGCGGGAGAACCCCCTCGACCTCTCCTTCTCCGAGACCCGCCGGCTCCTGGAGCGCGATCCCGGCCGCCCCGAGTACCGCACCCTCTTCCACTACCACCTGACCTTCCCCCTCGCCGGGCTCGTGCTCCTGGCGGTGGGGCTCCCCTTCCTCCTCGGCCAGGAGCGGGGGCGGGCGGTGGAGCGGGTCGCCCTGGGCCTCTTCCTCTGCGTCGCCTACTTCGGGATGGACTGCGTCACCCGGACCCTGGGCCTGCAAGGCCACCTCGGGCCGATCCACGCCGCCTGGCTGCCCGTGACGACCTTCGCCTCCCTGGGGGCGGTCTTGACCGGCGGGGTGCGCTCGTGAGCGGCGGCGGGAGACCGGCGGCGAGCGCCGCGGGGCCCGGGCTTGCCGGCGGGGGAGCGTTCTGCTGACGTGGAGGGGCCCGGGAAGAGCCGGGGGGGGCCGTCGTCCCCAGTGGGCGGGGGAGGCGCCGCCCGGCGCCCCCTCCTCCGTCGGGATCCCCTCCGAACCCCTCCGGCCGCCCGGCCGTGCGCCCCGAGCCCAACCCCTTCGCGGATGAACCCCCACCCCCTCGCCCGCCGCCTCCCGGCCCCGGCACCCCTTCCCCTCCTCGCCCTCCTCGCGCTCGCCGCCTGCCGGGCCGCCACGACCCGGGAGGCGACCGTGTCCGAGCTGGCCCGCGAGGGCCGCTTCGCCGCGGCCTACGAGCAGGCCGAGCTCGAGGCCGCCCGCGCGCCTTCCGACCCGGCGGCCCAGGCGATGCTCGTGCGGATGCGGGTGGTCCTGATCCTGGAGCGCGGCCGGCGGCTGCTCTTCGCGGGATCGCCCGCCGAGGCCCTGGCCCTGTTCGAGGACGGGCTGGCCCTCGATCCGGGGAACCGGACCGTGGAGAGCTGGATCGCGAAGACCAAGCGCCAACTCGCCGAGGAATGGCTCGACACCGCCCAGGAGCTCGCCTCCGTCTCCCGGTTCGACGCGGCGAAGGAGGCCTTCGAGAAGGTCCTCGCCTACACTCCCGACTGCGCGCCCGCGAAGGACGGCCTCTATCGCCTGCTCGTCCAGGAGCAGTACCGGCTCGGGCTCGGTCGCGACTACTACACGCGCGGGCTCGAGGAGCTGCGCCAGTACGAGCTGTGGTCCTCCGACCGCAGCCTGGACCTCGCCCAGGACTACGATCCCTCCCAGCGCCGCGCCGAGGAGCGGCGCGCCGAGGTGCGGCGCATGCTCGCCGAGGAGCGGCTGACCCAGGCCGATCTCCTGGCCGCGAAGCAGCTCTTCTTCGCCGCCCGCAACGAGTACCGCCTGGCGCTCCTGCTCGATCCGGCGAACGAGGCGGCCACCGCGGGCCTGAACCGGATGGACGAGGAGGTCCGCGCCAGCCGGGCCCTGGAGGAGGCCGAGGTCCGCGCCCGCCGCGGCGATCTGGAAGAAGCGCAGACGCTCCTCGAGCAGGGCGAGCGCTTCACCCAGGAGCAGCAGGACTCCTTCTCCCTCCTCAAGGCCCAGATGGCGGAGGCGCGGCTGCGCCAGATGTACGAGGAGGCGATCGCGCTCTATCGCGACCAGCTCTTCCCGGAGGCCGTCGCCGCCTTCGATCGCCTGCTCCAGGCGACCGAGTCCTACGAGGACGCGATCAGCCGCAAGCGCACGCTCGAGGAGTTCATCGCGAACGCCGAAGCCCTCTACGCCCAGGCCCTGGCGGCGGAGGATCCGGCCGCCGCCCTCGGCTACCTCCGGGAGATCGAGGTCTTCTGGTCGGAGTACCGCGACGTCCACGAGAGGATCGCCGCCCTCGAAGCCGAGGTGGCGGCCGCGAACAGCGCCGGCGACTGAGAGGCTGAGCAGGAATCCATGGTACAGCCTCCCAGATGTCTTCTGGCGCATCGCCTGACGGCGCTGCCGCCCGTTCGCGAGCAATTCTTGCTCGCTCTCTGATTGCGCGCCGCCGGCTACGCCTCGAGGACCGCGAGCACCGCTGCCGCCGGGATCCCCGCCATGCAGACCGGTCCCTCCGCGTGATCGCAGCGGCGGGCCCGGCAGGGAGCACAGGAGGGGCCGGACTCCGCGCGCAGGACCAGGTGCCCCCCCCGGCCGGCGCGGGGCCACGGTCCGGTGCGGGAGGCGTCCTGGGGCCCGGCGAGCGCCAGGACGGGGAGTCCGCCGGCCGCCGCCAGGTGCGCCGGCCCCGAGTCGCCGGCGACGAGCCGCATTCCCTGCCGCCCGGCGGCCGCGAAGACGGCAGCGAGCTCCCGGAGCCCCCGCTGGCCGACCCAGTGGCCGAGGCGCGGCCCGTTCCCGAGCTCGGCGGCGAGCCGCTCGCCGACCGCCGCCTCGGCCGGTCCGGAGACGAGGAGGAGCGGCCGGCCCCGCGCGGCGAGGAGGTGCGCGAGCTCCGCCCAGCGTTCGCCCGGCCAAGCCCGGATGTCCCCGGGGGAGGACAGGTGGGCGATCACCGCCCCCGGGCCCGCCGCCGGGAGCAACCGGCGGAGCTCCTTCTCGCCCCGGATTCGCTCGGAGGTCGCCAGACCCGGATCGAGCCGCAGGGGGGAGCTCGCGGCCGGGGCCGCGTGGCGGGCGAGGGCGAGCATCTTGTCCATGGCGTGGACCGCCCCGGGGGGGAGGGGCGGGGCAGGGTCGTTCACCACGACGGCCCCCAGGCGCTCGCGCCAGTCGGCCGGGGCGAGCCCCAGGCGCCGGGCGGCGCCCGAGCACCAGGTCACCGCCGCGCTCTTCAGGTTCCCCTGGGCATCGACCGCCAGGTCCGCCCCGAAGCTGGCGAGCTCGGCCCGGATCCGGGGCCAGGCCCGCCAGCCGCTCCGGCGGTCGAACCGGAACACGCGGGAGAGCCCCGGGAGCCCCACGAGGAGCCCGGCGAACTCGGGCTGGGTGACCCAGCCGATTTCCGCGGCCGGGTACGCCTCGTGCAGGGCATGGAAGACCCCCAGGGCGTGCACCACGTCTCCCAGGTGCGAGAGGCGGACGATGAGGATCTTCGCGGGCAAGCGGGGGGAGGGATCGGGCGCGGAAGTGCCGGCGGGGCAGGGTATCCTCCCGGAGAGGCGACCCGGGAGCATGCTGCGCCGCATTTCGACCAAGCTCGTGGTGGCCGTTCTGGCCGCCGTGATCCTGCCCTTCGTGGTCTTCGCGTTCTTCCTCGACGACCAGATGGGGGATCGCCTCACGCGCCACGTGGTCCAGAAGGCCCTGATGGGGCTCGCCGGCGACCTCGCCGGGCAGATCGACTCCTTCCTCGAGGAGCGCGGGCGGGACGTGGGCCTGTGGATGGGGGACCTGAACGCCAAGCGCGCGATCCAGGACTACCGGACGATGCGCGACAGCCAGGCGCGGACGGCGGAGCGGGGGCTGGAGTCGCCCTTCGCCTGGAACGGGAGCTTGATCCACGCCCACCGGCGGGGGGAGCACGTCCCCGACTACCGCGCGCGGCTCACGACCGACTTCGATCGCTACATCGAGCACACCCCCGCCTACGACTTGATCCTGCTCGTGGCCGCCGACGGCCATCTCGTGACGACGAGCAGCCGCGCCGCGGACGGCGGAGCCCTGGACGTCGCGTTCCTCGACTGGCTCTTCGCGCTCGACTTCCACGGCGAGGAGTGGTTCGCCCGGGCCCGGGACGGCGTCGCGTGCGCCGTGAACCAGCACCGCTCCCCGTACGCGATCCCCCCGCTCCCCGGCGAGTCCGACCCCGCGAGCGCCTATCACGTCGGCTTCGCGGCCCCCGTGTACGACGACGGCGACGAACGCGTCGGGGGAGTGCTCTATGCCCTCGTGAACTGGAAGCACGTCCAGGATCTCGTGAGCACGCCGGTGGTGAAGGACGCCTTCCGGGGCCTCGTCAAGGAAGAGAGCGAGCCCTCGCCGTACGCGTGGATCTGGGACGCGGACGCCGACACGATCCTCGGCCACGTCGATCGCTCCCTCTACGGCCAGAGCATCGTCCGCGACGTACAGCTCCCCCAATTGACGGCGGCGGTGCGCGAGAGCGAGACGGGCTGGGGCCTCTATCCCGAGTACGAGTTCAAGGGGGAGTGGAAGAACGCCGCCTTCAAGCGCTGCCGGGGCGCGGCGGAGGGGGGCTTCGGGTGGGTCGTCGGCGTCGGCATCGACAACGACGACATCTACGCCACCCTCGGGGAGCTGCAGGTGCTCCTGCTCGGGGGCACGGCGATCGTGCTCGTGATGTCGATCGGCTGGACGTTCTTCATCGCCAAGCGGACCACCGCGCCGATCCTCGCCTTGCAGCGCTCCGCCTGCCGCGTCGCCGCCGGCGAGCTCGACGTCCAGGTGGACATCCGCTCGAAGGACGAACTCGGCGCCCTCGCCGCCGACTTCAACGAGATGACGCACCGCCTGAAGGAGCAGCGGGCGCAGATCGTCAAGGCCGAGAAGGACGCCGCGTGGCGCGAGATGGCCCGCCAGATCGCCCACGACATCAAGAACCCCCTCACCCCGATCAAGCTCTCCCTCGACCTCCTCGATCGGGCGCGCCGCGAGCAGGCTCCGAATCAGGACGAGATCCTGGAGCGCACGATGGACCTCGTGCGGCGCCAGGTCGAGAACCTGCGGCGCATCGCCGGCGACTTCTACGAGTTCACCGGCGGTCGAAAGCCGCATCCCGAGGAGATCGAGCTCGCCGCGCTCCTGGAGGAGGTCCTGCACCTCCACGACGCGTGGGCGGTCGAGCTCGGCGTCGCGGTCCAGCGCGAGGGGATCGGCGGCACGGTGTGGGCCGACCGCGACAAGCTGCGCCGGGTGCTGGTCAATCTGGCCTCGAACGCCCTGCAGGCGATGCCGGAGGGGGGCAGCCTCCAGGTGGAGACGGCGCGCGAGGGCGAGCGAGTGCGGGTGAGCTTCCGCGACACCGGGGTCGGCGTCCCCGCCGAGGTCCGCGCCCACCTCTTCGAGCCCTACTTCACGACCAAGGGCGAGGGCACGGGCCTCGGGCTCGCCATCTCCAAGCGGGTGATCGAGGAGATGGGCGGCGAGATCGAGGTCGAGCCGGCCGCCGACGCGAAGGGCGGCACGATCGCCACCGTCCGCCTGCCCGTGCCCGCCGAGGACGGGCGGCCGGGCGCGGGATGACCCGCCCGGTCCTCGTCACGGGGGGAACGGGGTTCCTCGGTTCGGCCCTGGTGCCGCGGCTGGTCGCGGCGGGGGACGAGGTGCACGTCCTCGCCCGTCCGGCGGCGGATCGCTCGCCCCTCGCGGGTCTCGATCTCGTCTGGCACGCGGGCGACCTCTCCGATCTCGCTTCGATCGACCGCGCGGTCGCCGCCGTGGCGGGGCGGGTCGAGCGGCTCGGCGAGGGGGCCGGCGTCGTGCACGCCGCCGCGCTCATCACCTACCGCGCCGCCGACGCCGCGCTCGCCTGGCGCGTCAACGTCGAGGGGACCCGCCGCGTGCTCGATGCCTGCCGCGCGCGGCGGATCGCGCGCCTGTGCCACGTGAGCTCGGTGGTGGCGGTCGGCTTCACGCGCGATCGCTCGGCGCTCCTCGCCGAGGACGCGCCGTTTCCGGGGGCGGCGCTCCGCTGCCCATACACGGCGACCAAGCGAGCGGCGGAGGATCTCGTCCTCGCCGCGGCGGGCGACCTCGACGTGGTCGTCGTGAATCCCGGCGCCGTCTTCGGCCCCTCCCGCGCTCCTTCGAACTCGCAGCGCTTCCTCGTCCGCCTCGCCGCCGGGCGCCTCGGGCCGCTCGCCCCGCCGGGCTCGCTCGCCGTGGCGGGGCTCGCCGACGTGGCGGAGGGGATCGTGCTCGCGCTCGCCCGGGGCGGGCGGGGCCGCCGCTATCTCCTCGTCGAGTCCGCGCCGACCCACCTCGAGCTCCAGCGCGAGTGCGCCCGGGCCCTGGGCGTGCGCGGGCCGCGGGGCGCCGTGCCGCGCTCGCTCTGGCCCCTCGCCGTCGCGGGCGCCGCCGCGCTCGAGCGGGTGCGCCCCTCGCTCCGCCTGACCCCCGCCGCCCTGCGCCACCTCGGCGTCCACTATCGCCTCTCCGCCGCGCGCGCCCGCGCCGAGCTCGGCTGGCACCCGGAAACCCTCCCCGCCGTCCTGCGTAGCACGGTGGAGTCGATGCGGGCGGCGGGGATCCTCCCCTCGTGAGAATCCGCCCCCCGCGGTAGGGTGGCGGGGACGCCGGCGCGCCCGCCCCGCGGCGAGGCGGCCCGCGCGATGCCGCGCCGGCTTCCGCACGATGGCGCTTCCGACGAACGACCGACCCGGCGGAGCGGCCCGCCTCCTCCTCGCGCTGATCGCGGCGGCGGGGCTCCTCGTCGTCCTGCTCCTCGCCGGGCGCGACCGCGATCCTGTACCGGCGTCCCTCGACACCTCCGGCGCCGGGCGCCCGGCCCCCGGGGAGACGGCGGGGCTCGCGCCCCTCGAGGACGGACCGGGAGCGCGGAGGTCCGCGGCGGGGGGCCGGATCGTCACCGCCGGCGGCCTCGTGATTCCGGTGGGCGTCCGGCTCGCGGGCGCCGGAGAGCTTGCGGGCCGGGTCGTGGAGCGGGGGAGCCGGGCCGGCGTGGCGAACGCGCGCGTCGATCTCCTGTCCCTTCCCCCGGCCGGGCGCGATCTCGTCGGCCGGATCCTGCGCCTGGCCAAGTTCGGTCCGGAGGCCTCGAGCCGCGCCGAGCCGGTGGCGGTCGCGGCGAGCGGGCCGGGCGGCGACTTCCTCTTCGCCGGAGTGCGCCCGGGGACCTACTTCCTCGAGGCCCGCAGCGCCTGGCACGTGCCCGATCGGATCTGCCTCGCCGCCGTGACCGTCGCCGGCGCCGAGCCGGTCGAGGCGGTCGTGCGCGCCGGCGGGCGCATCCTCGGCCGCGTGCGCCACCCCGACGGGCGACCGGCTGGCGGGATCGACGTCCTCGCCTCCCCCGGGCCCGGAACGCTGCTGACCCGCCTGCGGGACGGCGACCTCGGGATCTTCCCGGCGATCACCGCGGCGGACGGGACCTTCGCCGTGCCCGGCGTGCCGCCCGGCCGGGGCTGGGAGCTCGCCGCCGTGGCCCGCGGCGCGGCCCTTTCCCACGCGACGGGGATCGAGGTCGTGGCCGGCGCGGACACCCGGATCGAGCTCGTGCTGCGGCGGGGGGGTACGGTGGAGGGGCGCGTCTTGTCCGGCGGGCCGGAGGAGGCGGCGGCGGCGGAGCCTCGTCCCCTCGTCGGCGCCCACCTCGGCGTCGTGCCCCACGGGCTGCGCGATCTCCGCTTCGTCGAGGAGATCCTCGCGGCGACCCACGCGACGAGCGACACCGAGGGGCGCTACCGGATCGAGGGCGCCCCGCCCGGCGAGCTCGACGTCGTCGCCTTCGCCCCCGGACACCGGCCCGGCCGGAGCGCGACGGTGCGGGTCGCCGACGCGGGCGTCGCGCGCGCCGCCGACCTCGTCCTCCCGAGGGGGCCGCTCCTCGAGGTGCACGTGAGGCGCTCGGACGGGAGCCCGCTCGCCGGCGTGCGGGCCTCGTGGTTCGTCGCCGACTTCGCGGCGATGGAGTTCGACCTCTCCCTCACCCCCTTCCTCCTGCAAGGGGTCGAGGGATTCGAGTACCCCGTGTCGGATCGCGACGGCCGGCTCGTCGCCGGCCCCTTTCCGGGGCGCCCGCCGCACCACGTCCTCTTCGCGAAGGCGGGGTATGCGATGCGCACCCACGCCTGGGATCCGGAGGGGGACGGCGGGCGGATCGAGGTCGTGATGCTGGCGGGGGGGGCCGTCGAGGGCATCGTCATGGATGCCGGAGCGGCCCGGCCGGTCCCGAGCTTCACGATCACCGCGCCCGATCGCCTGGAGAGCGATCCCGGAGCGCCCGGCGCCACGAATCCCTTCTCCGGCGGGCTCCTCGTCGAGGACGCCGCGGGCCGGTTCCGGGTGGAGGCCCTCGCCCCCGGCCGGGTCGAGCTCACGTTCACCGCCGCCGGGCACCTGCCGGCGACGGTCGGACCGCTCGAGGTCGTGGAGGGCGGGGTGACGCGGGGGATCATCGTGGAGCTCGCCGCGGGCGGGACGATCCGGGGGCGGGTCGTCGATCCGGCGGGCGAGGGCGTCGAGGGGGCCGCCGTTGTGGCCCGCGACGAGGACGGGCGCCCCCTCGCCGGCTGGAACAGGGGGCTGCGCCTGGGGGCCAGCTCCCCCCAGGCGGAGATCGCCCAGGGGATCGCCTCCGAGATGCTGGAGATGGCCGCCTCGCTCGGATCGGTGGCGCCGGGAGCGGTGACGAGCGGCGCGGACGGCGCCTTCGAGATCGGCGGCCTGCGGCCCGGCGCCGTCGTCCTCACGGCGAGCCATCGCGATTTCGCGCCGGGACGCGCGGAGGGGCTCGCCGTCGCGGCCGGCGATCCCCTCGAGGGCGTGACGATCTCGCTCCCGCGGGGCGGGGGGATCCACGGCTTCGTCGAGGATCGCCACGGCGAGCCGGTGGCGAGCGCGATCGTGGTCGCCCTCCGGCCCGAGGGGCTGGAACCGCCCCTGCGCGGCGAGCTGCCCGCCTACGAGGGCGAGTCGGACGCCGAAGGGGCGTACCGGATCGCGCATCTGCCGGGCGGGAGCTACCTCGTCCTCGTCACGCGGGGGGACGAGGGCCTGAACCCGATGAGCTTCCTCGGCACGCTCAACTTCGACGTGGTGACCGTGCCGGAAGGGGAGAGCGTGCGCACCGACCTCGTCGACTCCTCCGCCGCCTCCTGCCGCGTGTTCGGCACCGTCACCGCCGGCGGGGCGCCGGTCGCCCGCGGCTCGCTCTTCGCGATGGGGTTCCAGGGCGAGAACGTCCTCGGCGTGGACGTGAGGATCGCCGAGATCGAGCCGGACGGGACCTACGCCTTCGCCGGCCTCGCCCCCGGCCCGCACCAGATT
Organism: Planctomycetota bacterium; assembly: GCA_040754415.1. Lineage (GTDB taxonomy): Bacteria > Planctomycetota > UBA1135 > UBA1135 > JBFMCU01. The sequence goes on from JBFMCU010000046.1 coordinate 11,252, forward strand.
CGCTACCAGGGCCGCGGCGCGGACGGCGCGGGAGGCTCCGCCGAGGTCCGGATCGAGGTCGAGGTCCCCGACCTCCCGAGCTGGCGCCTCGACATCCCCCTGCCCGAGGGGGCGATCGAGGGCCGCGTCGTCGGAGCGCGCGATGGCGAGCCGGTGCGCGGCGCCGAGGTGGTGCTGCGGCGGACCGACCTCCCCCCCGTCGCCGGCACGGGGATCGCCGGCGCGCTCCTGGCGGCGGAGGAGCGCCACCAGCGCGCGCGCACGGGCGAGAACGGCGAGTTCGCCCTGCGGCGCCTCCAGGAGGGCACCTACGAGCTCTCCGTGGGAGCGCCGCGCTGGGGAGAGGATGCCGGTCGCTACGCCGCCGCGGCGCCCCGGATCGTGACGCTCTGGGAGGGAGCGGTGGAGCGCGGCCTCGAGATCGAGCTCGCGCCCGCCCTGGCTCTCTCCGGCCGCGTGCTCGGCGCGGGCGAGGGGCCGCTCCCGGGCGCCCTCGTGCGGGCCTGGCCGCGCGGCGGGGATCCGCTCGGCGCCCCGCGAGCGACGGCGGACGCTGGGGGCTCGTTCACGCTTTCGTCCCTGGCGCCCGGCCTCTGGGACGTGGGTGCCGCGGCGGAGGGGTGGGCCGATTCCGCCCTCGTCGCGGTGGAACTTCCCGCGGGCGCCGAGGTCGGGCTCGAGATCGTGCTCGAGCGGGGAGTCCCGGTGACGGTCCTCGTGCACGGGCCCGACGGCCGCCCCCTCCCGGGTGCCACCGCCCGGCTCGTGCGGACCGACGGTCGCGGGCTCCCCGTGGGATCGAGCGCGGAGCGCGCCCTGGAGGGGCTCTTCGCTGGCCGCGGGGTCTCGGGCGCCGACGGCCGCCTCGAGCTCGGTCCCCACGCCAGCGGGACCTGGCGCCTGGATGTGGCGCGCGGCGGCCGGCTCGCGACCCGGGAGGGGATCGTGCTCGCCCCCGGCGGCCCCGTCGAGCTCGAGGTGATCCTCGAGTGACCCGGCCGCGCCGCCGTCACTCCTCCGGCGGGTAGCCCCAGGTGCCCCGGGTCCGGGCGTAGCGGATCCCGACCACGTCGAGGACCCAATCGAACCAGCCGAGGTAGGGGATCTCGAACTGCTCCTCGATCGAGAGGTTCGGGTGCGCCGTGTCGGAGACGTTCCCGCGGGCCACGGTGAGCGCAGGGGCCGGGAAGTCCATCGAGAGCAGCGTGAACGCCCAGGCGCTCGAGGTGAACGTGCCGGAGGAGGGAGTCGTCCGCTGGAAGTCGACGCTCGCGCAGGAGCTCGCCGCGAGGAGGAGGGCGAGCGCCGCGAGGGCGCGCGGGGCGCGGAGCGCGCGGGGAGCCATGGCGGCGCACGATAGCCCCCGCCGCCGCCCCGTGCCAGCCCCTCGGCACGGCCGCACGGTCCCGTCAAAGTCGTGGGGGCGGGGGCTCCCTCCGGCGAGTGGAGCATGTGGTAGCCGGGCTAGCGGGGGCGCGCGCGGCGACGGGACCGGGTTCGAGGGGGGTGGGGGTGGCGCCGGGG
>JBFMCU010000047.1:0-19745 GCA_040754415.1 Planctomycetota bacterium
TCAAGGGTCACGCCGCCATCCCCAAGCTCCTCGTGGCCCTCGAAAACGTGTCCTTGAACGAATCCAAGGACGTGGCATGATCCCCCCGGCCCGCCCGATCAAATCTCACACGGGGACGGACATCCTCTCCACCAGACGTCCAGCCCGATTCTTTCTCCCAGATAGCGGTCGATGAACTCGATTTGATTCCCCTCGTTCGCCTCGATCATCTCGCCGTACTGCCGCGAGCTGGAAGCGAGGAGCTGGGGCGGGGGCAGGTGGCCACCCGGCCGAGGAATCGCATGGTCGATCATCCACCGCCGCCAGAGGTTCTGCGCCCGGATCCACTCTCCCTTCCAGAACAGCAGCGCGATGAGCGGCGTGCGCACCTCCTCGCCCGGAAGGAGCGAGAAGTGCGTCAGTTCCTGGCCGGCCTTCAGGCGCAGCCCGCGGGGCCCGCCGCGGGCAAAATCGGCCGCCCATTGCCCCGGCCAACCGACGGCGGTGATGAGGCCCTGCCCACCCCATTCCAGGTTGAAGTAGGACCAGTCCCGGCTGGTGGGCCGGCCGCCGGCGCCGCCCAGGCGCTGCCGCGCCTCCGGCCCCAGCACGGTCTCCAGCGGCCGATAGTCGTTGCCGTCCGCCGGGGAGCCGACGTTCCGGTGCAGGAGGAACTCTCCTCCACTGTTCCGGTTCAGCTCGATGTCGAGGGCCTGGATCTCCTCCAGGATCGGGGAGGCGGCGGGGCCGGCGTTTGCGAAGAAGAGCGTCCATTCCACCACCGGGTAGTCGGCGTACTCGACCGTCACCCAGCGCACCGAGAGTCCGGTGGAGGGATCCGTGTAGGTTCGCCGGTGCTCCCGGCGCTCTGCATCGAGCCTGCGGGTCTCGAGACGGGTCGTCCACTCCGGGAGGAGCTCGGAAGAGGACCGTCCGCCATACCGGAACGAGAACGGCGGATGAGCCGGGGAGAGCGGGCGGCCGGGAGCCGGCTGGAGGGGCAGGTCTTGCAGCCGGATCTCCTCCCCATCGCGGAGCACGATCCGCGCCTCCCCCCACAACGCCTGATCCCAGCTCCGGACGTCGCCGCCGTCCCCGACGCGTATCTCGAACTCCGGCGCACCGCCGAGCGCCACCGCGATGGGCAGGGGGCCGTCGTCCAAGCGAAGGACCGGCGAGGCGAACACCTCCTCACCGCCGACCCGAACCCCGAAGGTGACGGAACCGTGCCCCATCGCCGCCCCGCGCCGGGTGTCGTCGTTGTTCTCCAGGCCGACCTCCGCGACGAAGCGCTCCACGGGCCGGCCGACGTAGACCCGGAGGTGCTTGGTCGCGTTGAGGGCGAGCCCGTGGGCGTAGCCCCGCTCCCCGATCTGGAACGGCGTGCCGCGCCACGACCGGTCCCACGTCAGGCCATCGTCGGCATCCTCGAAGAGCGCCTCGATGTGCGCCGGCTCGGGCGGCACCGGGCGATCCAGGAACGGAGCCAGCCAGCGGTCGCGCCAGTCGAGATCGCTGGCGTGCGGAGCCGCGGCTTGCGGGAGGAGGGCCGCCGTGGCGACCGCGAGAAGCTCGAGGCGATCCGGGTAGATCATGGCTGCCACCATCGTCGTCGCCCGGATGATACGAGCTTCCTTGCCTTTCGACCGCCGGTCATTTGCCGCGCCTCACCCCTCGGGCCCGCGGCGAGTGTATACTCCGCGGTCCCCGGATGGACTCCAACATGCCCACCCTCAACGATGCCGAGGCGCGAGTGCTCGGCGTGCTGATCGAGAAGTCGTTGACCACGCCGGACAGCTATCCGCTTTCTATCAATGCCGCTCTCAATGCGTGCAATCAGAAGTCGAACCGCGACCCGGTGACGAGCTACGTGGAGGCGGAGGTCGTCGTCGCCCTGCAGGGCCTCCTCCCGAAGGGGCTCGCCGGGCGAGTCATGGCGGCGGGCAGCCGCGTGGAGAAGTTCCGCCACACGGCGAATGCGGCCCTCGGCTTGGACGACGGGCGGCTGGCCGTGCTGGCCGAGCTTCTCCTGCGTGGGCCGCAATCCCCGGGCGAGCTTCGGGCCCGTGTCCATCGCATGTCGCCGACGGCGAGCCTGGAGGAGCTGAGCTCCCGGCTGGACGGGCTGATCGCGGCCGGAATCGTGGAGCGGGTGCCGCCCAGTCCCGGAAGCCGGGCGGAGCGCTACGCTCAGCTCCTCGCTCCCGGCTTGCATCCGGTCGCCGTCGCTCCGGCTGCCGCGCCTCGGCCGTCGCCCTCGCCCGCGGTCCCGGCGGCTGCCGGGCGCGCCCTTCTCGAGGAACGAGTGGAGGCGCTCGAGCGACAGGTGGCGGAGCTGAGCGCCCGGTTCGACGATCTGCTGGCCCGCCTGGGCGGGTGATCGCCGGCGCCGGTATTTTGCTTTCCGCTCGTTCCTGGACGGTAATGGGCGTATCCGCGGCCGCGATCGGCGAGCGCGAACGACCCCAAGTCGGCCGAGGGGATTCCCTTTTCCCGCCGATTTTCTCCGGTGCGGGCTGGCCCGGGTCGCCTCGATTCGTTATTGGTGATCCCGTTTTCCGACTCCGATCATCCAACGATGAGGAAAGGCCCCCCATGCCCAACGTCCATATCGACCGCGAGATCCGTGCCCGCATCGAGGACTTCGTCGCGGAGCTGACCGAGCTGGTCCGTGCCGCCGCCTTGGAAGCCGTTCACGGCGCCCTGGGTGGCGCGACCGGTGCGAGGCCGGTCCGCCGCTCTCCCGCCCGCCCGCGCAAGAACGCCGCGAAGAAGGCCGGCGCGAGGCCGGCGCGTCGCGCGACCCCGGCGGCCGCCACGCCCGGCAAGCGCATCCGCCGCACGACGGAGGACCTCCAGGCCATTGGCCAGCAGGTCGTGACCGCCGTCCGGGCCGAGCCCGGCATTCGCATGGAGAAGCTCTCCGCCGGACTCGGTATCGCCACCAAGGATCTCAAGCGGCCGATCGAGCTCCTGATCGGGACCGGCGCGCTCCGCACCACCGGACAGAAGCGCGGGACGCAGTACTTCCCGGGCTCCGGCGGGCGCGGCAAGAAGGCCCGGGCCGGCAAGCGCGGGAAGGGCAGGAAGACGGCGAAGCGGCGGACCCGGAAGAAGGCGGCCATGTAGGCGGCCGGTCGCCGAGCCTCGCCTCGCCGGCGGGGGCGCCCCCGCGCGCTGGCCCCCCGGCGATCGGCGGCGAGGTGCCGAACGATCGAACCCCGGCGGGCGATCGCGACGATCGCTCCCCCGAGCGGATGTTGCCCGCCAGCCGGCCCCTCGTCTCCCCCACGACTCACCCGGAGGACGGATGGAGATCGTCCAGCAGGTCATCGACTTCGTTCTGCATCTGGACCGGCATCTGGACGAGATGGTCCGCTCCTTCGGCCTATGGTCCTATGCCATTCTCTTCCTGATCATCCTCTGCGAGACGGGACTGGTGGTCACTCCGATCCTCCCGGGGGACTCGCTCTTGTTCGCCGCCGGAGCCATCGCCTCGCTGGGCTCGCTGGACCTGGGATGGCTGTTGGTTCTGCTCACCGCCGCGGCCGTCCTCGGCGACACGTTGAATTACTGGATCGGGCACCTGGTGGGGCCCCGCGTGTTCACGGGCGAGACCTCTCGGCTCTTCAACCGAAAGCACCTCGAGCGCACCCACCGCTTCTACGAAAGGCACGGAGGCAAGACGATCATCATCGCCCGGTTCGTGCCGATCATCCGCACTTTCGCCCCCTTCGTGGCCGGCATCGGCGCCATGAGCTATGGACGGTTCCTGCTGTTCAACGCCGTGGGAGGGGTTGCCTGGATCTTCCTCTTCGTTCTGGGCGGGTACTTCGTCGGAAACATCCCGCTGGTGAAGCGCAACTTCACCCTGATCATTCTCGCCATCATCGTCGTCTCCATTCTGCCCGCGATCGTCGCCTATGTCCGCGATCGCCGGGCCGCGCGGGGCGTGTCCCGCACCTCTTGACCGGCCTGTCGCGGGGTCATTCGCCGCTCGGTCCCGCTCGCCGCTTCCAGGCCACGCGGACCAGGATCATGGCGACGGCGACGAGAACGAGCAGCATGGCTCGCGCCGCCCAGAGGTACGGGGCATTTCCCTCCTCCTCGCCATCCATCAAGAGCTTCCTGATCGCGTCCTGCCAGGTCCAGACGATCAAGATGCCCAGGAGATAGAGCGGAGTGACGTACTGAATGATGAGCTTGAAGATCCGGGGGACCTGGATGTCGGCCCCTTTATGGAGCTCTTTCCAGCCTTTCTCGGCCCCGAAGATCCAGGAGAAGATGACGATCTCGATCACCGCGAACAACACGAGCCCGAACGTACCCGCCCAGAAGTCGAGCTCGTCCAGGAATCCGTGCTTGAAGAACGCGATCACCAGGGCGGTGCAGCCGGCGAGGGCCAGGAACACCGCGTTCACCGCCTTCCCCCGCTTCCAGCCGAACTCGTCCTCGAGGAAGGAGACGGCGGGCGAGGTCAGAGCCACCGAGGAGGTGATCCCGGCGATGAACAAGAGAAGGAACCAGATGGCCCCGAACAGCGGGCCGAACGGGATCTTCTGGAAGATGATCGGAAGCGATTGGAAGCCCAGATCGAAGGCTCCGCCCTGGGCGATCGCCTGGGTCTCCGCCAGCCCGAAGAACGCGACCGCCACCGGAATGGCGATGGTCCCCCCCAGCACCACCTCGGCGAACTCGTTGGTCACGGAGGTGGTCAGACCGCTCAGGGCGATGTCATCCGACTCCTTCACGTACGAGGCGTAGGTGGCGATGATCCCCTGCCCCAGGCTCAGGGTGAAGAAGATCTGCCCGGCGGCAGCCGGCCAGACGGAGGCCTGGGAGAGCCGGCCGAAGTCCGGGTTCCACATGAAGGCCATGCCGTGCGCCACGTCCCAGTCCGGGTGGTTCACCGGATCGGGCGTGCCGACGGTCCACACCCGCACCACCAGGATGATGGCAAAGAGGAACAGGAGCGGCATCCCGTACTTCGCGAGCACCTCGATCCCCTTGGCGATCCCCCGGTAGAGGAAGAAGTAGTTCTGGCCCAGGGTGATCACCGCGAAGACGATGACCGGCACGTGGGAGGAGAAGTACTGGTTCCGCTCCACCCCTTGGTAGCCGCGCAGGAACTCGCCCATGGCCGCGCGGGTCGTCTCCCCGAAGTACTGCCGAGTGCCCGAGAACCAGGCGAAGGCGAGGGTTCAGGACTCGATGAAGCAGTAGTAGATAACGATGGTGAGGGGCGCGGCGATCCCGAGCGCCCCAAGCTACTTGGCCACCGGGTGCTTCCACATCAGGGAGAACATGCCCGGCGTGGTGCCATGACCCCGGGCGCCGCCGATCCGGCCGATCATCCACTCCACCCACATGAGGGGGACGCCGAGGAAGAGGAGAGCGCAGAAGTAGGGGATCAGGAAGGCTCCCCCGCCGTTCTGCGCCTCCTGGACGGGGAAGCGCAGGAAGTCGCCTAGCCCGATCGCGTTGCCGGCCATGGCCAGGATGAGCCCGATGCGCGTGCCCCACTGGACCCGGCCCCCGAGCGCGGGAGCCAGGAGGGCAGCCTCGCTCTTCTTCCTCGCGAAGAGGATCTTCCCGAAGCAGGCGACCGTCAGGCCGAGGGTCAATCCCCAGCCCGCCAGGATCGAGGCCCAACCCCAGGCGTTCATTCCTCCCGTCATGCGCTCACTTTCTCCTCGAGATCCTCCTGGCTGCCCCGGCGGTGTCGCGCGCCGGGGTGGGGGGGCCGGCATGGGCTTCGGCCAGACACTAGCCTCCCCCTCCCGGCGGCAGAAGCTCGCCGGCCGGCGCGGGGGTGGCTCCCCCTCTGCCTGCCGCCTAAGTATCCGTACCAGCGGGACTTACGACATCCGGCCGAATTGGGCGTGCGCGGACGCCGCCCGGGTGTGGCAACCTGACGGCCCGTTGCGCGGTCTCTCCTTCCCCCCGGGGCTCGCCCCACCCCCCTCCCCCTCCGGTACACTCCTCCCCCTGGTACGAGCAACGTCTCTCCCGATCGCGCCCCGCGCGTGCCCTGGGAGGGGCGACGCAGCCGAGCCGCCCACTTCCGGGGGGCTCATCACTCAAGACCCTGACTGAATGATCCGCGCATCCGAGCCTTTCCGTTGGTTGGACAGGTAGCGAGCGCAGACCACGGAAAGGAAACCACTCCCCTATGGGAACCAGAATCTACATCGGAAACCTGTCCTGGGATACGACCGAGGACTCCCTGATGGCCGCTCTCACCGAGGGGGGCCGCAACGTGAAAGACCTGCACATCGTGACCGACCGGGAAACCGGTCGTCCTCGCGGCTTCGCCTTCGCGGAATTCGCGAACGACGCCGACGCCCAGGCGGCCATCGAAGCGCTCGACGGTTCCGACCTCGACGGTCGCACCCTGAAGGTGAACGAGGCCCAGGAACGCAAGCCGCGCCCCGGCGGGGGTGGCGGTGGCGGCGGCGGTGGTCGCCGTCGCGGCGGGGGCGGCGGCGGCGGCGATCGCTGGTAGACCGCCGATCCGAACCGGCCTCGCCGGTCGTGAGCACGGGGGCCGCGGGCGCGAGCCGGCGGCCCCTTTCCATTGGAGCCGGATCGGCCACCCGGTCGCGGATCGCTCCCATCCCCGCCGGACGATCGGCTACTTCGCGGAAAGCCCCGCGATGTGCCGGAGTTGGCGCTGCAGCTCGAGGCCGCTCTCGAGCTCCGCGGGCGTGAGGGCGCCGATCTTCACCAGCGCTTCGCCGACGCGGAGACCCTCGTGATGGTGGATGTGCATCGCGCGTTCGAGCTCCTCGTTCGTGATCATGTCCGCGCCGAGGAGCACCTCGCCAAGGAACATGTCCTTGGTGACCCGGAAGTCGGGGGGGCGGCGCGGCGGCGGCGCGGGAGCGGCAGAAGGAGCGGAGGAGGCGGGGGGCGCGGGGAGCGCGGGGGCCACGGGGGCCGCAGGGGCCGCCGGCGCGGCTCCCTCGGCTTCGGCCCGCAGCCTGGCCTGCAGTTTCAGGGTCTCGAGGAGGCGGCCCGGCGAGATCGCGCCGAGCAGGAGCAGGCACTCGCCGACTCGCAGCCCCTTGGCGCGGTGCATCCGCAGCGCCTCCGCGACCTGCCGGCGCGTCACATGGCCGAGCCAAACCAGCATCCGGCCGAGGACCATGTCGCTGTTCTTGGGAAGCTCGGCGGCGGGGAAGGCCGATTCCTCGCCCGCCGGCGCCGGGAGGCCGGCGGCGACCTCGCCGCCGGCTCCTCCGCCGAGCGGTCCCGCCGGGGTTCCGGCGTCGTCCGACCGCGGCGTCGGGGCCAGCGCCTCCTCGGGGGGAAGCGCCGGGGTCACGGCGTCCGCGGGCTCGCCGCTGCCGAGGACCTCCTCCGCCGCCCGGAGCAGGCGGCAGGCGACGACTTGGATCTCCGCCCGGCCGACGCGGTCGGCGGGGCTGGCCAGGACCTCGATCAGCCCTGCCGCGGCGTCCAGACACGCGGCCAGCTCGCCCGCGCCGCGCCGGCGCACGAAGTCGCGGAGCTCGTGCAGACAGTCGAGGTGCTGGCGCTGCTCTTCCCGATCGTAGGGATCGGAGCTCGCCACGTGGCGGGCGAGGGCGGTAAGCGCGGGGAACGGCATGGGCGAGGGCCCGGCAGGCGGGCACTCCCGGGCCGGTCGATGTTCGGCCAGGGGGAAGGCCGCCCTTGAGCCCCCCCGGGATCCCCGGCCCGCCCCCGCCGGCGGTCCCGCCCGACCGCCGGCGTGGAGCCCCTACTTCCCGAGGACGAGGTCGATCCCGTTCGAGAGGTTCGCCCCCGGCGTGCCGAGGACCAGTCCCTGGGTGTAGACGGCGAAGCCGCCGAAGCTCACGTCCAGGGGGATCGGGTGCTGGAACGTCACGACCCCGCTCGCGTGCGGGAGCACGGTGAAGATGAGCTGATTGCCCATGAAGAAGTCCACGAGGATCTCGCCGATGCCGAGGACCAGGCCCCCCATCGGCGTGTCGCCGCCCATGATGCCGCAGATCGAAGGGTCGTGGCCGGCGGCGTCGAGCTCGGCGATCCAGGTTTGGCCGAGAACGGGCAGGGTCACGTTGGTCAGGATGTCGGCGTTGATTCCCAGCCCGAAGCGGGGCGCGGCCGACGCCTCCGGCGTGCCGTCGAGGAACAGGATCCACACCGCCCCGCGCATGGCGCCGCCGTCGTTGTCGAAGCGGGCCCCGCAGGCGATGTCGCCGACCCCGTCGCGGTCGTGGTCGTCGAGGAAGGCGAGCGACGACCCGAAGCGCCCCAGGTCGCCCAAGGGACCCTCGAAGCCGCCCGCGGTCTCGCTGATCTTCTGCTCGTAGCGCACCGTGCCGTCGACGTCCAGGAAGAGCACCCAGATCGCGCCGTGGAGCGGGCCTCCGTCCCCATCGGCGGGGGCGCCGACGACGACATCGGTCACGGTGTCCCCGTCGTGGTCGGCGATCTGGGTCACCGCGGTCCCGAACTGGTCGTAGTCGGCCAGCGCGCCGCCGAAGCCACCGTAGGCGGCGCTGATCTTCTGCTCGTCCTTCACGGTCCCATCGCCGCTCAGGAAGAGGACCCAGACCGCCCCGCGGTCGGTGCCGCCGTCGTCGTCGCCGGGAGCGCCCACCGCCAGGTCGACGACGCCGTCCCGGTCGAGGTCGCCGAGGGTCCCCAGCGCACTGCCGAAGCGATCCTCGTCGTCGAGGTCCCCTCCGAAGGCGCCGTGGAGGTCGCTGATCTTGGCCTTGGCCTTCACGTAGCCGGTCGAATCGAGGAAGAGCACCCAGACCGCCCCGTGGTCGACGCCTCCGCTGTCGTCGCCGGGGGCGCCCACCGCCAGCTCGCCCACGCCGTCGCCATCGAGGTCGCCCAGGTAGGCAACGGCCGAGCCGAAGCGATCGCCGCTCTTCAGGACCCCGCCCAGACCGCCGACCCGGTCGGCGATCTCCCGCTCGGCGGACGCTGAGCCGTCGGTGTTCAGGCCGAGGAGCCAAACCGCGCCGCGGTTGAAACCGATCCCGTCGTCACCCCAAGCCCCGACGGCGATGTCGTACGTGCCGCTGCCGTCGAAATCGCCGAGCGAGGTCACGGCCGAGCCGAAGTAGTCGTCGGGGGCGAGGATGCCGCGGAACCCACCCGCCGTCATGCTGATCTTGGCCTCTCCCTTGACGGTCCCATTCGTGGCCAGGAACAGGATCCAGACTGCACCGCATTCGAGGCCGCCGTCGTCGTCGCCGTCGACGCCGACCACGATGTCCCCGAGGGTGTCTCCGTTCAGGTCTCCCAGGCTGGCGACGCAGGTCCCGAACTCGTCGTAGTCGTCCAGGGGACCCGCGAAACCCCCGGTCGAGCTGCTGATCTTCTGGGACGAGAGAACGGTGCCCGGCTGGGCACCGGCGAGCGAAGCCAGGGCACAGAGCACGAGCAGGGAGGTCGATCGGCGCAAGGCGAGCAGAATGGGAAGGTTCTTCATGGCGACCCTCCTCGAACGAGGGAACTCGTCGGGCAGGGCACCGGAGCCGGGGCTCAGGGGGTGCGTAGTCGTGGTGGGATCCGGGTGTCCGCCAGGAGCCTCGCCGGAGCCCGCCTAGAACGCACAACCACGACAGGCCGGCGCTCATCATCGGTTGGCGGGGCGGACCCGGGCCCCCGGGGGGCCGGAATGGAGGAGTAAGGACGACTCCTTCCTACCCCAGGTTCCCCGATTTGGCCCAGGGGAGGGGCGGAAATCCTCGGTCCCCCCCCCCGCCCGGGGGTCCAGGGGGGGGCAGGGTCCCCCTGGCGCTCGAAGCGATGCCTCTTCCCCGGGTCGCCTCCCGGAGCGGCAGCGCCGCGGGCGGCTAGCCGTAGGCGCCGAACTCCTGGGCCGCGTCGTAGAGGGCGAGGACATTGGCCGCGGGCACCCCGGCCTGGATGTTGTGCACGTTGTTGAACACGTAGCCGCCCCCTGGCTTCCAGATCGCGAGGTTGCGCCGCACGACCTCGCGCACCTCCGCCGGCGTAGCGAAGGGCAAGGCGTGCTGCGAGTCGATCGCCCCGCCCCAGAAGGAGAGCTCCCGGCCGAAGCGTCGCTTCAGGAGCGCGGGATCCATGCCGGCGGCCCCGATCTGCACCGGGTTCAGGATGTCGATCCCGTTGGCGAGGAGATCGGGGACGAGCCCGGCGCACGCCCCGCAGGTGTGGTACCAGATCCGGGCCGAGGTCCGCGATCGTATGTACTGCACGAGCGCCCGGTGCCGCGGCTGGACCACCCGGCGGTAGAACTCGGGGCGGAAGAGCGGCCCGGCCTGCCCGGCGAGGTCGTCGCCGATCATGATGACGTCCACCACGTCGGCGGCCTCATCGAGGAACACGCGGAACCAGTCCAGCCAGAACGCGAGCGTTCGATCGAGGAGCGCGGCGCAGACCTCCGGCCGCTCGATCATGTCGCAGAACCATTGCTCGAGACCGCGCAGGTACCAGCAGGTCTCGTACACGACCCCCGAGATGCCGCTGACCACCGCGTACGGTGTCTCGCGGCGGATCTCCCGGGCGCGCTCCCGCAGCCCCGCGAATCGACCGGGATCGTCGCCGCGGGGAAAAGGGTGCTCGCGCACCGCGTCGAGATCCGCCCCCGCGAGCGGGTGGCGGCTGATGTCCATGTAGTAGGGCCGATCGTCGGGCATGGACCACGTCACGCCGAACTCGTCGGTCAAGTCGTGCCAGAGGCGGCCTCCGCGGCTGGTCGTCACGATGCCCCCCTTCCAGTCCGCGGCGGGGCCGGCGGCCACGTAGCGGGTGTCGACGCGCAGCCGTTCGAGCACCGCCTCGCTCGGCCGGGCGAGCTGCTGCACCGGATCCATGATCTCGATCTCCTCGACGAGACCGAGATGGGCCAAGAGCTCCGCGTAGGCGATCCGGTGGATTCCGGTCTGGTTCCCGCCGAGGTCGATCGGCACTCGATCCGGCTCCTCGTGGCGCAGGGCGGTGAGCAGGCGCTCGCGCGGCGTCAGGCAGCGGTGGGTCATGGCCATATCGCCTCGCCGGCTACTCCACCCCCATCTGGTTCCCGCGACCGATCACCACCATCGAGAGGACGAGGAGGAGGAGCCCGAGGCCGATCCACGCGTGCGTGGCGCGGCTCGTCCCCCGCCACTCGCGCAGGGCGACTCCCCATAGGGTGCTGAAGACGATGGCCTGGCCGGCGTCGAGTCCATAGGCCATGGCGGCGCTCAGGACGCCGGCGAGGACGGCGACCCCGAGTCCCTTGACGAAGCGGAACTCCGCGACGGTCTCCCGCTTCTGCGCGTCGGGAAGCTCCCGCTCCTTGCCGATGCCGGCCCGGCCGCTCACCGCGATGCCGGCGAGGCAGATGAGGACGCCGAGGAAGAGGACGCGGCCCGAGGACGACGCCGCGAGGTGGGGGAGCTCGCCCCGGAAGAGCGGCGGAACGAGCGTTCCGAAGGCCGCGCACAGGCCGAGGGCGATCGCGTAGCCGAGCGCGATCCCGAGGTAGCGCATGCTCAGGCCGAACGTCAGGCCGCCGATGCCCCACAGGACGCCGAAGAGCCACGTCCAGAGCACCGCCCGGCCCGGCGCCGCGGCCACGATGGCCACGGTCTCCGGGACGAGGAGCAGGGCGAGCGCCCACGGCGCCACGATCCAACTGAAGAGCCCGCCAGCGAGCCAGGTGCTCTCCCATTGCCACCCGCGGACGCGGCGATACGGCAGGTAGAAGCTCGCCGCGGCGAGCCCCCCGATCGCGTGGAGAAGGACGCCCAGGAACGGATCCGGCTGCCCCATTCTCGGCCTCGCGCCTCACTCCACCGGCCCGAAGGCGAGGAGCTCGGAGTCCGTGCGGACGTAGACGTGCCCGAGCGCGAGGGCTGGCGTGGCCATGATCCGCGTCCGGAGGTCGTTCTGGGCCAGCACGGCGAGCTTGTCCCCCGCCGCGAACACGGTCACGACCCCGCGCGCGGAGGCGGAGTAGATCTTGCCGTCGCCGGCCACCGGCGAGGCGTAGCAGGGCCCCGCGGAGCCGAGCCGGGCGCGGTACACGAGCGCGCCCGTCCGCCCATCGAGGCACGACACGAGCCCCCCGTTCTTCACGAAATAGAGCCGGCCGCGATAGTAGAGCGGCGACGGGCATTCGGGCACGCCCTCGCCGTCCTGCCAGACGATCTCGGCCGCTCGGCCGGGACCCGCGGGCCGGACGGCGACCACCGCATTGGCGTGCTGGAAGCCCGCCAGCCAGGCGAAGATCTTCTGGTACTCCTGCTCCGTGAGGCTCCCGTCCCGATCCTCGTCCAGGAACGAGAAGAAGATGGCGAGGGGGTGGTCGCCCTCTCCGTCGGCGTCGCTCCGCGAGAGGATGCTCCGGTTCGTGCGGGCCTCCGCGAGGCTCAGCACGCCGTTCGCGTCCGCGTCGCACTCCGCGAGCACCGTCGAGAATGCCGGCAGCCCGATCACCTCGGGGCTCTTGCCCATGTTGTAGGAGGTGACGTAGACGAGATCCTCCCCGACGGCGGGCGTGACGATCGGCTCGTCGGTCAGCCCGGGAACGGACCACAGCTCCTTGCCGTCGGCGAGGTCGTAGGCCGTCAGCCACCAGACGCCCAGGACGAGCACCTGATCGATCCCGCCGTGCCGCCAGAGGGTCGGCGCGGACCAGCCCGAGGCGAAGCCGGCCCGGTCGGTCCTCCAGATCGTCTTCCCGGTCGCCCCGTCGATCGCCTCGAGGCTCGACGCCTCGTTTGTGTCCCGGACGAAGATCAGCCGGCCGTTCGCCACGGTCGGAGAGGCGGCGGTGCCGAACGTGTTCACCGGGAGTGGCATTTCGCTCCGCCACTGCTCCGTCCCGTCGTGGTCGTAGCAGATCAGCCCGAAAGCTCCGAAATGAACGTACACCCGCGCCGCGTCCGCGGCCGGCGTCGGCGAAGCCGGGCTGTTCAGCGGGTGGATCCGCTCCTTCCCGGCCGCTCGCACCGCCGCCGCCAGAGCACGGTTCCGCGCGAGCGATCGACGGCCACCGTCTCCAGATCGTCCCCCGTGCTGCCCGTGACGAAGATCCGCTCGCCCCACAGACAGGGGGACGAGATCCCGCTCGGCACGGCGCAGCGCCACGCGAGGTTTCGCTCGGGATCGAGCTCCACCGGCAGCGGCGACTCGTCGGCCGCCACCCCCTGCCCGCCGGACCCGCGGAACTGGCTCCACTCGACCTCGGCCCACGCCCGTTGCGCCCCCGCCGCCAGGACCAGGAACGCCGCCATCATCGGTCGCTGCATCGCCGCCTCCTCGCTTCGCGGAGCTGGCCCCCCGGACCCGGCCCCGCGCGGCGAGCAGGCTACCATGGGCCCCGGGCGAGCCACGGGCGCTCGCCGCCGCGCCGGCCGGATTCACGCAACCGTTGCGGTCACCGCGCCGCGATCTCCAGCCGCACCGCCGGCAGGATGCCGAGGGGGACGAGCCGCGTCCGGGCCGCGCCACCGCCCTCCGGCGTCACCGTGCGTTCGAGGAGGACCGCCACGATCAGATTCTCCTCCCCGCCCGGCTCGAGGTCCGCGCCGGCGCGCAGGAGGAGGGTGGTTTCCGCCCGGCGGGTCCGCACCTCCTCCAGGGTGATGCCGGCGGGGGGGTCGTCCAGGACGAAGCGCAGCGCGCCCGGGGCGCCGCGGCGCGGCCCCGGCAGGCGAAGCTCCGCCGTGCCGCCGGGCGCGATCCGCACGGGGGAGTCGGGTGAAAAGCGGAAGGAAACGCGGGGCCCGCGGGCCGTGACCGCCGCCAGGAACTCGGCGGCCGGCACCAGGTGGCGGTAGAGGAAAGCCTGCGTCCGGTCGTCGGCGGGCGCGGCCCGGCGGCGGACCTCGCGACCCTCGATCCGGGCGGTGCCCTCGAGCGCGAGCGGCACGGGGCACGCGCGCGCCGCCTCCGGCGCGCTGAGGGTGACGCGAACCTCGTCCCTCCCGGCGGGCACGTGGCCGCCGCTGAGAACGAAGCCCGCGGGAGCATCCACGAGCGCGAGATCGACCGCGCCGGCGAAGCCGTCCCGCCGCACGACGTGGACAGTGAACGCGGCGGTGCCGCCGGCGCGGACGTTGATGCCGGAGGGGGTGGCGAGGAGGACGAAATCGGGCCGCGGCGGGCCGAGGCGCAGCCGGTAGGCGTGGGCCTCGCTCCCCTGGTGCTGGGCGTCGGCGAGATGGAGGAGGTAGTCGCCGTCGGCGGGCACGGCGATCTCCAGCCGCGAGTCCGCCTGGTGCGTGGTGAGCCCGGCCGCGAGATCGGGGTGATCGTCGTTGCGCGCGAGCTCCCGGCCAGCGACATCGGTCACCCACAGCAGGGAGTCGAGGGGCGAGCCCAGCCGGCGCGCCTCGACCTCCGCCACGAGCGTCTCCCCGGCCTGTCCCCCGAAGCGGAAGACGTCCTCGTCGCCGGGACGATCGATGCGGCCATTCACCGTCACCGGGGGCGCGAGGGTCAGGACGTCGCCGGCGGACGCCGCCTCCGTGCATTCGGCGCGCGCCGCCGACGGACCCGCGCCGGCCAAGCCGCCGAGGGGGAAGGCGCACGTCGCGAACGGGAGCTCGCCGAGAGTGATGCGGTATACGAAGTCCTCGCGGCCGCGCCAGAGCGCATCGCGGATCTCGAGGACGTAGTCGCCGTCGGCGGGCAGCACGCACCGGAGGAGCGGATCGGGATCGAAGCGCCAGTCGTCGACGTAGGCGAGCTCGGTCCCGTTCCCGTCGCGCAGCGTCAGGACGGCTTGGAACCAGCCAGGAACGGCGTCCGCGAGATAGGGGATCAGCTCCCTCGCCTGCGCGGCCACCACGAGGCTCTCGCCGGCCCGGCCGGCGAACCGGAAGCGATCGGCGTCGCCGGGGAGGATCTGCCCGTTGGCGACGATGGGCCGCGCCGCGCCGAGCGGCGTGGCGGCGGCGCCCTCGTTCGGCTCCTCCTCGCGGACCTCTGGCCAGGTTCCCACGTGGAAGCGCAGCGGATTGGTCACGCCCGCCGCCGCGACGAGCCGGAGCTCCCGCGGGCCGGGATCCGCATCCGGGGCGAGCGCGACGTGAAGCCGGACCGTCTCGGCGATCTGGGGATTGGGCGGGCGCCGGGGATCGCGCGCCAGCTTCTCCCGCCAGGCGGCGAGCTCCTCGCGGCTCATGGCGCGCAGGTCCCGCCCCTGGAAGAGGAGCGGGTCGGCCTTCGCCGCGGCGCCTTCCGCGCGGAGCTGGCGCAGCTTGTCGCGCAGCTCGCTTCGCTGGGCCGGGGTGAGCGGCTTCTCGTGCTCGATCACGCTGCCCGTCACCCCGCCGCCGGAGACGAGCACCTCCCGCGCGCCGTCCAGCCTCTGCCCCCCTACCACGATCTCGAGGACGGTGCCTCGCTCGCCGCCGGCGGGATGGACGTATCCGGCGTGGGGCTCGCCCTGGGCCGCCGCCCGGGCCGCGGCGGCCACGACGAACACGGCCCCGCACGCCAGCCTCCGGGCGCGATTCACGCCGCGCCTCCGGGCAGGATCTCCGCCAGCCGCCCGCCGCCCGGGAGATCGCCGGCGGGGGGGAGCAAGGGGACTTCGCGGCCGTCGGGATGGGGCACGGAGCCCGCGGGATCGAGGCCGAGGCGCTCGTAGATCGCGGCGAGGAGGTCGCGCGGATGGACCGGGCGCTCCGCCACCTCCTCCCCCCGTGCGTCGGAGGCCCCTACGACCCGACCGCCCCGGAAGCCGCCGCCGGCGACAACGGCGGAGAACACCGCGCCGTGGTGGCCGCGCCCGCCGTTCCAGGGCGGCTCCCACGCGACGCGCGGAGTCCGCCCGAACTCGCCGCTCCACCAGACGATCGTCCGCTCGAGGAGGCCGCGGCCGGCGAGGTCGGCGAGGAGCGTCGCGAACCCCCGATCCAGATCGGGCAGCAGGCGTCGCATCGCCGGGAAGTGCTGCTTGTGCGTGTCCCACCCCGGGTAGTGGATCGTGACGAAGGGCACCCCGCGCTCGACGAGGCGCCGCGCCATCAGGCAGGACTGGCCGAACGTGCTCCGCCCGTAGCGCTCGCGCAGCGCGGCGTCCTCGGCGGAGAGGTCGAACACCTGGCCGGCGTCGCCGAGGATCAGGTCGTAGGCCCGGGCCTCGCTCTCCTGCCGCGCGGCGAGATCCGGGTGATCGCGCAGCGCGCGAGCGAGGGCGTCGAGGCCGTGGAGGAGTTCGCGCCGGCTCCGCTGCCGCGCAGCGGAGATCCCTTCGGCGACGACTCCCTCCACGACGAAGCGCTCCCGCGCCGGATCGCCGCCGGTGGCGAAGGGTTTGTAGCGCGAGCCGAGGAATCCCGCCTCGGAGAACCGCCCCGGGGGCCGGGTCAGGACGACGTACGGGGGGACGAGCCCCGTGAATCCGGCATCGTAGCCCCGGAGCCGCGAGATCACGGCGCCAGCGCAGGGGTGCACGAGCCCGTCGCCCGCCGGGTGCCCCGTCTGCACCAGGTAGGACGCGGTTTCGTGGGCGTTCACGCCATGGGTCATGCTGCGGACGATCGCGTACTTGTCGGCCTGCTTGGCGAGCTCGGGGAGGAGCTCGCCGATCACGATCCCGTCCCCGTTCGTGGGGATCGGCTTCCGCAGGGGACCGCAGTAGTCCTCGCCGGCGTCCGGCTTCGGATCGAAGGTATCGAGGTGCGACGGCCCGCCCCCCATCCAGATCTGGATCACCGCCTGCGCGGGCGGGGGGCCGGGGGCGAGCGGCGCGGAGAGGCCGCGCCGGTCGAGAAGCACGAGGCCCGCCGCGCCGCCGACGGCGCCGGCCAGGACGTCGCGGCGCGTCGGGGAGAGCGGAACGCGGGTGGAATCCATGGCGGTCTTCGGTCAGTGCCGATACAGGAACTCCGCGGTGTTGACCAGCGCCCACAGGAGGTCCACGGCGGCCGCACGCGCCTCGACCTCCCCGCTCGCGAAGTAGGCTTGCACGGCGGCGAGCTCGGAGGGGGTCGGATAGCGCGAGAGGACGAGGAGGTAGATCCGGTTGACGACTTGCCGCGGTTCGCGGGCCGAGCGGAGGATTCCCCGCAGACGAGGGCTGTCCTCGATCTTGCGCTGGACGTGGCTCGAGTTCAGCAGGTGGAGAGCCTGCGCCGGCGTCACCTGGCCGCTTCGCTCGGCGGCGAGTCCCGTGTCGCGCGGCGAGCGCGCGAAGAGCTCGAGGAACGGGCTCGTGATGCTCGCGTCGGGGATCGCGATCGCCCGCTGATCCGCGGGGAGGTAGGTGAAGGGCTCGGGGACGGCGCTCGAGTACTCCTCCGTGGTGCCCGTGACCTGGCACAGGGCGTCGATCAGCACTTCTGCCTCCAGCCGCCGCAGCGAATAGCAGGCAAAGCTCGCCGCCGCCTGCGGATGGTCGGAGCGCGGGATCGCGGAGAGCTGGTACGTCCGCGAGCCCAGGATCAAGCGCAGGACGTGCTTCAGGTCCCAGCCCGATGCCACGAGCTCCCGCTCGAGGTACGCGAGGAGCGCGGGGTTCGCCGGGGGGGCGTCCGGCCGGAGGTCGTCGGGCGGGTGGACGATGCCCCGCCCGAGGAGCCAGAACCAGAGGCGGTTCACGACCGCCCGCGCGAACCACGGGTTCTCCGGCGCGATCAGCCAGTCGGCGAAGGCCGCCCGGGGATCCTGGCCGGGGGGAATCGCGGCCGGCGTGCCGTCGGGGAAGACCGCGCCGGCCGGCGGGCCGGCGGCGGGATCGAAGTAGACGATCTCCTCCTTCCATTCCGCCGTGCTCTTGTAGCGGACGCCGGAGAAGAAGGCGGCGAGGCCTGCGCGCCGCTCGGCGGGCCAGGCGTCGGCCCGCGCTCCCAGGAAGGTCAGGGCCACCGCGCTCGCCAGGGCCGCCGGCTCCTCCTCCGGCACGGCGCGCCAGAAGTTGACGGGTGGCACGCGGAGCGCGCTCCCGCTCGCCGTGAGCAGCTCCCGTGCGAAGCGGTCGTAGGGCACGTTCTCCGCGAGCGAGGTGCGGATCCAGCGGTGGTAGGCCTGGGCGGCGTTCGGCCACAGGTTGATCGGGAACTCCGCCTTGACGCGCAGGAGGTCGCCCCAGCGCATCGCCCAGAAGTCGGCGTACTCCTCGCGCGCGAGGAGCCGATCGATCAGGAGATCCCGCTTGGCAGGATCGCCGTCGGCCAGGAACGCCCGCGCCTCCAGCGGGGTGGGCAGGGTGCCGAGGACGTCGAGGTAGGCGCGCCGGAGGAACACCGCATCGGACGACAGCCGCGCCGGCTCGATCCCGAGCTCGGCGAGGCGGCCGAAGACGAGCTCGTCGATCCGTCCCGCCGGCTCGGCCGCCACCCCGCTCTCGAAGGGCCGCCCCTGGGCCGCCGCCGGCGCGCCGAAGGAGGCGGCGGCCAGCGCCAGGGCACCGAGCCAGGGGGTCTTCGCGTCCATCGGGACCGTGATCCGGCGCCCAGGCGATTCCGGCCACCCGGCGAGGGCCGGGGCGCCGGCTCCCTCAACCCCGGGCGGCGAGGAGGGTTCCGCGGGCTCCCCCGCCGCGCCGCGGCCGGACGGGGGCTCGCGTCGATCAGCCCCGGGAGGCCGGAGGCCGGGTCCGGCCGGAGCGCCGGGCGGCCGGGCCCTCGGCGAAGGCCGCGGCCGGGGGCGGGGCGGCCGCCTCCGCGCCGCGCGGCAGGAGCGTTCCGGCGGCGGCGATCCAGGCGGTGAGCCGCTCGGGGGTGCCGAGGTCGGACCAGCCGGCGTGCCGGGACAAAGGGAGGACGGTCAGGTTCGGGGCGAGCTCGAGCACGCTGGAGGAGAAATCGGCGTGGCGCAGCGTCTCGTAGCGCCCGGCGACCCAGGCCGCGCGCTCGGCGGCGGGCACGCGGCCGTAGTCCTCGAGGGCCCGGGTGACATCGGAGAGCGTGTTGCGGAACAGCTCCAGGAGCTCGGTGCCCCGGGCCACGGTGATCATCGTGTTCCAGACCCCCCCGGAGAGGTAGAGCTGCGCGGCGAGCCCGGCCCCGGGCTTCTCGACGAACTGCTGCACGGGGAGGAGGCCGATCCCGTTCAGCGGACCCTTCGATCGCGAGGGCACGATCCACCCGAGGTCGCAGGCGGGGCAATGCGGTTTCACGGCCAGGAGGACGATCCGGGTCGGATCGAAGGCCACGCAGCTCTCGGCGGCCCGGACGGAATCCCGGAAGTGCTCGGGCTCGCGGAACTCGTGGTCGGACGGCACCAGGAGCACGACGGCGTCGGGGTCCCGAGCCAGGACGTGGGCGAGCGGGAGGAGGATCCCCGGCCCGGTCCCCCGCTCCCGGGGCTGATCGATGAGCTCGATTCCCGGATGCCAGCGCAGTTGGGACTCCGCGACGCCGTGCATCGACTGATCGATCACGACGACGGTGCGCTCGGGTGCCGCGAGGGGCGCGATCCGCTCCAGCGTGCGCTGCAGGAGCGAACGGTCGGCTCCATAGCGACAGAACTGCTTGGGGAGCTCCTCGCCCGTGGCGGCCGCCGTGAAGCCCGCCACCCGGCGCCCGAACCCCCCGGCCAACACGATCGCCCAGAACCCGCCCCTGCCCGGCGAGGCCTCGCCAGCCGTGTTCGTCATGGTTCACCACCTCCCGTTCGTGGTGGAAGCGGCATCGCGGCGCCCGCGATCGCCGCATCTCGAACGGTACACCTCGCTTCCCGGCGAGTGAAACCGCTTCTCGTGTTTTCTTCCGCCCAGTACGGGATCCGATCCTCTCCTTCCGCTCCGGGGTGCAATACGGCGTCGGCCTCCTACGGCGTCAGACGCTCTTTTTCGCCTCGGGGTACAGCGCCCC
>JBFMCU010000048.1:0-3377 GCA_040754415.1 Planctomycetota bacterium
GGCCACCTCGCGCTCGTCCCTCCTGCCGCGCCACTCCCGCAACCTAACCAGGGTGGTCGACGAACGCCAGTCCCCACTCGGAATCCCGACCCGGCCAGGGGTTACGGCAACTTGCCGGAGCCCTGGCGGGATCGGAGGGCGTGCTTTTCCGCGGTCGCCGGGGCGGTATCATCGCGCCTCGCCCCCTACGCGAGCTGGAGAATGCCATCCCGGATCTCCCGTCCGGCGTCCGGAGCGGGTACCCGCGGACCGTTCGCTCCGGCCCCGCGCGCGTCCCCGCCGGGGGCTACGATCGAGCCGTGGACCCGATTCCCGCCGCCTGGCCCCCGCACCCCGCGGGGGGCGATCCGCGCAAGCGCGTGGTTCCCCTCTTCCCGCTGCTGAACGTCTGGCTCTTCCCTTACGTAGTGCTCCCCCTCCACGTTTCCGAGGAGCGCTACCGCCGGATGATCGAGGATTCGCTCGACGGCCCCGGGCGGATCGTGCTCGGCACGGTGGCCGAGGAGCACAAGGACGAGCTCGCGGGATCCCCGCCGGTCCTGCCGGTCGCCGGGCTGGGCGAGATCGGACGCCACCAGCGCCTCCCGGATGGGGGTTTTCAGATCCTGCTCGTGGGGCTGCAGCGCGTGCGGGTGCGCGAGGTGCCGAGCGACCGCCCCTATCGGCGGGTCGAGATCGAGCCGGTGATCGAGGTCCAGATCCGCCGCGAGCACGAACCGAAGGTGCGGGCCGATCTCGTGGCGGCGATCCTCGAGCGCACGGAGAAGCTCACGGCGATTCCCCCCCAGGTGCCGACGTCCCACCTGGCCGACTTGCTCGCTCTGCGGATGCCGCTCCCTCCACCGGAGATGAACCGGCTGTACGGCGAGCTCGACGTCGAGGCGCGCGCCCGCGCCGCCCTCGAGCTGCACGCGCGGCTGCCCGGCCTGGAGTGAGGCAGCGGGAGTACGAGTACGGTGCCGGAGCAATCCTTCCACGATTCGCCGGGCGGGAGTACGGTGCCGGAGCAATCCTTCCACGATTCGCCGCCCTTCGACGGTGTCCTGCTTGCCGGCCCCCCGGCGAATCGTGGAAGGATTGCTCCGGCACCGTACTCCCGCCCGGCGAATCGTGGAAGGATTGCTCCGGCACCGTACTTTCACTCCAGGGTGAGGATCACCGGCGCATGGTCGCTCGGGCGCGGGCCGGCGCGGGCGGCGCGGTCGACCTCCACGGCGGTGGCGGCGGCGAGAGCGGGCGGGGAGAGCAGGAAATGGTCGAGCCGCAGCCCCCGGTCGCCGCGCTCGAAGCCCCGCGTGCGGAAGTCCCACCACGTGTAGATGCCGCCGGCGGCCGTGAACTTGCGCAGCGCATCGTGCAGACCCAGGTCGAGGAGCCCGGCGAGGGCCTCCCGCTCGGGCGTCGAGCACAGGATCTGCTCCCGCCACGCCTCCGGGTCGTAGACGTCGCGGTCGTCGAAGGTGATGTTGAAGTCGCCGGCGACGACGACCTTCTCGGTCCGCGGATGATGCTCGCGCACGTGGTCGCGCAGGGCAGCCAGCCACTCGAGCTTGCGGTGGTACTTGTCGCAGCCCACCTCCTGGCCGTTCACCACGTATACGTTGAGCAGCATCACGTCCCCCCGCGTGGCCCCGATGACCCGCGCCTCGCCGTCGTACTCCGCCCGGCCGAACCCCCGCGCCACGTCCTCGAGGCCGCCGCGAGCGAGGATCGCCACGCCGTTGTACGTCTTCTGGCCGAAGACGGCCGCCTCGTAGCCGAGATCTTCGATCGGCTCCCGGGGGAAGAGGTGGTCCTCGCACTTGGTTTCCTGGAGGAAGACCACGTCGGGAGCGCGCTCCTCCAGCCACGGGAGGAGACGCTCCAGGCGGGCGCGGACGGAATTCACGTTCCAAGTGGCGATTCGCATGGATTCCTCGGGAAGACAGCGGTTCGCGCCCCCCGGCCCTTCTCTTCCCGGGAGGTCCGTCCTACCTTATCGGCCCGTTTCGCCCCGAGAAGGGCGCGGTACGACCCCTGAATGAAACACCGAGGACATGGCCGCCGGGGCGGTGGGCGCCGGCCGGCGGCCGCGGGCCCGCGCCGCGAGCGGATCGAGGAGCTGCACCCCACCGCCGACCCCCCGCCGATCGCGTCGTTCGAGGAGTGGGATCTCGGTCCCGAGATCCAGCGCGCGGTCCGCAACATGGACATCACGGTCCCGTTTCCGATCCAGCGCCTGGCGATCGGACCGGTGCTCCAGGGCCGGGACGTGATCGCCAAGGCGGAAACGGGCACCGGCAAGACGCTCGCCTACGGCGCCCCGATGATGTCGCGCATCGATCCGGCGCGCGCCTCGGTGCTGGCGCTCGTCCTCTGCCCGACCCGCGAGCTTGCCCAGCAGGTGTCGACCGTGCTGGAGGCCCTCGCTTTCCCGCGGGGCGTGCGGGTCGCCCTCGTCGTCGGCGGGGACCCCATCCATCCCCAGATCTCCGCTCTGCAGGGCGGTGCCCAGGTCGTCGTGGGCACACCCGGCCGCGTCCTCGACCTCTACCAGCAGCGCTTCCTGGCCTTCCCGTGGACCGAGTATGTCGTCCTCGACGAGGCCGACAAGATGTTCGAGATTGGTTTCCTCGACGACGTCAAGAAGATCCTGAGCTACTTGCCCGACGAGCGGCAGACGCTGCTCTTCTCCGCCACCTTCCCCACCGAGGTCCTGAAGCTGGCCCGCGCCGAGACGCGCGACCCGGTCGAGGTGACCACGGCCGTCGGCACGGTCACCGTCGACGCCATCGAGCAGAAGTGGCTCGAGCTCGGCGACGAGGAGCGCGTCCTCGCCCTGATCCGGATGCTCGAGCAGAGCGGCCCGCGGGACGTCTTCCTCGTCTTCTGCGAGCGGCGGACCGAGGTCGACCGGCTCATGCGGCGGCTGGAGCGGCTCCCGCTCGGCATCAAGTCCCTGCACGGCGGTTACGACCAGGCGGCGCGCTTCCGCGTGATGGCCGCCTTCCGCACCGGCGAGGTCAAGGCCCTCGTGGCCACCGACGTCGCCTCGAGAGGCCTCGACGTCCAGGCCGTGACCCACGTCGTGAACTACTCGGTGCCGCGCGACGTGGAGTACTACACGCATCGCATCGGGCGCACGGGGCGCGCCGGGCGATCGGGCACCGCGATCACCTTCGTGATCCCCTCCCAGCGCCACCGCTGGCGCGCCATCGAGCGCCGGTTCGCCACGAGCCTCGTCGAGATCGACGCCCCCTCCCGCCGCGCCGCGCGGGGGGCCCGACCGGCGGGAGACGCCCCGGCCCGGACCGCCCCGGCGGCCGAGCCCTCTCCTCCGCGCCGCCCGCGCCGCCCGCGCCGCGGGCCGCCCTCCGCCTCGCCGGGGGATGCCGCAC
>JBFMCU010000049.1:0-26655 GCA_040754415.1 Planctomycetota bacterium
TTCCGCCCTCCCGCCGCCCTTCGCCTCCCCCTCGGCCTCGCGCTCCCCCGGTCAGCGCGGCAGTCCTACCGCACCGACCACCCCCTCGTGGTCACCCCGTGGTCACGAACCCGCTAAACAGATACCGCGACCTTCCGCCTGGACCGGGTGACGCCCGTGGTGATCGCCGTGGCGATGGTTGCCGCCGTCGTGGGTCGGCGCGGCCGCTTCCAGACCGGCGCGGCCGCCGTCGCTCTGAAGCTGGGGTACGTGGTGTACGTGGGCGGCGACTTCATGGCGGGTCGATTCCTGGTGAGCTCGTTCGTCGTCGCCGTGATGCTGCTCGTTCACCTGTCGGGAAGGTGGTCGAGTCGGGTTCGCTTCGGGACGGCCGGCGGAGCGATCGCTTTGGCCCTGTCGCTGCCGATCAGCCCGCTTCGCGCTCCGAAGGCCTATACGCTCGGCGTCTTCCCCGCCCAGGATCCCGGCCGCACGGCCGCCGGTGACGGGATCGCTGACGAGCGAGGGTTCTACTTCGCCGGTTGCGGTCTGGTGCACGCCGGGGAACACGAACGCATGCCTGCCCACCCATGGGCCGAGGAGGGCAGAGCCATCGCCGAGCACATTCGACCCCTGCGCCGCGAACGAATCGTCTGCGAGCACAACTTGGTGGGGATGTTCGGGTTCTTTGCCGGCCCGCGGCTGCACATCATCGATTCCTACGCCTTGAGCGACCCTCTCCTGGCCAGGCTACCGGTCGCGGACCCCGAGCACTGGCGGATCGGCCACTTCCAGCGGAAAGTGCCCGAGGGGTACAGAGAGACGATTCGCCAGGAGGAGAATCTGATCCGTTCCCCGGACCTGTCCGCCTACTACGAGAAGATCCGCACGATCACCCGGGATCCAGTGTTCAATCTCGCGCGGATCCAGACCATCCTCGAATTGCACCTCGGCCGCTACGATCACTGGCGACAACGGTATCTCGACACGGACCCGGAGGGCGCGCCCATGGTCTCTCCGGGGGACGACGGATCCTCCCCGGATTCCCCTCCACCCGCGGGGCGCTAACCCGGGCTAGAATCCCGCCCCATGGTCGAAGCCACCATCCCTCCCGCGGTGTCCGATCCAGCCGAGATCGGGACCCGTCTCGTCGCCCTCCGCCGGTTGATCGGGAACACGCCGCTCCTCGCCATCCGCTGCCGTTTCCGCGGCGTCGAGCATCGGATCTACGCCAAGCACGAGGCCTACAACCTCACCGGCAGCATCAAGGACCGGATGGCGCTGCACATCCTCGAGGCCGCCTACGTCGAGGGGTCGATCCGGCCCGGCGACACGATCGCCGAGGCGACGAGCGGCAACACGGGCATCTCCTTCGCCGCCCTCGGGCGGGCGCTGGGGCATCCGGTGCGCATCTACATGCCGGACTGGATGAGCCGCGAGCGGGTCCTCGTCATCCAGAGCCTCGGCGCGGCGATCATCCCGGTGTCGGCGGAGGAGGGCGGCTTTCTCGGCAGCATCGCGCGCGTGGACGAGTTCGCCCGCGAGAACGGAGCGGTCTTCCGGCCGCGGCAGTTCGACGCTCCGGCCAACGTCGCGGCCCACGAGCTCACCACCGGCCCGGAGATCCTCGCCCAGCTCGCCACCGCCGGCCTCGCACCGACCGCCTTCGTCGCCGGCGTCGGCACCGGCGGCACGGTGATGGGGGTGGGGCGGGCCTTCCGGCGCGCGGCCGGCAAGGTGGCGATCCACCCCCTCGAGCCCGCCAACTCCCCCACCCTGCGCATGGGCCGCAAGGTGGGGAAGCACCGCATCCAGGGGATCAGCGACGACTTCATCCCCGCCATCGTCGATCTGGACGAGCTGGACGAGGTGCTCGACGCCTGGGACGGCGACGCGATCCTCATGGCCCAGCGGCTCGCCGCCGAGCTCGGGCTCGCCGTGGGCATCAGCTCCGGCGCGAACTTCCTCGGCGCGATCCAGGCCGCGGAGCGCCAGGGGCCGGGCGCGGTGGTCGCCACGGTCTTCGCCGACAGCAACAAGAAGTACCTCTCCACCGATCTGTGCAGCGAGGAGGAGATGAAAGAGCACTACCTCTCCCGCGCGGTCGAGCTCCTCGATTTCGGGGTGCTCCCGGCGCTCCGCGCGGAAGGGGCGGGGCGGTGAGGGGATGAGCGACGGGGACGCGAGCGCCGGGCGGCCGGAGAAGGAGTACGTCCGTTTCCCGAGCCGCGAGGCTCGCAGCCGCTGGGTGGCGACCCGCTTCCGCCCCTACCTCGGCCCGGCGGTGCTCGACGTCGGCTGCTGCGAGGCGCCGCTCCGCGCGCTCCTCACCGGCGTCGCCTACACCGGGGTCGACGTCGCCGGGGATCCCGATCTGCGCCTCGACCTCGCGCGCTGCGAGCGGCTCCCCTTCGCCGACGGCGCATTCCCCTGCGTGCTCTGCATCGAGGTCCTCGAGCACCTCGAGAACCTGCACGCGATGTTCGACGAGCTCGTGCGCGTGGCGGCGCGGCACGTCGTCGTGTCGCTCCCCAACTGCTGGCGCGACGCCCGCCGCCCGATCGAGCGCGGCGCGGGCTCCTTCGCCCACTACGGCCTGCCCCTCGATCCTCCGGCCGACCGCCACCGGTGGTTCTTCGGTATCACGGCGGCCCGCGCCTTCCTCCTCGACCGCGCGGCGCGGCACGGGCTCCGGGTCGTCGAGCTCCTCGCCACGGAACCGCCCCGGCCCTGGCCGGTGCGCGCCCTGCGCCGGCTGCGCTACCCTGGCGAGAGGTACGAGAACCGCTATGCTCAGACGGTGTGGGCCGTGTACGCGAAAGACGGTGGATGAAGACGAGACCATGAACCGACCCCGATCCACTCCCCTTCCCGGGCTGGTTCTCGCCGCCGTAGGCGCGCTCGGTGGATCCGCTTGCCGCGCCGAGGAGCCGCCGGCCGGGGACCCCGCCACGCCGGCGACGAATCTCGCGGAGCTCACCGCGGCCGAGCTGGCCGCGAAGAGCGAGGCGGAGATCTGGGCGCTGGGCGTGCGCTGGCTCCACTGGGATCCCGCCGGGCCGCCGGCCGGCGCGACCAAGGACGAGCTCGTCGGGTGGTTCCTCTCCGATACGAGGATCCGGGATTTCGACGACACGAACTACACGGACTACGGCGAGGAGCTGCAGGATCGGGAATACCGGCGGTGAGGTTCGGCGGGTACTTCCTCAGCCGACCACCATCGCCCGCAGATCGGCGAGGCTGAGCTCGTCGAGGCCGACGACGACGCGCAACGCCTCGGGATGCCGGCGGCGGTCGCCCACGGCGAGGGAAGCCATCCCGGCCCGGCGGGCGGCCTCCAGCCCGGCCGGAGCGTCCTCCACGACGAGGCAGGCGGCGGGATCGACGCCGAGGCGGCGGGCGGCGAGGAGGAACGCCTCCGGATCGGGCTTGCTCCGCTCGACGTCGCCGCCGTCGACGAGGACCGCGGCGCGCCCGGCCAGATCGGTGCGGGCGAGGATCAGGGCGGCATTGCGGCTCGCGGAGACGATCGCGGCGGGGATCCCCGTCCCGCGCAGCTCCTCGAGGAGCTCCCGTGCGCCGGGGAGCACGTCGGCGGGCGTCAATCCGCCGAGCGACTCCACGTAGAGCCCGTTCTTGAAGGCGAGCATCTTCTCCTTCTCCGCCTCCGAGTACGCCCGCTCCGCCCGCTCAAGGACGATCTCCAGGCTCTCGCGCCGGGAAACGCCGCGCAGGCGGTGGTTCGTCTCCCAGTCGAAGGGGATGCCCTCGCGCGCGGCGAGGCGGCTCCAGGCCGCGAAGTGGAGGCGGTCGGTGGTGACGAGGACGCCGTCGAGGTCGAGGAGCACCGCCCCGAGCCTTTGTACCGGCCCGGCCGCGTGTGCGAAACGAACGGTCTCCCCGGGCGCCGCCGTCCGTTCTTCGCCCGCCACGCGCACGAGGATCGGAGCGGCGCCGCGGTTCGTCGCCGCCGTCCCCTCCCGCGTGATCTCGACGAAGACCGGCGTCCCCCGCCACACGAGCGGGAAAGCGAGCCGCCCCCAGGCGGCCGGCAGCCGCGGCGCGAGCGTGAGGACCTCGCTCGCCATGGCGTTGGCGAGCCCCGCGAACCCCATCACCGCCGCCATCCACGTCGCGCCCGCATTGGCAGCGTGGATCCCTTCGGCCGCCCCGCCATGGGTCGGGTCGAGGTCGACGTCCCGCCCGCGGCGCCAGAACGACCAGGCGGCATCGGCGAGCCCGAGGCGGCCCGCGATGAGGCCGTGCACGCCGGCGGAGAGCGACGAGTCGTGGGTGGTGATCGGCTCGTAGTAGTCCCACGCCGCCCGTACCTCCTCGTCCGAGAACTCGCCCGGGAAGAGCGCCATGAGCATGAGGACGTCCGCCTGCTTCAGGACGCGAAGCGGATACAGGCGCTCGAGATCCACCGTCCGGGCGAGGGGCACGGAGCGATCGGGCCAGATCTCGTCGAGGCGCGCGTCGGCGAGCGCGTCGAAGCCCGCGCACTGCAGGACGAGCGTCCCGCCCGCCGCGCGGTGGATCGGGAGATCGCGGGCGATCGCGGCGAAGCGGGCGCGCTCCGCCTCGCTCGCCCCGCCCGCCTCCCCCACCGCCGCGGCGAGCTCGAGGGCGAAGGCCGCCAGGCGGTTCGTGTACGCGTTGTCGGCGGTCGTGGGCGTGTACTCGTCCGGGCCGAGCACGCCATCGAGGTGCGGAACGCCCGCCGCGTCGACGGTGACGCGGTCGGCCCAGAAGCGCGCCGTCTCCACGATCGCCTCCGCCGCCGGCCCGCGGAGGAAGCCCGGCTCCGCGGCGCGGGCGTAGTGCGCGAAGCCGTGGACGACGTCGGCGGTGACGTGGACCTCCTCCTCGTTGTACGGCCAGGCCGGGCACTGCTCGCGGCCGGTCGTGCTCGACTCCCAGGCGTAGCGCGCCCCGCGGAACCCGCTCGCCCGCGCGTTCTCCCGCGCCCCCTCCAGCGTGCGGAGCCGGAACGCGACGAGGGTCCGCGCCTTCGGCGGGTCCGTGTAGAGGAAGAAGGGCAGGAGGAACATCTCCGTGTCCCAGAAGAAGCGCCCGTAGTACGCCTCCCCCGCCGCCGCCTTGGCGTCGATCGCCACGCGGTCGTCGCCCGGCACGTGGCTGCGCAGGAGGTGGTGGAGCGCGGCGCGCAGCGCGAGGCGCGACTCCGGATCGCCGTCTACCTCCACCGCGCACCGCCGCCAGCGCTCGCGCCAGACGGCCTGCGTCTCGGCGCGAAGCTCCTCCCAGGAGAGGGGCGCGGCGGCGGCGAGGACGCCGGCGGTGGACGCGGGCGCGAGGTCGCGCGAGGTGACGAGCGCCGTGCGCTTCTCGAGGACGCGCTGTGGGGCGCCGCCCGCGAGGGCGAGACGGGCGCGCGCTCCCGCCCGACGCCCTGCACGCTCCGTTCCCGCCGCCACGGCCTCGCCGCAAAGGCGCGAGCGGATCTCCACCTCGTCCCCGCCGTTGGTCGCCAACCGGCAGACGACGTCCCCTTCCCCCTCGATGGCACAGACCGCGTCCGGGAAGTGATCGAAGCCGTTCGTGCGCACGCCGGCGTCCACGAAGGATGTCACGACCACCGCCACGTCGCGGTCGGCGGCGAGGCGCAGGCGCTGGGCGACGAGATGGGGCCGGGCGGCGCTCGCGAAGCGCGCGAGCTCCGCCTCGACGATCGCTCCAGCGCGCGCACACCACCGCAGTGTGCGGGTCAGGACGCCGTCGCGCAGGTCGAGGACGCGCTCGTGCGCCGCGAGCGTCGCCGTCGTGACGTCCAGGACCTCCCCCTCCACCTCCAGGGTCCAGCCGAGGAAGAAGGGCAGATTCACCATCTCGTGGCCGAGGAGGGGATGGTCGGCGAAGACGCCGGGCACGAAGGTCCCCCACTTGGCCGGCGTGGCCGCGAAGCGCTCGGCGGTGACGTTGCCCGGCCGCCGCAGGGGATCGGCGTTCTGCGGCGCGCCCGCCACCGGCTCCTCGAGCGAGCCGCGCACGTGGAGGTACCCGCTCCCCTGGGTGAAGAGGCCCTCGAAGTGGCGCGCGGTCGCCGGATCCCAGCCGCGGGCGCGCAAGCACCAGCGCGGATCGGGCGCGGGCTCGCCGCCGCCTCGCTCCGCCGGCCGGCGGCTCAACGGATCCCCGGCTCCTTGCCGATGGCCCGGCGGATCGTGCCGATCTGGCCCATGTGGTAGGCCTCGTGGAAGAGGAGCTGGGCAAGCTTGACCGCGCACGTCGTCTTCTGGGCGGCGTCGAAGAGGTCGGGCACCTCGCGGGCCAAGGCGGCTTCGTCGGCAGCCGCCAGCTTCTGGCGCAGGGTCGCTTGCGAGGCATCGAGCAGGCGGCGGAGCTCCTCGAGAGAGAGGCACGGCGCGCCCGGCCCGATCGCCTTCGAGCCGCGCCCGTAGAGCTCCTTGCCCCGCGCGCCCAGCACCGGCGCCGCGCCGAGGAGATCGAGCATGACGCCCCGGGTGTTCACGACGTGGCCCAGCACCCAGTTGATGCCGTTCCCGCCCTTCGGCGGGGCGGCGAGGCTGTCCGCGTGGCTGATCCCATCCAGGTTGGCCTGGGCCGTCATGTAGGTGAATACGAGCTGCGTGGAGAGTGCGTTCTGGATCATCCCGGCTCCTGGGCGTCACGCCCGTTCTGGTTTCGGCCTCCCACGGTACGCCGGACCGGCTGCCCGTGCACGCCGTTCCGGCTACCATGCGCCCTCCCCGCCCATGGCCGACGCCGCCCACTACCGTGCGCTCCTCTTCCCCCTCGTCGCCGGCCGCCCGTGGATCGTGGCCAAGGACGTGCTCGTGGCGTGCGCGCGGGAGGCGGAGACGCTGGCGGAGCTCGGGGCGAGCGGCGTCTTCTGCCTCGGCGGCAGCCGCGGCACGGGCGAGCTCCCCGACCCGGCGCGCTTCCCCCAGGCCCAGCTCGGGATCGCGGGCGCGTCGATCATGGGGAGCATCCGGGCCGTGGAGGCCGCCTTCGCCGCCCTGCCCCCGGCGATCACCGCTCGCCTCGACGCGTTCGACCCCGCGCGCCGGGCCCGGGTGGTGGCGAGCATGTTCTCCGCCGGGATGCCGCTCGCCGGCCGGCCCGTCTACGGCGCCCGTCCGGCGGCCTGGCAAGCCCTCGAGGACAAGACGGTCTGCGACGAGCTCTGGGACGCGAGCGGCGTCCGGCGCGCCTCGTCGGAGATCGTCCCGGCGACCGCGAGCGCCTTGCGCCGCGCCGCGGACCGCCTCGACGCGGGCCTCGGCACGGTGTGGGCCGGCGACAACCGCGAAGGGTTCCACGGCGGAGCGGAGTTCCTGCGCTGGGTGCGGAACGAGGCGCAGGCCGCGGAGGCCGCGGACTTCCTCGCCGCCCACGGCAACCGCGCGCGGGTGATGCCGTTCCTCGACGGCCTTCCGTGCAGCATCCATGCGCTGGTCCTCGCGGATGCGGTGATCGCCTTCCGTCCCTGCGAGCTCGTCGTCTTCCGCGTGCCGGGCTCGACCCGCCTCGAGTACGCCGGCTCCGCCACGTTCTGGGATCCCCTGCCCACCGACCGCGAAGAGATGCGCCGCATCGCGCGCGCCGTGGGCCGCCATCTGCGCGAGCGCGTGGGCTATCGCGGGGTCTGCACCGTGGACGGCGTGATGACCCGCGGGGGATTCCGCCCGACCGAGCTCAACCCGCGCTTCGGGGCCGCCCTCTCCATCCTCGCCGCCGGCCTTCCCGATCTGCCCCTCTACCTCTTGCACCTCGCGGCGGCCGCCGGCGAGGACCTCGACTGGCGCGCGGAGGAGCTCGAGGAGCTCGTCGTCGCGAGCGCCGACCTGAATCGCCGCGGCGGGGGCATGCGCGTCCTCGCCCGCCGAGTGGAGGAGAACCAGAGCCTGGCCCTCGTCGCGGCAGGCGAGGGCTGGCGGGCCGCTGGGGAGGGCGAGGAGGCCGATGCCGAGCTCACCCTCGGACCGGGCCCCCTCGGCGGATTCCTGCGCGTGACGCTCTCGCCCGGCCGCACGCCGATCGGCTCCTCCGTGGCGCCGCGGGTCGCCGCCGCGATGCGCTTCGCCGCCGCCCGCTGGGACCTCGACATCCCGCCGCTCGAGGCGGCGCCGGAGGTGCGAGGGGGGTAGAGCCTAGGCCTCCCCCACCGGAACCGCGCGGACCTTCCAGATCTTCGCGCCGTAGTCCTGGATGGCGCGGTCGGAGGAGAACTGGGCCATGCGGGCGGTGTTGAGGATGGACATGCGGCTCCAGCGCGCGCGGTCGCGGTAGGCGGCGTCCACGTCGGCCTGCCGGTCCACGTAGGAGCGGTAGTCGGCGAGGACCAGGAACGGATCGTGTTGGAGCAGGGCGTCGGTCAAGGGGCGGAAGAGGCCGGGATCTTCGGGCGAGAAGTGCCCTCCATGGATCAGATCGATCGCCGCGCGGAGCTCGGCGTCGGCGTCGTAGCGCTCCCGCGGCCGGTAGCCGGCGGCCTGGAGGCTCGCCACCTCCGGCACGGTGAGGCCGAACGTGAAGAAGTTCTCGGGCCCCACCTCCTCCCGGATCTCGACGTTCGCGCCGTCGAGGGTGCCGATGGTCAGGGCGCCGTTCATCGCGAACTTCATGTTGCCGGTGCCCGACGCCTCCTTGCCGGCCATCGAGATCTGCTCGGAGAGGTCCGCGGCGGGGTAGATCGGTTGGGCGTTCTTCACGTTGAAGTCGGGGAAGAACACCACGCGCAGGAGGCGGCTCGCGCGCGGATCGGCGGCGATCGTCTTGGCCACGGCGTGGATCAGCTTCACGATCAGCTTCGCCGCCCGGTAGCCGGGCGCCGCCTTGCCCCCGAGAACGAAGGTCCGGGGCACGAGGCCGAGGTCCGGGTCCCGGCGGAGGCGCTCGTAGAGAGTCACGACGTGGAGCACCATCAGGTGCTGGCGCTTGTACTCGTGGATGCGCTTCACCATCACGTCGAAGAGCGAGCCCGGATCGAGGACGATGCCGGTCCGTTCCCGGATCCGCCGGGCCAGGCGGCGCTTGGCGGCGGTCTTCGCCGCCCACCATTCCTCCTGGAAACCGGCGTCGTCCGCCCAGCGTTCCAACGCCGCGAGCTGCGGCATGTTCCGGGCCCAGCCGGGTCCCACGATGCGCACCAGGAGCGCGTCCAGGTCCGGATTCGCGAGCTGGACGAAGCGCCGCGGCGACACGCCGTTCGTCACGTTGTGGAACTTCTCCGGCCAGAGCTCGCCGAAGTCCCGCAGGACGGTCGAGCGGAGGAGCGCGGTGTGCAGCTCGGCGACTCCATTGACGGAATGGCTGCCCACGGTGGCGAGATGGGCCATCCGCACGCGGCGGCCCCCCGTTTCGTCGATCAGGGACAGTCTCCGCACGCGGTCCTCGTCCCCGGGATAGCGCCGGCGGACGCCGGCGAGGAAGCGGTGATTGATCTCGTAGATGATCTCCAGGTGCCGCGGGAGCAAGCGCTCGAAGAGGGCGACCGGCCAGGTCTCGAGCGCTTCCGGCAGGAGCGTGTGGTTGGTGAAGGCGAAAGTGTTGCTGGTGATGTGCCAGGCTTTCTCCCACTCCATGCCGTGCACGTCCACGAGGAGCCGCATCAGCTCGGCGACCCCGATCGCCGGGTGCGTGTCGTTGAGCTGCACGACGAACTTCTCGTGGAAGCGGTCGAGGTTTCCCGCGAGCTGGAGCTGCAGGCGGATCATGTCCTGCAGGGAGCAGGAGACGAAGAAGTGCTGCTGGCGGAGCCGCAGCTCTTTGCCCGCCTCCGGCTCGTCGTTCGGGTAGAGCACTTTGCTGACGTTCTCGGCCTGGATCTTGGCCTCGACGGCGCGGTAGTAGTCCCCGACGTTGAAGGCCTGGAAGTCGAACGAGTGGGGGGCCTCCGATCGCCACAACCGCAGCAGGTTCGTGTTCCGCACCCCGTTGCCGAGGATCGGCGTGTCGTAGGCGACGCCGTCGATCTCGAAGGCCGGGATCCAGCGGACGCGCAGCCGGCCGTCCGCGTCGACGCGGTGCTCTGTGCGCCCACCGAATCCGACGGGGAAGCGCAGCTTGGCCCGCCGCAGCTCCCAGGGGTTCCCCTTCCGGAGCCAGAGATCGCTGACCTCGCGCTGCCAGCCGTCCTCGATCACCTGGTCGAAGATGCCGAACTCGTAGCGGATGCCGTAGCCGATCGCCGGGACCTGGAGCGTGGCGAGCGAATCGAGGAAGCAGGCCGCGAGCCGCCCGAGGCCGCCGTTGCCGAGACCGGGCTCCTCCTCCTCCTCCAGGATCGCATGGAGGTCGAGCCCCAGGTCGACCGTCGCCTGCCGCGCCGTCTCCAGGATCCCCAGGTTGATGAGATTGACGCCGAGCTGGGGGCCGAGCAGGTACTCGGCGGAGAGGTAGCACACGGTCCGCGCGCCGGTGCGCTTGTACGTCTGCGCGGTCTGGATCCAGCGATCGAGCAGCCGGTCGCGCACCGTGTAGGCCGCGGCCATGTAGAGGTCGGTCCGCGTCGCGACGTCCAGGAAGCGTCCCTGGACGTAGAAGAGGTTGTCGAGGAAAGCCTGCCGGAGGGCCTGCGCGCCCATTCCCGTGCGGGTGCGCTCGAAGAAGCCCGTCGCCGCCATCGGGGCGGCATGGTTCGCATTCGAGGGAGTCATCGTCCGTCCTCCGTTCCCGCGGTCAATAGGGCCAGGTCCAGGCTGCGAGCTCGGGAGGATCGACCCCGTGCGTGTGGGCGTGATGGCGGCAGTCGATCTGCATCTCGCGCAGCGCCTCCTTCGCGTGGGCTCCCGCGACCTGCAGGCCCGGCACCCGGTCGATGGCGTCGATGGCCAGGCTGAAGCGATCGATCTGGTTCTCGATCGCGAGCTCGAGGGGCGTGTTGATGCTCCCGCGCTCCTTGTATCCCCGCACGTGCAGGTTGCGGTGGTTCGTCCGGCGATAGGCCAGGCGATGGATCAGCCACGGATAGCCGTGGAAGTTGAAGATGACCGGCTTGTCCGTGGTGAACAGCCCGTCGAAGTCGCGGTCGGAGAGGCCGTGGGGGTGCTCACCCGCGGGTTGCAGGCGGAAGAGATCCACGAGGTTGATGAAGCGGATCTTGAGGGCCGGGAAGTATCCGCGCAGAAGGGCGGTCGCCGCGAGCGCCTCCAGGGTCGGGATGTCGCCGCAGCCGACCATCACGAGGTCGGGCTCGGCGCCCGCGTCGTTGCTCGCCCACTTCCAAATGCCGACTCCCTTCGTGCAGTGACGGACGGCAGCGTCCATGTCGAGGTACTGGAGGTGCTCCTGTTTGTCGGCGACGATGACGTTGATGTCGTTGCGGCTCCGCAGGCAGTGATCCGCCGTGGAGAGCAGGCAGTTCGCGTCCGGCGGCAGATAGACCCGGGTGGCCTCGGGCCGCTTGTTCACCACGACGTCGAGGAAGCCCGGGTCCTGATGGGTGAAGCCGTTGTGGTCCTGTCGCCACACGGTGGAGGTGATGAGGAGGTTGATCGAGGAGATCGGCGCGCGCCACGGGATGCCTTCGCTGATCGCCAGCCACTTGGCGTGCTGGTTGTACATCGAGTCGATGACGTGGACGAACGCCTCGTAGGTCGAGAAGAACCCGTGGCGCCCCGTGAGCACGTAGCCCTCGTACCAGCCCTCGAGCGTGTGCTCGGAGAGCATCTCCATCACCCGGCCATCGGGGGAGAGCTGGCCGCCGTCCTCGTCCTCCGGGCGGTAATCGGCCAACCAGAGCTTCTGGCTCGCCTCGTAGATGGCGTCGAGGCGGTTCGAGCTGTTCTCGTCGGGGCCGAAGACGCGGAAGCGGTCGGGATTGCCGCGCATGACGTCCCGGAGCAGCGCCCCCAGCGGGCGCGTGTTCGGCGCGCGGTCCCGCCCCGGCCCGGAGAGCGCGACCCCGTACTCGCGGAAGTCCGGCACGCGCAGCTCGCGGCGCAGGAGTCCGCCGTTCGCGTGCGGATTCGCGCTCATGCGGCGGGTCCCGCGCGGGGCGAGCGCGCGGAGCTTGGGCACCAGGCGCCCGGAATCGTCGAAGAGCTCCTCGGGCCGGTAGCTCCGCAGCCAATCCTCGAGCTGGCGGAGCTGGGCGGAATCCGTCCGCGCGCCGGGGAGCGGCACCTGGTGCGCGCGCCAGGAGCCCTCGACCTTCTTCCCGCCGACCGCCGCCGGTCCGGTCCACCCCTTGGGGCTGCGCAGCACGATCATCGGCCACCGGGCCCGGCGGGCCTTTCCGCTCGCGCGCGCCTCCGTCTGGATGGCACGGATCTCGCGCCACGAGCGGTCCAGAACCTCCGCCATGCGCTGGTGCATCGCCGCGGGCTCGTCGCCCTCGACGAAGTGCGGCGTCCAGCCGTAGCCCTCGAAGAGACGGCGCAGCTCGTCGGGCGAGATGCGGGCGAGGATGGTCGGGTTGTTGATCTTGTAGCCGTTGAGGTGGAGGATCGGCAGGACCGCGCCGTCCCGGACCGGGCTCAGGAACTTGTTCGAGTGCCAGGCGGTGGCGAGGGGCCCGGTCTCCGCCTCGCCGTCGCCCACGACCACCACCACGAGCAGGTCGGGGTTGTCGAAGGCCGCGCCGAAGGCGTGCGAGACGCTGTAGCCGAGCTCCCCGCCCTCGTGGATCGAGCCGGGCGTCTCCGGCGTGCAATGGCTGCCGATGCCGCCGGGGAAGGAGAACTGGGTGAAGAAGCGGCGCAGCCCCTCCTCGTCCTCGCTCTTGTCGGGGTAGAGCTCGGAGTAGGTTCCCTCCAGATAGACGGGCGCGAGCACTCCCGGTGCGCCGTGGCCGGGCCCGGCGAGGAAGATCGTGTTCAGGTCGTGCTGGACGATGAGCCGGTTCACGTGCACGTAGAGGAACGAGAGGCCCGGGCTCGATCCCCAGTGCCCGAGCGGGCGTTTCTTGACGTGCTCGACCGCCAGCGTCTGGCGCAGGAGGGGGTTCTCCCGCAGGTGGATCATCCCGGCGGCGAGGTAGTTGCAGGCGCGCCAGTAGGCGTCCAGGGCGGCGAGCTCGTCCGCGCGGAGGGGGGAAGGGTGGAGTTCCGGGGCCGAGAGGACGTCGGTCATGGGAAGAGCCTCGGGCGAGAGGACGGCGGCGACGAACGCCGCGGAGCCGCGGGCTATCCTATCCTCCGCTCCCCCTCCACCGAAGCGCGGTCCTTGCCCGGCCGGACGGCGGGCGGTAGACCGATGCGCCGGGAGGAACGGAGAGAATGCCGCCGGCCCGCCGCGCTTCGTCGTCGCTTTTCCCCGCCCCGCGCTCCGCCGCCCTCGCCGCCTGGCTGGCGAGCGCCCTCTTCGCCCCGGACGAGGGGGACGAGGTGAACGTCGCCCTCTCCCGGTGGGGAGCGACGGCGACCGCCAGCTCCATCTACGGCCACGGCTACGAGGCGGACCGGGCCCTGGACGGGAGGGTGGGCGGCGAGAACGACAAGTGGAACTCCGCCGCCGATGCCGCGCCGCACTGGCTGATCGTCGATCTCGGCGCACCGCGCACGATCCACCGGATCGTCGTCCGCCACGAGGGGGTGCGGGGAGAGGGCGCCCGGTACAACACGAGCGACTTCCAGCTCCAGCGCGGCGACTCCCCGGCGGGCCCGTGGACGGATCTCGTCGCTCCGGTCGCTGGCAGCACGGCAAACGTGACCGAATCCGTCTTCGCGCCCGTGCAGACGCGCCATCTGCGGCTCCTCGTCACGACCGGCGAGCAGGGTGGGCGGAACGAGTACGCGCGGATCTTCGAGATCGAGGCTTATGCCGCGCGGAGCGCGCTGAGCTCGCCGCTCGTCGCCTTCGACTGGGCGGATCCCCCGCTCTACCGCCGGAGGGGGGAGCAGACCGAGCAGCTCGCGGTCGTGGAGTACGTCGCCGCGGGCATACTGTCGACGGACACGGGGACAGTCATCCCCGTCGCTCGGCTGGCGCTCGACGGGAGGCCTGCGGCGTGGCGGCCTTCTCGCGGAGGGGACTATGACTTCGAGTTCTGGGTGCCGCTCCGGCCGGAAGAGCCGGTGGCGGCGGAGCTCCGGCTGGACGATGTGGCGGTGGCCCGCCACTCCTTCGCCGCGCCCGCTGCGGCCTACTTCGCCGGCGACGGCGCGATCGGCATCGTCTCCTCCAGCCACCAGGACACCGCCTGGATGGACACTCCCGACTTCTGCCGGCGGTTCCGCATCGAGCAGAACATCCTCCCCGCCCTGGAGATGATGGCGAAGGATCCGGACTACTGCTTCGCCATGGAGTGCACGCTGCACCTGATGGAGTTCCTCGCCGCCCACCCGGAGCGGCGGGACGAAATCGCGCGCTTGACCCGCGAGGGCCGGCTGGAATGGGGCGCCACCTACAACCAACCCTACGAGAGCTGGCTGTCGGGCGAGGAGCTCGTCCGCCAGACCTACTACGGGCGGCGCTGGATCCGGAAGAACCTCCCGGGCTGCGACGCGCGGGTCGCCTTCAACCCGGACGTCCCCGCTCGCGCCTGGCAGATGCAGCAGATCCTCGCCCGGGCCGGCGTCCCCTATCTCTTCCTGAGCCGCTACCACGAGGGGCTCTACCGCTGGAAGAGCCCCGACGGCAGCAGCGTTCTCGCCTACTCGCCCGGGCACTACGGCAATCACCTGGGGCTGCTCAACGGCGATCCCGCCGCCTGCGTCGACGCGATCCAGCGGAAGCTCGAGGAGCAAGGGACGTACTACCGCGAGCGGCGGATCCCGCCGGCGTACTGCCTCATCAACTCGATGGATTTCTCGCGCCCAGTCGACTTCCGCCCGCTGATCCAGGCGTGGAACGCGTCCGGGGAGGAGGCGGGGGAGGACGCGGATCTGCTCGGGCCCCCCATGCTGCGCTATTCGTCCCTGGCCGCGTTCTTCGCCGCGGTCGACCGGCCGGCGGCGCGGATCGACACCCGGCAAGGCGAGCGCCCGGACGTCTGGCTCTACATCCACGGCCCGACGCACCACTGGACCTCCTCGCTGCGCCGCGAGGCGGCGCGCCTGTTGCCGGCGGCCGAGACGTTCACCACCATGGCCGGCCTGCTCGCCGGTAGCCTCGCCGACTACCCGGCCGCGGCTCTCGACGAGGCGTGGATGGCGGAGCTCTATCCCGACCATGGCATCGGCGGGAAGAACGGCCACCTCACGGACCTCGTCTTCCACCGGAAGGTCGAGCTCGCGCGCGACACCGGCCG
This sequence comes from Planctomycetota bacterium, assembly GCA_040754415.1. Lineage (GTDB taxonomy): Bacteria > Planctomycetota > UBA1135 > UBA1135 > JBFMCU01. The sequence continues at coordinate 15,161 of JBFMCU010000049.1, forward strand.
CGCGCTCCTCGACGCGGCGCTCGGCACGATCGCCGGCCGGGTGCGGGTCTCGCCCGCGAAGGGCCTGCCGGTCGTCGTCTTCAACACGCTCTCGTGGGCCCGCACGGCTCCGGTCGAGATCGACCTGCCCGCGGCCCTCGCCGGTCCGGTCCGCGTCGTGGACGCCGCCGGCCGGGAGATCCCCGCCCAGCGCACCTCGCACGGGCTGCCGGCGGAGATCGACGTCGCCGCGGCGGCGATGGGCGCCACGGCGACCGCGAGCTCCTCGTTCGGCCCGGCCTACGCGGCCGCCAAGGCCATCGACGGCAAGTGGGCCGAGCGCGACGCGGACAAGTGGTGCAGCGCGGCGGGCGCGGGACCGCACTGGCTCGCCGTGGGTCTCGGCCAGCCGCGCACTATCCACCGCGTGGTGATCCGCCACGAGGGCGTGCTCGGCGCCTTCGGCGCCGAGGCGAAGTACAACACCGCCGCGTACCGGATCCAGGGCGCGGACGCGGCCGAGGGCCCGTGGATCGATCTCGTCCCGCCCATCGCGGGCAGCACCGCCTCCTTGACCGCCCACTCCTTCGCGCCGCGGACGGTGCGCTTCCTGCGCCTCTACATCACGGCCGGAACCGCCGCCGGCAACGACGGGCAGGCGCGCATCTACGAGCTCCACGCCTTCGCGCCCGCCGAACGGCGGACCTCCCGCCTCGTGTTCGTCGCCGCGGACGTGCCCGCGACCGGATACGCGACGTACTACGTGTCCGCCGCGGGAGGTCCCGGCGGCGGCGATCCCCCCCCGATCCCGGCCGCGCCGCCCGCGGATTTCGTGGTGGAGAACGCGTTCTATCGCCTCGCGCTGGCCCCCGGCGGCGTCCGCGGCCTCTTCGACAAGGAGCAGGGCCGCGAGCTCCTCGACCCCGGCGCGTTCCTCGGCGGCGAGGTCTTCACCATGCTCTCGGTGGCACCCGAGAACCGGGGGCTGGGGACCGACGCCGGCGAGTTCGGATCGGTGCCCATGCCGGTCCGGGACGAGAGCTTCGACCGGGTCGCCGATCACGCGCCCGGGTGGACGCTCCGGGAGGACGGTCCGGTGCGCACGGTCTACGAGCTCGCGCAGCCGCTCGGCGGGGCCACGGTGCGCCAGCGGGTCGTGGTCTGGAACACCATGAAGCGCATCGACTGCGAGGTTGACCTGGCGGAGTTCGACGGGACCCTGTGGCGCGAGTTCCGGATGGCCCTGCCGCTCGCCATGGACGAGCCGGCGATCGCCTACGAGGTGCCGATGGGCGTCGTCCAGATCGGCCAGGACGAGGTCCCGGGCACCGGCGGGCACGCCTACGGGCGCCTAACCTACTCCGACCGGTGCGCCGACATCCGGCCCCGCGAGGTGCAGAACTTCGTCGACGCGAGCGACGGGAAGGGCGGGCTCACGATGAGCTCGGACGTGGCGGTGTTCGACTGGCGGGACCCGACCGGCCGCTCCCTCGATCGACCCGTGCTCCAGCCGGTGCTCCTCGCCTCGCGGCGGAGCTGCCACGGCGAGGGCAACTGGTATCCCCAGGCCGGCGACCACTCCTACCGCTTCGCGATCACGACCCACGCCGGCGGCTGGCGGCAAGGCTGGCGGCCGGGGATCGCCGCGAACCATCCGCTCGTCGCCATCGTCGGCGGAGGAGGCGGCCCGGCGGCATCCCTCCCGGAGTCGTTCTCGTTCCTCGCGGTCTCGGCCCCGAACCTCGTGGTCAGCACGATCAAGAAGAGCGAGGACGACGACGCCGTCGTGCTCCGCAGCTACGACATCGAGGGCCGAGACAGCCGCCCGCAGCTCCGCTGGTTCCTCCCCCTTGCGGCCGCGGAGCTGACCAACCTGATCGAGGAGGAAGGGACGCCGCTCGCGGTCTCCGGCCGCGAGTTGACTCTGGAGGTCGGCCACCACGCGATCGCCACCGTAAGGGTGCGGGCGTCCCGATGAGCAGCAGCGCAGATCAGCGGGGGTGCCACGTGATCCCGACGAGCGTGTAGCCGCTCGCCGCGACCCGCTCGCCCAGCGCGCCCCACTCCAGGTAGCCGCCGCCGAGCTCGAGACCGACGTGTTCGGCGAAACGGGCGCCCAGGCTGCCGCGCATTCCCCAGGCCGCTCCGCCGGCATCGTCGAGATCGCCGGCGAAATCGACACCGGCCAGCCCGGCGCCCACGCCGAGGGAGAGCGTGCTCGCGAAGGGACCGAGGTCCTGCTCGGCGAAGATCCGCAGCTCCACGAGGGCGGCCTGCAGCCGCACGTGCTCGCGCGTCAGGTGCTCGCGGTGCTCGCTCGTGAGGTAGAGGATCCCGATCCCCGCGAGGCCGTCGCGGTAGCCCGCCTCGAGGCCGAAGCCGTCGCCGGCGTCCGGATCGCCGTCCAGCTCGAAGCCGCCCCCGGGCTCGCTCGGATCCTCATCGGGATGCAGCGTGACGAGGGGAAGCCGCTCGATGCCGAGGAAGGGACCCGTGGGCCCTTCGGACTCGAGATCTCCCCCGTCGAAGGGGAAGATCCAGTCGAGCACGGCCCCGAGCACGGCGTCGAGGAGCCCGTCCTCGTCCCCCTCTTCGTCGTGGTCTTCGTCGGACCCGGGCGAGCGGCGCTGCGGCCCGGCCGCCGATGGTCCAGGCCGATCCACCTCCTCTTGCCAGCGCTCCGGCGACTCGGGAAAGCGGCCCGCGGCGCAACCGGCCAGCAGGGCGGCGAGGACCAGCCCCCACGATCGAGACGGCGCGGGCATCGCTCTCCCTCCGCTTCAGTTCCGGGCGCCGCGATAGACCTCGAAGTCCCAGATCGTCGGCCCGACGGTGGCGCGCTGGATGGCGAGACGCACGCGGCGGGCGGTGACCGCCGGAAAGCGGAGCAGGGCGCCGTCGCCGCCGATCTTCCCGCCGCGGTGGACCGCGGTCCACCCCCCCTCGCCGTCCGGCACCTCGATGGCGAACTCCTCCACGCGATTCCAGCCCTCCGTGACCACCGCGCTGTCGAAGGCGGTGTCGGCGCCGAGGTCGAACTCGACCCACGCCGCCGTCACGGCGTCGTCCGTCGCCCATCGCGTGCGGGAGTCGCCGTCCGTGAGCTTGTCGGGGCCGTAGGCGGGGTCGTCGCGGTAGACGTTCGAGGCGATCGCCGCCTTGCCGTGCAGCAGGTTCAAGGGGAGCGCGGCGGGATCGTCGATGACGCGCGCGAGCTCCATCAGCCGCCGGACGGCCCCGGCGGGGATGCGCCCGGTCCGGTCCGGGGCGACGTCGAGCAGCAGGTTGGCCCGGCGGTCCAGGCACCCCCGGTAGAGCCCGTAGAGCGTGGGAACGGTGTTCAACGCGTCGTGGTCCAGGAAGAACCAGTGCCGCGCCAGGGTGTCGCAGGTCTCCATGGGGATGTAGTAGGTGCGGCCCTCGACCTTCATCCACGGATCGTGCCCGCCCGAGGGGGGAAGGGTGACCTCGCCGTCGATGAGGTCCTTCGGCCACAGGAGGACGGGCTCGTCCCCGGCGGCCTCGCCCCGGTACGTGGGGCCCCGTGCCACCACCTCGGCGCCATCGGCGAATCCCTGGTTCAGGAGCACCAGGCAGTCGGGCTGCTTCTCCTTCACGAGGGCGTAGAGATCCGCGAGCACGCGGCGGCTCTCGGGGCCCATGTCCCAGGGGATGTCGAACCACATCTCGAGGATCGGGCCGTAGCCGGTGAGGAGCTCCGTCACCTGCCGGCGGCAGAAACGCTCGTACTCGGGGGGAGTCATCCGGGCCTGGTTCACCTGGTCCCAGCCCAGGAGGTAGTAGAAGCCCGGCTCCAGGCCGTGCTTCCGGCAGGCGTCGACGAACTGCCGCACGACGTCCACCGGCGCGGCGCTCGTCGCCACGCTGTACTCGCTCTCCTTGGTCGGCCACAGCGCGTGTCCGTAGCAGTGCTTCGTGGTGAGCACCGCGTACTTCATTCCGGCTTCCTTCGCGACCCGGATCCACTGGTCCACGTCGAGGGCAGTCGGCGCGAACTCGGCCGAAGTGGCGGGAATGCCGCCGAACTCGTGGCCGGTGTAGGTGGACATGCCGAAGTGGATGAACATGCCGTAGCGCAGGGCTTCCCAATCGGCGAGGGGCGGGGTCCGCTCCGCGGCGGGCTCCGGCTGCTGCGGCACGCTCTGACCGGTGGAGAGGAGAAGGAGGGCCAGGGCCGGAAGGACGCACTGCTGCATCGTGCTCCCCTGTGCATGGAGTCCGAGCCCGTGCCTTCTACCACGCGCGGGGCCCGCGGCAAAGGCTCCCCTCCGATCCCGCCCGAAAGGCGTTTGCGCGCGCCTACTCGAGCCCGAGCTGCAGCCGCGCCGCTTCGCTCATGCGCTCCAGGCCCCACGGCGGCTCCCACGTCACCTCGACCTGGACCCGGCGGACTCCGGGGACGTCCTGCACCGCCCGCTGGACCTCCGGCGGCAGGCTCTCGGCGACGGGGCAGGACGGCGACGTGAGGGTCATCACGATGTCGACGGCGCCCGCCTGCTCGTCCACCCGCAGCTCGTAGACCAGTCCGAGCTCGTGGATGTTCACCGGGATCTCGGGGGTCGTAGATCGTGCGCAGAACCTCGACCACCCGCTGCTCGAGCGTGTCGTCCGCCGTCTCTCGTTCGCCGATCATGGGATCCTACTCCGTGGTCACGGCCTCCCGGCCATTCGCCAGCGCCGCCTCCAGCGTGCGCCAGGCGAGCATCGCGCACTTCACGCGGATCGGGAAGCGCCGCACGCCCGCGAAGGCCGCCAGCTTGGGATCGAGCGACGGTCCGGGTGCCGGCTCTTCTCCGGCGACGAGGGCGTGGAAGGCCGCGAAGAGCGCTTTCGCCTCCTCGAGGGTGCGGCCCTTGATGGCATCCGTCATCACCGACGAGGACGCGGTGGCGATCGCGCAGCCGTCGCCCGTGAAGCGGACCTCCGCGATCCGCTCGCCGTCCAGAGCGAGGGTGAGGTGGATCCGGTCGCCGCAAAGGGGATTGTGGCCGTGCGCGGCGCGGTCCGGTTCCGCGAGCGTGCCGAAGTTGCGCGGCGACCGCCCGTGGTGGAGGATCAGGTTCTGGTAGAGCTCGTCGACGCCCGTCATCGCCGGAAGACCTCTTGCACCCGCCGAATCCCGGCGACGAGCGCGTCGACCTCGGAGACGGTGTTGTACAGGCCGAACGACGCTCGCACCGTCGCCGGCACGCCGAGGCGCTCCATGAGGGGTTGCGCGCAGTGATGCCCGGTGCGCACCGCGATCCCGTCCTGGTCGAGGATCGTGCCCGCGTCGTGGGGATGCACGTCGTCGAGCACGAAGGAGAGAACGGCGGTCTTTTCCGGCGCGGTTCCGACCAGAGTCACGCCGGGCAGCTCCGCCAGCGCGGCGGTCGCGCGGGCGAGCAGCGCCGCCTCCTGGGCGGCGACGCGCTCGCGCCCCAGACCCTCGAGGTAGTCGACGGCAGCTCCGAGGCCGATGGCGCCGGCGATGTGGGGAGTGCCGGCCTCGAACTTGTACGGCAGCTCGTTGTAGATCGTCCTCTCGAAGGTGACCGAGCGGATCATGTCGCCGCCCCCCTGGTAGGGCGGCATCTCCTCGAGGAGCGCCTCGCGGCCCCAGAGCACGCCGATGCCGGTCGGCCCGTACGCCTTGTGGCCGGAGAGGGCGTAGAAGTCGACACCGAGATCGCCGACGTCGAGCGGGAGGTGGGGGGCCGCCTGGGCGCCGTCGACGACGACGACGGCCCCGGCGGCATGGGCCGCGGCCGCGATGCGCCGCACCGGGTTGATCGTGCCGAGGGCGTTGGAGACGTGGCTCACCGCCACGACCCGGGTGCGGGGGCCGATCCGGGCCTCGAGCTCGTCGGGGAGCAGCGTTCCCCCGTCGTCGACCGGCGCGACGACGATCCTCGCCCCCGTCGCTTGGCAGACGAGCTGCCAGGGCACGATGTTCGAGTGGTGCTCGAGGTGGGTGAGCAGCACCTCGTCGCCCGCCGCGAGTCGCGGCCGCGCCCAGCACTGGGCCACGAGGTTGATGGCCTCGGTCGCGCCGCGGACGAACACGATCTCTCGCGCGCGGGTCGCGCCCAGGTGCCGGCGCAGGCGCTCCCGCGCGCCTTCGTAGGCCGCGGTGGCTCGCTGGCTCAAGGCGTGCACGCCGCGGTGCACGTTGGCGGAGTCTTCGCGGTAGAAGCGCGTCACCGCCTCGATCACCGCCCGCGGCTTCTGGGTGGTCGCCGCGTTGTCGAGGTACGCGAGCGGATGGCCGTTCACCTGCTGGTGCAAGGCCGGGAAGTCGCGTCTCACCTCCTCGACGCGGTATGCGGCCCGGACCGGGTCGGTGGACGTGCCGGCGAGGGCGCTCACGGCGCTCCCTCCTCCGGGATCCCGGCGCCGGAGAGGCGATCGCCCAGCCATCGCTGCAGCGCGCCCTCGATCCGCGCGGCGAGCGCAGGGACGCGGATGTCGTCCAGGACGGCACGGGCAAAGCCCAGGGCGAGCATCGCGCGGGCCGCGGGCGCGTCGATTCCGCGCGAGCGCAGGTAGAAGGGCGGCTCCTCGTCGAGCTGTCCCACCGTCGCCCCGTGCGAGCACTGGACGTCGTCGTTCCTGATCTCGAGCTCGGGCTTCGTATCGGCGCGGGCGGCCCGGGAGAGGAGCAGGCTGCGCGTCGCCTGCCGCGCGCGGGAGCCCCGCGCGCCCTCGCGCATCCGTACGCGTCCCTGGAAGACGCCCCGCCCCGCGCCGCCGAGGATCCCGCGGAAGGCCTGCTCGCTCGTGCAATGCGGGACGCCGTGGTCGACGAAGGTGCGACAGTCGGCATGGCGGTCGCCGTCGACCGCCCAGAGCCCGCCCAGGACCGCTTCGCCCTCCGGGCCCGCGAACTCCACGTCGATCTCCGCCCGCGAAAGCGCGCTCCCGAGGGCGAAGCCGTGGGAGCGCAGGGCGGCACCGCCGGCGAGCTCCGCCGCGAAGGAGTGGACGTGGAGGGCCTGCGCCCCCTCGTCCTGCACGTAGTAGCGGTCGAGGATCGCCCCCCGGCCGAGGCGGACCTCCGTGACGGCGTTGGTGAGGCGGACCGCGCTCGCGCCGGCGAAGCTCTCCACGACCGTGGCCCGGGCGCCCTCCTCGAGGACGAGGAGAACGCGCGGGTGGATGGCCAGGGGCTTCTCGCCGCCGCTCGCGACGAACAGGATCTGGATCGGGATCTCGACGTGCGCGCCGCGGCGGACGCGCACGAGGGCACCGTCGCCGAAGAACGCGGTGTTCAGGGCGACGAAGGGCCGATCGTCCGCGGCGAGGATCCCCGCGATTCGCGTCTCCGCCCGGGCCGCCTCCGCGGGCCGGCCGGCTAGATTCGCCACCTCGACGCCCACCGGCGCCGCGGGACCGCTCGCGCCGCCGGCGTAGCCGCCGTCCACGAACACGAGCGGGACCGCCCCGGGGAGGAGGGCGCGCGCGAGGACCTCCTCCGCCGCCCGGCGCGGCGGCCGACCGGCGGGAAGCGTGAATGCGGTGCGAGCGATCGCCGCGAGGTCGGCGTAGCGCCACGCCTCCTCGCGGCGGGTCGGGTAACCTGTCGCCAGGAACCGGCGCAGCGCGGCCCGGCGGAGCGCGAGGAGCTCGTCCGGCTCGCGCCGCAGGATCTCCCGTTCGTGGCGCGCGAACTCCGCGGCCCAGTCCGTCCCGGGGCCCGGGGGCATCCGCACCGCCTGGATCATCGGCTCGCCTCCGCCGCGCCGATCGCGGCTTCCTCCTCCAGCCAGCCATAGCCTCGCTCCTCCAGCTCCAGGGCGAGCTCGCTCCCCCCCGAGCGCACGACCCGCCCGCCCACGACGACGTGCACGCGGTCGGGTACGAGGTGATCCAGGAGCCGCTGGTAGCGAGTGACGACGAGCACCGACCGGTCGGCGCGCTTCAGGCGGTTGACGCCCTCGGCCACCGTGCGCAACGCGTCGATGTCGAGGCCCGAGTCCGTCTCGTCCAGGATGGCGAGCCGGGGGTCGAGGATCGACATCTGCAGCACCTCGTGCAGCTTCTTCTCCCCGCCCGAGAACCCCGCGTTCACCGACCGCTCGAGGAGGGACTCGTCCATGCCGAGCTCCGCCATCCGCGCCCGGACGAGGGCGAGGAACTCGATCGCGTCGAGCTCCTCCTCCCCCCGGTGCTTGCGCCGCGCGTTGAGGTCCGCGCGCAGGAAGTACATGCCCGCCACGCTGGGGATCTCGACGGGGTACTGGAAGGCCAGGAAGACGCCCTCGCGGGCCCGCTCCTCCGGCGGCATCGCCAGGAGGTCCCGGCCGTCGTAGGCGACGGACCCCGCGCGGATCTCGTAGCCCTCGCGCCCGGCGAGCATGAAGGCCAGCGTGCTCTTGCCGGACCCGTTGGGCCCCATGAGGGCGTGGATCTCGCCGGGAGCGATCGTGAGGTCGATTCCGCGCAGGATCTCCTTCCCTTCCACCGCGACGTGCAGGTTCTCGATCTTCAGCATGGACGATTCGCGCTCCTTCCGACCGTCAACCGACCGCCCCTTCCAGGGACACGCCGAGCAGCTTGCGGGCTTCCACGGCGAACTCCATCGGGAGCTCGCGCAGCACCTCCTTGCAGAAGCCGCTCACGATCATCGACACCGCGTCCTCCGCGGAGAGCCCGCGCTGGCGACAGTAGAAGAGCTGATCGTCGCCGATGCGGGAGGTCGTCGCCTCGTGCTCCGCGCGCGCCGTCGGGTTGTTCACCTCGATGTAGGGCACGGTGTGGGCGCCGCACTCCTCCCCCATGAGGAGGGAATCGCACTGCGTGTAGTTGCGAGCGTTCTCCGCCTTCCGGCCGATCTTCACCAGGCCGCGGTAGGTGTTCTGGCCCCGGCGGGCGGAGATCCCCTTGGCGAGGATCGTGCTCCGCGTGTTCCGGCCGACGTGGATCATCTTGGTGCCGGTGTCGGCCTGTTGGCGGTTGTTCGTCAGAGCGACCGAGTAGAACTCCCCGACCGAGTCGTCGCCCAGCAGGAGGCAGCTCGGGTACTTCCAGGTGATGGCGGATCCGGTCTCGACTTGGGTCCAGGAGATGCGCGAGCGCGCTCCCAGGCACTTGCCGCGCTTGGTCACGAAGTTGTAGATGCCCCCGCGACCCTCGGCGTCGCCGGGATACCAGTTCTGGACCGTCGAGTACTTGATCCGGGCGTCGTCGAGGGCGACCAGCTCGACCACCGCGGCGTGGAGCTGGTTCTCGTCGCGCATCGGTGCCGTGCAGCCCTCGAGGTAGCTGACGTAGCTCCCGCGGTCGGCGACGATCAGCGTGCGTTCGAACTGCCCGGTCTGAGCGGCATTGATCCGGAAGTGGGTCGAGAGCTCCATCGGGCACCGCACCCCCTCCGGGACGTAGACGAAGGAACCGTCGGTGAACACGGCGGAATTCAGCGTGGCGAAGAAGTTGTCCGTGTAGGGAACCACCGTCCCCAGCCAGCGGCGCACGAGCTCCGGGTGATTGCGCACCGCCTCGGAGAACGAGCAGAAGACGATCCCCAGCTCGGCCAGCTTCGCCTTGAAGGTCGTCGCCACCGAGACGCTGTCGAAGACCGCGTCGACGGCGACGCCGGCCAGCGCCTTTTGCCCGTCGAGCGGGATCCCGAGCTTCTCGTACGTGCGCTGGAGCTCGGGATCGACCTCCTCCATGCTCCCGGGGCGATTCGCCCGGCGAGGAGCGGAGTAGTAGCGGATCGCCTGGTAGTCGATCGGTGGATGGTGGACATGGGACCATCCCGGCTCCTGCATCCCCGTCCAGTGGCGGTACGCCTGCAGGCGCCACTCGAGGAGCCAGGACGGCTCCTCCTTCTTGGCTGAGATCGCGCGGATCACGGTCTCGTCGAGGCCGGGCGGAGCGGTTTCCGCATCGATCTCGGTGACGAAGCCATGCTCGTACGGGCGCTCGACGAGGGCGCGGATCTCCGCGTTCGCGGGGCGCAGGGCGGGGCGGGGATTGGTGCGGGTCATGGCCTCGAATGGGCGAGGAGCTCGGCGAGCGAGAGGTCCTCCAGGGTCTGCTGCACGACCGAGTTCAGGTGCTGAAGAGGACCCACCACGGAGCACCCGCGCTCGTAGGGGCAGCGCCCGACGGCGCGCGGGCTGCACGCCGTCATCGCGATCGGGCCCTCGAGCGCCTCCACGATCGCGGCGACGGAGATCTCCGCCGGCGAGCGCGCCGGGGTGTAGCCGCCGCGGTTCCCGCGCCGCGAGTCCAGGATCCCCTCCCGGGCGAGCTCCTTCAGGATCTTGCGGACCATCGGCTCCGGTAGTCGCGTCAGCCGGGCCAGCTCGCGCGCCCGGAGGCGGCCCGCGCGCCCCCGCTCGCGCATGAAGTGCGCCAGGAGGACGATCGCGTAGTCGGTCTGCTTGGTGAGGCGCATGGTCTCCGCTCCCGTCTTCGCCGCCGGGGACGCTTTGGGACGGAATTGGTCCCTTTTCCACCCGCGGGGGAGCGAGCGGATCAGCGCTGCGCGGCCGGCACCCAGGCCGTCGTCCGGCCGGCGATGGTGAGGAAGCAGACCTCCTCGCCGCGGGCGGTCCGCGTTCCCTCCTGCCGTCCCCAGCGATGGTGGAAGAGCCAGTCGCGCGGGAAGCGCTCGAGATCGGCGTTCACCCCCACCGCGGTGCGCACGACGGAGGAGAGCCGCGCGCGCAGGCGGCGGACCTCCGGGACCGACAGGCTGCCCGCCGGCCGCCGCGGATCGAGACCGGCCTGGTAGAGGACCTCGTCCGCGATCCAGTTGCCCACGCCGGCGGCGAAGGACTGGTCGAGGAGCAGCCCCTTCAGGGTGACGCGGCGACCGGCGAGCTCGGCGCCGAGCCGCGCGGCGGAGGGGAGGTCGAGCAAGGCGTCAAAGCCGAGGCGGCTCACCGGCGGCTCCGCGGGGGGATCGTGGCGCAGGCGGATCCGCCCGAGGCGCCGGGCGTCGATCATCACGAGCTCGCCGCCGTCGTCGAGGACGAGGCGGATCTTCGTGAACCGCGGCGGCCATGCGTCGTGGTCGAGCCGCGGCGCGTGCACCATCTGCAGGTCGTCCGAGCCGAGGGCGCGGAAACCTCCGGTCATCCCGAAGTGGAAGAGGGGCCAGGGCCGGGCGTCGAGCTCGAGCCAGACATGTTTGCCCCGCCGGCGCGCGGCGCGCACGAGACGTCCCTCCAGCGTGCGGCGGATGCGGGCCGGGGAGACGCCTTCGAAGACGAGGGGATCGCGGGCGCACCGCACCTCCTCGATCCGGCGGCCCGCGAGGACCGCGGCGGCCAGCGCGCGACCGCGTTCGACGGCGGGCAGCTCGGGCATCGCTCTCGCCCCGACCAGCGCCAGGGACGGGAAGAGATTCTAGCGGGGCTCTGCCCCAGCCCCGCTAGTGGTCCGATTCACCCATACGGGGCATTCTGCCGAGTCCGCCTGCGTTCGCCGCAAGGCGCGCCGACAACGCGGGTTAGGAACACAACCCTCGGAGGAGGCGCAACGCAGCGGCGGGCGCAGCCGGG
>JBFMCU010000050.1:0-5577 GCA_040754415.1 Planctomycetota bacterium
TTCCGCGCCGCCGCGGTCTTCCGCCCCTTGGCCTTCCGCTGCGCCGGCGCCGCGCGCCGCGCGTTCTTGCGGCGTTTCGTCGCCGTGGTCGTTCGCCGCTTCGCGGCCTTCTTCCTTGCCGCCATCCTCAGTACCGTACCAGAGCGTGCACGGGAACGTCGCGGAGCTTCTCGCGGCCGGCGAGGAACCCGAGCTCGACGACGAAGAGACAGGCGACCGGTACGCCGCCGATCTTCCGCACGAGGTTCACCGCGGCGGCCATGGTGCCTCCGGTGGCCAGGAGGTCGTCCACGAGGAGCACGCGGGAGCGACCCCTGGCCACCGCGTCCACGTGGATCTCGATCGCGTCGGTCCCGTACTCGAGCGCGTAGGTCTCCGTCGCCTTCCGCCACGGCAGCTTGCCGGGCTTGCGCAGGGGAACGAAGCCCTTGCCGAGCCTGACGGCCAGCGGGGTCCCGAACAGGAAGCCCCGCGATTCGATCCCCGCGACGACGTCGAACTCGATCCGGGTGGCGATCGCCGCCAGCGCCTCCACCGTCTCGCGGAGCCCATCGGGGTCCTGCAGGAGGGGGGTGATGTCCTTGAAGAGGATCCCGGGCTGGGGGAAATCGGGCACGTCCCGGATGTGGCGCTCGATCACGTACTCCTCCTGGCGCTGGCCCCCGGCCCGCGCCGCCGGGTGGGCGGCGGGGGATGGCGTGCGGGGGGTCGGGGACCGCCGCGCCTCCGTGCTTCGGACTGCCGGTCCATCCCTCTTGAGCGGATTCTCCGGCCCCTCCTACATCTCCTCCGGCGCCGCGACGCCCAGGAGCCGTAACCCGTTGCCAAGAACGATCTTGGCGCTTCGCACCAGGCCCAGCCGAGCGGCGCTCAGGGCGGGGTCGGCGGAGAGGACCCGGTGGTGCACGTACCAACTGTTGACCTCCCGCGCGAGCTCCAGGACGTACTGGGCGACCGCCGAGGGCTCCGCCCGGCGGGCGGCCTCCCGGACGACGGCCGGGAAGCGGCCGAGGAGGAGCAGGATCCCCGCCGCGTCCTCCAGGAGCTCCCCGGCGGGCGCCGCGGGCTCGACCGCTCCCCCCGCTCCCCCCACCCCCGCCGCCGCCGCCCGGCGCAGGATCGAGGCGAGGCGGGCGTGCGTGTATTGAACGTAGGGGCCGGTCTCCCCCTCGAAGGAGAGCACCTCGTCCCAGTCGAAGACGACGTCCTTCACCCGCTCCTTCTTCAGGTCGTGGAACACGACGGCCCCGATCCCGACCTCCCGGGCCACCGCCTCCGCGCCGGCGAGATCGGGGTTCTTCTCGGCGATGATGGCTCGCGCCTCCCGCACCGCCCGATCGAGCAGCTCCTCGAGGAAGACCACCTGCCCCTTGCGGGTCGAGATCCGGCCCTCGGGCAGGCTCATCATGCCGAAGTCCACGTGCTCGACGCGCGCCTCCCACGGGAGGCCCAGCCGCCGCAGCACGCCCTTGAGCTGGCGGAAGTGCAGGCGCTGGTCGGAGCCCACCACGTAGAGGAGGCGGTCGAAGGCGAATTCGTCCCAGCGGTGGAAGAGGGCGGCGAGATCGCGGGTGGCGTACAGGGTCGTCCCGTCGCTCTTGCGCAGGAGGCAGGGGGAGACGCCCGGCTCCACCTCGTCGAGGCGCACGATGAGCGCCCCCTCGGACTCCTCGGCCACCCCGGCCGCGGCGATCCGCTGCACCGTTGCGGCCAGGAACGGCTCGTAGAAGGCCTCCCCGCGCACGTGGTCGAAGGTCACCCCGAGGCGGTCGTAGATCCGCGCGAACTCGGCGAGGGAGAGGTCGGTCAAGTGGGACCAGATCCGGCGCACCTCCCCCTCCGCGCCGCTCTCGAGCTCGCGGAATGCGGCGCGGCCCGCCTCCTCGAGCGCCGGGTCCCGCTCCGCCTCCTCGTGGAAGCGGACGTAGAGGGCGAGGAGCGAGCGGATCGGATCCCCCTCGAGATCCACCGTTCCGCCCCAGCGCTGGATGGCGGCCACGAGCTTGCCGAACTGCGCCCCCCAGTCGCCGATGTGGTTGATGCCCACGGTCCGGTAGCCCAGGGCGTCGTGGAGGCGCTCGATCGCCGCCCCCAGGATCGTCGAGCGCAGGTGGCCGACATGGAAGGGCTTGGCGATGTTGGGGGAGGAATAGTCGATCACGACGGTCTTCCCCGCGCCGGCGGTGGATCCGCCGTAGCGCGGTCCCTCCGCGAGGATCGGGCCGAGAACGGTCCGGGCGAGGGCGGGGCGCGAGATCGTGAAGTTGAGGTACGGGCCGGCGGCCGCCACGGTCATCTCCGCGAGCTCCCGGGCGAGCTCGCCGGCCAGGGCGGCCGCGATCCGCGGCGGCGCCTCCCGGCGGATCCGGGCGAGCGGGAAGCAGGGGACGGCGAGATCCCCGTGGGCCGGGTCGCGCGGCGACTCGACCTTGATCTCCTCCGCCGCCAGCCCCGTGCAACGGGCCACGGCGGCGCGGATCCGATCGACGAACTCCTGCATGCTTCGGCGGCGCGGCGGGGGGGGTGTCAGCCCCACTCCTCCCACTCGCGGTTCTTCTCCCCGAGGTCGCGCTCGATCTCGGCCAGGCGGATCTGGGTCTCGCGGCAGGCGTCGCCGTCGCGGTACACCTCGGCCGAGCCCAGGGAATCGAGGAGCTTAGCGCGCTCCTCCTCCAGGGCGATGATCGTCTCCTCGAGCTTCCGGAAGGCCCAGGGATTCCGCGGCCCCCGGCCGCGGGCGGGCTCCCTCTCGGCCGCCCGGCGCCCCTTCTCCGCCGCGGCCCGGCGCCGCCCCTCCTCCGCCTGCCGGCGGTGCTCGCCCTCCGCCATCCGCGCCGCCGCCTCGGCCGCCCGCCGGGCGCGGTACTCCGAGTAGTTGCCGCGGAAGGTCCGGACCTCTCCCCCCTCCACCTCGAGGATCGTGTCCACGAGGTCGTCGAGGAACTGGCGGTCGTGGGAGATGCACACGAGCGCGCCGGGGAACTCGCCGAGCATCTCCTCCAGCGCGGTGCGGCCGGCGAGGTCGAGGTGGTTCGTCGGCTCGTCGAGGGCGAGCCAGGAGGGTTCCGTCAGGACGAGGCGCGCGAGCGAAAGGCGGGCGCGCTCGCCGCCGGAGAGCCGGTCCACCCGCCGGTCGACCTCGTCCCCCCGAAAGAGGAAGCGGGCGAGATGGGAGCGGATCTCGAGATCCGTCATCTGCGGATGGTCGCGGCGGATCTCCGAGTACGGGGTGCCGTCCTCGCGGAGATCGCTCGTGTCCTGGTCGAAGTAGCCGCCGCTCGCCCGGTACCCGCGCGTCACCTTCCCCTCGAGCGGCGCCATCCGCCCCGCCAGGACCCGCAGGAGCGTCGACTTGCCCGCGCCGTTGGGGCCCACCACGCCCACCCGCTCGCCGCGCCCGATCCGCACGTCCACCCCCGCGAGCATGGGCCGGCCCCCGTAGCCGATCGAGAGGCCGGCCGCCTCCACGACCTGCTCCCCCCCGCGCTCCACCCTCCGGAAGGTGATCTTCGGCCGGCGGACGTCGTTGTAGGGTCGCGACCGCCGCTCGAGGCTCTGGAGGCGGCGGCGCCGGCCCTTGGCCTCTCCCGTGCGCTGGCCACCGATGTGCTTCTTGATGAACGCTTCCTCCTTGCGGATGTAGTCCTGCTCTTGCTCCCACTCCCGCCGCGCGAACTCGTAGCGCTCCTCCTTGAGCTCGACGTAGCGCGAGTAGTTGCCGGGGAAGCGGGTGAGCCTCCCGCGCTCCACCTCGACGATCGTCTCCACCACGTCGTCGAGGAGCCGGCGGTCGTGGCTCACCATGAGGACCGCGCTATGGATCGTGCGCAGGTAGTCCTCGAGCCACTCGATCCCCGCGAGATCGAGGTGGTTCGTGGGCTCGTCGAGGAGGAGGAGGTCGGGGACGGAGATCAGCTCCCGGGCCATGGCGGTCCGGCTCTTCTCGCCCCCCGAGAGGGTCTCCGCCTCGCGGTCCCACAGCGCCGGGGCGAGGCCGATACCGCCGAGCACGGTCTCCACCCGCCGCTCGCTCTCCCAGCCGCCCAGGAACTCCATGCGCGCGGTGAGCTCGCCGTGGCGCTTCACGAGCGTGTCGAGCGGCTCGCCGGTCGCCTCCGCCATCGCTTCGCCGGCGGCCGCGAGCTCGCGCTCTACGGCGTGAACCTCCGCGAGCCCGCTCTCCACGTGGGCGCGCACGGTCCGGCCGGCCGGGAACTGCGGCCGCTGGGTGACGTAGCCGATGCGGGCGCCGCGGGCGAGCACGATCGCGCCGGCGTCGGGCGTCTCCTCGCCCTCGATCAGGCGCAGGAGGGTCGTCTTTCCCGCCCCGTTCTTCCCCACGCACCCCACCTTCTCCCCGGCCGCGATGCGCAGGGACACCCCCCCCAGGATCTCCTGGGCGCCGAGGGTCTTCTTCAGGTCCTGGACGAGGAGGACGCTCATCGCGGGTCCGCGGGCAAGCCGGGCATGATAGCCGGCACCTCCCTCCCCCGTCGCGAGGTCGCCCACCCGGGACCGCTGGCTCAGGAGCTAACTGCCGATCGTGCAGGCGTACGCGCAGTGGAGGTTCACGCCGCCGCCGAAGCCCGCCGCTTGCACGTAGATCGTGAGGCTAGCGAAGCCGAGATGGATCGGGACCGGGAGGGCGAGGATGGCCGGGTTGCCCAGAGCTGCCGGGAGGCCAAGGAGTTCGCCGTTCGGGTCCGCGATGTTGACCAGGATCTCGCCCCAGCCCGTCAGGAAAGTGAGTGGCGTCATGTATGCGGCCAACAGGGCGCCGGTGTTGCCCCCGCACGCGGTGACGGAGCTCACGAACGTGCCGCCGAGCGAGACCGGCGCCACGACCGCGTAGCCGTTGCAGTTCACGCCCGAACCGCAGTACCACGCACAGACGGCCGGCGGGCCGTTCTCCTTCGCGATGTGCATCCACCACGAGGTGAAGTTCCAGGCGCCGAGGTTGTACGATCCACACGTTCCCGTGGCGAGATCGGGAACGTAGGCGTCGAAGATGTCATCAATGCCGTTCGCATCGGTGCCACCGCCCGGCGAGCCGGCATAGCACAGGAGGGGACCGGTCTCCGTATCGAACATGCGCAGCGAATAGCCGAAAGGGCCGTCCGGCAGCAGGAACTCCCAGCCGCCGGTGATCGTGACGCTGTAGATCCAGCCCGCGGGCCAGGTGTTCGTGGTGCCCGCGAGGCCGCTGAAGCAGAACTGGGCGTCGGGGAGCAGCCCGAGGCCGGATTCTGCGCACCAGCCGGTCGCACCGCCGTAGAAGCTCGTGCAGAGGGTCGCGCCCGGGCCGCCGACGGAGGTGTCGAGCACGGTCGTGCCATAGGCGAACTCGAACCAGCCGACGATGTCCGTCGCCGCCGCGCCCAGGCCTCCGCCCGGCATCGTGCCCCAGGTGAGCCACTCCTGGGCGGCCGCCCACCAATGCCATTAGCCCTCTAGCCTGGATTTCCACGGCCCGGAGTTCGCCTAAGGTCTGAGCCTGGCCGCCCCGCGAGTTTCGGGGGCTTTCCCGGGTTTCTCGTCATCCTGGCGCCAGCCCAGCCGCGCGACGATTAGGGCAGG
>JBFMCU010000051.1:0-17466 GCA_040754415.1 Planctomycetota bacterium
TGCCTCCCGGCGCAGGGCGAGCCACGCCGCCGCGAGGGCGACGGCGAAGGACGCCGCCGCGCCGGCCAGGAGCACGGAGGGCCGCACGTGCAGCTCGAGAGCGGCGCCGGCGACCGCTCCGCGCCAGATCGTGGCGAGCGCTCCGAGCACGAGCCTCGCGTAGCTCGCCGCCGCCGCCGCGCCGGCGATCGCGCCCGCCGCCGCCAGCACCGCGCCCTCGCCGAGCAGAAGCCCTCGCACCGTGGCCGGACGGAAGCCGAGGGCAAGGAGGAGCCCCACCTCCGTCGCCCGCTGCTGCGCCCCTAGCGCGAGCAGGAGCGCCACGAGCAGGAACGCCGCCCCGAGCAGGAAGACCGACAGGCCGAGGAAGAGCCCGCCGAAGTCGGTCGCCGGCGCCGCCGCCGCCAGCGCCGGCCCGCGCACGTCGCGGAAGACGAGGCCGGCGGCCCCGGGATCGAGCGTGCCGCGCAGGTGGCTCGTGAACGCGGCGGCGTCGGCGCGATCGATCCGCACTCCCGTCCACGTGCCGAATCGCTCCGCCCCCCAGGCCGCTTCGCCGCCGGCGAGGGAGAGGAATGCCTGGGGCGTCCCGCCCTGCACGCGCCACCACTCCTCGTCGCGGTCGCGCAGGCGCGAGAGATCGAGCGGGAGAGCCACGTCCCATTCGCGGCAGCTCGCCTTCTCCGCCAGGCCCGGGAAGGGAGGCAGCAGCCCGCGGTCGGCGGCCAACCCCGCCACGGGCACGATCGCCCGCACGCGGAACGCGCGCGGCGCGGTCTCGAAGCTGGTCGCGGCGCCGAGGCTGGCGAAGCGGATCGCGAGCTCGTCGCCGACCTCCGCCCCGAGATCCTCGGCGAGCCACGTGTCGATCACGACCTCGCCGGTCCCGAGATCCGCGGGAGCGAGCGCGTCCCACGGCGCGGTCGCCGGGCCGCGCGCCGTCCGCCCGCCGGACCCGATCGCCGCGACGAGGGCGTAGGGCGCGGCGCGCTCCCCGTGGGCGATCGTGGTCGCGAGGTGGGTGGCGACGGCGAGAGCGGTTCCCTCCCAGCGTCGGACGGCGGCGGCGATGAACGGATCGAGGAGCACGCGATCGCTCACCAGCTCGAGCGCGCCGAACGCCGGGAGGTCGCGCCAGCGCAGGCCGGCATCCGCGAGATCCCAGCCGTCGCGCAGGGCGGACTCGGCCGCGGCGCGCCCGCCGCGCCCGAGGCAGCCGGCGAGGATCAGATTGACGCGGTCGGCGAGGCCGCCGTGGGCCTGGAGCGTGCCGAGGGCGACGAAGGCGGTGGGGGGCGGCCGCGGCCCGGCGGTCAAGGCGAGCTCGCCGAGCTCCGCCGCGCCCAGGATGCGCGTCACGCGCCCGGCGAAAGCGCGGCCCGCCGCCGCCGCGCCGCCGAGCGCCGTCTCCCGCGGCATCGCGGGCGGCATCTCGACCCGCAGCACGACCCGATCGCCGGGCGACGCGGCGAGCTGGCGGGCGAGGCGCTCGTTCAGGTAGACCTCGTCCGGGCCGGGGGGCGGGGGCGGATCGGCCGCGGGGGCCAGGGCGAAGAAGCGCGCGTCGATCCCCGCGACCTGCACATCGAGGGCCCGCCGCGCACCGTCTCCGGCGGAGGCGATCCCGCGGACGAGCAGAGCGGGCGCGACCGCCGCCCCGGGGAGCCGGCGCGCGAGCTCCGCGGCGAGCGCGGCGCGGCACGTCCGCTCCCCGGTCGCCAGCGCCGCGTCGATGCGCCCGATCCGGGCCAGCGCTCGCTCGCGCAGGGTGAGCCGCACGGAGTCCCCGACGACGAGGGCGCCGGTCAGGACCGCCGTCCCCACGGCGACTCCGAGCACGGTGCCGAGGTGCGTGGCGCGGAAGTGCCCCAGGCCGCGCCGGATCAGCCGCCCGCGGTTCATCGCGTGCTTCCGGCGGCGAACGGGGAGAGCCGCCCCGCCGCGAGCTCCAGCACGCGGCCCAGGCGCCGGGCAAGGCCTGGAGCGTGGGTGACGACCAGGAGAGCCACTCCGTGCGCGGCGGGCAGCGCGGCGATGAGTTCGATGAGCTCGGCCGCCGTGCGCGCATCGAGCGAGCCCGTGGGCTCGTCGGCGAGGAGGAGACGCGGCTGGTTGATCAGGGCGCGCACGACCGCCGCACGCTGGCGCTCCCCCCCCGAGAGCATCGCCGGGCGATGGCCGAGCCGTTCGGCGAGCCCGACGCGCGCGCACAGCTCCCGCGCGCGCGCCTCGGCGTCCCCGGGCCCCGGCCAGCCGGCGAGCGCCGGCACGAGGGCGTTCTCGAGCACCGTGCACTGGGGCAGGAGATAGTGATCCTGGAAGACGAATCCGATCTCCCGGTTGCGGAGGCGAGCGAGCTCGTTCTCGCCGAGCGTGGCGAGATCGCACCCGCCGATCCGCACCGTCCCCGCCGCCGGGGACACGAGCCCGCCGGCGGCGTACAAGAGCGTGCTCTTGCCGGCCCCCGACGGACCGACGACCGCCACCGTCTCCCCGGGGGCGACGGCGAGATCCACGCCGTCGAGCACCGTGAGCGGAGCGAGCCCCGGCCCGACCTCGTAGCGCACGACGAGCCGGGCGAGCTCCAGGAGCGGCGGCGCCTCGCTCATGCGTCCACTCTACCGCGGGCGGCGACGACCTCCGTGAGCCGCTCCTCGACCTCCCGGGCCATGCGCTGCGCCGTGAAGCGCTCGCGGACCGCCCGGCCGCCTCGCTCGCCGAGCTCTCGGGCCCGGGGCGGATCGAGCAGGAGCGCCTCGATCGCCTCCGCCAGCGCCCGCGGATCGCCCGGGTCGCACAGGATTCCGCCCCCCGTCGCGGCGAGGATCTCGGGGAACGCGGCGTGGCGCGGCTGCACGACGGGAACCCCGGCCGCCATCGCCTCGAGGAGGTACAGGCCGAAGGACTCCTCCGCGCTCGCGGGGACGGAGAGCACGCTGAGCGAGGCCAGGAAGGCGCGCTTGGCGGCGGGATCGACGTCGGGGAGGAACTCCGTGGCCGCGGCGAGGCCGGCGGCGGCGAGGCGCCTCCGCAGGGCGGCGACGATGACGCGATCCTCGGCCCGGAGGACTCCCGCGGCGCGCAGGCGCAGATCGGGGACTCGCCCGCGCTCGCGCAGGAGGAGGAAGGCATCCACGAGGAGGGGCAGCCCCTTTTCCGCGCAGAGCCGGGCCAGGAAACCGAGCGCCGGCGGCGAGGGGGCCTCGCCGGCCGCGCGGGCGGAGAAGTCCTCGACATCGATCCCGTTCGGCACCACCGCGACGCGCGCCTCGGGCAGGCCAAGCCGATCCGCCATCCGGGCGGCGTGGTGGCGGCTGACGGCGAGGAAGAGCGCCACCTGGCGCGCCCGGGCGGCCAGCGTTCGCCACGCCAGGCCGCGGTGCGGCTCGGGCAGCGCGTCCAGGAACGCGTTCTCGCCTTGCAGCGTGCACGCGACCGCCGCCCCGGTCCGTTCCGCGATCCGCCGCGCCACGCCGGCGAGCAGGGCGTTCGAGAGCAGCACGACGTTGAACGGCGGCCCGGCCGCGAGCGACGCCGCCAGCGCCTCGATCGCGGGCGCGAGCCGGCCCTCCTCGCCCTCCAGCATGGCGACGGTCATCTCGCCGAGCAGGGCGGGATCCGTGGCGGGAAACCGCCTCGCCACCCAGCGCAGGAGCGCCGGCGAATCGAGGCGGCCGGTCACCGCCCGTGGGAGATAGCGGCACGCCGAGAGCTTCTGGGCGAGATACAGGTTGATCGCGCCGAGGTGGATCGGCCCGTCGTCGCTCGGCGTACCGTCCTCGCCGTACGCGGGCAGGTACAGCGGGACGATCTCCACCTCGTGCCCGCGGCCCCGCAGCGCCCGCACCAGCGTCCGATCGCGCAGGCAGGTGCCGCAGTAGAAGTCCCCGGTGCCGGGGGAGAGGTGGGCGATCCGCATCCGGGTGCCGGAGGGCGCCTATCCCTCCTTCGGCCGGTGATCGAGGCAGACGAGGTCGCCCTTGCTGTTGCGGCAGTAGATCAGCCCGCTGGCGAGGACCGGGGTCGTCCAGAACACGCCGCCGTCGAGCACCTTCCGGCGCGAGAGCTCCTCGTAGCCCCCCGGAGTCGCCGTCGCGATCACGAGCTCGCCCTCGCCGCTCATCACGAGGAGCCGGCCGCCGGCGAGCAGCAGGCAGCCCTTTCCGAAACCGGTCCGCGTCCACACTTCCTTCCCGGTGAGGTCGAGGCACTTGAGCTCCTGCTCGTCCAGGCCGTACAAGTGGTCCTCGTAGAGCACGCACCCCGACATCTGGTTGCGCATCGCCTTGCTCTCCCAGAGCGACGTGAGCTTCTGCGCCCCGAGCTCGAGCATGGCGCAGCCATGGTTGTAGCCGGAAGAAATGAAGATCCGGTTTCCGACCACGACCGGCGTGGCCGCGTTGATGTCGTACTTCGTCTTCCACTCGTAGGCGGCGATCTCCTCCCCCTTCGCGCGGTCGACGACCACGAGCCCGCTGCCGCAGAAGACCGCAAGCAGGGAACGGCCGTCCCACTCGAACGGCGCGGGGGTCGAGTACGCGTGTCCGAAGCTCCGGGCGCTCTTCCAGAGGGGTTTCCCCGCCTTGTCGAAGGCGAGGACGACCCCGGCGTTCATCACCACCATGTCGTCGAACACGAGAGGGGACGCGGCGAACCCCCAGGTCGGCGGCTTCAGATCCAGCTCGGTGCAGAGCTGATGCTGCCAGCGCACCGCGCCGGTCTTCGCGTCGAGGCAGTAGAGGTCGCCCTCGCGGTGGGAGGCGAACACCACGTCCCCGTCCACGGAGGGGGTGGAGAGCGAGCCGCCGCCATGGCCCATGTTCCACGTCTTGGCCGGGAAGGAGAAGCCCCAGACCACTTCGCCGGACCGCGCGTCGAGGCAGACGAGCGTGTCTTGCTGCTTCTCCGGGTCATGTCCGGTCGTGTAGAGGCGGCCGTCGTGCACGGAGACCGTCGAGTACCCGAGGCCCACGTTGCGCTCCCAGAGGGGCACGCCGTCGACGCTCCAGCCGGTCTCCTTGGAGACGCCGTCGTGGTCGGGCCCGCGCCACCACGGCCAGCCGTCCGGCGCCGTGGGCGCGGCGGGGGAGGACGGCGGGCCGGCGAGAAGGACGATCGTCAGGGAGAGGAACGAAGGATGCGGCATCGGATTCTCTCGGGCCTCGGACGAGGGATCATGGTTGTACCACAGGCGCGGGACCCCGGCGCACGAAGGCGCCGGTCGGACAGACGTCGGCGCAGGTGGTGGCGCTCGTGCGCAGGGCCGCGGCGAGGGGGGCGCCGAAGGGAGTCGTCACGCGCATCGCGAAACCGCGCCCGGCGAAGGCAAGCCCGAGCTCCTCTCCGGCGCGCTCCGCCGCCTGGAGGCAGAGCCCGCAGCGGATGCACTTGCCGGGCTCGAACAGGATTTCGGGATGCGAGCGATCGATCGCGAGCGGCGGGCGCGGGCCGGAGAAACGGCCGGGAAGGACGGCGTACGCCGCGCAGGCCTCGTGCAGGAGGCAGGACTGGGCCCGGCGGCAGTCGCAATGCACGCAGCGAGCCGCCTCGCCCGCCGCCGCCGCGGCGGAGAGATCGCGGCCGGACGCGTCCGGCGCGACCGCTCCGCCCGGGGCCGCCCCAGCGAGGAGCTCCGCCAGCTCCGCCGGGGAGAGCTTGGCGATGCGGCTGGCGAAGGCGCGGTAGGGAGAGGCGGGGGGGGGGGCGGCGCCGGAAACGTAGCGGCGGCGCTCGGCCACCCAGCGCGCGAGGCGCCCGAGGGTGACCGGCTCGTCCGCGCGCCCGCGCCGGCACGCCTTCTCGGCCGGCGTCAGATCGATCGTGTCCGGGTCGTCGAGGGGGATGCCGGCCGCCGCGAGCGTCGCCGCCGCTCCGTCCACGTCGCCAGCCGCCACCTGGCGCAGGAAGCGCGGGAGATCGGCGTGGTGATCGTCGGCGCGCTGGCAGGGGGCCACGCAGTCGCCGGTGTGATCGCTGGCCAGCAGTTCGAGGCTCGTACGCCGCGCCGCGCGCACCGCGGGCGTTTCGCTCTCCACCTCCATGCCCTCTGCCGCCGCCGTGGCGCAGGAGGGCACGAGCCGCGGGGCGCCGTCGATCCGCACCACGCAGACCATGCACGAGGTCGAGGGCGCGAAGTCGGGGCGGTGGCATAGCGCCGGGATCGCGATGCCGAGCGTGCGGGCCGCGTCGAGGACCGTGGCCCCGTCCCGCACCTCCACCGCTTGCCCATCGATCGTCAGGCGGGGCATGGCGAGACCACCTCGACGGCATTCACCGGGCAGGCCTCCCGGCACACGTCGCAGCGAGTGCAGCGGGCGGTGTCGATCGCGTGCTTCACGTAGGGCGTCGCGGCGATGGCATCCACCGGGCAGCGCTGCGCGCAAACGGTGCAGCCGATGCAACCATCCGTCACGACGTAGGCGACGAGGTCCCGGCAGCGGCCGGCGGGGCAGCGGCCGGCGAGATGCGCCTCCCATTCGGCGCGGAAGTGGCGTAGCGTCGAGAGGACCGGGTTCGGCGCGGTCCGCCCGAGCCCGCACAGGCTGCTCGCCGCCACCTGCCGGGACAGCTCCTCGAGCCGCGCGAGGTCGTCCGGCCGCCCGCGCCCCGTGCGGACGCGATCGACGATCTCCAGGAGGCGTTTCGTCCCGATCCGGCACGGCGTGCACCGGCCGCAGGACTGATTCTGGGTGAAGGCGAGGAAGTAGCGGGCGACGTCGACCATGCAGTCGGTGTCGTCGAGCACCACGAAGCCGCCCGATCCCATCATCGATCCGACGGCGAAGAGCCTCTCGTAGTCCACGGGCGTGTCGGCGAGCTCCGCCGGCACGCAGCCGCCCGAGGGCCCGCCGATCTGCACCGCCTTCAGAGTGCGTCCGGGCGCGACGCCGCCGCCGATCTCCTCGACCACTTCGCGCACGCTGATTCCGAGCGGAACCTCCACGAGACCGCCGCGCACGACCTTGCCGGCGAGGGCGAAGACCTTGGTGCCGGGCGAGCGCGCCGTGCCGAGGGCGCGGAAGGCTTCCGGCCCGTGGCGGACGATCCACGGGACGAGGGCGAGCGTCTCGACGTTGTTGACGAGCGTGGGCCGGCCGAAGAGGCCCTGCTCCGCCGGCCACGGCGGGCGCAGGCGCGGCATTCCGCGGCGGCCCTCGAGGCTGGCGATCAGCGCCGTCTCCTCGCCGCAGACGAAGGCGCCCGCTCCGCGCGCCACCTCGACCTCGAGCGCGAAGCCATCCCGGGCGAGAAGCCCGCGCTCCCGGCACGTCGCGAGCGCCGCGCGCACGCGCTCCACGGCGAGCGGATACTCGGCGCGCACGTAGAAGATCCCCTCGCGCGCCCCGACCGCCCAGGCGGCGATCGCCAGGCCCTCGAGGACTCGGAAGGGGCTCGACTCGAGGATCATGCGATCCATGAACGCCCCGGGGTCGCCCTCGTCGCCGTTCACGAGCACGAGCTTCCGCTCTCCCGGCGCGCGCCGCACGGCGAGCCACTTGCGGCCGGCGGGGAAGCCGGCGCCGCCCCGCCCGCGCAAGCCGCTCTCGACGATGCGCTCGACGGTGGCGCCGGGCGACAGCGCGGTGAGGCAGCAGTCGAGCCCCGCGAATCCGCCGCGGGCGACGTACTCGTCCACGTCGAGGGGATCGATCTCGCCGCTGCCCTCCGTGGCGATGCGGCGCTGGCGGCCGAGGAAGTCGGCGACCGGGCGATCGCGGACGTCGAGCGCGTGGCGCTCCACCCCCGCCCACGCCTCGTCGGTGAGCAGGCGATCGACGCCGCGCGCGAGGAGTCCGCCGAGCCGCCCGAAGAAGCCCGGCCGCGGGAAGTGGCGGCGCACGAGGGCCGGCACGTCGCGTTCTTCGACCTTGGCGTAGAGCCGTGGCGGCTGGCCGGGAGCCACGACCTCGACGAGCGGCGTCCGGTGGCACATGCCGGTGCACCCGACGCGCTTCACGCGGGCCGCGGCGCCCGCCCGCGCGAGCTCCCGCTCGAGCGCCCGGTAGACCGCGGCGCTCCCCCCCGCCTGGCAGCACGAGCCGAGCCCGACGCGCACCTCGACCACCGGCTGGCCGTCGCCAGCCGCGGCGCGGGCGGCCGGACCAGCCTCGATCCGCGCGCAATCGAGGAAATCGCGCTGCACGCGACCCACGCCGTCGGCGCGCACGTGCCCGTAGGTGATCTCGTCGATGCGCACCGCGGGGGCGAGCGTGCAGCAGCCAAGGCAGGCCACGCGGCCGAGGGTGAAGAGGCCGCCGGCATCGGTGTCCTCGCCGGCCGCGAGGCCGAGAGCCCGGGCGAAGGAATCGTGCACGCGGTCGGCCCCCTTCACGTGGCAGGCGGTGCCGCAGCACACGCTGATCCGATGGCGGCCGGCCGGGCGCCGCGTGAAGCCGTCGAAGAAGCTCGCCACGCCCTCGACGGCGGCGGGGCGGATCTCCGTGGTGGCGCAGAGGCGGCGCAGGGCCTCCTCGGGCAAGTACCCGTACTGCTTCTGCAGTTCGTGAAGGAGCGGGATCAGCGCCGCCGGCGCGCGGCCGTGGGCGGCGACGGCCGTGTCGACGGGCGAGAGATCGACGGGAGCGCTCACCGCGCGCCCTCCTGGAAGCAGAAGAGGTGGCGGCGGCCCCGCACGTACAGGCGTTTTTCCGCGAAGGCGGGCGAGGTGTCGCACTCCTCGCCCAGGTGGCCGCGGGCGAGCTCGCGGTACTCGCGTGCCGCCGCGATCACGAGGATCTCCCCCTTCCGGGAGATCGCGTACACCCGATCCCCGGCGAGGGCGGGGGAGGAGTAGAAGCTCCGCTCGAGGTCGTGCTCCCACACCCGCGCGCCGGTCGCGTCGTCGAGGCACGTGAGGTGCCCATCGGACGCGAGCAGCCAGACGAGCCCCTCGCCGGCGAGGGGGCTGCACACATCCGGCAGCCCCTCCTCCCACCGCCACGCGACGTGGGAGTCGGTGACGTCCCCTTCGCCGTCGGGACGGAGCGCGGTCAGGGGAGATCCCGCGTTCACCACGAACACGAGCCCGCCGGCAAACACGGGCGACGGTCCGCCGTCTCCCTCGAGGCAATCGGCGCGCCACACCTCGCGACCGCTGGCGGGATCGTAGGCGATGGCGAATGGGTTGGCGCAGGTGAGGATCCGCGGTCCGTCCGGCGTCTCGATCGGGATGGGCGTCGGCCACGAGCTCTCCACGTCGCGCGGCGTCCGCCAGGCGACCTCCCCGGTCGCGGCAGAGAGGGCGACGAGGGCGCTCCGTGTCTCGCCCGCGCCCCATTCCTGGTCGATCTGCACGATGAGGAGCTCGCCGGAGAGGATCGGCGAGGCGGCGAGCCCGTAGAGGTTCTCCGGCACGCCGAGGCCCCGGCACCAGCGCTGTTGGCCGAAGACGTCCAGACAAACGACGTCGCCGTTGGCGAAAAGCGCCCAGACGTGCGCTCCGTCGGTGACGGGCGTGGGGGCGGCGTAGCCCGTCTCCTCCCACACGCTTTCCGGCCCGGTCGCGCTCGCCGGCCCCGCACCGACCGGCCGGCGCCAGAGGAGCGCTCCGGTGAGGGCGTCGTAGCAGTACACCTCGCGCGTGCTCGCCGTGGCGCCGGTCAGGAAGACGCGCTCGTTCCACACGACCGGCGAGGAGAGTCCGGGGAGCGGAGTGACGGCCTTCCAGCGCAGGTTCCGCTCCTCTCCCTCGCGCGCGTCGACGGCGAGGGGCGCGTCCGAGTACGGCGAGATGCCGAGCCCGCCGGCACCGCGGAAGCGCGCCCACGTGCCGCGCGCGCTCTCCACCGCGTCGCTCCGTTCGCGCAGGAGCGGCAGGCCCACCGCCGTTCCCGCCAGGAGCGCGGCGATACCGGCGAGGGAGGCGCGGCCCAGGAAGGAAGGCGCCCGGTCGGGATCCCAGCCGAAGTCGCGCGCCGCGGGCACGGGCCCGCGCGGTCGCGCCGCGAGGGCGATCTTGGCGGCGGCGGCGAAGACGCCGACGCCGGCGAGGAGCAGCCATCCCCCGGCGGCGAGGCGGCGCTCGGCGACGAGGAAGCGCGCGCGCAGCGCCTGTTCCTCCCGCCGGATCTCCGCCGGGATCGCGGTGGAGCCCGGCTCGCGGGCGAGGTCGGCGCGGCGGGCGACGAGATAGGGGTGGTCGATTGCCCGGGTCTCCTCGCGCTCGCGCCAGGTGAGGACCGTCTCGGCGACCGCGAAGAGCGCGAAGCAGAGCGCCACCGCCGCGACGCCGGCCGCCGCCTGGCGCCGGACGCGCGGGGGCGCGGGCGCCGCGGCGGGCGCGGTCACGGATGCACCTCCGGCGCGATGCCGGTGCGCCGCCGCTCGAGCTCGACCGGGCACCAGTCGAAGCAGCGCCCGCAGGCGAGGCAGCCCTCGCGGTGGGCCTCGTACTCGATCCGCGTGCGGCGAATCGAGAAGCCGACGAGGCGCAGGGCGATCATCGCCCCGACGAAGGCGCCGGCGAGCGCGCCGCCGGCGAGGAACTCGCGTCGCTTCGCCGCCGCCTCGGCGCGCAGGGACTCGATCGATTCGCCCGAAGCGCGGAAGACGTCGCTCGCGTCGGTCGTCTCGCGCACCGCGCCCGCCTCCTCGGCCGCGACCTGGGCGGCGAGGGCGACGCGCGGATGGCTCTCCGCGAGGGTGGGTCCGAGGCGCGCGCCGCACCAGGCGAGAGCTCCCACGAGGAGCGGGGCGAAGACGAGGGCGGCGACGAGGGCCCGGCGCCCGCCCTGCCGCCGCGCGCGCACCGCCTCCGCGTTGGGCTCGGTGATCGCGTCGTAGGGGCACGTCTCCTCGCACAGCCGACACGCGGCGCAGCCCTCGGGCGTGATCGTGACCCGCCGCCGTGCGAGCCGCGCCAGCCAGCCGAGCAGAACCCCGTACGGGCACAGGAACCGGCAGTACGGCCGCCCGACGAAGACGCCGATCGCGAGCAGGCATCCGCCCACGACGAGCATGTTCGCCGTCGCGCCGAGGCGGAAGAAGCCGACGAAGGGGTCGTAGCGGCAGATCACGTACCCGGCGCCGGTGGCGGCGAAGAGCGCGGCGAGGGCGAGGTAGACGTGCGGCAGGAGCGCGAGCCCCGCCCCGAGCCACGCCGGAAGGCGTGTCGGTCGCAGGAGCACGACTTCCTGGATCGCTCCCAAGGGACAGACCGCCGCGCAGAAGACTCGTCCCCAGAGCAGAGTGGCGAGGAGGGGCAGCACGAAGAAGAGCACGGTGGCCGGCAGCAGGGCCGCCGTCGGGTCGGCGAGGGCCGCGGCGACGTTCTGCACGGAGCCGATCGGGCACACGCACCCCTCGCGCACGAATCCGAACCACACGAGGCCGGCGATCGCGAGCGCGAGGAGCCCGGCGCGGCTGCGGCGGCGGTGCACGAGCCACGCGGCGGCGACCAGGGCCGCGGCGAGCACGATCGCGTCGGCGAGGGGGGGGAGGATCTCGCGATACGGGGGGAACGCCGTCGCCGGCTCGACGTAGTCGGGCCCGAGCTCGGGCGGGGGATAGCGGAACTCCTCCTGGATCGCCGCCTCGCGGGCGAGGGGAGCGAGGGCGCGGGCGATCATCGACCTCCCGCGCGGTCCGGCCTCCGGAAGGGGTACGGATCCTCCGCCGGCACGCGCACGAAGGCGCGGGAGGGACAGGCGACGGCGATCGCGCACTCGTTGCAGTTCACGCAGGTGCCGTCGGGGACATCGCCGCGTGCGCCGCGCATCGGATGGCGCACCTGCAGGTAGAGGGAGCCGTTGCCGGAACCCTGGCACCCCTTGACGCACAACCCGCAGCCGATGCAGAGCGCCTCGTCGATCACGTACTCGTAGTACGGCCCGCCGAGGTACGTGCGGCGGATCGCATCCGTCGGGCAGAGCTGGTACTCGGCCCCGCTGTGCGCCGCGGAGCCGGCGCGCAGGTCGTAGTAGCCGAAGCAGAAGTTGCACCGGCCGCACATGGCGTGCGTGTGCAGACACTTGACGGCCGAAGGGGTGAGCACGCAGTTCATCTCGCAGTTCCCGCAGGCGATGCACTTGGCGGGGTCGATCTGCCAGACCATCTGCCCGGGCGCGGCGCGGTGGCGGCGGGCGAGGGCGGCGGCGCCGGCGCCGAGCCCGATCATCGCTGCCCCTCGACCGCCGGCCCGCAGGAGCTCGCGCCGGGTGACGCGGTCCGCCCGGGCGCTCATCGCGGCGTCCTCCCCCCTGGCGCTCCGCGGGCCGCCAGGCGCCGGGGCCGCGCGCACTCCGCGCGGAGCCGGCACGTCTCGCAGGGGGTCCGCCGGCGGCAATCGGCGGCGGGCGCGTTCCGCCGCGCGAGCCAGACCGCCCCGCCGCCGAGCAGGGCGAGAACGGCGGCCCGCGCCGTGTCGCGCAGGAGCTCGCGGCGGCTCTCCGCCGACTCGTCCGCTTGCTCAGCCGTCTTTCTTCTCCTCCTTCGGCGCGAACACGCGCACCTGCCGGCGCGCGGGGTCGAGAACGAGCACGCGCCCGCGCGAATCGACCGCCACGTCGAGCACGATCGGCGCGTCGTCCGTCGCCGCGTCGAAGGCGGACGGGCCGGCGATCGCGCTCTCGAACCGTCCGGAGGCGTCGTAGATCTTGACCCGGGTCGCGCCGAGCCCCTTCTCCGCGGTCACCGTGCGCCCGTCGGCGGTCATCGCGATCGCCGCCGGGTTGCAGCAGCCGGCGAAGTCGGCGAGCTCGCCGCCCATCCTCCCGAAGGAGCGCAGGACGTCGCCGTATCCGTCGCGGACCTGCACCGTGTGACGGCCGGGGTCGACGGTGACGGGGTCGCCGCCGGCCGTCACCGCGACGTCCATCACGCTCGGCACGACGAACCCCCCCGCGAGCTCCTGCCAGTCGCCGCCGAGGTTGCGCGGGCGCCGGAGGACGCGCCGGCCCCCCGCGTCGGCGACGAGGACGCCGGCGGGCGCGAGGGCGATCGCGGCGAAGCTGGCGAGGACGTCCGGCGCGGCGGCCGATCGCTCGACCTCCAGCCGCCCGCCATCGAGCGCGAGGAGATCGACGCGGTCGGGCGCCGCCGCGTAGATGCGCCCCGCCGCGGCGGCCGCGAGCCCTCGGTAGCGCGCCGCGAGCTCCGCCGTACGCGATTCCTGGCGGCCGTCGGGGCCGAGGACGACGAGGCGGTCGCCGAGGACGAGGATGCGACCCTCGGCATCCAGCGCCACCGCGACCGGCGCTTCCATCGCCACCGCGAGGGGCGGGAGGATCTCCTCCCACGCGATCCGGCCCGGGTCGACCTGGCCGGCCGCCCGCACGTCCTGCGCGTAGCGGCGGCCGGTCCGGGGTTCGCGCGGCCCCGAGGTGACCAGCGCGACGATCGCCACCGCGACGAGGCCGAGAAGGGCGAGGCCGAGGAGGGGGTTCATCCGCGCGGCGCCGTCTCGTCTCATCGCGCCCCCTCCCGCAGATCGAGGCAGCGGAGCGTCTCCAGGTCCCGCACGAGGAGCAACCCGCCCGCCAGCGCCATCGGCCCCCATGCCTCGCGCCCCTCGAGCACGGGGGCCCGGGCCAGCTCCTCGTAGCGGGCATCGGAGGCGCGGGCCATCGTCAGCATGCCGTCGTCGTCCATCAGGAGGAGCTTGTCGCCGGCGAGGAGGAACGGACCGAGCCCGAACCGCCGCTCCGCGCCGCTCGTCCAGAGGAGGACACCCTCCGCGCTCAGGCAGGCGAGCTCTTCGCGGTGCGGCCCGGCGTCCTTGGTCAGCACGGCGTAGATGCGATCCGCGTGGAAGATCGGCGTCTGCTGGTCGGCGCCGAGGGCCCGCGGGTCGAAGCGCGCCACGACGGCCGGGGTCGGAGCGAACGCCTCGCCGGCGCGGATCTCGAGCAGCACGGCCCCCGCGCGGTATCCGGCGGTGAGGAGCAGGCGGTCGGGCCCGAGAGGGAGGGGAGTGGGCACGATGGCCGGCTGGACCAACCAGTCGGGATGCTCCCAGAGCAGGGCTCCGTCGCGCGCCGCCACGCCGACGACGCCGCCGGTCGTGGGGTAGACGTAGGTCGCCGTGCCTCGCCAGTCCATCCGCGCGATCGAGGCGTGGGTCATCTGGAGGGCGCGCGGATTGGGCGTGCGCCACACCTCCTCGCCCGTCTCGCAGTCCACGGCGACGAGGAGCGCGCCCCGATCGCCGCCGGGGGCGAGGATCGCGACCTCGCGCCCCTCGAGCACGTCGATGCGCGGGCACTGGCCGGCGTACCACTCGGGGACGGCGGTGCCGAACTCGGCGGCGAGGTCGCGCCACCACCGCGCCTCGCCGGTCTCGGCATCGACGCCGAGCACGTGTCCGAGGGGCCCGAGGGTCACGATGTGGCGGTCGCTGACCGCGGGCACGGTGCGCGAGATGCCGTGGGACCGCACGATCGGCAAGTGGTACCACCGCCGCCAGATCTCGCGTCCGTCGGCGAGCGAGAGGCAGCGCAGGGCGTCGCCGCGCCGCTCCGTGTCGTAGTCGAGGATGTAGACGCGCCCGCGGTGCGCCGCCGCGCCCGCGTAGCCCTCGCCCACCGCGATCGACCAGCGTCGCGGCGGGCCATCCGCGGGCCATGTCTCGGCGAGCGGGGTCTCCTCGCGCGAGATTCCGTCCCGCGCCGGGCCGCGGAAGCAGGGCCACGAGCCGGGAAGCTCCTCCGCCGGCCGCCCGTCGCCGGTCGTGAGCTCGCCGGGGAGCGCGGGCCGGAAGAGGGGGGCCTCCGGCGCGGGGAAGGGCTCGCGAGCCGAAACCTCGCGGCCGGCATCCATGGCGAGCCACTTCTGGCCCGCCACCGCCGCGAGCGCGGCCGCGAGCACCGTGGCGTGGACGGCGACCGGCGAGAGGCGCATGGCGGGATTCTACCGGCCCTCTCCCCGGGCCGGCGGCACCCCGGCGCCGCGATCATCGACCGATCCGGTTCTGATCCGCACCGAAGGCGTACAGCACGCCGTCCTGCGCCCCGACGACGATGCGGCCCCGCGCGACGGCGGGCGAGGCGACGATCGGCGCGCCGATCTCGTAGCTCCAGATCCGCTCGCCGCTCGCCGCATCGAGGACGTAAAGGCGCCCGTCCTCGCTCGCCGCGACGACGCGCTCGCCGCAGAAGACGGGGCTCCCGTCCACGTTCCCTCCCGTACGGAACGTCCAGAACGGCTCTCCGCGCGCGCGATCGATGCCGTGCACCCGCCCGTCGCGCCCGCCGATCACGATTCGCGTCTCGTCGACGGCGGGGGAAGAGAAGAACGCGAGATCGCCGGTTCCGTACTCCCAGGCGCGCGTGCCGCTCGCGAGCTCCAGGGCGACGACCCGCCCCGCCATGTGCCCGACGAAGGCGAGTCCCCCGGCGATCGCCGGCGAGCCGGCGACGTACGATCCGACCTCCCACCTCCCGCGGGCCTCGCCGCTCTCGATGTCGACGACGTGGAGAAAGCCGTCGCAGCCCCCGAAGGCGACCTCCCCGTCGGCGATCGCCGGCGCGCCGTTCACGTAGCTCCCGCTCTCGTACCGCCAGCGCTCCGCGCCGGTCGCGTCGAGGCAGTAGAGGAAGGCGTCGTGGCTCCCGACGAGGACGCGGGTCCTCTCGCCGCTCCCGGCGACGGCCGCCGCGCCCGTGATCTGGCCGCCGGTGCGGAAGCTCCAGCGCACCGCGCCGTCCTCCGCCGCGAGGCACCAGAGGATGCCTTCGCGGTCCCCGACGTAGACGCGCCCCTCCGCCGCCGCCGGGGGCGCCTCGATCCCCGCCGGCTCCGCCCTACCGCCGGGAGCGACCGCCCAGACCTCCTCGCCGGAGGCGAAGTCGAGCGCGCGCACCCTCCCGTCGTCGCTCCCCACGAAGACCCGCTCGCCGGCGATCACCGCCGCCGAGGCGATCGGCGCGCCGGTGCGGGCGGTCCAGAGGAGGTGCAATTCCCCCGCGAGCTCGCCCCCCGCGCGCCCGGTGAGCTCCGGCTGCCCGCGGAAGCTCGCCCAGTCCGTCTGGACGATCGGGTTCGGCGGGGGCGGGGAGGCCGCCGGCGGTGCGTCCTCGTCGCTCGCCCCTCCGCAGGCGGCGAGGAGGAACAGGGTGGTCGGCGGGATTCGCGCCGAGCGCAATATCGCCATCGGGTCGTAGGATACACCGGTTTCCCGTAACTGCTTAGCGGGTCAGTGGGCCTTTCGGGAGCGTTGCGACAGGATCCTCCGAAGGATCGCCTCTCATCGCTCCAGAAAGGCCCACTGACCCACTAAACAGTTACCGGAAGAGGACGGCCAGCGCCATCTCGTAGGTGTCGGCGAGGTCCTGCGCGGTCGGCCTCTTCATACCCCGCGCGGCGACGATCCCCTGCGCGAGGCGGGGCACGACCGACTGGTAGACGCGCTCGCGCAGGCGCTCGGCGAGATCGCCAGCGAAGCGGCCCGAGGCGTCGAGGATCTGCTCCAGGCTCCCGCCCGGCGCCAGCGCCTTGGCCGAGCAGAGGAGCCAGAGATAGGCGGCGTCGGAGTCGGGCAGGAGTCCCCTGTGGCACTCGACGTAGGTCTCCGTCCGCCCGCGCCGTCCCACGCCCACGCCGACGCGCGCGGGATGGATGCGCACCTTGGCACCGTGCTGGACGACGACCCACGGGAGGTTCTCACGGTCGGCGACGGCCAGGGCGTAGCTGATCGGCGAGAGCCCCGAGAAGCGCTCGCCGGAGAGATCCGGGGACTCGCCGCGCGCCATCTCTCCCGCCCCGCCCGCTGGCCCGCCGCCCACGACCGCCAGGCCCCCCCGGGCTCCGCAGCGCGATCTCGTCGAGCCAGCCCGAGAGCCGCGGATCCTCCCCGCCGCTCCGGACCACCAGCGCCGCCACCCCCCGGATCGCCGGCAAGTGACCGGGGTGGCCCACCAGAGCGCCGTCTCTCTGGTGCTGACTCCGTCACGGATGCGCCCCGCCCGGGCCGAAGGGGGCGGCGTGGGAGCAACGGCGTGTAGGCTGCAGCGGAGGGAGAATACCGGACTCCTCCGTGCACGGCAGAGATCGGTCCTGGACCCTGGGCACCCCAGTCCCAGAGGAGGGACAGCGGACGGGTTTTACAGAGATTCCCTGTGCGATTGGACCCTGCGGAGTGCCTATAGAGGCAGCCGCGCGGACCATGTCCGATGGCGGACCCGTTCGGACGCGCGGCAAACCCAGGATGGAAGAGCGCGTCGGAACGAGAGATGCGGCGGGACTGCCCCAGGAAGGGGCCTCGCCAGCGCCGAAGCGGGCCACCCTGGGGGAGAACGGAGGCCATCGCCTCGCGTGCCTGCCGGCGGCGAAGGACCGGCGACGCTCGTCCGTCGAAGCACCTGCTAGCGGCGCCCGGTGGCCCCTCGGACGCCCGGAGCCCGGCCTGTGTTGGCGATCACCAAGAAGCGCGGGATTCCGATCATTGCGGGAGGCCGAGCAAGGCGAGGATCTGAGCGATCGAGAGGGGCGCGCCCTCGGTGCGCTGGCTGACGTCGTGCCGAGGTCGAGGGA